>SLRQ01000053.1 GCA_007130885.1 Deltaproteobacteria bacterium
CCTTCAGGCCGCTGCTTTCGAAGGCATGCTGCCTCCGTAGTGCTCGTCCAGATATCGCTGCTTGATGTTCTCTGTTCCAACGGTCTCGAAGAACGCCCGCTCGCAGTTGACGCCCAGGAGCCCTTCATGGCCCCAGGTAACGGCCCTGCACCCACCAGCGCAGGCCGGCAGGTAAGCGCAGTCGCCGCACTCGGCGGCGGGGTCGACGGCGGCGATTTGCGGGACGCCGAGCGGATCGATTACCTCCGCGTCGATGCTTCCGACGGCCATCCTCGGGTCGTCCATCGTGGCTTCGCACTTGTAGATCTTGCCGTCGTGGTCGACCGAGAGGTAGTGAGCCATGTGAAGACCACAGGGGCCCAGGGGGAAGCCGGCCGGTTGTCCCATGCCGCTCCGCCGGGCTTGCTTATTCAGCTGGAGCAAGGCCCCGAGGTTTGCGTCCGAGAAGCTTCGGCCGGATGATGGAGCCCCTCCGGCGTCGAGCACGGGCTTGAAGTAGAGTTCGGCGACAGCCGGCGCCAGCCCCTCGCAATCGAGCCGGTCTATGAGATCCTCGTACTCGAGCTCATGGCCCGGCCGCACGTTCGCGCCGACCCTCAAGGGCACCACTCCCGCCACCTCTTTGAGATTTCCAAGTATCTTGTCGAACGTGCCCGACCCGTTGCGGCGTACGCGCCACCGGTCGTGAACATCTTGGTCGCCGTCCAAGGTGACCTTCACGTTCTTTAGCCCCAGGGCGACCATGCGCTCCGCGAAGGAGCGGTCGAGAAGCAGGCCGTTTGTAATTATCGAGCAGCCGAAGTCCCTTCCGCTGCTCTCCATGTCCTCCGCGAACCTTCCGGCGGTGCGGAGGATGAATCTCTTGCGAAGCAGCGGCTCTCCTCCGAAGTACTGGACGAAGAGCCTTTCCAGACCATGGCGGTCCATGTACCTCTTTACCCACTCGTGGATTCCGGCTTCGACGCGGCGGCCGATTCCCGGTCCCACCGGGCCCGTTCCCTCAAAACAGTAGGGGCAGGCCATGTTGCAGGTTCTGGAGACCATCAGCGTGAGCAGGAGCGTGCCGTCGCCATCCCTCGTTCCGCGCATGAACTTCGCAAAGCCCGCGTCGTCCTCCAGCTCGTCCTCCACCAGGAACCGCTCGGCTCGCAGCCAATCAATTTCCTCTTTTTCGATTGGGGAGGTGCCTTCAGAGCTCGAGCCCGAAAGAGTCCGAATCCATGCCAGCGCCGATTCATCGAGCCCGACTTGTTGGTCGGAGAGCGTGTTGTAAAGGACATGCTCTCCCTCTCTTGGGAAGTCCTCTACTAGCACGTGGAAACGGGTCAGTTGCATTGGGGGCCCTCGCGGTCCCCGAAGCCAAGAGCAGGTCTTGTGCCAGCTTCCGGTGGCTCCAATTAGAGCCCAGCTACCGCCAAGAAAGAGCAGGAGTTCGTCTCAGCCGCCAATTTTGAGGAAAATATCGCGGTGGCTCAAAAAAGAGCCTTTCTTTGGGGGGCACTTGCCCCTTACTGGGCGGCCCTATTGGCGGGTCGTTAGCTGACGGGCTCCAAACCGAGCCCGACCACGGTTTGCAGTAATCCCCGGGTGATTTCGGGCGGCGTAAAGCCGGCTGCCCGACCTTTTCCGAGAAGGTTGGTTCGGAGCCCCCGAAGGTCCGGAAGATCTGTATTTCCTCTAAAAACAAGGTTTTTACGCGCCTTTACGTAACACGGCTCACGCGCTAGCCCGAAGGCTCACCTTGTGACGGTGAATGAACCTCTTGGCATGAAAATGGCAGAAGACAATCACTCGGACTAGGCATGCAAAGGCGAATTGTAAAGGTCAAGGTCGTCGTGCTGGACGAACGGAAGGTGTTTCTAAACTTCCGCGAGGAGCCGGGAGGCTCACCTGCTTGCCGATACTCGGTCGAGATCTGTTTCGACTCCCGGGACCGAGCTGTTTTGGATGGGCCTACCTTGTCCAGCGTCGAAGAAGCCGCCGAGGCTTGTCTTCATGCGACTTGGGCCAGCAGGCGTTTGATTGGGGCCACCAACGTCGCGTCGTCCGTCGGGAGATCGGCATGAGTGCGATTTGTCTCAATGACTGCGTGAGCAGAGTAGAGATTGCCGCCGACCTTGACATGGAATCGGTTCGAAGGCGTCGCCTTCGCGAAGTGGAAAGGATGGCAAGAGGCATTTCCGGGGAGGCAAGCCCTCTTTTGCTGAGTATCCAGAAAAGCTTGCTTAGGGGCGTGAACGGCGCGGAAAGCACCTCCGGCTTTCAGGGGACGGAGGTGGAATGCGTTTCCGAGGCCGACCGCGGTTTCATCACGGATCTGCGAAGCGCCGGCGAACGCTGCCAAGGAGTTCTCGACCGATTGCTGAAGGTCGCGGCCAAGCTTGGGGAGTACGGCAGGACGGCTTTTCTTCCGGGAGAACCCGTGTCCCATATCGAGGATGCCGCGCGGTGCGCCGGGCTTTTGACTAGACTGGATGAAGGTAACGGTGCGGTGTTCTCTCTCGACGTTCCCAGCTTTCCGCCCGTTGCCATGGAGATGGGTGACCTGGTGCAGATCCTGGTCAACTTGATGCTCAACTCCATGGAGGCCGCCGAAACCGACCGCGACTGTCTATGCCGGGTTCTAGTCGAAGCTCGTAGGCGTGACTTCGACACGGTCAGCCTAGCCGTCCATGATCACGGCCCGGGCTTTCCATCGCACCTTGCCGAGCGCCTATTCGAGCCGGGCTTCAGTTTCGAGCGGACTTCTTCCGCCGAAGGGCTGGGCCTTAGCGTCAGCAAGTACCTCACCGAGCAAGCCGGAGGCTCGATCGCGGTGAGTTCCATGAAAGGAAGGACCTCCGCCGTGATCCAGCTTCCGCTGGCTATGTAATCAAACTTTATCGAGCCTTCGGCCCTAAATATCTGCCCTGCGAGGCCGGGGGCCCGGAGCCCAGTCCACCATGTCGGTGGACTGGGCGCTTTTTCATCCTTTGACGGCGTGCTAGCCTGGTCACATGTTTGCTCGGGTTGCTCGTCTTTCGTGGCTTCGAGATCGTTTTCACGGATGTGGCCGTCGTGGAGCGGGAGGAACGAGGATGTCTCGAAAGCTCGTGTTCCTTCTCGCGTTTGTGTTGACCGGTTGTCCTGGAAGGCCGGCGACGGAGGCCGAGCAGGAGGATTTGGCTCATTACCTCACTGGTCTGGAACACATTCGAGAGGGGAGGTTCGGTGACGCCACGGTGTCATTGAAGGCGTCGCTTGAAGCTAACCCCGAACGAACCGAGGCCCATCACGCGCTGGGCGATGCTTACATAGGAGTGCAGAGGCCCAAGCAGGCCGAGAGCTGTTTCCGCCGAGCCATCGAGCTCGAGCCGGAGAAATACCTTTCTCACATGGGGTTGGGACACGCTCTTCGCCTGCAGGGACGCTTCGACGAAGCCTTGATCTCTTACCGAAAGGCCGCGCGCCTCATGCCGGAGTCGCCGGCGCCGCACCTATTCAAGGCTGAAGCCCATGAGCAGCTTGGTGACGAGGCCGCGGCCGCTGATTTTTTCGCAAAGGCGGCAAGGCTCACCCCACCGGAGGAAGCAGCTCGACCCCTTATCCGGTCCGCAAAGGCGTCGGCGGCGGCTGGCGATCACTCCGAGGCGGCACAAAGCTTCGAGAAAGGCCTCGAGCTCACCCCGGATGATACCGATGCGTGGTTCGGCTTGGCGGAAGCGCGCGTTCGGATGGAGGATCTTGCTGCCGCGGCAAAGGCGTATGAAGCCGTTACGCGTGTCCACCCCGATGACGTGGTCGCGACTATTCTGCTGGGAACGGTCTACTCCCGGCTGGGAAACGAGGCATCGGCGCGCGAGGCCTACGAGAGGGCCTTGAAGATAGAACCGAAGAGCCCCCGGGCGTGGGAGGGCCTGGCCCGGTTGGAGCTCGAGGCGGGGAGGAGCAAGGCGGCTGTGGAGGCCGCGGAGCAAGCTCTTGCAGGTCTAGGGGGAGACGACCCGTACACCATAAGAGCCGTGACGGAGCTTTTGGCGGATGTCGGCGACGCTCGCCGTAGCTCGGAGCTCTACAGGCTGCTGCTTGGTGAGAACGATGAAGACCCTTCGCTGTGGCTTGGGCTTGCCAGGCAACTCGAAGCCCTGGGAGAGACCGCGGAGGTCGGCGATATCTGCCGGCGCCTAGGTGATGAAGAGCTCCCCCCAAAAGACCGCGAATGGTGCGGAAACAGGTTGGATCGGGACCGTTGATTCAGACCTTTCGGTAGACGCCGCACACGACGCCCAGGATCTGGGTGCTCCTAAACTCTGATTCGTGAACGTAAATGGGATTTAGGGCCTTGTTTTCCGGCTGAAGGCGTATGCGGTCGCCTTCGGGGTAGTAACGCTTCAAGGTCGCCTCGCCCTCGATCATGACCACCACTATTTGGCCGCGCTCCGCGTTTAGTTGCTTCTTCACGAATATGTAGTCACCGTCGAGAATGCCCGCGTCGATCATGGAGTCGCCGGAGACCCGTAGCGCGAACACCCTTTTGCTGGTCCCCCCGATAAGAAAGCTGTCCACGTAAACGCTGTCGGAGGCGGTTTCCTCGGCCAGGATCGGCTCTCCCGCCGCGACCCGCCCAAGAAGGGGAATCTGAAGCAGTTCCGATTTCGGGAGAAGGGCGGGAAGGACTTCGGCCGGCCCAGTGGTTTTCGTCAGGTTCCTTGCTTTCTGGGTCGGGATGATCGCCCTGGACATCTTGCCCATCCTTTCGATGTATCCTTTTCTGACCAGCGCCTTGATGTGGTCATTCACGCCGTTGGTCGATTTGATCGCGAACTCGGCCCCAATCTCGCGCAAAGTCGGAGGAAACCCCTGCCTCTCGATGCTTCTGAAAATGAAAAGCAAGATCTCGTGCTGTCGCTTGGTCAAATCACCTCGAGTCTTTGTCGCGATCATAAATGTCTCCGTCCGAGGGGTTGTCGTTGGGAACTGAACACAGGAACCGTACTGAACGAACGGTTAGCTGTCAAGATCCTGAATACCGTCGGGTTGCCGACCGGAGGAGCGGGGAGAGCTGGAACGAGGTCCCGGCTCCTCGAAGAAGTCGACCCGACGATCAGGGAGGTGTTTGGCGCGATTCGTCGGCCTGCCTCGTCGAAAATCGCCCCGGCGATCTAGAGCGAAGCCGAGCTTATGGAGTAGACAGTTCGTATGTCCGGACCACACCATCACCTGGCACAAGGCTTGAGAGTCGTGCTTGGCAGGCCCGGGCTCTTTCTGCTCTACGGCGGGCTGGAGGTGCTGTCCGCTGTCGCCACGTTTCTGCCCATCGCCTTGGCGCTTCTTCTGCTTTCGAGAGCTTTTCTTCGGGCCTTGCCTATTGGATTGTTGGCCCTCGATGTGGGGGTGCTAAGCGACGCCGTGCTCGCTTATCTATCCTCGGGACAGTTTGTTCTGCCGGTGGTCGGCCTGGCTCTTGCGGGAGGTCTACTTTCGGGAGTTCTTCGCTTGTTCTATTTGTCGGGTGCTTTGGGGGTATTTTCGGCTGATTTGGCCGGACGAGCTCTGCCAGGCCAATTCATGGACTCCGCTTTGCGGAGGTTTCCCGGCGGGATCGGAGCCGGTGCTCTCGTTCTGGCGACGGGCTTGCTCTGGGGGGCGTGGACGGCTGGGCTACTGTGGTCCGCGAGCGTCTTGTACTCGGCGGGGATAGGTGGAGGCGGCGGCGCGGTCCTTGGTGCCTCGGCCCTCGCTGTAGCTCTGACGGTGCTGGTCTTCTCGGCGTTGTTGTTCGAGATACTGGCTCGTCTAACGCTGATCCGGGTTCTAGTGATGGGAGACGGACCGGCGGTCGGCCTATGGGAGGCGGTGGCCGTGGCCGGAAGGAGGCTCGGCTACGTGTTGGTGATAGCCGTGGTGGTGCTCATAGTGCACATTGCTGTCGGGCTCTCCGTTACAGGAGCTACCATGCCGGCCGGTTTTTTGCCCACCGACGCTGCTTTTTCGGGATGGGCGCTCGCGGCAAGGACGGCGGGGTGGCTGCTTCGCCTCTTGTCCCTAGCTCTGGTGGCTCTGGTCGCTTGGACGGCGTTTACGGCACTGGTGCTGGATGATGCGGGACGGCTTCC
The DNA here is from genome assembly GCA_007130885.1 of Deltaproteobacteria bacterium. Lineage (GTDB taxonomy): Bacteria > Myxococcota > Myxococcia > SLRQ01 > SLRQ01 > SLRQ01. The sequence goes on from SLRQ01000053.1 coordinate 6,096, forward strand.
AGCTCCGCCTAGTCGAAATCGCCGGTCCCCTCTTGCCAGGCCGATTCCGCGACAACCCGTGCTAGTCGCTCGTCCGGCGCCCGCTGGGAAGGTTACCCCCGAGGCCCAGCCTTCTTGACGGCCCCGCGCTTCTTCTTGGCTTCTCCGGCTCCTCTTTTGGTCTTCCTAGACCCCGCTTGCTTGGCCGCTCCAGTCCGGCCTTCCTTGGGCGGACGCTTCGTCTTGCTGGCGCTTTTCACCGGGGATGGTCCGGATTTTCCGCGGGGCATGCCCGCTTCCGCGGTGTTCCGGGGCCGGCTTTCCGGGGAGGAGTAGCATCCGATCCGTTCAGCCAAGAACTTTTCCACTCGCAGGGCCAACAGATCCGGTTGTTCAATGGGGGCTGCGTGCGATCCTTTCGGCACCATTAGGAGGTCCGCGTTCGGGATGAGATCCGCCATCTCGTGAGACAGCCAGGAGGGAGTGAAGGTGTCATTCTCCGCGCCGATGATCAGCGTTGGAACATCTACGTCGGTAAGGTGATCGCGAGCGCTGTGGTCGGAGACCAAGTGCAGCATGCGGACAAAGACCTCGGCGTCCATCCTTGACAGGTGCTCGAAGTACGGCTGTAGGTCCTCGAGACGAATCAGAGAGCGGTTCACCTCTCCGGCGAGGAGAGCCGTCCAGTAGGCCACTGGAGAGGGTAGGAGGGCTCTCCAAAGCCGCATTGCTGCTTCCGGAAACCCCGTCAGCAAGCGGTACAAGTAAGGGAAAGTCCTCTTCAAGTAGTCGCCGTCGTGAAACGTGGCGAGCGGATCGCCGTAGGATCCGCAGGTGGGGATCAAGGCGGCCACGCGGTCGGGCATGCGGCGATGCATCTCCAGGATGACCTGAACTCCCATGCTGTGCCCTATGAGCACAGCCGGCCGATTCACTCCCACATGGGTCATTACCGCCGACAAGTCATCCACTAGATCATTCATGCCTAGCCTGGTGAGGTCCGAGGGTGCGGCGGAACGACCGTGCCCGCGATAGTGAGAGCGGATGACTCTATGTTTGGTGGCGAAGGTCGGAGCCAAATACTTCCAAACGAAGCCGTCGCATCCCACGCCGTCGCAAAGGACGATGTCGGGCTCATGAGTGGTATGCCCGGGGCCGGCAACGGAGAAGAAGATGTTGGTTCCATCGCTGGCGGGACACCAGCCTTCAGTATATTGCCTCATTTTCATTTCCATTATTACCCCTTGTCGCTCGTTGCCCTGAGAGCAACGTTGGGTTGAACGAGCCCGTATTTCTCGCACTTGGCTATGAGGTTGCTCCTACTCATGCCCAGCTCTCTGGCTACGCGGGACTTGTTCCATCGGTATCGCATGAGAGATTGGTGGATCATCTCCCTTTCTAGGTTCTCTGTCGCTTTCTTGAGAGTCCCCGCAAACTTGGATGAGGTCAAGGAGCTTTGATTCGCCTCGTTCGCCGGCGGGGCTTGTATCGACAGGCCTTTATCCGGGATCGAGGTTTCGGCGCCCAAGACGATGAGGCGTTCCAGTTGGTGCTCCAGCTCTCGTATATTTCCAGGCCAGTGATGCTCGATGAGCTGCTCCATCTTGGTGGCGCCGAGGGTCTGTGGATGGCCGCTTGGAGAGTTTTTCCGAAAGAAGCTCTGTACCAGCAGCGGAATGTCTTGTCTTCGTTCACGAAGAGGAGGAAGACCGATCTCGATTACCGCGATGCGATAGTACAAGTCTTCCCTGAACTTCCCCTGGCGAACCAATTCGAGCAAGCTCCGCCGGCTTGCCGCGATTATCCGGACATCCACGCTTCGAACCGTGGTGCCGCCAACGGGCAAATAGGTTCCATCGATCAAGAAATTCAACACCTTGGCCTGGGCCCGCGGGCACAGATCCCCAACCTCATCAAGAAAAAGCGTTCCAGAGTCGGCGGCGCCGACAATGCCCTCCAACTCGGAATGAAAATCATCCCGAGAAGCCTTTGCGGCAGCTCCGAAGAAAGCTCTTTCGAACTCTTCACCCTCGAGTACGGAGCAGTCCTGTACCAAGAAGACCTTGTTTCGACGGGAGCTTTGGTGGTGTATGACCCGGGCGACGAACTCCTTGCCGGTGCCGTTTTCCCCTTGGAGTAGAAGAGGGGTTTCAAAGGCGCTCACTTTTTCGACGAGATGTCGAACACGCCGGATTGACTCGCTCTCACCCACGATTGCATCGATGCGATACCGGTCCGGGCTTTGTCCGGCTCCCGTCGAGCTAATTTCTCCCGAATGGATCTCGGTTTCGAAAGCTGAGAGTTCATCAGCTCCGAACTCGAGCAGATCGCGCAGCTTCTCCACCTCCTCGGACGAGAGCACCGGCAGACGTTGGATGGCACGGTCTAGGTCGGTGGCCGCCGGGTTTAGGGTGCGAGTTCGCTTCTTGAGCTGCTCTTCCTGCCCAGGGGTGGGTCTTTCCCTTGCGAATCCATCGACGAAGATGAACCCCTTGTACTTCCCCCCTACCACGATAGGGCCCCCGACAGCGGTGAAGCCTAGATGGCAGTCATGAAACAGACACCTTCTGGGCTTCTTACTTGCCTGAAACTTCCTACCCAGCACCTTCAAGGATTCTTGGCAACGCTTGAATCCTTTTCTAGAGAATAGTGAAAGACGGCAGAAGTCGTTGTTTGGCGGAATGATTCTTCCCGCGGAGTGGTCGACCACATGACCGGTCCGGTCAGCAAAGGCAAGCTCGAGGCCCCACCATTTTCTGATGACGTCCTTCAGCATGATGATGGAGTGCAGGCTCTCGTATCTCTCGTGGTCCAACATCGCCATCTTCATGATCCCCGTAATACTAGCACTGTTTGATTCCCCATGGTGTGGTACGAGGGGTTGCCTTGCAATGAAAGACCGATCTTGGAGTCAAAGGTGAGTATGCATTGCAAGAAAGACAAAAACCCCGCTTCCTGGCGCCAACCGCGAGGAGGGGACCATCGTCGCAGCGAGAGGCGAAACCTCTTTCGCGCGCTCATGCTGACCACCACGGTTTTGGTGGTGGTGGCAGCCGGTGGAATGATCTCCGGATCCCTGGCCCTGCTGTCCGATGCGGGCCACATGCTAACCGATGTTTCATCCCTCGGGTTGGCTCTGCTTGCAATCAGGTTGGCAGCCAGGCCCCATTGCTCGAAAAAGACGTATGGGTGGCATCGGTTGGAGATCCTGGCGGCTTTGGCGAACGGGGTCGCACTCATGGTCGTGGCGGGCGTCATAGTGCGGGAGGCCGTGCTCCGTCTTCGCGATGTGCCTGAGATTCACTCCTCCATCATGATGATTGTGGCCGGAGTGGGCCTCGTCGCGAACTTGGCCGGTCTCTGGTTTCTCCACCGTGATCGCCACGGTAGCCTCAATGTCAGGGGAGCCTTTCTCCACATTTTGTCCGACGCCTTATCGTCGACCGCGATTCTAGTGGGCGGAGTCATCATTCACTTCACGGGCTTGTTCGTGATCGATCCGCTGCTCTCGCTCTTTATCTCCATGGTTATCGTGCTGGGAGCCGGCAGATTGGTCTGGGAGGCGGTAGACGTTCTCCTCGAGGCTACTCCGAGTCACATCGACCATGGAGAAGTACAACGTGCAATCAACGAGATCGACGGTGTGAGGGATGTTCACGATCTCCATATTTGGACGATTACGAGCGGCATGTATGCCCTCTCTACACATGTGGTGGTATCGTCGGATCGCATAAGAGAGAGTGACGAGATTTTGACGAGAATCAAGGAGTGTCTCTTGCACGAGTTCTCTATCGGCCACACCACGGTACAAATAGAAACCGACGGCTACCGGCACGTCGGTGTCATATGCGTCGAGAACCGAGATGACGGGGTTGATTCGGGAATAGTCGTGGATAAAAGAGAGCCTGTCTTCAAGTAGGACGTGCGCCGAGGGGAACAATGAGGATCGAAGGATGCGAGTCATTGGCGGGACAGCGAAGGGACGCCTTATTAGAGCGCCGCGCGGCTTGGGGACTCGTCCTACATCCGGCAGAGTGCGAAAGACTCTTTTCGATGTTCTAGGGCAAAGATGTGATGGTTGGGTCGTGCTCGATCTATTCGCGGGGAGCGGGTCTCTAGGACTGGAAGCCCTGTCTAGAGGCGCGTCGAGATGCGTTTTCGTCGAAAGCAGTCGAAACGTGACCAGAACCCTGCGGCGAAACATCGAACATCTCGGTTTTGCACCCAAAGCCATGGTGGAACATGGTGACGCACTTGCCTTGGAGCGGTGGGCGGCGCATGGGCCGTTTCATCTCGTGCTTGCTGATCCGCCATATCGACGGGGCCTTTCCGACTTGTTGGGGGGAATCGACGAGCTGGGTTCCCGTCTTCTCGAACCCGGTGCCCGTGTCGTGCTAGAACACGACCGCCGAGAGGATACACCATCCGAGCTGGTTGCCCTTGCCGCGATCGATAGCCGGCGGTTTGGAGACACCATGCTCTCATTTTTTCGATATGAAGAGGACTGAGAATGAGGCACGCAATCTACCCCGGCTCTTTCGATCCGGTCACTAACGGTCACTTGGCCATAGTTGATCGCGGGCTGCGCTTGTTCGATCGCTTGATCGTGGCGGTAGCTAGGAACAGCGCTAAAAGACCGCTTTTCACTGTCGAGGAAAGACTGGAAATATTGCGTGGGACGTTGAAAGAACGACCTCGTGTCGAAATAGACGCCTTCGAAGGTTTGCTCGTCGACTACTGTAAGCATCGTGGAACTCACACGGTCTTGCGCGGCCTTCGCGCCGTCTCCGATTTCGAGTACGAGTTTCAAATGGCGAACATGAACCGAAAGCTCGATCCCAGCTTCGATAGCGTGTTCTTGATGACGGGCGAGGAGCATTTCTACATCTCGAGTCAGTTTGTCAGGGAAGTAGCCATGTTTGGAGGGGACGTATCCTGCCTGGTGCCGTCCACGGTTCAAGAGCGGCTCAGGCACAAGTACGGCCAAGGAAAGGCGAAATGATAAGATTGTCTCATCGAGTAGGATCAGCGGAGCCTTCGGCCACCTTGGAGGTCGCCGCGAAGGCTCGAGAGCTGGTAGGCCGCGGTATCGACGTGGTCACATTCGCCACCGGCGAGCCCGATTTCGATACGCCCCGTCACGTTCGAAAGGCGGCAGCCGAGGCTCTGGAGGCGGGCGCCACTCGATATCCGCCGCTGGCAGGTTTGCCGGAGCTCCGCCAGGCGGTAGTCCGGCGGATGGAGGAGGACCACGGGCTGCTTTACTCCGCCGATCAGGTGCTGGTGACCGTGGGTGCCAAGCAAGCGATATACAACCTTTGCCAGGCAGTGCTGGAGGAAGGTGATGAAGCCGTGATCCTGGCGCCGTACTGGGTAAGCTATCCCGAGGTAGTCCGTCTGGCAGGGGCGGAGCCGGTAATGGTTCCCTCGGACTTCGAGGATGGTTTCGTGCCGAGATTGGACCGGATCGAGGCATCACTGAACGAGAACACTCGGCTCATAATGCTCAACACACCAAGCAATCCGGCGGGCGCAGTCTACCCCAGGAGGACTCTCGAAGGCTTGGCAGACTTGCTCAGGTGTTATCCGAAAGTAGTCGTGGTTACCGACGACATCTACTCCAGGATCTTGTTCGACGGAGGCAGCTTCGAGAATCTGGCGATGGCGGCGCCTGATCTTCGCCACCGCATAGTCATTGTCGATGGAGTCTCCAAGGCTTTCGCAATGACCGGCTGGCGTGTGGGCTGGGCCGTTGGGCCGGGTCATCTCTTGGATCCCATGAAGCTGATACTTGGGCAATCGACCAGTGGAGCCACCACGTTCGCGCAGGCTGGAGCTGTTGCGGCCCTGGAGGGAGACCAAAGTGTGGTCGATGAAATGGTCGCCGAGTTTTCGAGGCGACGGGATCACATGGTTTCGAGGCTCGAAGCCTTGGAAGGTATCTCCTGTCGAGCGCCTTCCGGGGCATTCTATGCTTTGCCCGATGTCAGAGGGCTGCTTGGTAGAAGCTACGGCAATGACCGGGTCATTGCCAGCAGCGGAGACATCGCTCGTTTACTCATCGAGGAGCAAGCGGTTGCCGTGGTGGATGGGGCTCCCTTCGGCGCTGAAGGATTCGTTCGCCTATCATTTGCGACCTCGATGGAGCGAATAGACGAAGGCATTGATCGAATAGAGAGCTTCGTATCCAAGCTGAACTGAAGGGCTTACTCGGAGTAGGCCACTGCTCTCCAGACGCCGCCCTCTTCTCGGAACACAGCTGCGTAGCCGTGTCCGCCGAGATTCGCCACCACGATCCAGGCATCGTCGAGGTCGATATCTCCCATTCTTTCGGGGGGAGGTCCGTACTTCTCGATTATCTTCTCGGCGGGAAAAGCACGGACTCCATAGAAGCTCGAGCGCGAGAGGTCGGTTTGTCGGAAAGCCTCGCGAAGTCGTCGAGTGAGCTCGGACCGGGTATCCACGATTAGCCCATCGAGGTTGAACGGAAACGCCGATACCTCCGCGACGGCTTCGGGAACTCCGGCGATGAGTGCCTGGAAAAAGAGCAGGGCGGTGGCTCGAAAGGCTTCGTCGGGATAAGCCTTGATCTCAACGCTCTCTTCCTCGCTTCTGTCTTTCGACCCTTCGCTTGGCGCTCCGTTTTCGTCAGCGCTGATAGCCGAAAGGTGGACGACAGCCAGAAAGACGACGATACCCGCCCGCCCGAGAACTCGGTTTAGATGATTCTCTAGTGGTGCGGTAGTTCGCCGCGGCAACCGAGCGGAATACCAAGGTGGGGTCTGACCGGTACGAATAGCTGCTGGCTGTGAGTTCATGACGGGGCCGGAACGTGAGGCTCTTCTGTTTCAAAGATGACCTGCTACGTGCCCGCAGGTCAAGGCTGTTCAACGGCTTGGGTAACTCTTGAGGCCTTGACCAATGTGTCCAAATGACCGTAGCTTCCCGCCTCACTCTTGATTGGGATCATCAAATAACGTTTATCCATGCTCGAGGAGCAGCGAAATGGACGATTCGACTAAGGAAACCAACGAAACGCGGGAGCCGGCAACCGGAAGGCCCGCGGACACTCCCCCAGCGAACACTCAGCCGGGTACCATGAAGCAGGATCCGGTCATGATCTTTCTCGCTTACTTCGGTATCTTCGCCCTGATTCCCTACCTGACGGTAAAGGACAACGACTTCGTCCGGTGGCATGCAAAGCAAGGGCTTACCTACCTCGTTGCGTCAGTGGCCCTGTTCATTGCCTTGATTATCGTCAGTGTCGTGCTCGCCTTCATTCCGTACCTAGGGGCCCTGTTGAGCACTCTGATCTGGCTGATCGTTCCACTGGGCCTAATGGCGCTGTGGGTAATCGCTCTGGTAAAGGCCTTTGGCGGCGAAAGGTGGAAGATTCCACTTGTCGGCGATCTCGCCGAAAAATGGTAGATCTTAGCTGGAAGTAACGAGAAGGAGGGTGCCTAGAACTCGTCCTCGTCCAGATCTTCCTCTTCCTCGTCGTCCGCTTCGTCTATGGTGTCATAGACCTGGGGCCGGTCCTCGGCGCTGTCAAGATCCAGTCGGACATGGAAGCCTCGAAGCCGGCTCGCCGTCGCCAGTAGCTCTTCCGCCGCGCCGGCCACATCGGCCACTTGCGTCGGGTCGGCTTCTTCGCCGCAATCAGGACAAACAATGTTTGGCTCGTCGGCTAGATCGGCGATCTCCGACTCAACGCTGCCACCACAATTCTTGCAAGAAAACTCTAGGTCCATGAGTTGGCGGATAAGGTGTTGCGCCGCCCTTGTCAAGAACGTTCGCGCCTGAGCTATCCCCTCTATCGTCCGAGTTGCTTGGTAGAGGAATCCCGAGGTATTTCGATCGCTTGGGGTTCAATCTGAAGGCGAGGAAGAAATGGAGTGCAAAGTAGGCCGGTTTGAATTAGGCATCCGGCGAGTTTGTACTTTTCTTCGAGCCGCGTGTGGGAGCGCGGAATGGCGCGCGCGGGTATGGCGAGCGGTTGTGTGGATAGCGGCCGGCAATCGTGGACCGGCATGGGGCGAGCGGAGGCGCTTGACCCGCGCCTGCTCGGTCGCTAGAAGGACAACGCAACGTTTGCCGGAGCCGTTAGCTTCGAGAATGCTTTCGGTAAACAGTATGCCGGCGGTTCGATCCGGGCTCCAGCCCCGTATCGTTCGAGGTTCTGGGCCTTATGAAAACGAGGCAATCACATGAAGGTACATGAGTATCAGGCCAAGGAGATTCTGGGCCGGTTCGGTGTTCCAATCCTGGAGGGCCGGCTTGCCACAACTCCCGCGCAGGTGGAGGAGGCTGCATCGGCGCTCGGCGAAGTTGTCGCGGTAAAGGCTCAGATTCACGCCGGCGGCAGGGGCAAAGGCGGTGGAGTAAGGATCTGTAATGGCAAAAAAGAGGCCCGAAGCGCCGGCGATGAGATTTTGGGCATGCGCCTCAAGACCCCACAGACGGGGCCGGGAGGTCAGCTCGTAAGAAAAGTGCTCGTCGAAGCGGGATGCGAGATTGCCGGTGAGCTGTACGCGGGAATCACACTCGATCGCGAACGCGGGCGCCTCGTGCTGATGGCCTCCACTGAGGGCGGGGTAGAGATCGAAGAGGTGGCGGCGCGGACTCCGGAGAAGATATTGAAGGCCGAGATTCATCCATGGCTTGGACTTCGGGCTTATCAGGCTCGCGAGTTGGCGAAGGGTCTTGGCTTGAACGCCGATCTCACAAAACAGTTCATTCGCTTTGCCACGGCCATGACCAAGGTCTTCGCCGAAACCGACGCTACTCTGGTAGAGGTCAACCCTCTGGTCATTACGGCCAAGGGAAAGCTCGTGGCTCTGGATGCGAAGATGAGCTTCGACGACAACGCGCTTTTCCGGCGACCCGAGATAGCCAAGCTCCGTGACCTCGACGAGGAGGATCCAAGAGAGGTGCAGGCCGCTGAGTATGATTTCTCCTACATCGGGCTCGATGGAAGCATTGGCTGCATGGTAAACGGCGCCGGTTTGGCCATGGCCACGATGGACATAATCAAGCTCCATGGTGGGGAGCCGGCCAACTTCCTGGATGTCGGCGGTGGAGCCTCGAAGGAAGCCGTAATGGGCGCCTTCCGGATCCTCTTGGGTGACGAGAAGGTAAAGGCGGTTTTAGTGAACATCTTCGGCGGAATCATGAAGTGCGACGTAATCGCCGAAGGGGTTGTGGCCGCCGCGGGAGAAACAGGACTCTCCGTGCCGCTGGTATGCCGGCTCGAGGGAACAAACGTTGAGCGGGCAAGGAGAATATTGGCGGAGTCTACACTCGAGATCACGCCGGCCGACAGCATGGCCGATGCGGCGGCCAAGGTGGTTTCAGCGGTCAAGGAGCAAGACTGATGGCGATTCTCGTTGACAAAAAGACGCGGGTGGTATGCCAGGGCATTACGGGCGGCGCGGGGTCATTCCACTGCGGCCAGATGCTGGAGTATGGAACAAGACTCGTTGCCGGGGTTACCCCCGGGAAAGGTGGCTCGAGGTTCAAGGAGACGGTTCCCATATTCGACACGGTAAGCGAAGCGGTTGCGGCTACCGACGCCGATGCATCGGTGATATTCGTTCCCGCTCCTTTCGCCGCCGACGCCATTCTCGAGGCGGCCGCCGCTGGAGTTCGTCTAGTGGTGTGTATTACCGAGGGCATTCCCGTTTTGGACATGGTCAAGGTCCGCGAGTATCTGAGGTCGTCCAAGAGTCTGCTTCTTGGTCCGAACTGCCCCGGTGTAATCACTCCAGAGCAGTGCAAGATAGGCATAATGCCCGGTCATATTCACGAGGAGGGGCGAGTAGGGGTCGTGTCTCGGTCGGGCACCTTGACTTACGAGGCGGTGGCTCAGCTTTGCGATGTGGGGCTCGGCCAGAGCACGGCCGTCGGTATCGGAGGAGACCCCATCCATGGTCTCGGCTTCACGGATATCCTCGAGATGTTCAACGATGACCCTGAAACCGACGGGGTTGTCATGATAGGCGAGATCGGCGGCACGGATGAAGAGAAGGCGGCTGCCTGGATTCGAGAGAACATGAAAAAGCCGGTTGCTGGATTCATAGCCGGCCGCACGGCTCCGCCGGGTAAACGAATGGGGCACGCCGGCGCCATCATCGCGGGAGGCAAAGGAACCGCTGATGAAAAAATAAGGGCCTTATTAGAGGCCGGCGTCACCGTGGCCGAATCACCGGCTGAGCTGGGTTCTACAATGAGACGGGCTCTGGGAAAGTCTCGCTAGAACAGCCGGAGGAACACCTCGAGTCAACTTTCAGGGCGCTTGTGCTCGGCACGAGTCGCCCCCCCGAATTAACGCACACAAGGAGCAAAGAGTGGCCAACGAACGTACCCTCGCGATCATCAAGCCGGATGGAGTAGAGAAGCACCGCATAGGTAGAATACTTGCACGCATCGAGGAAGAGGGTTTTTCGGTTTGTGCAATGCGCATGACGCGGCTTTCCACAAGAGAGGCCGAGGGCTTTTATGCCGTGCATCGAGAGAAGCCCTTTTTCGGTTCTCTCGTGAAGTTCATGACCCGCGGCCCCGTGGTGCTCATGGTCCTCGAGCGTGAAGGGGCGATCGCGAAGTGGCGGGAGGTCATGGGCGCGACCAACCCCGAGAACGCCGACGAGGGGACGCTACGCAGGGAACATGCAAGCTCCCTCGAGGAGAACACGGTCCATGGGTCGGATGCGCCGGACACGGCGAGCTTCGAGATTGGCTGGTTCTTTAGGGAGAGTGAGCTTCTCTCGACCTGATTGACCGTTCCGGCGGATAAGGCTGGAAGCAGTAAGCCCTCGCCGGCGTTGTGTATATCGGTATAGCGTTGTTATCTTGGCGGGGCGGCATTGCTCCGCCCAACCGATGGATTCACAAATAGGCACAATAGACGTTTGGCAAGTCTGGACGCTGCTCGCTTTGCTGGTGGGCTCGTTTTTCTTTGCTGGCAGTGAGACGGCGTTGACCAGCCTTGGCGAGGCGAAGGCACGGCAACTCCGTGACCGCCTTGGAAGGCGGGGTTCCATCCTGGCGCTATGGATCCATCGTCCGAAGGAGGTGCTCACCTGCCTACTTATAGGCAATAACCTCGTAAACATCGGTGCGTCGGCGTTAGCAACCAACATCTCCCTCACCATCTTCGGTAGCGGCGCTCTCGCAATCGCCACGGGCGTGATGACGTTGGTCGTCCTCGTATTTGGAGAAATTACGCCGAAGACCCTGGCGCGGGAGCATTCGGAGCGCGTGGCCGTCCCCATACTTCAGATTCTTCGTCCCTTTTTCCTGCTCTCGTACCCTTTCGTTTACCTGCTGAGCAGGTTTACCGATGTGGTGGGCAAGAGATTCGGAGCAGAGGGCAAGGCTCCGGTTACCAGCGAAGACATCGACTATCTTATCGATCTTGGCTCTAGATTCGGCGCTCTCAAAGGGGTCAAACGAGAGCTTCTGATAAGCGTGCTCGAGTTCAGTGAGCTTCTGGTCAGAGAGATCATGAGGTCGCGCACCCAGGTTGTGAGCCTCGAGGCGTCAAGCAAGTACGAAGATGTCATGGACAGAATAGACGAGTTCGAGCACAGTCGCATCCCCGTCACGGAGCAAGGAATAGACAACGTAGTTGGCATTCTTTACGTGAAGGATCTCCTCGCGGTTCTGGGGCGCGGCGAGGTTCGGCCCGCTGAGTTCGATCTGCGTAGTTATTTGCGACCGGCTTTCTTCGTGCCCGATGTCATGAAGGTATCGCGCCTCCTCAAGGAGATGCAGCGCCGGCAGACGCACCTGGCCGTGGTCGTGGACGAGTTCGGTGGTACGAGTGGAATCGTTACTCTCGAGGATGTCGTCGAGGAGATCGTGGGCGACATCAAGGACGAACATGACATCGAGGCGCGGCCGGTGAAGGTGCTTCCTGACGGCAAGGTCATTGTGGACGCCATGGTGCCGCTGCGTGATTTGGAGGAGGTTCTTCATATCGATTTCCCGCATGAGGGTGACTACGAGACTATCGGGGGGTTTCTTACCGCCTCCGCCGGTCGAGTACCTCCCGAAGGCTCGCTTGTCTCATACGGTGGACTCGCCTTTCTGGTTTCGGCTTCCGACGAAAAACGAGTGCTGAAGGTGGAGATAAGCCGGCGGCCGGAGATACCTGAAAGTGAGCGCCGTTCCGACCGTGATGGGGGCCCACCCGAGGGACGAAAGACAGCCGGGGGCAATAGCGATGACGAACCGGCCGCACAGTCCAACGACGGTGGCGCAAATAGTGAGGGAGTCTCTTCAGGTGATGAGGCGGAGCGCGCTGAAGACGACGGTGAACCCAGGTTCTTTCTAGGCTCTTCTACATGACGAGCTCGCATGCCAAAACGGTGTCACCGGAGAGTCCCGATCTTCGCTCATTGGATCTCGAACGGTTGGCTTCGGAGATGACCGAAGGTTTGGGCGAGCGAGCTTTTCGCGCAAAGCAGATCTATCGCTGGTTGCACAAACGCTGCGCTGCTTCATTCGAAGAGATGACGGATCTCTCGCGGGATCTTCGCATGAGCCTGCGTGAACGATACCGACTCGACACTCTGGAGATAGACCGCATAGAACGGTCGTCCGACGGTACTTCCAAGCTGGGATTGCGCACTCGAGACGGGCTCATCGTGGAGTCGGTTCATATTCCGGAGTGGAGGAGCCGGACGCCGCAAATCGATACGGCTCCCGACAGGAGCACCCTTTGTATCTCGAGCCAGGTGGGCTGCAATATGGGCTGCCGTTTCTGTCTGACCTCCAGGATGGGCCTAGTAAGAAACCTCACCGTCGGAGAAATTCTCGACCAGGTGTATCGAGCTTGCCGCTGGCTTCAAACCGAGGGCAACGGCTCCCCGCGACCGATTACGAACCTGGTGTTCATGGGTATGGGGGAGCCCTTGAACAACTATGCCAACGTAAGAGCCGCCATCGATGTGCTCCTGTCTTCCGATGGGCTGGACTTCTCGCACAGGCACATGACAGTGAGCACCTCCGGTGTGGTACCCGCTCTCGAGCGGCTGGGCAGGGAGACAGACGTCAAGGTTGCGGTCTCCTTGACGGGGACTACGGACGAAGTGCGTAGCAGTCTGATGCCCGTGAACGAGCGCTGGCCTCTTAAGGTGTTGCTTGAGGCTTGCCGTCGGATGCCGCTGCGGCGCGGTCGCCGCATTACCTTTGAGTATGTCTTGATTCGTGGGATTACGGATTCCCTGGAGGACGTTGATAGGCTCGCCCATCTGCTGCGAAGCATACCCTCGAAGGTGAACCTCATTTCCTATAATGAGTGCAGCGGACTTCCATTCAAGAGCCCTTCCGGAGAGCAAGTGGAGCGCTTCCGCTCTCGTCTTGCCGAGAGGGGCTTCACGGCCGTTGTAAGGCGTTCTCGCGGTTCGGATATCGCCGCTGCTTGCGGTCAACTTGCAACCTCCGGGCAAAAGTGATTGCCCCGAGCTTCGCTTTCCGAACGCCGAATCAACCAATGTCGACCTACGGTAGCTTGCGTGGGTGAGTTCGACTATGTTGTTAGGCTCATTTGCTAATTGCATTTAGAGCAACAAAAGCCACTATCAAGCGTCGCCAACCCCCGAGGAGAGAGCAAATGTCGAACATGAAGACCACCGGACAACAGCACGGAAGAAGATCATGGGCCGAGCCATGGAAGATCAAGATGGTGGAGCCGATCGACATGCTCGATGATGAAGGTCGCAGGGGGGCAATGGAGGAGGCGGGGTACAACACGTTCCTTCTGCGCTCCGACGCCGTTTACATCGACTTGCTGACGGACAGCGGGACCAACGCCATGAGCGACCGTCAGTGGGCGGCGCTCATGATGGGTGACGAGGCGTACGCCGGCAGTCGGAACTACTACCGCTTGGAGGAGACGGTTCAGAAGTTTTACGGCTATCGTTATCTCGTCCCGACCCACCAGGGCCGAGGCGCGGAGCACCTCATCTCCCAGGCCGCCATCAAGGAAGGACAGGTTGTTCCGGGCAACATGTACTTCACCACGACGCGACTCCATCAGGAGCTGGCGGGAGGAACGTTCATAGACGTAATAATCGATGAGGCCCACGATCCGAAAAGCGAGCACCCGTTCAAAGGCAATATAGATCTGGCCAAGCTCGAGAGGGTCATAGAGGAGCGGGGTGCGGGGAATATTGCCTACGTGAGCCTGGCGGGTACGGTGAACATGGCTGGTGGACAGCCGGTCAGCATGGAGAATGTGAAGGCTGTTCGGGAGTTGTGCAACCGGCATGGAGTGAAGCTTTATCTGGATGCGACCAGGCTTGCCGAGAATGCCTATTTCATCAAGGAGCGCGAGCCTGGTTGGCGGGATAGGCCCATAGCAGAGATAGTTCGAGCTTTCTGCGACTACTCGGACGGCGCTTGGAAGAGCTCCAAAAAGGACGGCCTCGTCAACATAGGCGGTTGGCTCTGTGTGAATGACTTCGAGCTCTTCGAGGAACTACGGAACATGGTGGTCGTTTATGAGGGCTTGCATACCTACGGCGGCATAGCCGGTCGCGACATGGAGGCCATGGCTATTGGAATCGAGGAGTGCATGAACGATGATTACATGCACAGCCGAATCGGGCAGGTTCGTTACCTGGCGGACATGCTCCTAGAGTGGGGCATACCGATTGTGCGTCCCACCGGCGGCCACGCCGTCTTTCTCGATGCGCTGGGCTTCTACCCGGATATGCCGCGGGAATGTTATCCGGCTCAGACTCTCGCGGCAAAGCTCTTCCTAGACTCCGGCGTTCGGGGGATGGAGCGGGGCGCCGTTAGCGCGGGGCGAGATCCAGAGACGGGCCTTGACAGAAAACCCGCCTTGGAGCTCGTGCGTCTGACCTTGCCTAGACGCGTCTACACCCAGGCTCACATGGACGTCACGGCCGAAGCGATCAAAGCGGTTTGGGACAAGCGCGGAGAAGCAAAAGGTTTGAAGATGGTGTACGAGCCTAGATACCTGCGGTTTTTCCAGGCTCGTTTCGAACCCCTCGAGTAAACGCTCCGATTAGATCGGAATACCCGAAGGAAGTGCTCTCAGCGGTTGGGGCGATAGAGGTGCAAGCCAAAGCCCAGCTTGACAGCGTTTCGCGCGTCATGACAAAAATACATGTTCACCCGTTCCCTGGTCGACTCAGGGTACGCCTAAAATGGCCGGAATCGGCCTCGGAGGAGGGAAGATGTTTAAGAGGTGTAAAAGCAACCTAGGATTGCTCGCGCTGCCATTTGCCGCGGCGTTCGTGCTGGCTGGATGTGGAAACGGTGAAGCCGCCGACGAATGCCCCGAGGGAGAGGTCATCGACGAGTACGGTGATTGTGTGCCTGCTCCGGTGGAGTGCGAGCTCTGGGAGGAAGACTGCTGCATCACCAACCACAACTCTGCGAGCCCGGGCGACCGCGATTGCTTCCGGCTAAGCACCGATAATCGCCACGCCGTATGCGATAGGCAAGATGATGGACGAGGCACGTGCATTTTGGTCTGTCAGCAGCATGCCGACTGCGTAGATTTCTATCCGGAGCGCTGTGGTGATGGTGATTGCGTTTGCGACCGAGGCCGGTGTCCATTGCCTGCCTGCTCCGCCCACGAGGACTGTCATGGTGAAGGCCTTTGCATAGGTGGTGAATGCCGTGACGGTGAGGCATCTCCCGACGGCTGCGTGATTGCGCCTGACCCCGTGTTCACCCGCGAGGGGGAGACCGCCAGACTGCATGCTTATGCCCAGAAGAACGGTGAGTACGTCGTTGCCGAGGACTCCTTTACATGGGAGAGCGGTGACGCGGACGTGGTAACCGTCGCGGACGAGGGCAGAAGCGGAGCTATCGCGACCGGCGGATCCAGTGAGTCGACAACCACGATCACCGCCAACATCAGTGGTGCAAGCTGCGAGGTGACGGTGTTCAACTTCGCCGAGTTGGGTGCTGATGAAGGCCGTGTGCTGGTGCTCGATGAGGTGGATCGGTCCCCGATCGAGGATGCGACCGTGGTGCTGGACTTCGGAGATGTAGCGAGCCCGGCGGAAACCGACATCGAAGGTGTTGCTTCCTTCTCCGGTCTGGACGACGGAGCAATGGACGTGCACGTGTTCGCTGGTGACGATTACACGTATGTCTCGGCCATAGGTATTCAGGAGCGTGACCTGGTGATCTACCTGCCCCGGAGCCCAGCGGACACCGCAGGCGGCATCCGCGGCACATTGGGACCCTCGGATTTCGAGCACATCAGTGCGGACAACATTCACGTTGCCCTTGCTGGGCTTTCCATTCCAGGAAACCTAATCGATATGGATCTGGACCTGTTGGTGGGAGAGATGATTGAAACTCACGTTCAGTTCCAGACACTGCTCGATGACGAGATCCCGCTGCCTTCCGGCATCGTGCTCGGCATCGGCGATCAGTTCTTCAAGGAGTGGTATGCTCCAATGGGTCTGGCCGGATTGCGTACAGCCTGGATGATCGGTGGCAACCTATCGATATCGGATGTGCTCGAGGTCGCGGAGCCGGCCCTCGAAGGCGACACCGACGATATAGACATAGGGCCAATCCTTGCTTCATTGCTGCCGATGTTCGAGCGGTTCTGGTCGGGAATTCAGCCGGGTTTGGACATAGTCGAGGGCGAGGTCCCAGAGTCGGACAGCGACTGGCCTCCCACGACGGCAAACTTCAAGCAGGTTCCGATGAGCCTCTCGAGGTCTCTGGATCTCAAGGGAGTCATCGACGTACCCACGCTTCCACAGGTCGGTGATGCCTACATGGACGGCCTCATCGTTCTTGGCGGCGCTATAGTCGAAGGGCAGGGGCTCGTTCCCATGGGCCTGACCGCCGGCATCGATGAGACCGGTGACGGCCAGGTGAACGATCATGGCACCGACGATGATGACGACGTCGGCCCCGGTCAGCTCGGTCTTCGCATGGCTCCGCAGCACGGAGGCATCGAGGGTAGTAGGTATGCCGCCCTGGCGCTGGCGCTCGCTTTCGATGCTCTGTTGGATGATGACAATGGACGCAATCCGATTTCCGGATATGTAACCACATTCGACAGGCTCGAGTTCGCCGGCAGCATCGACTTCGGGACCAGTGCTCTGCTCGGCGTGGCCGAGGGCGCCGCTTACGACGAGACCACGAGGATCTTCAGCCCCGACAGCGTGGATAATGCGAACCTGTACCGCGCCTCGATTAGCGGATCCGGCGGCCGAGCCTGGGTCGTCTACCACGGTGGAACCAGCCCCTTCGATCTGATCGATCCAGACGAATTCGGTCAGGAGGACAGGGCTTCCTCGAGCCTCAACGCTCAGGCTGTTCGTACCAACGGTGTGGACATCGACGGTCTATTCGGCTTCAACGCCACGAACCTCGATTCCATCATGGATATGGTCCTTGGTTTCTCGACCATCGAGGCCTTGGTGGAAGAGTAACCGCCGACAGGAGCCGAACGGGAAGTAATCCTGTTCGAGCCGATATTCGGGCGCCGAGTCATGCTGGCTCGGCGCCTTTTATTTAAGGCGGCTACGGCTTCAGTCGAAGCTTGTCGAGCCGGCCCTGTATGTTCGAGCGAACCTTATCGGAGACCTTGGCCACGAGCACCCTATCGGTTGCGGCTTCGGGACCGTGATCTGAAAGATCGATGGGATCTCCAATCTGCACCCGCCACTTCGAGGGAAGGGGAAC
The DNA here is from genome assembly GCA_007130885.1 of Deltaproteobacteria bacterium. Lineage (GTDB taxonomy): Bacteria > Myxococcota > Myxococcia > SLRQ01 > SLRQ01 > SLRQ01. The sequence continues at coordinate 23,766 of SLRQ01000053.1, forward strand.
GAGGCCCAGGGGACCCAGCCACGGGAATGTGGGTGTTATCGGTAGGTAAGGGATGCCGATCTGTTCCGCTAGAAACCCTGCTTGGACCAAAACCGGATGTGCTTCCTCCGAGCCGACTATGGCTACCGGGATGATGGGAACGCTGGCGCGAAGGGCCAGCTTCACGAACCCGCCTCGTCCGAAGCGCCCGAGCCGGTAGCGATTGGAATAAGGTTTTCCAAGCCCCTGAAGACCTTCCGGGAAAACGATCAGCAGGCTGTCTCGAGCCAGCAGGCGTTCGGCGTTATCTTGGCAAGCCCTGACCGCGCCGTAGCGATTGAGGAACCTCCCCACGAAGGGAAGATGGAAGAAGAAGTCCTCGATCAGAGGGCGGGCAATGCGGGAGCCTCCCTGCCTGTCGATCGCTGTCTTCATCATCAGGGAGTCCCAAGGAAAGGCACCTGCATGGTTGCAAACTAGGAGCGCTCCGCCGCTTGCGGGAAGGTTCACCGTGCCAGAGAGGTCCACACGAAACCACCTGTCGTAGATGGCTTCCACCAGGGGTTTCCAACGAGCCTCGACCGCCGGGCTCAATCCGAACGGATCGACGCCGATACGAGGTCTCGAAATCGCTCTACTAAGTTCTTTTCTGTTTAGTGCGTCATCATCTCCAAGTCCGCGATTGGAGATCACCGGTCGCCGCTTGGAGACGGGTGGCTTCCGCTGCGCCGCCCCGGTTTTCTTCCGGCTTTTGCCTCCACCTTTTTTGGGCTTTTGGGGGAATGGTTTATCGGCTCTTGCAGCCCTTTTCGATTGGGCGGCCTTTTTTACGGGCTTGCGAGCCTTTGGCTTTCGCGGAGTGGCGGCCGGCGATTCTTTTCCAGCCTGTCTGTCGGCTGCGCCTCGTTGAAACGGATCGTTTCCGAGGACCGGGCGGTTGCTCATCGGTTGAAACCTCTCGTCCATGGACGTTTTCTTCTAAAGCCGGCGGCGAAGTCATGAACGGCTTCCCGCGACGAGTGAAGGGCTGCAAAGCCCATCTCATCGGCGGCTCGGCGGCAGTCGGCGACGCAAAGGTAGCGCGCGAAAGCCAGCATTGCCGGTGGTAACCTCAGAATCTGTCCAAGCCACAGCGCCGACACCCACGGCCTAGCAAGGGACTCCGGCAGCGGCACGGGTCTTCGTTCGCATATCGAGAAGACCTCCGAGAGCGGGAGCACGCCCTCGGGAACCACGTTGAAGGTCCCAGGGACGTCTTTCTCCAGCGCGAGCGTCAGTGCTTCGACGGCGTCGGATTCGTGTAAGAGCTGGACGAGGGGATCATGTCCCGCCAGGGTAATCGGAGCGGGCAAAGAGAAGTATTTGCTTACCCAGTTGCGAGACGAAGGACCGATCAGTGGAGCCATTCGAAGGCATGTGACTACTGTCCGCGGGTTGTCCTTCTTGTAGCGGTCGAGCTGACGCTCCGCCTCGATCTTGTCATTTAGATACCCGCAGCTCGGTAGGCCCCTCAATGGTTGCTCTTCCGTCAAGTAGTTGGGGTTATCCGGATGGGGACCGTAACAACAGGTGGTCGACAGCATTATCACTTTTCGCACGCGGAGCGCCGCGCACGCATCGAAAAGGCGCAACGTACCGATCACCTCCAGCTCGTGTGCCCATGCCAGGCGAGGGGTCGGCTCGGAGAGAAAAGCCAGATGAACGAGGGTGTCGACTGATTCGGATTTCAGGCAGGTCGATATGAGATCATACGAGCCCGGATCCGTAAGGTCCACGTGGTGGTAAACGATCCTCTCATGCCGTAGCGGAGGCTTCTTGAGATCCAGCGCGACGATCCGGCGATACCGGTCATTACACACCATTCGGTGCAGGAGATTTCGCCCAAGAACCCCGGATGCTCCCGTGACCGCCACGACCTCGGTGCTCTGTCGGCTCGTCCCACCGATGCCAGCTTCTTTCGACATTTGTACGGCAAGCCCTCCAATAAGGGGCCTACCGTAGTCCGCGGAGCCCGTGCGGGTCAAACAACGGCAAGCCGCCGAGCGGCGGAGGAATATGCGGTGAAGAACGCCCTGCACACGTGCATGGAGCATTGTTCTGGCATACCCTGTCCGCCCGTAGCCGAGAGATAGGGGTGCGGAATGAGCAAACGGAGCCGCCCGAACGAAGGGACAATTAGGGTTCTAAGTGAAAGCCTGGCAAACAAGATAGCTGCCGGGGAGGTCGTCGAGCGTCCTGCTTCCGTAGTAAAGGAGCTGGTTGAAAACTCCATCGACGCGGGTGCCTCCCGAATCGAGGTTCTTTTCGAGGGTGGCGGTAGCGACCTAATCGAGGTGGTGGACGACGGCGCCGGCATGAGCTTCGAGGATGCCGGCTTGTGTCTGGATCGTCACGCGACGAGTAAGCTTCGGAGCGCGGAGGATCTATTTGCGATCAGCTCCCTTGGCTTCCGTGGGGAAGCTCTTCCCTCGATAGCGGCGGTGTCCGAGGTCGAGATACTGACCCGCCGGCAGGGAGACGTTTCGGGGACGCTGGTCCGCAGCGAGGGTGGTCGAGTATCGGAGCATGTAGAGGCCGGGGCTCCAGCCGGTACCAGAGTTCGGGTCAAAGACCTATTCCGTAACGTACCTGCGAGACGCAAGTTCCTACGCAAGCCGAGCACCGAGGCCGCAAAAGCCTCCGAGACGTTGGTGCGAATCGCGCTGGCCCATCCGGAGATCGGGTTTCAGGTGCGCGCCGGCACTCGCAGCCGTTTTAGTTCTCCGAAGGGGGCATCTCTCTCCGAACGTGTCGGCATAGCCTTGGGAAGAGAGATGACCGGACACTTGCACCCTGTCGCTGGGGGGCTGGATGGGGCTAGGGTCACAGGACTTATCTCGGGCCCGGAGATCAGCAAGGGGGTCAACAGGAGCATCTACCTATACGTAAACGGGCGCTATGTGAGAGACCGTTCCCTCAATCACGCGGTCTCGAGTGCTTATGGGGACATGCTCGACAGGGGACGTTTTCCGGTGGCCGTTTTGTTCGTCGACATGCCGGTCGACAGCGTCGATGTGAATGTTCATCCGCAGAAAACCGAGGTTCGTTTCTCCGACGGCCACACCGTGTACAAGGCGGTTGCTTCCGCTGTGTCCGCGGCTCTGCGTGTGGCGGGTCCAAGCAAGCCCTATCAAATCCAGCGAGTGCCTGAAGGGAATGGACCTGGCAGCGGTAATAGAGGGGAAGGCGCCACGAAGGGGTTTCTCGATCATCGTTCGAGGGTGCTGGATGCGTTGGAGCGTTTCCGCCCGTCTCGAGAGCGGCCTCCAGGCCTGTTCATGGCGAGGGAGCCCTGTCCTGGTGGACAGCCTCCGCTCGTGGAAGAAAGCCCGTCGGCCGTGGAAGCAGGTTTCTTTGGCGGTCTTCGCGTAATCGGACAGCTTGGTGCAAGCTACATCGTGTGCGAGGGGGCTGACTGCTTGGTGCTGGTGGATCAACACGCCGCGCATGAGAGGCTGGCCTTCGAAAGGTTACGAAAGGCGCGCTTGAACAAAAGGGTCCCGACGCAGGCCCTTTTGTCCCCACGCACGATCGAGCTGCCGGCCGGGCAGATGGAAAGGATCGAGGAGCATCTCGATGTCCTCGCGGAGGCCGGTTTCGACATATCGTCCATGGGTGGAGATTCGTTGGCTTGCCGCGGCGTCCCCGCCGAGATATCGGGGGACCAGGCGGATCGAGTGCTTCTGGATCTGCTTGACGAGCTTACGTCACTGGGCGTGTCGAGCAGCTTCGAGCGCGCGGTGGACCAAGCTCTTTCCACCGTGGCCTGTCACTCGGCCGTCCGCGCTGGGCGGGCACTGTCGACAGAAGAGTGCTCGGCGCTTCTAGAGAGGCTGGATGAAGTGGATTTTGGAGCCAACTGTCCTCACGGGCGTCCGGTGACCGTAATCTTCTCGACAGGCGAGATCGAGCGGCGATTTGGTAGGCGATGACATCGAAGCGACCTCCAATAATCGTGCTTTCCGGTCCTACTGCCTGCGGAAAGAGCGATCTGGCCCTGCGTTTGGCAACGATGCTCGATGTAGAGATTGTCACTGCGGATAGCCAGCAGGTCTACAGTGGGCTCGATGTCGGTACGGCCAAGCCGACCATGTCGGACAGAGCACGTGTTCCGCACCACCTTCTGGATATTGCTTCTCCCGGCGACCAGCTGACCGCGGCACAGTTCGTACGACTCGCCGATGACGCGATCCTGGCAATCGCGGATAGGGGGAGAACTCCTTTGATAGTCGGCGGAACCGGCCTTTGGCTCCGGGCCTTGCTGCGAGGACTCGTCGATGCCCCTTCCAGGGACACTGTTCTTCGGGACGAGCTCATGGCCGAGGAGGAGACCTCGGGAGCAGGCACGTTGCATCGGAAGCTTTCCCGATTGGATCCGAAAACGGCCGATAGGTTGCATCCAAACGATCTGGTGCGAATCGTCCGCGCGCTGGAGGTATACGAGCTTTCCGGGCGAACTCTGTCGGAGCATCATAGCCGCCACGGTTTTCAGACAAGGCGCTATCCTTATCGCTTTTTCGCCTTGACGATCGAGCGGACGGAGCTGAGGAGCAAAATATCGACCCGCACCGGCGCCATGCTCGAGGCGGGATGGGTCGAGGAGGTGCGTGGTCTTTTGGCGGCGGGGGTAAGTCGAACCAGGCTGGAGAAGGTCATCGGTTACGGAGAGCTGGCATCCCACCTGCTTGGCGAGCTTCGTTTAGAGGAGGCCAGGGACCGCATAGTTTCGAGAACGTGGCGATATGCAAAACGACAGCTCATGTGGCTTCGCAAAGAGCCGCAAGTCGAGTGGCTGCGGCCTCCGGTGGACGTAGAGACAGTGGCCGGAGCCGCGGTGGTCAAGAAGTCATCCACTGGAGTAGGTCACCTCGCCGCCTCGCCCGGCATGACTCGAGAGTCGAGCGGAGAGTCGTGAAGCGGATCGTCGTAAAGCCGGCCGTGCGTCCTCTGCGGGGAGCACTAAAAGTGCCTGGAGACAAATCCATCGCTCACAGGGCGCTGCTTCTCGCCGGCATGAGTGACGGAGTGTCTCGCTTGCGAGGTTTGCCCCCGGGCTTGGATGTTGCAGCCACGAGGCGTGCCATGGAGTCCCTTGGAGTGGAAATCACCGGCGAAGGCGATAGCGGGATCCTAGTGCGGGGAAGGGGCTTGAACGGGCTTGCGGCGCCAAGCGGGCCGATCGATTGCGGCAACTCCGCAACGACGGCACGGCTCCTGGCCGGTGTCGTCGCGGGCCGTGGATTCTCCGTGAAGCTCGCTGGTGACGAGACGCTATCTGTTCGCCCCATGGAGAGGATAGCCGTACCGCTTTCGAGAATGAATGCGCGTGTGAGCGGCCGCACGACAAGCTCCCGAACCACTCTACCTCTGATCGTGGGAGGGGATGAGCCTCTACTCGGAGCGCATCACCGGCTCTCCATGGCTAGTGCCCAAGTCAAGTCATGTCTACTTCTGGCAGGGCTGCGCGCTCGAGGAGAGACGGCTGTTACGGAGCCTCGTGTCTCAAGGAATCACACAGAGAACATGCTCCGCGCGCAGGGTGTCGAGCTATACGGACATGGTCGCACGGTGATGCTTCGGGGTCCGGCAAGGCGGCTCGAGCCGCTGGATCTCGAGCTGCCGGGCGACGCGTCATCGGCTGCATTCATGCTTGTCGCCGCCCTATTGTTGACGGGCAGCGTGGTCGATATCGACGGGGTCGGTTTGAACCCGACGAGGCTGGGTTTCGTCGATGCGCTAAGGCGCATGGGGGGCGAAATAGAAGGCGAGGTGCTCTCCGAATGCGCTGGGGAGGCCGCCGGCTGCTTGCGTGCGGTAGGTGGCGCGCCTCTCCGAGGAACGGATGTTCTTGCCGATGAGACCCCCCGTCTCCTAGACGAGATTCCGGTGTTGGCTGTGGCTGCCGCTCTTGCGCGGGGAAGGACCCGTTTCCTTGGATGCGGCGAGCTTCGCTACAAGGAAAGCGATCGAATCGCCGTCGTGGTTGAAATGTTGCGGGCGTTCGGCGTGCACGTGAAGGAGTACTCGGATGGATTCGACGTCACGGGGACAGCTGGCGAGCCGCTGGAGGGAGGTGGACGAGTAGAATCAAAGGGGGACCATCGAATCGCCATGGCGGCCGTGGTGCTGGCTTTGACGGCGAGGAAACCTACGACGGTGTGCGACTCGGCGGTCATAGCCAACTCTTACCCGGCCCTATTCGATGCACTTGCCCGCTTGCATGACGGATCTGTCGTATGCGAGGAGGGCTGAAGCAAGCAGGCGGCCCGGTATGGACCAACTGTATTCCCCATGTTAGGAGCGCTCCATGTCCACCAAGAGGCGCGTGATCATTGTGGCTATAGATGGGCCCGCCGGCTCTGGAAAGACTACGCTGGCAGAGGGTCTGGCCGAGCGTTTGGGGTTCGTGCGTGTGGACACTGGGGCGATTTACCGAGCGGTGGCTTTGCTGGCACTGCGCAATGGCATTGATCTGGAAGACGAGGAGTCCTTGACCCGATTGCTCGACGGTCTGGATCTCTCTTTTGGCATGGAGCAAGGCGTCAATAAGGTGCTATTGGCTGGCGACGATGTAACGGATGAGATCAGGGATCCCAAGGTATCGGATGCCGCATCGAAGGTGAGCGCTTTGCCCAAGGTTCGTGCCGGCCTATTGGGGCTTCAGCGCAAGCTGGCTCTGGACTGCGGCGCCCCCGGGGCAATTCTAGAGGGGCGTGACATCGGAACCGTCGTCTTCCCGGAGGCGGACTTCAAGTTTTTCGTGACCGCCTCCGAGGACGAGCGAGCGCGCCGCCGGTATGAGGAGCTGAAGGCAAAGGGCCTCTCCGTTACGCGAGATTCCGTGGCCAGGGAGCAGGCTTCTCGCGACGAGCGAGACATATCCAGAACGGTTTCACCGCTCGAACGGGCTGACGATGCCGTTGTCATCGACTCCACGAACAAGCCGCCCAGCGAGGTAGTCGACGAACTCCAGAACATAGTCACCAGCGCGGGCATTAGCGCAAGACCGCGGTGAATGCGGTCGGTAGTAGGTCAGGGATTCCAGGCATGATCGTGTCTTTGCTTTACCCGCGGCCTGCTATGAGGTTAGCTTGCGCTGTTATGACATTCTACGAGGCAGCACTCGACATCCTGAACAAGGAAGGCAAACCCCTACACTACGAGGACATCACTCGAAGGGCACTGGAAGAGGGGTTGCTTTCCCACGTCGGAAGGGTGCCCGGCGACATAATGCTGGCTCGGCTGCTGGCCATGGCCAAGCGGGACGACGGTCGGAACATAGCGGTAGTGGAGCCCGGCGTGTTCGGTCTTGCGGAATGGGGAATCGAGCAACATGAGGAGGCTCTGAAGGCTACGGAGCCCGATAGGCCGCAAGCCGAGGAAAGCCTGCGCTCTAATGAGCGGACACCGCTGACGCTGGCTGAGCGGCGCGCCGTCAAGGAGGCCGAACGCGCGGGCCGCTTCGAGAGCGAGGACAAGGAGGCCAGGGCCAGGGCCAAGCGAAGGCGGCGGCGTCCCAAGAGAGGCGAAACGACGGCTGATGCACTGGCGTCGATAATCAACGAGATCGGGGGAGGTCCAATTGATTTGATTTACGTCGTTGAGGCGTTGCCAAGGCAGCCGTCGTTGCCGTCCGACATGCCGTCCGATATCGAAGGCCTCCGGGGGTTGGCGAAAGCCGACAATGACCTTCGCAAAGCTGAGAAGATGCACCCCCGATTCCAGTTGGAAGACGACAGAATAACGCTTTTGCCGGATGTTCCCGCGGAAGAAAAGGAAGCGGAGCCCGAGGAGGTCGCAAAGACTGATGGTACGCTTGTTGTGCCGCGTCCCGACGCATACTCCAGCGTAGGCTCCTCATTGCTCGTGGCTCTGCGCGGATTGACGCCGGAGAAACTCGAGGCGGCCCTGCTCGAGCTTGCCGCCAGGCACTCCTTGACCGACGCCAAGGTAGCCAAGCGCTCAGCCAAGGGAAGCCCGCTCTTTACTGGGATGGTGCGTCCCGGCTCGAGTCAGATTCGTGTGGCGGTCCGCATGCTTCTTTCCGGACGCGACATTAGGGCCGATGACGTGGACGAGGTTCGCACGGATCTCGAAAACTATGGCGCGACCGCCGGATTAGTTCTCTCGCTCGGAAAAGTGACGCGCGGCGCCCGTTCCCGTGCCGAGGACATGAGCCAGAAGCCCGTTCTCCTTTTCGATGGCGAAAGGCTGGCTGTCGCTTTCGCGCGGGCCGGTTTGGGTGTTCGGGTGCGTCTGGAAGAGACCGTCGAGGTGTTTCCGGGTGCCCTCGAATCGATCACTTCAAATGAATCCACATAGGCCTAAACTCCCATGACTCATCGAACCTCGATGCCAATGAAACATGCCTTGTCATCACCCCCGATTGCCGGTTTGATAGCAATTTGCCTGCTCGTGGCATTGACTTCCCCCGCCTCTTGCGCGCACCGACAGGCATCCGAGTCGGAGAAGGACTCCGGCGACCCGTCTCCCGGCTTGGCCGTAGCGCCTTTCTTCCCTCTGGCGGTCGATAACGAGTGGCGCTACACCGGCAGCCACCTCGGCCAGCAGCGCGAGCAAGAGATCAGGATCGTGGGCCGGGACGGCCCATGGTTCGTGGACAGCGAAGGTGAGAAGTTCATGGTCGACGCGGAAGGACTTAGAACACCGGACAGATATCTTCTGCGGGCGCCTTTGGAGCCTGGTGGAAGCTGGAAGTCGACGGTTAGCCTTACCGCAACGGAGAGCTACAAGATCGACGAGGTCGGTGTTACGACCAGGGTTCCAGCGGGAGTTTTCCACGGATGCACCAAGGTGACCGCTCGTCTTCGAATAGATACGGCCACGAGATTGGTGAAGACGGACACCTTTTGTCCAGGTGTGGGCCTGGTGAGAATTAAGTCCTTCGTCGAATCGGAGGGAAGAGGCCGCATCCCCCAGGGAGAGCTCGTCTTGGAGGACTATGAGCTCTCCCCAGGGGAGGATGAAGGAAACGAGAGCTAGGAATACGCCCGATTTCCGGTCCCTGATTACTCGCTGCGATGCGCCTCGAAGGAGCCCCTAGCGCTCTCCTCTTTTTCATCGAGTCCCATCGTGCCCGTCCAAATACCGTCGGTAAGAGCTTCGGGACGAAGATCGCGTGAGTCGTCGATCATCAGCGCGGTACCTTCCAGAGCCAGTATGCTCGAAGGACGGCTTGCTAGGTCGTCGAGCAGGCCGTCGACGACGGCGCCCGTGGCGCCCAAGCCGGCATCACAGTACCCCTCCAGAGAGTCCACGGATAGACGAGCCACTCCTATGTCCAGGTAGCCGTCGACCGTCCCATCGGCCTCGTCCAAGATTCCTGCTACCGCCTCGCAGTCAATGGCACCTCGAAGAAGGTCGGCTGTGCTGGATGCGCCGGCAACGATGTAGGGATACACGATCTCAAGTATGAAAAGGTGGAAGAAGCTCGCGTACCGCAACTCTCTCTCGTGATATCCCATTCGCAGGGTTTCGCCCTCAACCCGGACCTCGTAGCTCGTGTTTATCTCTCCTATGTGCGTATTGCGCAATGCCACGCGATGCTCATCGCAGCCGGGGAAGGGCTCGGGCTCGCATCCCTCCCGCCATCTGAAGATCACCGTCTCCCACTGCTCGCTTGCAAGCAGTCTCCCATCCCAGGACTCCTCGATCGTCAGTGTGCCTTCGAAGGACATCTTCGTGACTACCTGCGAGAGATCGCCTAGAAGATCTAGAAGCCGCATGAAATCGGGTGGAACGATGCTTCGCAGGAGCTGATCGACGTAAGAGATAGCGGTTTCCCGCATAAACCCAAGGCTGTAGCCCGACTGTTCCTCCAGTAGGTTTATGAGGAAGCGTGCCGGATCATCCGGATGCTCGAAGATTTTGGCAACGAGATCGAGCAGCTCCCCGGCTTTGCCCGGCACCGCTCCCGTTGTGTCGAGATCGGTCCGAAGCTCATAAATGCCCGTTGGGTCCATTTCGGCCGCGATGAGCAGAACCTCTGCGCTGGAGTTTTGTCCGCCTTCCAGCGAGATCCCTTCAACGCAGCCGGCGGCCACCGTGGCGACCGCGTTTCTGCCCCGGGCCAGAACCGTCACTTGCTGCTGATCCGACAGCTCTTCGAACGAAAGCGAGTCGGTCAGCCCCATTGACCTCCGCTCTATGGCGGTCGAAAGCTTTCCATCCAGTACATCGCGGCAGGAATGAGAGTTTCCGTCGAATATTGACACGTCGACCTCGTCAATGGGCTGCCTCGCCTGCTCGTGGTAGGTGACTCTGACTATCAATGTAGCCGGCGCATCCTCGGATGCGACCACCTCGACCGGTGCGACAATCATATCGGTGTAGTCGCTGCTCACCCGCACCCCGAAGGCCGCCGGTTCTCCGCCCGACACGACCTCCAATTCAACGACGCCATCCGGCCCGGTAAAGGCTCTCCCTGATGCGAGATGGGCACCTCCGGTCTCTCCCGATAGCTCGAAAGAGATTCTTTCATCCGGCACGGGACGCCCATCGAGGGAGAGGCGTACGGAAATGGTGGCTACCGAGTATGTCGTCAGGACCAGCGGAGAGTCGTTGAGAATCTCCTTTTGGTACTCCGGCTTCCTCGTCGGTGGTTTTTCTGGTGACTCTCTCTCATCCGACGGTGGGGGAGCGGCCGCCGGTGGACGATCTTCCGGAGGGGAAGCTACAGGCACTAATTCATCTCCACCACAGGCGGCGAGTGCAAGAAATGCAACAAATAGGGTTGTACGCATGGCCGGCTCCGATCATTTTTTGTTTGGGTAGCGAATTACTGCTGGGCCGCTTTCGGAGTCGGCAATCACCGTGCCACCTCGAAAGACAACGTGGGGCTACGAGGTTCCACTTGATAAAACCCGCGTTGTTTCAATGGTTTGTAGGCTTCGAGGCTGTCGGGGGTCGGATAGGCGCGGAGGCATGCGTCAGTCCACACCTGCCGGAAACTACTGCCCCTACGTCCGAGAAACGGACGAGACGGTGAGCTGCGATGCCGGCGTTACGGTGAGACTGAAACATTTGACCATCGCTGATACAGGGCTACCATCTTTATGTGAGGGTGACGGAAAAGGACGATGCCATGACAGTTCTTGCGTACAAACGGTGCGGCGGACACCAACTCGTCACGTCACGAGCGAAAGGTCTTCAGGTCAAAAAATCGCCTGATATCAGATGCTTGATTGGGGAAAAGGTTGTTCTGCCCCGTAATGCCGGGTATGAGCATCATTCTTGCAGCATAATGAAGTGGCCCCTGCGGTCACGTGGCGGGCCGGAAAGTAGAAACAAGGACCTCGAACAAGGAAGGCGGGCGAGCGAGAGGCTGACGGCGCCCCGGGAGAAGGTCATGCTCGACGCGTTCATAATCGAAGAGATCAAGAGGCAGGAGGAGGAACGCCGACGTGAGCAGGAACGACGGCCGACCATTCCTCTGGAGGACGACGATGTCGGTCCACCGGCCAGGCAAGGCAACGATGAGGGTGAGACCGACCGGGGAGTCGTAATAATCGACTACTCGGCATGATGTCGTCCTTTGTCACGGGCATCGTCGTCTAAGGTGTCCGTACGTTCTCGACAGAGCGGGACTTGATTGGTAGGAGAGCCCAACACAAAAGGAGGCTTTCCCATGACGGAGATCGTCGAGGTACTGGCAAGAGAGGTCTTGGATTCCCGCGGCAACCCGACCTTGGAGGTGGAGGTCGAGGTAGCAAGTGGCCATAGAGGGCGCGCTCTGGTGCCTTCCGGAGCTTCCACCGGCCAGCACGAGGCGTTGGAGCTTCGGGACGGAGAAGCGGAGCGTTATCGCGGCAAGGGGGTTCGCAGGGCCGTTGCGAACGTCGTGGAGAAGATAGCGCCCAAGGTGGCCGGCTTTCCCGCTGACGAGCAGATCGCGCTGGACAAGGAACTGCTCGCCCTGGATGGCACGCCGAACAAGAGCCAGCTTGGCGCCAATGCGATTCTTGGGGTTTCCATGGCGGCGGCGAGGGCCGCGGCGGAGTCCTACGGGCAACCACTGTGGCGTTACTTGGGCGGACCGACGGCGCGTACCCTGCCGGTTCCGATGATGAACATTCTCAACGGTGGTGCTCACGCCGACAACAACGTGGACGTCCAGGAGTTCATGATTATGCCCTTGGGAGCTCCGAGCTTCGCGGAAGGGTTGCGGTGGGGCTCGGAGATTTTCCACTCGCTGAAAGACGTGCTCAAGGAGCGCGGGCTGGCGACTTCGGTCGGCGATGAAGGCGGCTTCGCGCCGCATCTCGGCAGCAACGAGGAGGCTCTTCGGGTCGTCTTGGAGGCTGTTGAAAGGGCCGGGTATACCCCTGGTGACCAGATTTCCATAGCGTTGGATGTCGCCGCCACCGAGATCTATCGAAGGGAAGATAATGTGTACGTCCTGGAGGGGGAGGGCAGAGCGCTGTCTCCCGAGGCCTTGGTCGAGCTATACGAAGATTGGTGCGGGAAGTACCCCATCGTGTCAATCGAGGACGGCATGGACGAGGACGACTGGGAAGGCTGGCGTCGCTTGAACGCGTCGTTGGGGCAGCACGTCCAGATAGTTGGAGACGACCTTTTCGTAACCAATACCGAAAGGTTGAGCAAAGGGATCGAGCAGGGGGTTGCCAACTCCATATTGATAAAGCTCAATCAGATAGGGACGGTTACCGAGACCGTAGAGGCTGTTCGTTACGCTGCGAAACATGGCTTGACCTCCGTCATTTCGCACCGCTCTGGTGAAACAGAAGACACCTTCATCGCTGATTTGGCTGTTGCGCTGGAGACCGGACAGATAAAGACGGGCTCGCTATGCAGGTCGGACCGGGTAGCCAAGTACAATGAGCTTCTGCGAATCGAAGAGACTCTCGATGATGCAGCGGTCTATCCGGGTCACGCGGCTCTTGGCAGGCGAGGTTAGTTCTTTTGGCTCCAACTCTCTGAGCACGGAAGCTTCAGAGTTCGAATTGGCGGAAATCGCCCTCCACTGCGATGGCGGTCGGTTTTAGGTGCGGGATCGGTGCATTTGTTTGCGGAGGAGGCTGCTCTGTGAGACATTTTGTGTCATGAGCAGGTGCGTTCGGCACGTTGTGGTTACGGTCTTCTCGGTGGCGCTTTTTTTGCCCACCGCCGTTTTGGCGAACGATGCATTGGAGCGCTACCAGACCATTCGGGACGATTACCTGGACTTGCGTGAAGACCCGGAGCGACAGCGCTTCAGGCACAACTACCTTCGCATCCTGGATAGGTTCGAAGAGTTCGTCTCTGACCATCCCGATCACGAGCGAGCCCCGGCCGCTTTGTATAACTCTGGAAAGCTCGCATGGGATTTATACAAGGTGAGCCGCGTACCGGCTGATCTGCGACGTGCGCGAGAACTCTTCGTGCGTCTGGCCGACGCTTACCCCGAGGATGACCTCGCCGACGACGGCCTATTTTTGAGCGGGAGAATACTCGTAGAGCACGGAGGTGATGCCAGAGAGGCGTACGAGATCTTCAAAGCGGTCGTCGAAAGATTTCCCGCCGGAGATATGGTCCCAAAGGCTCGAGAGATGATCAGTCAGCTACAGGAGAGTTCGGCTCTCGAGCCCGCACCGGAACCAAGTCGTGATGAGGTCGCCCGAGTGATAGCTCGGTCCGGCGGCTGGGAGGGACGGGTCGGAGGCGCTAGCGCCGTTGTGGGAAGGCCTTCGGTTGAGGCCAACCAAGGCTTCGTTCGAGTTTCACTGCCGATGACGGGACAGGTGCGGCACCGTCAAGGCGAGGTGCCGGCGGATCGAACTCGGGGTCTGCCTCGGCGTGTCTACCTCGATTTGCAGCCTGCGCGCATCGAAGGTCCGCCCGTGAGCGTACAGGGCGGCAAGACCTTGATTTCCGGAGTTCGCTTGGCGCAGTACACCACCGATACCGTGCGTTTGGTGGTCGACCTCGTAAAGGATGATCCCGTGTCGCTGTTTCCTCTTCAAGCCGAGGATTCGCTGATCATAGACGTGACCGGTGACACCAGGCCTACCTCTGATCCGATTCGGCTCGTCGCGGGTGTCGCCGCGAGACGCGCCGCCGGTACTTTGTCCGGGAAAGGGTCTTCATCGAAAGCCGAAAGCGACGCGGCTCGTCAAGTGAGAGATCGCCTGAAGCAGCCGCAGGAGGTCCCGCTGTCCGTACAGGCGGGGCTGAAGGTTCGCAGAGTGGTCATAGACCCAGGGCATGGGGGGCGTGATTATGGGGCGGTCGGGCCTACGGGCCTGCGGGAGAAGGATGTCACTTTGGACATCTCCAAGAGGCTTGGAGAACTGCTCGACGACCATGGGCTGGAGGTCGTCTATACGCGTACCGACGATGTGTTCGTTGCCCTGGAAGACCGCACGGCCATTGCGAACCAAGAAAAAGCCGATCTTTTCATATCAGTTCATGCCAACGCGGCATCTCGAGCTGACAGGCGCGGTATCAGCACCTATTACCTAGATGTGACGAGCGACAGATACGCAATGCGGCTCGCCGCAAGAGAAAACGCTACCTCCAAACGTTCCGTAGGCGAGCTTCAACTCATACTCGCGGACCTGGCGACTCGTCACAACACCGACGAGTCGGCGAGATTGGCGGAGCGTATTCAGGAGAATCTGGTCAGGACGATCTCGGAGCAGCATGGAGAGGTTAGGGATCTAGGCGTGCGTTATGCTCTCTTCTTCGTCTTGCTGGGAGCACGCATGCCGTCGGTGTTGGTGGAGACCAGTTTCATCTCCAACCCAAGGGAAGAGCGGCTCCTCGCCGACGAGGCCTACAGGGAGCATCTGTCAAGAGGCATCTTCGAAGGGGTGCTCGCGTTCATCGAGGACCGAAATCAGCTCGCGCTCGGGCTCTGATTCCGGCGCAAGTAATCCAAAAAGCTGGATATCCAGGGTAACCTTACGACATGGGCCTACTAGACAAACTATTCGGGCGAGAGAAGACCGAGGAAGCCTACTTCGACTTACTCGTGGAATTGGGACAGCTGGTGGTGGCGTCGCCTCCTCGATCGGTCAAGCTTACCCGGATGGTGGGCGTTACCAGAGCCGCGGACGTATTGCAGCAGCGACGTGCCGAGCTGCAGCAAATCGAGGAGCAGATGGAGGACGAGGAGCAGCGTGTCCAGGCGGAGAACGAAGCAGAGGACCGTGAGCGCCCTGAATGCAAACGCCTCATCGAGATAAATCGCGCCGCGATTCCAACAATTGAAAAGAGGGTGGCGGCCTTGAGAAAAAGCATTACGAGCCGGCAGGCCAACCTGCGCTACTTCCTGCGGGCCATGGAGGCGCAGGAACAGAAGATAGCCTCGTACGAGGAAGCCGACGAGTACGAGAAGGCGGAATCCGAAAGAGAAGTGCTGAAGAAGCAAAGACTCGACCGTATGCGCCAAGAACGAGGGCTTCTCGAGGCGCAGGAAGAGATGGAGATGCACCTGCAAGACGAGGGGAGAGCCGGCGAAGGCCTGCGTGCCAAGATGCGTCTCGAGGAGATAGACGAGAACCAGCGCGAGCGTTCCGAAGCCTTACGAGCGACTCTGAAGGAGTTGGACAAGCGGGCTGTGGAGAAGGAAGGTCAGATCGCCGAAACGGAAGAAGCTCTCGCTGAGGCTTTGGCGGAGGTCGGTGCGGAGGTTTACGCCTTGAGGCACCGAGACCGTCGCTTCGAGGAAATATACCCGGAGCTGGACGCACTGGCCGCCAAGCTCTCGTAAGTAGGAACACCTGCCAATTTCCTTCGAGAAAGCGCAACAGAGGGAAAAGATTGCAGGGTTTAATCGGATAGGACTTCGCTTGACCCCCGTTGACCGGGACGAATACAATCAGGCGAAGTAACCTTGGCGGTCGAATGTGCGGAAGAAACGGGAATTTTCCCCTAATCCACGCTGGATAGCGTGGGTATTTTGGCGATGACGGTCAAGACCCATCGGTCTTGGTGGCGGTCGCAATGGAGAAAGAGATGAAGAAGGGTTTGCTTGGGCGAAAAATTGGAATGACTCAAATCTTTGCCGAGGACGGCAAGTGTATCCCCGTTACGGTGGTGGAAGCGAAGCCGAACGTAGTGGTGTCACTACGAACACCGGAGCGTGATGGCTACGCGGCGGTGCAGCTGGGTTACGACGAGGCAAAGGAGAAGCATATCAGCCGGCCGGAGCTCGGGCATACCAAGAAAGCCGGGGTGCCGCCTTGTCGACATCTTCGAGAGGTTCGCGTCGGCGCGGATGATCTTCAAGGCGTGGAGGTCGGCTCACTTGTAGGCGTCGACATCTTCAGCACCGGCATGAAGGTGGACGCCACCGCCCAGAGCAAAGGCAAGGGCTTTCAAGGAGTGATGAAGCGGCACGGCATGAAGGGGATGAGGGCTACTCACGGTACTCATGAGTCACGCCGCAATCCCGGTTCGATTGGTAACTGCAAGTCACCTGGGCGGACCTTCAAGAACAAGCGTTTACCCGGACATATGGGTAACCGGCGAGTCACGACCCAGAACTTGGAGATCGTCGAAGTCGACTCCGGCGAGAATGTACTGCTCGTGCAAGGCACAATTCCCGGCTCTCGGGGTGGTCTGGTGTTCCTTCGTCCCGCCATAAAGAGCACGGAAGGCAAGAGGACGGCTTGATCTCGCAAATTTCAAGTCGCCAACCGGAGGTCTCATGCTCAATGATATGAAACCCAATGTTCATCGGTCCGCCCTGGTGAGGTGCTGGAGCATTGGGCTCATGACCTTGCTTTTGTCCACGCTGGTATTTGCTTGCGGTAGCGATGATGGCCCACCGGCCCTGGGCCTTGGCGGGGACTGCTCTCAGTTCGGGGCCGAAGGTTGTGCCTCGGGGCTATGCTTGCGGCTCGATACGAGGACGGCCTACTGCACGCTGCCTTGTGACGTCGAGGAGCAAGACTGCCCGGATGGCTACCTCTGTCAGCGCACCGCCAACCCCGATGGTGACCATTGCGTGCAGCGTGGCGCCGCGTGCAATGACGACGATGACTGTCCAGCCGGGCACAGATGCGATACGTCTCCCGGACCGGGAGAGGGTATCTGTTACATACCCGTCTCGAGGGAGCTTTGCGCTCCGTGCAACAGCCACCAACAGTGCCCTGAAGGAGGAGGATGCGTAAGGCTTTCCGAGACCACCGGTGAGCAGTTTTGCACGATACCATGTGGCGACGGCTGTCCGGACGGCTACTCATGCGTGGAGCTGCCCGATCTTGGTGAGCAGTGTTTTCCAGATCGACAGACCTGTGACCAAGGCCGGAGCATTTGCTCTTCTTGCCGTGGTGATGCCGAATGCGGCGGGTATCTGGACATGTGTGTTCAGAACCTTGCAAGCGGCGAGAGGTTCTGTGCCATCGACTGCGAGGGCCCGGATGGCGGTCCCCAGGATTCGGTATGCCCACTCAATTTCTCCTGCATCGATCTTTCGGGAATCCATGCGGGGCCCTGGCAGTGTGTACCGAACGCTTCCACATGCGAAGGCTACTGCGACGCCGATCCCAATGACGTCTCCTTGGCCGAGGCACAGTGCGGATTCGGCAGAATGTGTGACCCGGACACCAACACCTGCCTGGACGCGGACGATGGGCGTTTGTGCGCTCCATGCGCCGATGATGACGACTGTCGCAAGATGGGAGAAGCCTCGGTCGGAAACCTGTGCATGGCGAACCGGCACACCGGTGAAACCTTCTGTGGAACACCTTGCGGTGAGGTGGAAGGCGGCGAGGAGGGAGAAGTCAGGGAGTGCCCATTGGGGTTCTCGTGTGTCGAGGTAGAGGCTCTCGGTGAGGCGATGCATCAGTGCTTGCCTACTCGCGGCACCTGTCGCGCCGGCACGGGTCGCCTGGGTGACGGATGCGGCAGCGAGGGAGCGATGGACTGTCTTTCCGGGATATGTCTCGACTTTGGTCCCGTGGCACTGTGCTCCGCCCGGTGCACTACCGACGAAGATTGCGGCGCCGGAGGACATAACTATCAATGCTGCTGGATCTCTCCGGATCGGAAAGAGTTCGATTGTGGCCAAGAACCGGAGGATGAGGGGGTCTGTGCTCCCGTCGGAGGCCAGTTCGGTGATGACTGCGCGCCCGGACGGGCACCATGCCGTAGCGGCCTGTGCCTCGATATCGGCACTGCCCGGCTATGCACGCAGGACTGTGAGGTTGACGAGGATTGTCCGGAAAACTTTGTATGCCAGACCGGTCAGAGCACTCACCCGGAGCGCGACGAGATCAACATATGCTTCCCGGAAGGGGGAGGCGTTGTTGGAGCTGACTGCACCTTTGGTCCCGCTGCTTGTGGGTCACGGCTCTGCATCTCGGTCGATTTTGGTGGAGAAAACGTTTGCACGGTGCCGTGCGGAGAGGACGGCTCGTGTCCAGTGGTGGGGGAGAGGGAAGAACAGTGGGTCTGTGACGAAAATGCCGAAACAGTCGATGATGAGGAGATGGCGGTTTGTGTGCCTCCGGCCCTTGCACCAGTCAACTGATGTAGCCGGCGGTAGCCGGCTTTGATGCCAGCAGCCGGTTTCGAATACCGGTAGAGCACAGGAAACGGGAGACGACAAATGATGGTTTGCGGATCATCGAGGTGGATTTTCGGTGTTGCACTCGCCGTGCTTGGGGCTCTCGTGCTTGGCTCGCCGATCGCTTGCGGTGATGCGGAACTCGTTCGTGTGCAACCGCCCTTTCAGGTCGTTGACGGAACGCCAGGAGTCGACGACGGTCGTCCCGGCGCGGACTGGCGGGTTCCCGAGGTAAACCCGGACGACTTCATGAACAACGCGCCCTTGCAGGTGGACATGTTTCTGCAGGAGACGGTGCGAAAGGTCGATATTCTTTGGCTGGTGGACAACTCTCCCAAGATGAAGGACGCACAGGAGAGTCTCGCGGACAACTTCGAAATGTTCATCAACGACCTGGTTGGGGCCGATCCGCCAATCAACTATCATCTCGCAGTAGTAACCACCGACGCCGCAACTGAACGAGGACTGCTTCGCCAGCTAATCGACTCCAATGAACAAGAGATAATGGGAGCCGATGGTAGGCCGTTGAGGTTTATCGCCTGCAATGACCCGGATCTCGATGAAGAGTGCAATGTTGGCTCCGAAGCCGATGCCGAAGAGATCTTCAAACAGACGGTGCAGGTGGGAGTCGAGGGCACGCCCATAGAGCGTGGGCTACTGGCTGTACAGCTGGCGTTGTCCGAACCCTTGCATTCCGGAGACAATGCGGGATTTCTTCGTGACGACGCGGCGCTCTACATGATTGCCATCAGCGAAGAGGACGACTCGTCCTGCCGGCCGTTTTTCAACGATCCGGCCACAAGCGAAACATTGCCGAATGACGCTCTGAACTACGAAGGTTGCAATTTCTATCCGGGTTGCAGGTGTGCCGATGATGATGAGCTTTTCTATGGCAGCGTGGAGTACTTCGTGAGGTTCTTCGAGGGGCTCAAGGGCTTCGGAAACGAGCACTTGGTTACACTAGCTACGATCGTGGCTGACGATGAGCATGCGATCGTGCTCTGCCTTGATGACGAAGAGTGTCTCCAGCATGGTCAGTTCCGGGGCTGCCGTAACGATGAGCTGGACATCATGCCGATGTATGCCCCGCGCTACATAGAGGTAGCCGCGAGGACGGGCGGTTCGCACATCTCGTTGTGCGAAGATGACTACGGGGAAGTTCTGGCGGACCTCGGATTCGCGGCATCCGGGCAGAGACGTTCCTTCGAGCTCTCGAGGCAACCCGCAAGCCCCGATCGCACGCCTATAGACGTAGTTATGGAACGACCTGATGACGATGGCGGCACGATAACCGAAGAGGTGCCTCATATATCCGAAGGCAACGGCGGGTGGGAGTACGTGCGTTGCGAGAGCGGAGAGTTCGTGAACGTAATACGCTTTCACGGCGACTGGATTCCACCTGCCGGAGCATGGGTGAGGGTGACATACCTGGTCTCCGTGGGCGGGACTACAGCCTGCTAATGAGCTCCCTGTCTTTTCCTGGGCCGCGTCTTGCTGGGCGCGCATGGAGCATGCTATCAGCAACATAAACCAAACGAGGAGCGTATGAGACGGTGCTCGACACCTGCCGTTGAAGTAACCAGCGCTCTCTGCGCCTTGATGATGGCCACGACTCTTCTGGTCGGATGCTCCGACGAGGGTTTGGTGGAGTACAGACGGCAGTACAAAGTGGTCGACGGATCTCCCGTAGTGGGAGAGGGAACATCGGCGGCCGACTACCGGGAGCCGGAGGTTGATCCCGACTCGTTCACCTACGGCCCGTCTATCCGCGTGGATGTATTTCAGCAAAGCTACGTGCGTAAGGTCGACATCCTGTGGATGGTCGACAACTCGCCCTCCATGGTCGATGTCCAAAGGAACCTGGAGCAGAACTTCGCGTCCTTCATAAGGGACCTGGCGGAGGCGGAGCCGGCCGTGGACTACCAGATAGGCGTGATTACGACCGACACGTTGCAAGAGGCCGGCGCCTTGAGGGAGATAGAAGGCCACCCCGGTACGCGGTTCATCGCCTGCAACTCGCCGGATTTCCAAAGTGAGTGCAACATTGGCAGCCTTGGTTACGCCCAGCAGGCCTTTAGGGACACTGTTGCGGTTGGTGCCTCTGGAGATCCCGTCGAGCGTGGGTTGCTAGCTGTTCACATGGCTCTTTCCGAGCCCATGATATCGACAAAGAACGCGGGCTTCTTGCGGGATGATGCCGCTCTTTACGTGATCGTCGTCAGTGACGAGGGAGATCTTTCGTGCGATCCGATCCTTTTCGACCCGCCCAGCGGTGACTATCGGGAGTGCACGACGTACCCTGACTGCCGTTGTGCCGACGAAGAGAATCTGGTCTTTGGTACAGTCGAGTACTTCGTGCGGTTCCTGAACGGCCTCAAGGGTTATGGTAAGGAGGAACTGGTAAGCGTGGCGGCTATCGTTGGAGACGACAGCGAAGAGTTGCGGCTTTGCTGGCAGCCCGCGCCCGGCGCGGAGGCCGTTTGCGGCTACTTCACGGGATGCGAGAATCCCAATATCGGCGAGCGCGGCATGCACGCCGTTTTCGCGCCGCGTTATACCGAGGTGGCGCAGCGCACTGGCGGGATTGCAGTTTCCATCTGCGAGGAAGACTATTCCGGGGCGCTGGAGGAGCTGGGCTTCAGGGTTTCTGGCCTTAGGAGGGATTTTGCGTTATCCAGGGTGCCCGTGGATCCGGAAGATACACCCTTTAGGGTTACGATGATAACAGAGGAGGATGGGCACCAGGTACGTACCTCGGTGCCGCACGTCGAGGACTCGGCGGATGGTACGGGATGGAACTATGTTCCCTGCCGAGGGGCTGTCGCGGTAAACTACATCGAGTTCGATGGACGATGGGTTCCGCCTCCGCTGGCGCTCATCGAGGTTGTGTACACCGTGGATGCTGGAGGAGTGCTCGACTGCAACTGACTTGCTTCTCGCCTTGCACCTATGCGAAAAGGCGATAGGGGATCACAAAAGCAAGTCGAAACAGGAAGAAATAGCACCACCCATTTCGGAGGAAGATCGTGAAGAGAAACGGATGTGTCCGACTGGCTCTCGTCATTGCCGTTGCAATGAGTACATGGACAGCGGCGGCGCAAACAGACCGGGAAGCGGTGGGTCCAAGCCGCGAGGTGGTGCAGGAGAGACTTTACGTCTTCGACGGCCGGTTCGATCTGTCGTTGATGGGTGGGGTTGCGATGAACCCCAAGCTCATCAACCATACTGCTTTTCTTTTCCGCCCAGCCTACCACATCACCGATGCTTGGTCGTTGGAGCTGACCGGCGGGTACGTGCTCGCTCAGGAGAGACAGAACCTCACAAATCGCAATGAGGACAGCATCCGGGTGAGCATGGCGGCCGACCCGACGCTCGACAACGAGTTCGCCGACATGGGACAAATGGAGTGGGTGGCCCACGGCGGCATTCGGTGGTCCCCCATTTACGGTAAGCTGAATCTCGCGGCCGAGATACCGGTACACTTCGGAGCATACGCCTCCGTAGCCGGTGGAGTGGCGGGTGTACGCAGGGTGTCTCTTGCTGATTGCAGCAGTGTGACCCCCGGTGACGACGGTTTCGTCCGCTACGATTGCCATACGACCGAGGATGTGAAACCCAGCCTGGGCATGGCGGTCGGCCTTCGCTTTTACATTGCGAATTGGTTTGCGGTACGGACCGAGCTTAGCAACTTCATGTTTCCCGATGAGTACCGTTTGAACTTCCGTAATCCCGCGGAGATGGAGGAGGTCACCGGTATCACATCGTTGCTCATGTTCCTTGGTGGCGTGAGCTTCTACTTTTGATTGATGCGAAGGATAGAGCTGCGATGAGCAACTTCACAAGATGTGTACTTACTTCGACGCTGATATTGGCTCTTGCTCCCGGCATGGTTTTCGCAAAGGAGCGTGCCAGCTACACCATTTCGCCGAATGAACGAATTCACGTAATTCAGCGAAAGACGGACCTGGTCGATGGCCGTTGGGAAGCGACTCTGTACCCGTTGACTTACCAGCTGA
Source organism: Deltaproteobacteria bacterium (assembly GCA_007130885.1). Classification (GTDB taxonomy): domain Bacteria; phylum Myxococcota; class Myxococcia; order SLRQ01; family SLRQ01; genus SLRQ01. The sequence continues at coordinate 46,335 of SLRQ01000053.1, forward strand.
ACAGCCGATGGACCAGTCAGCTCGGACAAGGCATGGCCGTGGCATATCACTTCTCGGAGACTTTCGGTCTCCAAGGGGTCTTCGGCTTCAACGATATCCCCGCCGTGTCCATCTCCGAGGAAACCGACCTCATGACCGAGCTTCGGGACAAGGCTCGTCTCCAGCCCGACAGCTCGAACTCGGTCATTACCCAGTGGTACGGCATGGCTTCCTTCGAGCTGGCGCCAATCTACGGCAAGATAGCCTTTTATGAAGAGGCCATGCTGCGGTTCGGAATCTTCCTTTCGGTTGGAGCCGGGGCGGTCGGTACGAAGCTGCAGCTTACTCCCCGAGGTGATCTGGCTCCACAGTTCGCGACCGCGGGAATTCGAGGAGGTGCCTTGGTGGGCGGGGGGTTCCGAGTGCACTTGCCTGGTCAGTGGATGCTCAGAGTAGAGGTCCGCGACCTGATTTACTCCGCCAAGATCGATTCCTTGAACCGCTGTACGGCACAAGAGCTCGACGCCTATCTTGGAAGAGGCGCTGGAGACGTGGGCTCGGCTTGCGGACCCGGTGCCGATAGTCTCGCGTCGGCCGGTCTCGTTGGTACCGCCAACTCTCGTATAGACCAATCGACGAACACGGTTAACAACGTCACAGGCTACATAGGTTTCTCGTATCTCTTCCGTTAGAAGACGAGAGAAATCAAGAGGTTCGCTTATCATGGAACAGCGCGTACGAAATAGGATCGTCTTCACGGTCTGCTTGGCCCTGATGATGCCGGCCATGGCCATGGCACAGCATAGCGGTATCAACCAGTCCATTCGTCACTTCAATGATGGACGATTTCCCGAGGCCGCGTTCGGCTTCTATGATGTGGCCGCTCACGACCACGTAATAGAGAACAGACTTCGGGCCGAGTTCTATCTAGCTAGAAGCCTTCAGCGCATGGGGCTGCCGCGATCATCGGCGTTCTTCTATGCCGGCATCATGAATCAAGGTTCGAACCATCCTTACTACCTGCGCTCGATTCAGGAGTTGGTTGAGCTGATCGAGGTCATGGGTGACGACGTGTTCCTGCCGGTCATGATTAACCGGGAGTACAACCCGCACTTCGCCAACCTTCCATCCGCCACGCTATACAAGGTCAACTATTTGATAGGTTTGATAGCGTATCGGCAGGAGAGGCCGGAGGATGCCATTTCGTTCCTGCGCGCGGTTCCGAGAGAATCCGAGTACTACGCCAAGGCAATATATCTCAGCGGCATCATTCGGACCTTTCTCGAGGCTCGAGAAGGTGCGCTTCGGGCAATCGAGGCATACGAAGAGGTGCTGGCTCTTCGAGACACCGAGGATCTGACGTACTGGGAGCTCGAGAATACTCAGGAGTTGTCTGTCCTCGCCTTGGCGCGTACGCACTACACGCTTGGTAACTACCAGGAATCGGTGGATTGGTACGAAAAGATCGAACGCTACTCCACGTACTGGGACTTCGCGTTGTTCGAGATGGGCTGGTCCGCGTTCATGGCGAACGATCATGGACTTGCCATGGGAACGCTGCATACCCTTCGAGCGCCGCAGTTCGTGGGAATGTTCCAGCCCGAGTCGGTGATTCTTAAAGGTACGGTCTACTACACCAAATGCTTGTACGAAGAGGTCGAACGAGAGCTCGAAGCTTTCGAGTCGCGCTATGTGAGAATGGCTGAGCAGGTGATGCAGATTCTTGAAGAGCATGAAGACACCGAGGACTTCCCTCTGTATCTAGCCATGCTGACCGAGCCGGAGATCACGACCCCCGAGCTACCTCTTGCAGTCAGGAACCGGCTACTCTCCAACCATCGTATCCGGTCGCTTCTCGGTTACCTCGAGCTGATAGACCGGGAGATGGAGCAGGTCAGACGAGTATCCGTTTGGGAGGGAAGTGGGCTCCAGCGCGAGATCCTCATGGACCTCGAAGCGCAGCGCGAGCAGAACGTGCTGGCCACCGGCCAGTTCATTAGAGCTCGCCTGAATGCGCTGAGCCGCGACGTTCAAAACTTCAGCGGCCAAGCACAGATCCTACGCTTCGAAAGCTCCAGGGCGGAGATGCGGTTGATCGATTCCGGAGTCGATCCCCAGACCAGGCTTTTGGGGCAGCGTCTGCTTCGGCCCGAACTGCCGGGAGCACACTGGGAGTACTGGAGCTTCGGTGGAGAGTGGTGGGTAGATGAGCTTGGTTACTATCGCTACACGATCAAGAGCGCATGTGACGCTCCGGCTGGGGCCGCGGGGCCCTGATTAGTCGTCGAGATACAGGATTATCCATGTCAATGGCCCAACGGAGAGGCAAAATGCAGCAGCGCTTCACTTATAACTGGATGGGGTGGCCGGCTCGCGGCGGGGCGAGTTCGAACAAAGTGCCGGTTCGTTTGTTTAGATTTCTCTTGATAGCGGCTCTGGCGACAGCGTTGGCTCCCGTGGGAGTCGTGGCGGAAGAAGATGCAAACGATGCAGAGGAACGCGCCGGCCCAGCCGCCATAGACATGCAGCATGTTCCGCAGGACCTCGAGCAAGAGGCCAGGGCCGACGCGCTGCGTGACCAAATGATCGACCAGTTGATGGAAATCATCCCAACGGTCACGGAGCCGACCCAAAGGGCGGATCTGCTATTTCAGCTCGCGGAGCTATGGTGGCAAAAGAGCCAGTTCGTTTACTTCACTGAAATGGCTCAATACGACGCTGCTTATGAGGAATGGATAACGGCAATCGACCGCGGAGAAGAGATCGAGGAGCCGGAGGCGAACCACAGGCAGTCGCAGCTCTACCGGCAAGAGGCCATTCGGCTGTACCAGCGGGTTCTCGACGAGATGCCGCAATATCACCGCAACGACCAGGTCCTCTTCATTCTGGCTCATAACCTTTATGAGACTGACAGGCAGAGAGAGGGCGTGGAGATGTACTACGACCTCATCCGCAACTTCCCCGACTCCGACTATGTTGCCGAAGCCTATCTTCAGATGGGCGAGCACTTCTTCGAAGAGAATGATGTCATCAGGGCTCTTCGAGCCTATGAGCGAGCCTACGAGCTCGGTGACGAGAGAATACGCCCTTATGCCCTGTATAAGCTGGGCTGGTGCGACTACAACATAGGTGAGCATGAAGAGGCGCTGGTAAAGTTCGACCAGGTGGTCAAGCATACCGAAGAGCAGATCGCGCGAGGCGGTGAAGACGCCGGTCGTGTGCAGCTCAAGGGCGAGGCTCTCCGTGACATGGTGCGTGTGTACACGGAGCTAGGCATTACTGACGAGGCCATCGCTTACTACCAGCGGCACGGAGGAGACCGGACCGATCGCTACATAGAGGCTCTCGGACGATCCTTCTTCGACAACGGTTACAGCGAGGAAGCCATAGAGGTTCATCGGTGGCTCATTGGGAACAACCCGAACTCCACCTCGGCCCCGCAGTGGCAGTCCACCATCGTTCGTAGTTATGCACACCTCGAGGAGCGTGATCGCGTTCTTTCGGAGATGCAAAGGCTGGTCGATCTCTATGGTCCGGCGAGCCCCTGGGCGCAAGCCAACGCAGGGGACGAGAGAGTGATCGAAAGAGCCTACGAGCTTACAGAGGGGACGCAGAGAGAGCTGGTCACCGAGTATCACCAGGAGGCTCAGCGCACTCAGTACGCTCATACTTACCGGCTGGCCGGCGAGATCTACAGCCGCTACCTCGAGGAATTCGCCGACAGTGAGCATGCCTACAACCTGCGTTTCTACTACGCCGAGATCCTGCTGACCTTGGAAGAGTTCGAGGACGCGGCCGAGCAGTACATCAAGGTCGTGGAGCACGATCCTTATGGCGAGCATACGTTGGTATCGGCGTACAACGCCCTATTGTCTTACGAGAACCTCGCGGCGATCGATCGAGGTGATCGCGAGCGAAGAATCATCCCCGATGATGCCCGAATCGATGAGGATGCTCCTCGCGGCGAGGTGACCAGAAGCCAGATCGTCGAGCGTGCAGAAGCCGACGCCGAGGAGCTGGAGATCGCGCGCTGGGAGCAAAAACAGATTGAGGCTTCGGACGCTTACGTGGAAATCGTCGACGAGTGGCTGGAGAAGCACAGTGACGAGCTGACGCAGGATGAGCTCGATGAGCTGGAGGAAGACGAGATAGTGGTGCGGTACAAGTCGGCCTTCATTCTCTACGAGCACAGGCACTACGTAGAGGCGGCGCGCCGTTTCGAGGAGATCATAATGCGCTGGCCTACCGATCGTTGGGCCAGGACCGCGGCTGACCTCATACTGGACTCACTCAACGTTCAGGAGGAGTGGGCTGACCTGAACCGCGTCGCGCGGCGTTTCCACGCTGACGAGCAGCTCGCTCGACCAGGCACGGAGTTCACTACCAGGTTGGAAGACCTCATCGAAGGTTCGGCATACAAGATGGTCCTGGATGTGTTCGAGACGGGCGAGGACAGGCTTGCCGCCGAGCAGTTCTTGGCCTTCGTGGAGGAGTTCCCCGAGTCAGAGCATGCCGACAGGGCTCTTTACAACGCGTTCATAGTGCATGGCGAGTACGAGGAGCTAGATCGCGCGGTGGAAATTGGAGAGCAGCTGCTCGAGGGATATGAGGACAGCGACCTTCAGCCCCGCGTGCTCGAGTTGCTGGGAAGCCACTATGAGCGCATGGCTCAGTACGAAAAGGCGGCGGGGTACTACGAGACCTATGCCATCAGGTACATTGACGAGAGTTCGGATGCGTTCAAGGACTTGCCCTCGGACAGGCAGGACGAGGTCAAGGAGAGCCTGCCCGACAACCTGTTCAACGCGGCTCTCTGGTACGAGGGCCTTGGTGACTATGACAGGGCCATCGAACTCTACCTTCTCTATACCAACGAGTTTTCGACGCGTGACGACGTCCCCGAGATTCACTACAACGTCGCGGAGATATATGAGCAACTAGAGGACTGGCGGCGAGCGGCCGACTTCTACGAGTCGTTCGTCTCTGATCACGGCCGCCGGGTCGAGCCTTGGCGCATCATCAGAGCCGTTTATCAGCAAGCGGAAGCACATGAGAAGCTTGGTAACACGCGAGCCGTGAACCGCTTGTTCCAAGACATTCTTCGCCGTTACCAGGCCCTTTCCGACGAAGAAAAGAGGCATCCCGTCGTAAGGCGCACTGTAGCGCACGCGGTGTTCGAGGAGATCGAGCCCGAGTGGCAGGCATATATCGCGATTGATCTCGATACCACCGACCAGCGCAGGATCCAGGAGCTTCTGCGAGAGAAGATGGAAGCTCTCGAGAAATTGGAAGCGAGATATACGGAGGTGATCGAGTTTGGCTCCGGGGAGTGGGCCGTCGCGGCGCTTACCCGAATCGGACTTGCTTATCAGAACTTCGCTGATGCCCTCCTCGATGCGCCCATCCCCCCGGATCTTACGTTCGACCAAGAGGAGCTGTACAGGGCTTTGCTTGAGGAGCGAGCGTTCCCGTTGGAGGAGAGAGCGATCGAGTTCCTGGAGACGGCTCTCGAAACCAGCAGTGATCGTAGAGTTTACACCGATTGGCTCATGGAGGCGCAGGAGACGATGCTCACTTTCCGGCCCAACGCCTTCCTGGAAGTACTCGAGCCTTCCTTCCACGGGAGTGAGTTCTTCATCACCGCGGAACTGGAACGAGAGATGGCCGAGGAGCCGGAGATCATCGAGCCGGAGCCGGACCCCGTGGAAGGACTGGAACCGCACGAGCACGAAACCGCCGACGAGGCGCCCGTGACGACCGCAGCCGCCGGAGGAAATGATGATGCATAGTGGAAACTTTACTTTCCGGCGGGTGGCCGGCGCCGCCGCGCTTGTTGCCTTTGTTTTTGTCGTCTCGAACGGTTGTGCTCCAAGGGCCGAGATCATCGTCGACGAGGATCCCATCGATACTATGGTGGTGTTCGACCCCGATACGGTTTTCAACGCGGGTGTGCAAGCCATGGAGGCCGGGGAGTGGGAGACCGCCAGAGAGCATTGGGAAGAGCTTCTGGAGAAGGCTCCCAACGTTACGACGGCGCGCTACAATCTAGGGGTCTCTCTCCAGAACACCGGCGATATCGCGGAGGCGGCGGACCTCTATGTGCAGGTCTTGGAGGAGCGACCGGACCACAAGTCCGCGGCGTTGAATCTCTCGGACGTGAGACGGGAGCAAGAGCGTTACGGCGAGGGGATCGCGGTGCTGGAGCGTCTCCTCGAAGAGGATCCCTTTGACAACGATCTGCGGAACAACCTGGCGGTCCTCTATCGCCTCGACGAGCAGTTCGAAAAAGCGGAGGAGGTGCTCCGAGAGCTTTTGGCGCGAGATCCGGACAATGACGACGCCCATAAGAACCTAGCGCTCATCTACTATGACCAGGGCCGTTACCGGATGGCCGAGTTCATAATGGGGACAGCCAGGCGCCGGAACGAGGATGACCCCGGAATTTTCAATAACCTCGGAATGATCGCGAAGAAACGCGGCGACCTGATGTTGGCCCTAAGCCAGTTCAGAAGAGCCGTGGAACTTGATCCGGACTTCGTGCCCGGTCATTTGAACATCGGAGCCATATCCCTTCGGTTCAGGGATTATCGCTCCGCCACCGAAGCCTATGGGAAGGTAATTGATCTTGCTCCCACCAACTGGCGGGCGCAGCTCTACCGCGCGCACGCTCTGGAGGGGTCCCAAGACATGGAGGCCGCCGCCGAGGCATACGCGGAAGTGCGCAGGCTTCGCCCAAATCTACCTACCGCGACCTTCGGTCTCTGTAAGACCTTGCAGAACATCGAGCCGGAAGAGGCCAGGGCATACTGTGAGTCATTCACCAGAATGGATGGAGTTGCGCAGGAAGATGTAGAGGATGCGGAGCAGAGGATCGCATCGATAGACATGCTGCTCGAGATGGATGATCTCGATCCCCTCGAGGATGAGCTATATGACGATTCTTTGGACGAGACCGGCGCTGACTTCGATGATTTCGCGGATTACGACGATGACTTCTACGACGATGAGTATTACGACGATGAGTTCGAAGAGATGGCCGATGACGCCTTTGGCGACCTAGACGATCAGGATCCGTCCGCTTTCGATGATTACTCGGAAGACGCATACGAGGATGAAGACATGTTTCCGGAGGAAGAAGAACAGCTTCATCCGGACGAGCATTACGATGTTGACGAGGACCCTGACTTCGAGCCTACGGATGAGCTAGATGAAGCAGAGCCAGAGGTGGAGCCCGAAGAGGCCGAGCCCGAGGCGGTGGAGCCCGAAGAGGCCGAGCCCGAGGCGGTGGAGCCCGAAGAGGCCGAGCCCGAGGAGGTGGAGCCCGAAGAGGCCGAGCCCGAGGCGGTGGAGCCCGAAGAGGCCGAGCCCGAAGAGGCCGAGCCCGAAGAGGCCGAGCCCGAAGAGGCCGAGCCCGAAGA
>SLRQ01000011.1 GCA_007130885.1 Deltaproteobacteria bacterium
GCTCATCTTTGCAGCCAAGATCCATTCTGTTGGCTCGGGCCTGAATCAAACTCCCGCTCCGCAACCCCAAATGGATCACTGCATCCGCCGAAAATGGATCAGTTTCTGACCGGCGGCGAAGATAACGCAGTAGCGAGAACAAGACGCACCCCACGCGGTTTCATCCTTGATATTGAGCGGGGCGCCGCTGGCTATACTGTGCATGGTTCTGATTCCATGCTCTTCTTCTCTGATGAAGGGAAGCTGTTCGCAATGGCCCGAGGAATGCTAACGGCATCCGAAGTAAATCATCTTATTGAAAAAGTACCTTTAGCGAACGATCAAGATGCCACAGTGAAGCACGCGATGTCTCATCTCGCTTCCGCAGGCTATCAGCTCGACCCCGATACTGCACTCGTATCAGCGGACAGATATGTAGATAGTCGGTGGGTCACCCTCATAGACCGGGTGCTCTTACGCACAGGAGAGGATGCAAACAATCTCATGTATGTACATATCGATGCTTACTCGATGGATGTACACGCCATCTTCCCGGCTATGGACCAGATGAACTATCAAGGCAGTGTAAAACGCACCAATCATTTGGATGGTGACCTCGAAAATCCGACTATTATAACAGATGCTATATACAGTCGGAAGCTGACAACGCTAAATCATGATTACTTCTACATCATGGATGACCTTTTATGTTTCGATTCTGGCGGAAATCCAGTGACCCTCTCCGGCTGTCCGGTTCATAATTGTCCCGACTATCCGACCCATCCAGATAAGTGGTGTGAATTCGCCGAGGGCCCCGGGGGCGATGACTATATCGGCACGCCTAGTAGGTCTGGTCTCGATTTTCACAATGTCGACAGCGGTTGGGATCGGGTGCTGCCTGAAGTATACTATTGGGCGAGCAACTACATGGACTGGCAGGATGAAGCTCTACAACGCTTAGGCGTGGTGCCACCTCCAGATGAACGAATTCGTGCACTCATTGTTGCAAATTCTTGCCAGCATGCATTGTATGAAAACCAACCAGCCAAGGCGCTGCGCACAGAGTTCAATAAGCAGGGCGATAATAATCCACGCATCTATCTGCCAAACTATTCTTTCGTTTCGCCCCCCTTGGGGGCAGGCCAACTCGGCGGCATTACTGCAGATGGGACTCATGGAATTGCCCCGGTGGTTATTGCACATGAATTGAACCATTTTGTGCTTTGGCGATACGTGGGTATTAATAATAATTTACTTTGTGATCCTGATAACCCATTGTTGAGCAACGAAAACGGAATGATTCACGAAGGGGTGCTCGGGACCGTGTTGCCGCATCTACATTGGCACAGCAAGTATGATGTCGGCTATCTTCCAGAGCCTAGTTCCAGACTGCCTCTGTCAACTCCTGCAATAAATCCAGCAGGTTCTGTGTTTGATTATTTTTGGGTGCATGGCGCGGGAGATTATGGTTTTCTGACGCGAAGTTCCGAGCCATGTGATCCCGATGACAGTGGCTCCAGATACCGTGGTGGGAGAGTCCTTGGACAGGCTTTGTGGAAGCTGTTCTTTGGAACAGACAGTCGCTTCACTTGCTTCAACTGGTTCTGCTGGTGGGTGCCAGTACTATTCACGCCTCTGGATAACGTAGATGACTTCGTAGAGATCGCTTATATTGCCGCGCAATCTGCGGCCGACTACTCTTTGGAAGCCTACGCCTACTGGTTTACGCTATATGCCAAATTCTGGCACGGGATTGATGATGTGCAGTGGTGTCTTACATTCGAAAACCATGGGCTTGATGTGCGACCGGTTTGGTTTTCGGAGGATTGCGAAGCCCTTATTCATGTGCCTTGGTAACTCTTTGCCGTAACCGGTCGTGACTTTGTATTTCCTCTAATTATCTAATTCGGGGTGATTCGAAGGCTGCCGTGGCGGGAGGTGCGGTGCCCGCGGTTCGCTGAAAGCCTCGAAAGGCGCTCTTACTGATGCAATAATCGATGCACAAAGTCACGGAGTTCGGTTCGCGGTGCAAGGAAGTCAACGGAAACCGGGGAGGATGACATGCGTCTTTATGAAGCGGAATGTCGAGAGAGGCCACGCAACGTGGGCTTGGTATTGTTTGTGCTTTTTGTTTGCGCGACGCTAGTGGCGGCCTGCGCCGACTCCGCACCCGGCAAAGAATGCAACTCCGATGCGGACTGCCCGGAAGGACTGTCGTGCCTGAATGGGACATGCTCGACTGAAGCGCCGTGCGAGAGCGATGCGGACTGTCCCGATGGTTACTGCGACGACGAGGGGGCTTGTCAAGCGGGCGAGAGACCATGCGAGGACGACGATGACTGCGAGGGTGACAAGGTCTGTGAGGACGGCGCCTGCGTGGAGCCTCCCGATACCAGCTGTGACACCGTATATGACTGCGAGCTGGGTCATGTTTGCGTTGGCGGCGAGTGCGAGCCCTTCGACCCGCAGAGTGAGTGCGTTTCCGAAGACGATTGTCCGGCGGATCATGTCTGCAACATGAACGAGTGCCAGGGATGCCTCAACGAGGCGTTTTGCATAGACAGCCCGAATGGGCCGAAGTGCTCCCGCGGCGATGATGAGCCGGTGCCGGCCGGCTACTGCTACGTCGAGTGCGGGCCGGATGGGCTTGGCGAGTGTGATAGCAACTTCCAGTGCGACGAGGATCGGGGCGGCCTTTGCGTGCCGTCATGCCAAAGCAACGCGGACTGCGGGCAGCTCGTCTGCGATCTTGACACGAACACCTGCGTGAACTGCACTCACGACGATGAGTGCGATGAGCCGCGGACCTGCAATAATAGCGGGCTGTGCATAGCTCCGCCACCCGACTGCGAGCCGGGAGAGTGCGATAGCATGGGCGATGCCTACTTCTGCCACGAGTTTTCGGGGAACTGCCTTCTTGGCTGCACCCAGCACACCGACTGCGATGGAATGGACGAGCCCTATGACTGCAACCCATGTCCCAGCGGCAGCTCATGCGATCCGGAGACGGGCAATTGCAAGGGTGTAGGCGACTGGCCTTGCGACTGCAGTGCCCTCGACTGCCGCTCACACGGCCAGCTTTGCGATGCGAGCATCTGCGAGTGCATTACCCCGGCTACAAGGCCCGGCCTAGATCAGGCTTGCACATCGCACGATGACTGCCTGGGCGATCTGGGTTGCACGGAGGGCATGCCGCCAACCTGTCAGTACATCTGCGACATGGACTTGAACGACTGCGAGTGTCCAGGAGACATGGAGTGTGTGTTCGGGGACACCCGGTTTGACGGCGAGATGATGTGCCGCCTAATGGGCAGTATGGGGTGGTGCCGTTAGGTCGGCTGCGGCGAATACGCTTGCCGTTGCGAGACTCCCAGGACGTCCGTATCTCGAAAAAACCTTCGGATTTCTCCGCCAAGCGACTCGGACGATGGAGGGAATATCTGGATGTTCTCCACAACCGTGCGCGAGCGCGCGCGGGGCTTGCGAGCGCGTAAGAGCGGCGGGCGGAAGAGCGGCTGGCGGGCGGGGTTCTCCTGGCTGGTTCTTTGGTTCGCCAAGAGACTCGGACGATAGAGGGGATACCTCAGTTCGATAGGGGGTTGACAAGCGAGGCTGGGCCTGTAAGATCACCGATTTGACGAAGTTCACCAGTGGTGTCGGTTCTCACGGTAGACGTGTTTGATTGTCGGGAGGCTGGCGCGGGCCCTACCAGTGGTAATCCCACGTAGAGGGGAGTGATAGCGGATGTCGAACGTGCGTGTGAAGGACGGCGAGTCCTTTGAGAACGCCATGAAGCGTTTCAAGAAGCAATGTGAGAAAGCGGGAATACTCTCCGAGATTCGCAAGCGTGAGCATTTTGAGAAGCCGAGCATCAGGAAGAAGAAGAAGTCGATCGCGGCTCGCAAGCGCGCAATGAAGAAAGCGCGTAAGAGTCATTACTAGTAGTTCCACCGGTAAACATGGAACGACGCGAGCAGGGCCCAGTGTCGTACATGTTGAATCTGTCGAGTGGCCACGTATCACGGTAGCTTGGCGTTTAGCGGACGCAGGCAGGGTCGCCCTTGGCACAGATCCCCGAAGACAAGATCGCCGAGGTTCGCGATCGGCTCGATATCGTTGAGGTAATCGGCCGGTCGGTGGCGTTGAGGAAGGTGGGACGTTCGTGGAAGGGCTCATGCCCATTCCATCACGAGAAGACTCCGTCTTTTCACGTCGATCCCGTCAGGAACCTCTATCACTGTTTTGGCTGCCAAGCAGGCGGGGACGTCTTTCGATTCGTGATGGAGCGTGAAGGCAAGACTTTCCCCGAGGCCGTTCGGATGCTAGCTGCTGAAGTGGGGGTTAATCTTCCCCCACCGGGCAGGATATCCTCTGACCCGCAGGCCGAAGCCAAGCACCGCCGTCGGGAGAGTCTCCTCCATGCAAACGAGAAGGCGGCGGAAAGCTTCGAGAACTGGCTTTTCCGCGACGCAAGCGGCAAGGCGGGTAGAGAGCATCTCAAGGCGCGAGGCATCGGTTCGGAGGTCGCACGCAGTTTCGGCCTTGGGTTTGCTCCTCTTCGGAACGATCTTGGGCGCCGGCTTGTTCGGGCGAGCGTGTCGGAATCTGTGCTTCAAGAGGCTGGGCTGATAGCTCGAGGGCAACGCGAGGAGACTTACGAGCGTTTTCGCGGACGATTGATGGTTCCGATACGAGACCCCGATGGGCGCGTACTCGCTTTCGGAGCGCGAATCGTTGAGGGTGATCACCCAGCGAAATATCTCAACTCACCGGAGACGCCTCTTTACCGTAAGTCGGCCACTCTGTTCGGTTTGGATCGAGCGCGCGCGAGCATTCGCCGCAGCGGGGCCGCCGTGGTGGTGGAGGGGTACTTCGATGTGATAGCGCTCGCGCAGGCAGGCATCGATAATGCCGTGGCTACCTGCGGGACGGCGCTGACTCTGGAACACTGCCGTCTATTGGCGCGTCATGCCAAGGATGTCTACCTGGTTTTCGACGGCGACGAGGCGGGCAGTGAAGCAGCCGCACGTACTCATGATGTAGTAACGGAGGTTCCGGCCTTGACGGCCTGGGTGGTGTCACTCCCCGAAGGAGAAGACCCCGATTCGTTTGTTCGGGAACAGGGAGCAGACGCCTTCCGAACGTTATGCGGAAAGGCCCAGCCATTGGTGCAGGTTCTAGTGGACCGTGCTCTCGGAGGATTCGGAGGAGGGACTGTCGAGGCCCGTGTTCGTGCAGCCGAGCGAGTGCGGCCTATCTTGGCGCGTGTTCGTGACCCCATGACCCACCGTTTGTATCTAGAAAAAGTCGCCGATCGCTTGGGCCTCGATGAGAAAGTTCTTGCGGATCACCTCCGCAAGCCTGTCAAGAAGGTCGATACGCGGTCGAGCCGTTCCATGATGGAAGCGCCCTCGTCCGATCCCATGCCTGCCGACGAGGAGGCTTTGTGCATGCTCCTGCTGGAGAAGCCCGATCTTCTCGAGGAGCCACTAGTGGAAGAGTCCGTTTCGAACCTGGCCGACGAGCGCAGTATCGAATTGTTGACCTGTCTTCTGGCCAGGAGGCGAGAAGGTGGGCAGGTCGATGTAGGTGAGGCCCTCGAGAAGATCGAGGACATGAAGCTTCGAAGTCGATGGAGAGCCCACTTGGCGAGGGTAGGTGCCGGGTTCTCATGCGAGTCGGCCATGGATGAAAGGGCGGACGATATTGCTCGCAAGCTTCGCTTGGTGCTCGCCAGGCTGGAGCGGCTGGCCGAGGCGCGCCGCCGAGAGAGTCTCGCTCGGCGGACCGCGGAGATAACCGATCCCGTGGAGAGAGCACGAATGATACAGGCCGAGAAACAAAGAACCGCAAGCAGGTACGCAAGGTCACAATCTTGACGAACCCCTGAATGACTCCGAGAGTCGTAGCAAGTTGAACAATCTCAAGAACTCAGGAGTAACGATGAGTCGCCGAGCCACTTCACGCAACTCCAAGAAGACATCTGTTCGAACAGCCGGTAGCAAGAAACGGGGAGCCGCGAGGACTCTCTCCAAGAAGAGGAGCGCTACTTGCGAGAAGGACGGTCCCGTAGAGGCCGCGGCCGGCATGGATGCCGCCGACGAAAAGCGTAAGGCCGCTACCTCTAAAGCCGGCAAGCGGAAGACCGCCGGCAAGGCGGGCAAGACCGCCGGCAAGGCGAGCAAGACCGTCGGCAAGGCGGGCAAGACCGTCGGCAAGGCGAGCAAGACCGCCGGCAAGGCAGGCAAGACCGCCGGCAAGGCGAGCAAGACCGCCGGCAAGGCGGGCAAGACCGCCGGCAAGGCGGGCAAGACCGCCGGCAAGGCGAGCAAGACCAAAGCGAACCGTAAGTCGGGGACAGCGGGGAAGGTCGCGCCCGCTCAATCGAAGAAGGGTCGTAAGTCTAGGAAGAACGAAGCAGTGATCAAGGGTGCGGTGGAAGATGCTAGGTCGGTCAAGACCTTGGAGCTGCCGGACGACCCCCAGGACTTCAACAAGGAGCGAATAGAGCGTGCGCGAGAGTCGGCGGAAATGCGCGCTGAGCAGCTTCGCGCGGATGGAATGGACCCGGAGGCCGTAGCGGGGGAGAGCCTAGAGGTAACGCTGAGCGTCTCGGAGAGAAAGGAAGTCCAAGAACTCCTCGATCAGGGCCGTCAAAAAGGGTTCCTTACCTTCGACGAGGTAAACGATGCTCTTCCCGACGACATCATAAGCTCGGAACAGATTGATGATGTGATGATGGTGTTCGGAGAGCATGATGTCGAGATCGTCGATGATGCATCGAAGGTCACGCTGACGGAGCCAAAGCCGGAGGCTGTCGCGTCCAAAGAAGGGGAAGCCACGGATGCTTCGCCCGTCAAGCAAGCCGCATCGGAAGATGATGGCGGCTATGGGAAGAGCACCGACCCTGTTCGAATGTACCTTCGAAAGATGGGGTCGGTTTCATTGCTCACTCGCGAGGGTGAGGTCGAGATAGCCAAGCGAATCGAGGTTGGAGAGAAAGAAGTCCTCGATGTGGTGCTCAATTCCACCATAGCGATCCGGGAGATCATCGAGATAGGCGAGCGCTTGAAGAAGGGTAAGGCTCGGGTTCGAGACGTTGTGAAGGATGCGCCGGGTGCCGACGATGACGATGAAAGCAATGTGAGCGACGTAGATGAGAAGCAGAGCGCCGAGCGCGTGATCAGGGCCATAGAGAGGATCAAGCGTCTTTACCGCGAGAACGAGAAGGTCAGAGAGCAGCTCGTGTCTCGAAAGAGGCTGTCGGAGGCCAGAAAGAAGGAGATGCAGGGTCAGATTGATCGTCGCAAGAATCAAATGGCCCGTATTCTGGAGGATATTCGTCTCAACAAGAAGCAGATCGAGCTCATCGTCGAGCGGCTCAAGGACTACATCAAGCGGATCGAGCAGTGCGAGACCGTTCTTCGCGCGGCGGAGCGAAAGGGGCGCCGGCCCCTCAAGGAGCTTCGCCTGCTTTTGCGGGAGCTAAAGCGCGGCGCCGAGGCGGAGAAGCGGGTGCTTCGCAAGGTTGGCCTTCGTTTGGAGGAGGCCCATGAGCTGGACCGTATGATCAAGGGTGCCGTTCGTAAGATAAAACGGATAGAGGATGAGGCGGGGGTCAACGTAGACGTCTTACGCACCACCTACGAAGACATTATTACCGGTGAAAGACGAGCCGAGTATGCGAAAGCCGAGCTGATAGAGGCCAACTTGCGCTTGGTGGTTTCAATCGCCAAGAAGTACACGAACAGGGGCTTGCAGTTCCTCGATCTCATTCAAGAGGGCAACATCGGCCTCATGAAGGCTGTCGACAAGTTCGAGTACAAGCGCGGCTACAAGTTCTCCACGTACGCTACGTGGTGGATTCGGCAGGCCATAACAAGGGCCATTGCCGATCAGGCGCGAACTATTCGTATTCCAGTTCATATGATCGAGACGATCAACAAGCTGATTCGCACCAGCCGTTACCTTGTGCAGGAGTTTGGGCGTGAGCCTTCTCCCGAAGAGATCGCGGAGAAGATGGAGATGCCGCTGGACAAGGTCAGGAAGGTGCTGAAGATCGCCAAGGAACCAATCTCTTTGGAAACGCCCATAGGTGAGGAGGAGGACAGTCACCTGGGTGACTTCATCGAGGACAAGGCCGTGACCTCTCCATCGGAAGCGGTTATCAACATGAACTTGGCTGAGCAGACCCGCAAGGTCTTGGCGACGCTCACTCCTCGGGAAGAGAAGGTGCTTCGAATGCGCTTCGGGATCGGCGAGAAGAGCGACCACACGCTGGAGGAGGTCGGCCAGGACTTCGAGGTGACCCGCGAGCGCATACGTCAGATCGAGGCCAAGGCGTTGCGCAAGCTACGTCATCCCAGCCGTTCGAAACGCTTGAAGAGCTTCAGCGAGATCGAAGGCGCAAGCTCATAGGCCCCGGAACGGGAGCCGTGGCGGACGCCAAAGGGATGCTGCGTGGAGCGGAATGGGCCCGCCAGGACTCGAACCTGGAACTTACCGGTTATGAGCCGGCGGTTCTAACCAATTGAACTACGGGCCCGCCGAGGCAAAGCTCTAGCTACCTCTTGTCGTGCTGAAACGCAACCTTCAACGAACAAAGTCCAGGCACTTTCCATGCGGTTACATCGGGGGAACCCCTATTTTTCAGCAGTCCACCCGTCGGGGCTTGATTCCGGACGCCGAGAGCCGTATAAGCGCGCTTGCCATGCGGCATGGCTCGAGCAAAATGATTGCGCATCGGCCCGGAGGCTCCATGTCCCGGGGGTGCGGCGGGCAACATCGAGCCCATTGCACCGCAAAGGATCAAAGCAACGACCAGCGCTCGAAACCGAAAGGTTTCGGGCGTTTTGTTTTTTTGACTGTAATCACTTGTGGAGGCACACCCAGTGCTTGAACGAATCAAGGCCTTACTGAAGCTGCAAGCCGTCGATAAAGAGATTCGAGACATAAACCATGCTGCCTCGAGCTATCCCGCTCGACTGAAGGAGATCGACGATGATCTTGGAGCGGATCGAGCAGCTAGCGACGAGAAGCAGGCCGAACTCGATGAGATCGAGGCCCAACGCAAGCTCATTGAGTCACAGATTCAGGCTCAAAAGGATCAGATCCGTAAGTGGGAGTCCAGGCTAACGGACATCAAGACCCCAAGAGAGTACGCGGCGATGTCCAGGGAGATCGACATAGCCAAGAAGAGTATCCGCAACCAAGAGGAGGAGATCCTCAACTTGATGGAGCAGGCTGAGTCTCTCAACAAGGAGATAGAGCTCATCGAGCGGACGATCTTCGAAAAGGAAAAAGGCTACGAATCGGAGCGGAAAGAGCTTCGTGCCAAGCTCTCCAGCATAGAGAAGGACCGAAGCGAGTTGGAAGCTCGTCGCAAGAACTTGAGTGAGGACCTCGAGGCAAGGCTTCTTTCCGTCTATGAGCGAATCCTCGCTCGCAAGGGAGGCATCGCGATGGCCGCGGTCGGTCCTGGTGGGGCTTGCGAGGTATGTAGGATGCGAATCCCTCCCCAGCTTTGCAACGACCTTATGACCGGAGCGGGCGACCGCATCATCCAGTGTCCGAGCTGTTACAGGATTCTCTACATACCGGAGCCTCCCGAAGACGATGACGGGGAGGAGGCTCATGACGCCGGAGCCGCGCGTACGTGACCTCTCGAAAGCCGGGTGATGTACCTTCATTGTTGAGAGCACTAGCGCGAACCGGCTGCTTGTCTCACGCGGTCGAGGAGTCGCCCGGCATCACCATCGAGCGCGCGCGCTCGTTACTTGAGTGGGCGGCCGATACCATTGCTAGGTCGGGCCTCCATCCACCGCCAGTGCAGGTTTGTTTCGGTGCAAAGGGTGAAAAGGCGCCCGAGTGTCTTCGAGTGTTCACTGACGGCGCCGCAAGGGGTAATCCCGGGCCGGCGGCAGCGGGTGCCGTGCTACTCGATCCTCAAGGGAAAGAGGTGGAGCGTTTTGGCCGCTATCTTGGCAAGACCACGAACAACGTGGCGGAGTATGAGGGGGTCATAATGGCCCTTGCGAGGGCGGCCGAGCTTGGGGCGCGTAGGGTGGAGCTTTTTACGGACTCGGAGTTGCTGGTACGTCAGCTTTCTGGACGCTACAAGGTTAGAGCGGCCCACCTTCAACCTCTGTTTAGAAGAACCGTCGAGCTACTGGGAAGCTTCGATGAGGCCAAGGTCCGTCATGTGCCTCGCTCGGAGAATGTCGAAGCCGACGCGATGGCCAACAAAGCGATCGACGACGGCATCTCGACGTAGTTACGGCTTGGGCTCGGCACTTCGGCACTCGGGTTGATGCCGCTGTAAAAGGTGGTCCTTGAAAGCGGGGCTGTAAGCCGGATTCTGTTCCCTTTCGGGTGGTGGACATTCATCTGGGAGCGTCGTTGCCGGCGCCCTCTTGCGAGCCTACCCGGAGACTGGGAGCGGGCTACTCCCCACGACACGGTGGCCGCGAGCCTCCCTATTCGCTCTTGCTCCTGGTGGGGTTTACACTGCCGTCTCCGTCACCGGAGACGCGGTGCGCTCTTACCGCACCTTTTCACCCTTACCCGGAATTGCTTCCGGGCGGTTTGTTTTCTGTTGCACTTTCCGTCGGGTTGCCCCGCCTGGCCGTTAGCCAGCACCATGCCCTGCGGAGTCCGGACTTTCCTCCAGGTTGTGAGAATCACAACCCAGCGTCCACCCGCCCAGCTTTCAAGGACCGTCTTCAATATACAACACTTGGCGCTCGCCGTCGTTCCGTAGCCCGAAACCGAAAAGCCCCCGGCCGGGTAAGACCGAGGGCTTCACAATCAAATGTGCTGTTGGAGGGGGTGCCGCGGCTACATGCCCATTCCGCCCATGCCGCCCATACCACCCATTCCGCCCATTCCGCCCATATCAGGAGCGCCTTCCTTCTCCTCCTTGGGATGCTCGGCGATCATCGCTTCGGTGGTCAGCATGAGGGATGCGATGGATGCGGCGTTCTGCAGTGCCGTGCGAGTCACCTTGGTCGGGTCGATCACGCCAACCTTCACCAGGTCCTCGTACTCGAAGGTCGATGCGTTGAAGCCCGTCGCGCCTTTTCCGTTCTTCACCTTGTCCACCACGATGGAGCCCTCGTGCCCCGCGTTGATGGCTATCTGCCGCATGGGCTCCTCGAGGGAGCGGCGTACAATCACCACGCCGTGTCGCTCCTCTTCGTTCACATCGACCTTATCTAGAGCCTTAATCGCGCGGATGAGAGCGACACCGCCGCCTGGTACAATGCCTTCCTCCACTGCCGCGCGGGTAGCGTTGAGTGCGTCTTCCACCCGAGCTTTCTTCTCCTTCATCTCGACCTCGGTCGCGGCTCCCACGTTGATCACCGCAACGCCGCCGATAAGCTTGGCGAGACGTTCCTGGAGCTTCTCTCGATCGTAATCGGAGGTGGTCTCCTCAATCTGCGCCCGGATAACCTTTACTCGGCTCTCGATATCGGACTTGGAGCCTGCTCCGTCCACGATGGTCGTGTTGTCCTTATCGATTGAGATGCGCTTGGCGGAGCCCAGGTCTCCGAGATTGATGTTCTCGAGCTTGAGACCTAGATCCTCGGCGATCATCTTGCCGCCGGTGAGTACCCCGATATCCTCGAGCATGGCCTTGCGCCGGTCACCGAACCCAGGAGCCTTGACGGCGGCTACTTGCAAGGTGCCCCGGAGCTTGTTCACCACCAGCGTGGCCAGGGCCTCACCCTCGATGTCCTCGGCAATGATCAGAAGCGGCTTGCTCTGCCGGGCCACCAGCTCGAGCACCGGCAGCAGATCCTTCATGTTGCTGATCTTCTTCTCGTGAATGAGTATGAAGGCATCCTCGAGAGAGACCTCCATGCGCTCCGGATCGGTAACGAAGTACGGCGAGAGGTAGCCACGGTCGAACTGCATGCCCTCAACCACGTCCAGGTTGGTCTCGAGGCTCTTTGCCTCCTCGACCGTGATGACTCCTTCCTTGCCCACCTTCTCCATGGCCTCGGCGATTATCTCGCCGATGGTGCTGTCGCCGTTGGCGGAAATGGTTCCCACCTGGGAGATCTCGTTCTTGTCCTTGGTAGGCTTGGACTGATCACGGAGATCGTTCACGATTGCAACGACAGCCTTTTCGATGCCTCTCTTGAGAGACATGGGATCATGGCCGGCCGCTACGAGCTTACTGCCCTCGGCGTACACCTTCTGCGAAAGGATGGTGGCGGTGGTCGTTCCGTCACCCGCGACGTCCGATGTCTTGGAGGCCACCTCCTTGACCATTTGGGCGCCCATGTTCTCGAAACGGTTCTTGAGCTCGATTTCCTTGGCTACGGTCACGCCGTCCTTGGTGACGACGGGAGGGCCGAAAGACTTCTCGAGGACCACGTTTCGCCCACGGGGGCCGAGGGTTACCTTAACGGCGTCGGTAAGGATATTGACGCCCTTGAGGATGTGCTCACGGGCGCGAGTGTTGAATACGATGTCCTTGGCCATAAGATTGCTCCTTGAAAATTGGTATTGTTCGGGGGTTGAGGAAAAGCGGGGTCAGCCCTCGATGACTCCGAGGATGTCGTCCTCGCGCATCATGAGATACTCCTCGCCCTCGACGGTGATCTCGGTTCCGGCGTATTTGCTGAAGAGGATCCTATCGCCTTCCTTGATGTCGAGAGGTCGCACCTCTCCGCTTTCGAGGATCCTACCGTTACCGGCGGCGATGACCTTGCCCTCCAGAGGCTTCTCCTTGGCGGTTTCCGGGATGATGATGCCTCCCTTGGTCTTCTCTTCCTCTTCCATGCGCTTGATAATCACGCGATCTTGCAGTGGCCTGATCCTCATTTCACTCTCCTTCGTATTTTTGCCGGGGGCGCCGGCGGAACGATTGGTCGTCTTGCCCTAAGAATCTTTGAACCCCAAAGGATTCCCGGCAGCTTGGCGGCCGGGGCTGTCAGCTCTCGCTCTTTTGCGAGTGCCAGCGGCGTCGGAGTTATAAGCAGTCCTGGAGGCTCGTCAAGCGAACCTCTGGTGCTTTTTTGGAAGGCGCCAATCTTGGCAGGCCCATTTGCCGCAAGCCGCTAACCCGCCTGCTTGCTCTCGATAATCTCCGCCTCCTCCTTGCAGTCGATACACAAGGTCGTGACGGGGCGCGCTTTTAGGCGCTTCTCCGAGATGATCTCGCCACACTCTATACAGGTGCCGAAGGATCCTTCCTCGATGCGTTTTAGAGCGTCTTCGATCTTGTTGATGAGCTTGCGATCTCTATCGCGCATTCGCAGGATGAAGCTGCGATCGGTCTCCATGGAGGCACGATCGGTCGGGTCGGCGTGCTGCGGGGGCCGCTCGCCGGCCATGCTTTCTACGGTGTCCGTCGAGGCGTCTATCAAGACCGCCAGGCGTCCCTCGAGCAGATTCCGGTACGACTCGAGCTTGCGTTTGTTCACCTCGACCTCCCGAGATTCAACGAGGCCAAAAAGTCCCATCGGCCTCAAGTCAGCGTCTATAGACCTTAGACCATCGTAACGGATAGATGATGCGGCGTTCAAGCGGCTGTGTGCTATCATTCACGACCTCGTGAAGAAGACGAAACATTCAAGCGTGGCAAAAGGGCTTCCGCAAGGCAAGCTCCATCGGCGTGCGAGTCAATGGAGCATTTCAGACGGCTTGGGACTCTGCATAAAGGCAGCTCTTCTTATCGCATTACTGCTGCCTAATCTGGCACCAGCGCAGCACATTATGGGGCCCAGGTCGGCCGGAATGGGTGACGTGCACAGAGCAGTGGGCACCGGCAACGACGCCATTTTCCGGAACCCGGCGGGCATGAGCCTGTTCCCCCGCTACGTAGTAGAGAGTTTTTGGCGGCGGCACGCGGGGCGCAACGAAACCCTGACCTCTTTGTCGGTGCTGGACAGCCGGACCGGTCCGGTGGCGGGAGGGCTTGCCTACACTTACGATTATGCCGGTTCGAGTGGCGGTATTCGGTCAGGCAGCAGATTCGATGTCGCTACATCCTACGCAATGGCCGACTGGCTTCTGGCCGGGACCAGCCTGCGATACCTGCATATGGACACCGTTGATGCGCCGGTGCGGCGGGTTACGGGAGACGCGGGGTTCATTTTCAGGCTTGGTGATCGGATCAATCTTGGAGTCGTTGGGCAGAACTACTTCAACGCCACCGACGCCGGCAGGGTTGCTCCTAGGGTTCTGGGAGTTGGGTTTGGCGCAGTGGTATGGAAGGGTCTCGTCGTAGGCTTCGACTACGACGTCGAGCCGGAGGACGACGAACAACCCGCGAGATACTCCGCGGGAGCAGAGTTCTTTTTCCTGGATCACTTTGCTCTTCGGGGAGGCTGGACTTCGGATGAGATCCGAGACGATCGGCATGTGTCTGTCGGTGGTAGCTTCGTGGACGAGGAGTACGGGCTGGACGTCTCCTTCGGCCGCTCGATAGCCGGGGCGCCGGGCTACGAGCTTTCCATCGGTTTGCGGGTCTTCGTGAATTGAATCCTTCTATCCCGGAACCGTTGAAGTCAGGGGTAGTGGTCCCTATAATCCTCTCCCGGATTGACGCCGGTCCTGGCCGAAGCAGGTGAAGGCAGGAACCGGCCATCATCTGGGATCCACTCTTGCCCAAGGCATTAGCCATCATTTCGGTGCTTTATGCACCACGCCTCGCATCCGGCGAACTCGGCGGCACCCGCCCGCTGCGAGCCGGTCGCAATTGGAGCCCCCTCTGGACGGGTCGTTTCGAGGAGGGATCGAACCGGTGTTCAGGATCCCACGGCAGCAACGTAGGATGCGGCGGCAGGTGGCTTCGTGGAAAACGTGGGCTAGGCTTTAAAGAGAGGTAGCCGCGCTGAAAGGACGAGAACGATACATGTCGAAGAAACCGACCAAGTTCATGTTTGTCACCGGTGGGGTGGTTTCCTCCCTGGGAAAAGGTCTGGCGAGCGCATCCATAGGTGCTCTCATGGAGAATCGAGGCTTGAGAATCGCCCATCTCAAACTCGATCCTTACTTGAACGTCGATCCGGGCACCATGAACCCTCAGCAGCACGGCGAGGTCTTCGTTACCGAGGATGGAGCGGAGACCGATCTCGATCTTGGGCACTACGAGCGCTTCACGACGGCTCGGATTTCGAGGGCCAGCAATTGGACCTCCGGGCGGATCTACGATTCGGTGCTTAGAAAGGAACGTCGTGGGGAGTATCTCGGCAAGACCGTGCAGGTCATTCCTCACGTTACCGACGAGATCAAATCGGCGATTCACGGAGCAGCCGGAGACATCGATCTGCTCATCTGCGAGATCGGCGGAACGGTAGGAGACATCGAGTCATTGCCTTTCATCGAAGCTATAAGGCAGTTCCGCTACGACGTTGGTTACGACAACGTGCTTTACGTCCATCTGACATTGGTCCCCTACATCAAGGTCGCGGGTGAGGTGAAGACCAAGCCGACGCAGCACTCCGTTCAGAAGCTTCGGGAGATCGGTATCCAGCCCGATATACTGCTTTGTCGGGCGGAGGAGGGCCTCACGCAAGATGTGAAGGATAAGATTGCTCTATTCACTAATGTCGTGCCGAAGAGTGTGTTCACCGCCCGGGATGTCAAGAGCATCTACCAGGTTCCGATTTTGCTCCACGAAGAGGGATTGGACGACCGCATAGCCGAGCTACTGAATATCTGGTCGAGGGCGCCTAGTCTGGAGCGCTGGGAGAATATCGTCAGAAAGCTCGAGCACCCAAGTGGGGAGGTCGAGATCGCCATTGTCGGCAAGTACGTTGACCTTACGGAGAGCTATAAGTCTCTGAGCGAGGCACTCGTGCACGGAGGGTTGGCCAATGAGCGGCGCGTTCGGATGCGATTCGTGGACGCGGTGAAGATTGAAGAGGAGGGAGGAGATTCTCTGCTGGCGGGTGTCGACGGGATACTTGTACCTAGCGGTTTTGGGAATCGTGGCGTCGAGGGCAAGATTTCGGCGGCAAATTATGCTCGCTCCAATCGCGTGCCGTTCTTGGGTGTATGTCTTGGCCTGCAGATGGCACTCATCGAGTATGCGCGCAACGTCATGGATCTGCACGGTGCTGGAAGCGAGGAGATAGAAGGTGATTGCAAGGACCCCGTTATAAGCCTTATGGCTGAGCGAAAGCGGGATCTGGGCGATACCATGAGGCTTGGTTCCTATAGATGTACGCTTCTCGAAGGTAGCCTCGCGAGAAGAATCTACGGTGGCCGGCCGGAGGTGACCGAGCGTCATCGCAACAGGTATGAGGTCAACACCGCCTACGAGGAAGCCTTCGAGGCCGCGGGCATGGTTCTTTCCGGCCGAAACCCCGAGACGGGTCTCGTTGAGATGATAGAGTTGCCGGAACATCCGTTTTACTTGGCTTGTCAGGCTCATCCGGAGTTCAAGTCCAAGCCTTTCGCTCCTCATCCTCTTTTCTCGGCCTTTATCGAAGCCGCGGTGGAGTATCGTCGACCCAAGGCGTTGGGTGCGATGGATATGGGACAGGGTGATGTAGAATCCACGGACGGCGAGCCGGACGGTCGTGCCGCCGCCTGTAGGGGGTGAGCTTTGACTTGACCGGTGTGCGCCTCCGGACTAGAAGATCGCAAGCAAGCGCCCAAGAGGGCGCTAAGACGAGGTTATGAATGGCACGCGTTACCATAGAAGACTGTCTCCCCAAGGTTCCAAGCCGCTTTGCGCTGACAATCTTGGCGGCAAAGCGGTCCCGCCAGCTTAGCGCGGGTGCTCGTCCGCTGGTCGTGACCAAGAACAAGCCATCGGTCATCGCTTTGCGAGAGATTGCCGCCGACAAGGTTCGCTTTGAGCGCGATCCCGAGCAAAGAGGAAACACAGGCGTACCCTAACCGGAGCTGCCAGGGTCTTTGCTCAAGGCGATGATTGAGTGCCCGCTCCAAGATCGGAGCTCGTTTTCGGCAGGTTTGCCAGGCGAGATTCGAGAACTGTGAAAACTCGTCTCCTCTTGGCGTTGGTGGCGTAGCGGCGGCCTGGCCCCGCTTCACCGCCGATAGCAAGAATCTCCAGCTCGTTCTCGGCCTCATCCAGCAGCCGCACCAGCGTTGAAGGCTTCAGCAGATCGTATTCCGCGAGTATGGTATCGGGATCGCCGATATCTTCCTCCACGATCTCCTCGGCTTTCAGGTTGGAGAGCGTACGCAACATGTTGGTCACGCGCCAGGACTCGATGTCCGCGGGCTCCGGCTCGGCGAGACGCCAGTGACCCTCGCGGCCGGGCGGCTGTCGTACGGCGAGTACTTTCTCTCCGGTGTCGATCTCGACACGGCGGACTTCCGAACGGACGAACTCGAGTACGTTCCGGTATCTAAGGTTGCCGGGTTCTTGGCGGAGCCCACGAACGGCGTCGGCTCGAACCTCGACCACATCAGCCAGGTCACTTCCGAGAACGTAGTAACGGAGCACATCGCCATCCATGCTCTTGGCCAGCTCCAGCTCTAGCCGCTTTGCGCCTTCAAGCTCAACCTCTATGGTGGCCGCGCGCTCGAGGTCCAATTCCGTTGAAGATGCCGGAAACCTCGTGGCCCCAAGGTTCTCGAGCGCCGTGAGCGTCTTGTTGACCTCTGTTCGGTCCGCTCTGTCGTGCAAGGTAGGTTGCGAATCCGCGGGATGGGGAGAAGTTACACTCCAGGCGCTCTCTCTTCGCTCCAGCAGGTAGGACGAATCCGGCATCCGCACGCCAAAAGAAGAGATGGAATTTCTTGGGTGTCGCAAGAGGCGTTTCTCCCGCAGGTTGAAGGCCCTACGGTCCAGGTTGGAGCGCGATTGTTCATGGATGAGAACCACGGGGCCGTCATCTCGGCGAGCGTAAATGCGTCCGTCGAACGGACTGGTATCGCCGAGGGATATCCGGTGCTCGAATCCGACTCCCTTTACCACTATGGACGGCCGGGGGCGGTCTAGTCCGAAGCTTGACAGCCTCTCTTCCGCCTCGGCGGCGGGTAAGACCTCGTCCTCCTTGGTGAGGTTTTTCAGCTCCAAGAGAAGGCTCTCGACGGCGTTGCCCTTGGCTGGGGTCTCCATGGGGCTCCTGACCGTCCAGGCGTCATCCTTTCTTTGGATTCGCAGGGGTGGCTCCGCTTCATGCTCGATGAGCAAAGAGTCCACCGGTGCCGGAGTGTCCGGCAACATGCGAAGCATCTTTGACGTCTCGGTCGGATCGGTGGCCCGAGGAAGCATCACTCCGAAAATGACCCATGCTCCGGCGGCGATTGCCAGCGCCAAGAAGGCAAGAGAGCTTGTGACTGTCCGAACTCGCTGGTTCATGGCCTCACCGGTTCTTTCTCAGCACCCACACCGCCACACCCATGGAAGCGAGAAGAAGAGGGAGGATGTTTATCGAGAACATGGATAGGAAGGTTCGTTGCTCCTCGGTCAGTATGATTTGACTGGCGGGGCGGTGGCGTGGACGGATGGTGATCCGTTCGACTTGGCCGGCCATCCAGTTGATGGAGTTTAGAAAGAGGTCGCTGTTCGCCGCTTGTCTAGCCCATGCGTTTGTGGCGAAGTCCGTATCTCCGAACACCAGCAGGCGTGCTTGAGGGGACCATGCTCCACCCTTGGTCTCCTTCTCCGCGACGACCGCGAGCGGCAGCGGGCCTCTCCTATCCGTCTCCGGCTCGTAAGTGATCGGAGAGCGACGGTAGGCTTTCGAGCCCCACGCCTCCCGACCCGTCAGTACCAACGGGGTGGGGCGTTTGACGTCCTCGATGTCGAGGGCAATCAGTGATCGGGCGGTGGGAAAGAGAGTGAGCATGGCGTCGAATGCCTCGGTAATCTCGTGCTGGGCGTAGCTGGCCGAGGCGGTTACGAACGGCCCCATTAGCTCCGTGACCTGGTTTTGATCGACCACCAGGTCGTCTTCGACTCCTATGCCCCATGATTCGAGGAAGTCCTCGAGGCCTGACTCGGCCATCGGCTCGAGCAGGACCATCAGACGTCCACCGCCCTCCAGGTAATCGGACAGGAGCTCGACCTCCGGCTCGAGGAAAGCGCGCCTGGGCCCCGCGACGACCACGGCCGCGGCATCCTCGGGAATGCTGCCCGTGATTCGTAGCGGAACTGCTTCCAGACCTTCGTTCTCCATCAGCATACGCGCCAAACCAAGCCCTTGCTCGTCATGATCGTCGTCGAGCCCGGATTCACCGTGACCAGTCGTAAAGTAGACTCGCTTGCCGGCGCCTCTGGTCAGGCGCAGTAGAGCATTGGTCAGGGCCTCCTCGGAGAGGTCGGAAAGACGTTCGCTCATCTCTCCCATACGAACCACCACTCGATTGCCGCGAAGATGGATGTTGTATTCCCTCACCTTCTCGGGCTCCCGGTCAGGATCCACCGCCTGAATCGAAATAGCGCCACCGGCACGTCGATAGCGTGACACCAGCTCTTCGAGGTGCTGGTACTGCGGCGTGTCCGATCGGAAGAACGCGAGCACCTCGACCGGCTCGGGAAGCTCGTTCACCGTGTTTACCGAGTCGGGAGCAAGAGTGAATATCCGAGCCTTGGTCAGATCGAGACGCAGATCGGAGCTGTAGGCAAGGTAGTTTCCAGCAACCAGCAGCCCGAGAACGGCCAGTGACGATACGGCCGTAAAGGCGACATAGAAGGTGCCTCTTCCCGTGGCGACGCGGCTCACCTCTCCCAAGTTCGTCAGGGTGCAAGCGAGGATGAACGCACCTCCGAGGATTAGCTGCACAGTGAAAAGCCAGTTCCACCCAGCTCCCACGGCGAAGTACATGACCGGCGTGGTGAGAAGGAAAACGAGGCCGATGGCTCCAAGAACCTGTCCGATTGTCTTCATCATGAGGTGACCTGGGAGCTGAATGTCAGGCCGCCCAGCGGAGCCCCTCCAGAGCACGGTGCGTGAGGAACAGGCCGAGGACCATATAGCTTACGTAGTAGACGACGTCCTTCAACTCCACCATCCCGTTGGCGAAGGAGATCAGGTGCTGGGTGGATGAAAGGTAGAGGAGCACCTCCCTGGCGGCCCCTTCGACATCGACTGCTTTCCAGCCCACCACCCAAGTGAGCAAGAGAAGCATCAGCGTGAGAAAGGCCGCCACGATCTGACTGGATGTCAGGGAGCTGATGAACATGCCCACGGCCATGGCGCTCGCTCCCAGCAGAAAGAGGCCCAGGTAGCCGCAGAGCACGGTAGGCCATTCCACGGCACCTTGATCGCCGGAGCCGAACGCGGAGAGCAGCAGGGGGTAGGAGAGGGTCAAGGCTAGAGCGGTGGTGAGGATCGCGAGGGCCGCGATGTACTTGCCGGCGACGATCTCGAGTGGACGAACCGGAGTCGTAAGAAGAAGCTCCATGGTCCCTTGCCGTTTTTCCTCGGAAAGCAGGCGCATGGAGAGAAAGGGCACCGACATCATGAGAACCAAGGCGAGATTCATCACCAGCGGCACCATGACCTGATCTGTCAGGTTCATATGCGCGAGCATGTCGTCCCGGCCCATGCGGGTCAGCTCGAACGAGTGTCTCTGAAACTGTCCCAGAAGTGATAGAAAAAACCATGATCCCAAGACGGTAATCGCCGCGAACACCACATATGCGATGGGGGTGGTGAAATAGGCGATTATTTCTTTTCTTGCTATGGCAAGGGTTCGCTTCATTTGGTCGGGGAGTGGTTCAGGCGGCCGTCAGCTTCAGGAAGATCTCTTCGAGGGTGAGAGAGCGTCCGGACTCCTCATGGTTTTCGGCCAGGGTCTCGAGGTCGTCGAAGGCCACCGCTCTTCCTTGGTTGATAATCAGAACTTTCCGGCAGATCATCGCCACCTCGGCAAGGATATGAGTCGAGAGCAATATGGTGTGCTCTCCTCCCAAGGATTTGATCAGCTCCCGGATCTCCATGATTTGGGATGGATCGAGGCCGACGGTGGGCTCGTCGAGCACCAGCACCGGCGGCGAGGCCAAGAGCGCTTGGCCAAGCCCTACTCGCTGGCGGTACCCCTTCGACAGGTTGCCGATTCTCCGTTTGAGGACATCTCCGATCCGGGTAAGCTCCGCCACCCGGTCAATCTCGGTCCGCCGCTTCCGGCGAGGCACTCCCTTGAGGTCGGCGACGAAGCCGAGGTGCTCCCGCACCGTTAGATCGGGGTAAAGGGGCGGGTGCTCGGGCAGATAACCCAGGCGACGCTTGAACTCCAATGGATGCTCGAACACATCGAAGCCGGCTACTTCGACCCTGCCCGCCGACGGCGGCATGTAGCCGGTGATGATCCTCATGGTGGTCGATTTTCCAGCGCCGTTTGGGCCCAGAAAGCCCAGTATCTCCCCTTCATCCACGGTAAAGGAGAGGTCGTCCACGGCCACGATTTCGCGGTAACGCTTGGATAGATGCTCGACGCGGATCATTCTTCCCCGCCTACGCCGACGATTGGGTGCAAATTCCGCGTTGGCCCTCGACGGCTAAACGCGCTCCCGCGGCAGCCCTCGCTCCCCGCCTCGCGGCCCTCGCGACGGCGAGGAGCTTATTAGTTGATTAGAGGCTTGCCCTTCTTGAGCATGTGGGCCATTCGCTCCTGGCTCATGGGCTCTCCGCAAAGGCTTAGGAATGCCTCTCTCTCCAGCGTCAGCATCTCCTTCTCGCTAATCGGGTCGACTGGAGACGCCTTATCGCCGCCGGTCAGCACCTTCGCGTGCAGCTTGGCGATCTTGGCGCTGTGAGCCGAGATCTTGCCCGCCCTATGGAAGCCGTCGATGCTGTCCTCCATCACGTTGTAGCCGCCGGTGCCGGGCAGGATGAAGTCCTCGGCCGGGATGGGTTCGAACCCGTCGACCATGTCGAGGGCGACCTGCTTGGCCTGTGCGATCTGCCGGGGCTTGTTGTAAGCAAGCACCGTCGTGTTTGGAGCGAGGAGCCCCTTGTCCATCGCGTCGCTTGCCGAGGACGACACGGTTCCGAACGCGATGAGCTCGAAGGCTTTCATCACCGGCGGCATCGGTCCAGGGTTCTTTCGCTCCATCATTCGCTGGAACTGACGGACGAGCTGGAGGCAGCCGCCGCCCGCCGGTATGAGGCCGACGCCGACCTCCACCAAACCACTGTACAGCTCGGTGTAGGGTACCCGCTTCTGCCCGGCATAAGTAATCTCCAGGCCTCCACCCAGTGTCATCCCATGCGGTGCGGTGACTACCGGGAAATCAGCGTGATAGAGCGAAACGTTGATGTCTTGCAGAAGAGAGCTGACCATCTCGATTTCTTGCCACATCTTCCGCTTGGCAAGCTCTAGAATGAGCTGGAGCTGGGCGCCCGCGCAGAAGTTGGGAGCCTGATTCGAGATCACGAGGGCGCGGAACTTTCCGGCATCGCACATGGCCTTGGCTTGCATCATCATCGAGATGATGTAGTCGTCGACCGGGTTCATTGCTGGAACCATCTTGGCGTCCAACTCACAGAGCAAGACGCCGTCATCGAGGTCGATGAGCCTGGCGTTGATGTTCTCCCGGACAATCTTGCCCTTGTTCTTGAGAACCTCCAGATCGATGACGCCTTTCTTCGGGGGCTCGCTCTTGAGAGTTTTCTCCTTGGCGTCGAAGTAAGTCACGCCGCCATCAGGGTGCGGCTCATAGAGCCTGCCCGTCGTGGAAATAGCGTCCTGAAGCAGGGCAGGCACCTCGATACCGGAATCCTCCATCATGGAGGCGGCCTTCTCCAGCCCGATGTGATCCAGCACCTCTATCGGGCCGATCTCCTTGGCGAAGCCCCATTTCAGCGCGTTGTCGATGGTTACGATGTCATCCGCGATTTCACCGACGCGGTTCAACGCGTAGGCGGCGGAGGCAAGAACCAGCTCCCGGGAGAACCGGCAGATTCTGTCCTCCTCGCCGTAGGTAAGCATGTTGACCACCCGGCCGGCCGGGGTGGCCTGGTTCTTTGCATACCTCACGCAGTCCGACTTCGGCTTGGTCTGCGGGCGATACTCGAAGGTTTCGAGATCGAGCGTAAGGAACTGCTTGTCGGGAGTCCGGGTGTAGAAACCCTTCTTGGTCTTGCTGCCCAGAAGTCCTTTCTCCACCATTTGAGAGAGAAACTCCGGCGGACGCATGATTTCGCGCTCTTCGTCCTCCGGGCAGTTCTCACAGCTGTTCATGGAGGCGTGCACGAGCGTGTCTATGCCGACCATGTCCGATAGACGGAAGGTGGCCGTTTTCGGGTTCCCCAGGGGAGGCCCCGTGACCATGTCCACCTCTTCGATGGACAATCCGTACTTCTCCATGAGCTTGAGGGTCTTCATCATGATGAAGATGCCGACCCTGTTGGCCACGAAGTTTGGAGTGTCCTTGCCGATGATCGGGTTCTTCCCGGCTCGCTCGAACCAATCCTTCAGTTGCAAGAGCAGCGAGGGAGGGGTCTTCGATGAAGGAATCAGCTCTACCAAGGGCAGAAAGCGCACGGGATTGAAGTAGTGCGTTCCGACAAAAGACTTCTGCATGTCCTCGGAGCAATCCTCCACCATCTGCTGAACGGACAGACCGGAGGTGTTGGTCGCCACTATCGACCCTTTTTTTCGGTGCTCGTCGATTTGGGCGAAGACCTTCTTCTTTAGGCTCATGATCTCCGGCACGACCTCGATGATCATGTCGGCGCTGCCGAGTTCCTCGGCGTAGTCGTCTACCGAGAACGGCCTTATCATCTTCGCTCTCTTGGTGCTGTAGAGAAGCGGGATCTTGGCCTTCGGATCAGAGAGTTGATCTATGGCGCTCTTTGCAAGCTCGAGCTTGATGTCGAAGATCTTTGCTGGAACGTCATTGTTGGCAAAAAAGGCGGCGATGCCGGCGCCCATAATGCCGCCGCCTACGACCGCCACTTCTTTGAGTTGGAGCTGCTCTGACATCATTATGCTCCTCGTTCCAGAATGGTGGTTGCGCCTTGACCGCCGCCGACGCACATGGTGGCGAGTGCATAGCGGCCGCCTGTTTTCTCCAGCGCGGTGATGCCGGACCCGATTATCCGTACTCCGGACATGCCGAGGGGGTGGCCGATGGCGATGGCTCCACCCAAGAGGTTTACTTTCTTCATGTCCCAGCCCATCTCCTTGATGCAGTAGAGAGCCTGAGCCGCGAAGGCTTCGTTTACCTCGAAGACGTCGATGTCATCGGCCGACAAGCCGGAGCGTTCGAACGCTTTCTTCGAGGCCGGAATCGGCCCCATACCCATCCTGGTCCAATCACACCCGGCGACCGCGGTGGTCACTATCTTGGCCCGCAGCTTCAAACCGAGCTGTTTGGCCTTCTCCTCGGTCATGAGAATGATCGCGCCGGCCCCGATGGTAACCGGAGAGCTGTTGGCCGCCGTGACACTGCCTTTTGCATTGAAGGCGGGCTTCAAGGACTTGATCTTCTCGAGGTTTGGAGGCTGTGGCCCTTCATCCTTGTCGAAGACGGAGCCGTCGGGAAGGTCGATGGGGATTACTTCCTTGGCAAAATCGCCGCTCTCCCATGCGCCTAGAGCCTTGTTGTGGCTCTCGACCGCGAAGGCGTCCTGCTCCTCACGAGAGATATTGCCGTCGCGCGCGAGGTTTTCAGCCGTGTCTCCCATGGCGATGTAGAAGTCCTTCTCCTTGAGCTCGGTGTCGTAGAACGGATTGAAACCGCCCATGGGAACTCGAGTCATATGCTCCACGCCGGTGGCTATCGCGAT
The DNA here is from genome assembly GCA_007130885.1 of Deltaproteobacteria bacterium. Classification (GTDB taxonomy): domain Bacteria; phylum Myxococcota; class Myxococcia; order SLRQ01; family SLRQ01; genus SLRQ01. The sequence continues at coordinate 24,654 of SLRQ01000011.1, forward strand.
GTCCCCTTTACCGACCGCCAGAGCATCGACGAGCATCATTGTCGATTGCTGTGAGCTTGCGCAGAACTGGTTCACGGTCGTGGCCGCGATCTCTTCCGGGAGACCGGACTTCGCGACGATCATCCTTGCGAGGTTGAGTCCATTCTCGCCTTCCGGGAAAGAACAGCCGCAGGTGAGGTGCTCGATCTCATTTACGGGCACCGACGGGTTGCGCGCCAAGAGCTTCTTGACGACCTGGCCCGCTATTTCGAGCCCAGTGAGCTTGTTTAGCTTTCCTCCCTTGGCTCGGCTTATCGGTGAGCGGCCGAAGTCCACTATGCCGACCGTTCGAATCTCGTTGCGTCCTGGCATGATGATGTTCTCCTCTAGGATTTCGTTTGAATGAACTAGAACTTGTAGGCGCCCGCGTCCATGGCCGCTTCCGCGATGACTCTCCGGGTCTTCACGATGTCCACTGGACGAGACAGGGCGCCAAGAAGTGTCTCGAGCTTGCCAAGCTTCGTGCTTCGCTGGCCCTCTGGAGCGACCGAGTTGATGATGTCGCGTGTGAGCTCGGAGACCGTCTTTGCGCCCGCGTGACAAACGTACTCGGCTATCGCCGACAACACCTCGCTGTTTCGCCGGCTCGAGCCGTCGAGAATGTAGTGAACACGAGCAACCGTGGAATCCATCTTGAGCACGGCAATCAAGAGATCAGCAGCCATCTCCATGATTTGCTGCTCGTTCCTTATGTCCTTGCCGCAATGAATGATGGCGTGGTTGATGGCATATGCCGCGGCTCGCTTGGCCGCCATGGTATCGGCGATGTGCTCGCCGAGCGGGCCTTCCGCTTTTGGACGTGCTACTTTTCCTCGTCCAAGCTCGGAGTCCACGGCCTCCATGAACATCCGGAACTGGATGCCGCCTCCAAGAATGTTTCGAGCCAAACCGTCGAACATCGTCAGCCGGTTGATGTCGTTCGTCCCCTCGTAGATGTTGTCGATGACATTGTCCCGCGCCAGCATCTCGAGCTTGTACTCGCTGATGAAGCCGTACCCGCCGTGCATGTGAATGCCGTCGTTCAACACCTTCTGAAGTGTCTCGGCTCCAACTATTTTGACGATCGCGCACTCCAGCGCGTAGTTGCGGAAGATCTTGATGGTGCTCTCGGAGTAGTCGTCATCTTGCTTCAGACCTCCCAGAGCACGGTCGATGTCGCCGGAGAGACGATAGGCAATGGAATCGAGAGCGAAGGTGCTCGCGACCATGTCTGCCAGGCGCCCTTTCTGCATGTCGAAGTAGATTATGGGCTGACCGAACTGCTTTCGTTGCGTGGCATACTCTATGGTCTGATTTATTGCGTACTTGCAGTTGCCGAGAGCCGCGAACCCCAGCTTCAGTCTCCCCAGGTTCAAGATATTTAGCGCGATCTGCGGTGCCATTCCCGGCTTGCCCAGTATGTTGGTCGCCGGAACCTTCACCTCGTCGAACACCAGGTTGGTCGTGGAGGAGCCCTTGATGCCCATCTTCTTCTCTTCGGGACCACGCGATACGCCTTCGGAGGCGAGATCCACGATGAAAGCGCTGTATTTGCCTCCAACAGAGGCGAAAACGATCGCCACATCGGCCCAAGCACCATTGGTGATGAACTGCTTTTCTCCATTGATGATGAAGTGCTTGCCGTCTTCGGTGGGGGTGGCGGTCGTTCGGCCGCTTAGTGCGTCCGAGCCCGCCCCGGGCTCGGTAAGAGCGTAGCAAGTAATCGCGCTGCCGTAAGCCAGCCTTGCAAGCCATTCCTTCTTCTGCTCTTCGCTTCCAAACAGCGTGATGGGAAGGGTTCCGATCCCAACGTGTGCGCCGACCGTCGTTGCGAAGCTGGGGCAGCCGGCCAGGGCTTCGGCTACGACAGACGCAGTGGTCTTGTCTTGGCCTAGGCCTTCGTACTCTTCCGGCACGTCAACCGCCAGCAACCCAAGTTCTCCGACTTCACGGAGCAGCCGTACCATTACCGGAGTGTCACCCTCCATCGGTTTGGTCTCGAGGTGCTCGGTCTGTGGGTTCACCTCGTTTTCCATAAACTTCCAAGTCGTATCGGCGAACTCCTGTTGAGTCTCCGAGAACTGCTCACGGGTGAAAATCTTGCCAAGAGGAATGTTGGCAACGAGGAACCCTCCACCGGGCATGACGTCGTCGATCATCTACCTACTCCTGTGGGAGAAGAGTTTGGGCAAAAAGGGAGACAGGTTTATTTGGCCATGGAAACAAAAGGCCGCAGGACTCGTCTCAAGAAAAAAATGATGAGGTTTTCCCCCAGCCTTCCTGAGGTCAAGCTAGGCGCTAATCAGTTGTGCTAGGTATTTGGACGACGCATGCTCGCACGCCTCACGCAGTATCGTCAATGCACTGCGTCATTTGTCTGTAAAAGGTCTGCAACAACTTGATTACATTGAGGTTGAGGGTAATCTTTCGTAGGTAGTAACTGCGCTGGAGGTGCTTTCTCCTCGCATCGAGCCATCAGGGGCAAAGTGCCCCGGAAGCCGGAGGCCGGCGTCAACATCCGGTCAGGTAGACGCTAGTTGCCCGGAATATGGGAAGAAAGAATTTGCCATGTGTACCGGCGGGCGTAGTAGAAGGGGCACCAGCAGGCTCTCCAAATGTCAAACGCAGAGATTCGCCAATGAGCACGTTCTTAGGCGCCTCGATAGGCAGGAAGTTGATAGTTGCCGTCTCGGGGCTTTTTCTCATCCTATTTCTAGCGGTTCATCTGGTCGTGAACCTGACCCTGCTTGCGGGGCAGGAGACCTACAACATGGTTGCCCACTGGATGGGCACAAACCCCGCGGTATCGGTTATTCAGCCGGTCCTCACCGTCGGGCTTCTGGTGCACATAGGCTATAGTGCCTACGTGTCGCTTTCCAACTGGCGAGCGCGTCCGCAACCGTATTATTGGAGCGACCCCGCGGGCGGCAGCACCTGGGCCTCTAGGAACATGCTGCTGTTGGGAGGTCTGATTCTGGCGTTCCTCGTGCTGCACATTTCGAGCTTTTCCATCAGGGTCAAGCTTGGAGATGCGCCGATGGCCGATATCGGCGGCGTTATGACCAAGGATCTGTACGCCATGGTAACGGCGAGGTTCGAGCTTGGGTGGTATGTGCTGACGTACGTGGTAGCCATGTTCTTCTTGGGGCTACATCTGGCGCACGGGTTCCACTCGGGCATCCAAACACTCGGCCTGAGCGACGGCACCTGGCGAAATCGATGGGTTCTTCTCGGAACCGGGTATTCGATTGTAATCGCCGCCGGCTATATGCTGCTGCCGATCTACTTCTTCCTTCGGACCCATTCGGGCTAGAGAATCCATGAGTATTTTAGACGCGAAGATCCCTTCAGGTCCCTTGGCCGATAAGTGGGCCAGCCATAAGAACAGCGTTCGTTTGGTGAACCCCGCCAACCGTTCCCGGCTCGACATAATCTTGGTTGGGACGGGGCTGGCGGGCGCGGCGGCGGCCTCCAGCCTGGGAGAGATGGGCTATAATGTTAAGGCGTTCTGTTTTCAGGACTCGCCACGCCGGGCGCACTCCGTGGCGGCTCAAGGAGGAATCAACGCCGCCAAGAACTACCGTAACGATGGGGACAGCGTGTTTCGGTTGTTCCACGACGTCATCAAGGGAGGCGACTACCGTGCGCGTGAGGCCAACGTCCACCGCGCCGCCGAGGTGAGCAATCAGACCATCGATCAGCTGGTTGCGTCGGGAGTGCCGTTCGCTCGCGACTACAGCGGATACCTCGACAATCGTTCTTTCGGTGGGGTTCAGGTTTCACGGACGTTCTACGCCAAGGGGCAGACGGGTCAGCAGTGCCTTCTGGGCGCTTACTCCGGTCTCATTCGTCAGGTCGCCGCCGGCAAGGTCACCATGTATCCGCGTCGTGACATGCTCGAGGTGGTGGTAATTGACGGCAAGGCTAGGGGCATAATTACGCGCAACTTGGTGACCGGTGAGGTGGAGCGTCACTCGGGGCACGCGGTGGTGTTGGCCACCGGTGGGTATGGAACCATATATTATCTGTCGACGCTGGCGGTCGGCTCCAACGGTTCGGCCGCGTGGGCTGCTCACAGGAAGGGTGCTGTCTTCGGCAACCCGAGCTTCGTTCAGATCCACCCCACCAGCATGCCGCAGCTCAACGACTACCAGGCGAAGCTGACCTTGATGTCCGAGTCGCTCCGTAACGATGGTCGAATCTGGGTTCCGAAGGAGAAGGAGGACAAGCGACACCCGAACTCCATCCCCGAGGATGAGCGCGACTATTATCTCGAGCGACGCTACCCGGCTTTCGGAAACCTCGTTCCGCGCGACGTTGCATCCCGAGCGGCCAAGGAGCGGTGCGATGCCGGTTATGGGGTAGGGGACACGGGGCTGTCGGTTTATCTCGACTTCGGCGGAGCCATTGAAAAGCAGGGCAAGAAAGCCATCGAGAATAAGTACGGCAACCTCTTCGAGATGTACCGCAAGATTACCGGTATAAATCCCTACGAAGAGCCGATGCGCATTTATCCGGCGGGCCACTACACCATGGGCGGGCTATGGGTCGACTACAACCTGATGACCACCGTTCCGGGTTTGTTCGCCATTGGCGAGTCGAACTTCTCCGACCATGGCGCCAACAGGCTCGGTGCCGGTTCCCTCATGCAGTGTGCCGGTGACGGCTACTTCATTCTCCCGGTTACCATAGGTGACTACCTCGCCGACGATATCAGGACGTCGCGTATCCCAGTGGACGGCCCCGAGTTCGCCGCCGCCGAGCAGGAGGCCAGAGACAGGCTCGGTCGACTGATGGCCGTCGACGGGAAGCAGACCGTTACTTCATTCCACAAGAGGCTCGGCAAGATTATGTGGGACCACTGCGGGATGGCTCGCAGCGAAGCCGGCCTGCAAGAAGCGCGGTCTCTCATTGCGGATCTCAAGGAGGAGTTCTGGAGTGAGGTCAAGGTGCCTGGCAGACAGGATCGCGTGAACCAGGAGCTGGAAAAGGCCTGGCGGGTGGTGGACTTCTTCGAGCTTGCTCAGCTCATGTGCCGGGACGCGCTCGACAGGAAGGAGTCATGTGGCGCGCATTTCCGCGAGGAGAGTCAGACGCCGGAGGGTGAGGCGCAACGTATTGATGACGAGTACTCGTACGTGGCCGCATGGGAGCACAAGGGCGCCGGCTCCGATCACGTACTACACAAGGAGCAGCTCGAGTTCGAAAATGTAGAGATCAAGGAGCGGAGCTACAAGTAACGGTTCCTTTGGTTCGGTGTAACACCTTGCCGCGGTAATGGATTGCTTGTTTCGATGGCCGGCGTCGGTGAAACAGGTGGGTAACTGACATGAAAATCAAACTGAAAATATGGCGCCAGGAAAGCCCGGACAGCAAGGGCGGCTTGGTTGACTATGAGCTGGATGGTGTCTCCAAGGAGATGTCCTTTCTCGAGATGCTCGATTATCTCAACACGACCTTGATAGAGCGCGGAGAGGAGCCCGTGGCTTTCGAGCACGACTGTCGCGAGGGGATTTGCGGTTGCTGTTCTCTGTTCATCAACGGTCGGCCCCACGGTGTCGGGGCCGAGATCACCACTTGCGAACTGCGGATGACTGCGTTCGAGAACGGCAACACCATTGTGATCGAGCCCTGGCGCGCCAAGGCTTTTCCCGTCATCCGGGATCTCATCGTCGATAGATCCGCCTTCGAGAAGATCATGCAGGCAGGCGGATTCATCTCGGCCAATGCCGGTGCCGCGCCGGAAGCCAACTCCATTCCGATACCGAAGGAGCTGGCCGATGAAGCCTTCGACGCCGCCGCGTGCCTGGGGTGCGGTGCTTGTGTGGCGGCTTGCCCGAACGCCTCGGCCATGTTGTTCGTGTCCGCCAAGATCTCCCAGCTAGCCTTGCTCCCCCAAGGAGAGGTGGAGACCAAGCGGCGTGCCCGCGACATGATTGCCAAGATGGACGAGCTGGGGTTCGGGGCTTGCAGCAATATCGGCGCTTGCGAGGCGGAATGCCCCAAGGGAATCGAGATCTCGCACATAGCAAGGCTGAATCGCGCGTTCGTTGCGAGCGCTTTTTGACGGCGACCCGGTTTTCTTGTCGGGCCATGTGAGGCTGGCCCCGGAAAAAAAAGGCGGGAAAAGCACGGAGGGGGTCTTGACCCCCACGACATGATTCATAAGGGGAGGGTGCAAACCCGGTCCCCCGCTGGTGCATCATGTCAAAGAAAAAAGTGCTTACCATCGTTCTCGCCGGCGGAGAGGGCAGGCGGCTGCAGCCGTTGACACGCGATCGCGCGAAGCCGGCCGTTCCTTTCGGCGGCAACTACCGGCTGATTGACTTTGCTCTCTCGAATCTCGCCAACGCGGGGTTCCTGAACATCGTCGTGCTCACACAGTACAAGAGCCACAGCCTGGATGTTCATTTGGCCAAGACCTGGCCCGTGTCCCCGCTTCTCGGGAACCACGTGACGCCGGTTCCAGCTCAAATGCGCCAGGGCCCGCGATGGTTCGCCGGGTCAGCCGACGCCATTTACCAGAATCTCAACATCATCCGTGACGATCGTCCCGACTACATCATCGTCTTCGGCGCCGATCACATCTATCGCATGGACCCAAGGGCGATGCTGGAGCAGCACATTGAAAGCGGGGCCGGCGTGACGGTCGCCGCCATCAGAGCGCCGCTGGAGCAAGCCGATCAGTTTGGAGTCATAGAGGCTGATTCGACCGGTGGCCGAATCGAGCGTTTTCGAGAAAAACCAAAGGACGCGGAGGGCCTAGCCGACGATCCGAGCCGGGTCTTCGCTTCGATGGGTAACTACGTCTTCACTACCAGCACTCTGGTCGAAGCCGTGATGCGGGACGCGGCGAACGAGGAGTCCGCGCACGACATCGGCGGGAACGTCATACCGATGCTCACCGAGGCCGGTGTGGCGCAGGTGTACGATTTCTCGAAAAACGAGGTTCCCGGCACCACCGAACGTGATCACGCCTACTGGCGTGACGTTGGGACCCTCGACAGCTACTACGAAGCCCACATGGACTTGATCTCCGTGCATCCCATTTTCAATCTCTACAATCAGGAGTGGCCGATATACACGGCTTGCTCCCCTGATCCCCCGGCCAAGTTCGTCTTCTCGGACGAGGGTCGCAAAGGTCATGCCCTCGACTCCATGGTTTGCTCGGGCGCCGTGCTGTCCGGCGGAGAGGTGCATCGATCAGTGGTTTCGCCGGGCGTTCGGGTCTGCTCCCATGCCAAGGTCGAGGATTCGGTGCTCATGCATGGGGTCGAGATCGGGCGCAAGGCTTTCGTTCGAAACGCCATCATCGACAAGTATGTGCGAATTCCCGAGGGTGCTCGGATAGGGGTCGACTCCTCCGAGGACCGAAAACGTTTCGATGTGACGGAGAAGGGAATCGTCGTTATCCCAAAGGCAACAGAGGTGTCGGCATGAGCTCTATCCCGAAGGATCGCTTGCAGGTCGCTTTGTGCACAAGGGAGTACCCTCCGGAGGTATACGGTGGCGCCGGGGTTCACATAGAGCACCTGGCAAGAGCGCTGACTCAGCAGGTGGACGTATCGGTTCACTGCTTCGGTAAGGAGCGTGACGACTCTTTGGTCGGTGGGGCGTACCAGCCCTGGGAGGGCCTTTCCGGCAAGGGACCTCATCTTGCCGCCTTGCAAACGTTCTCGGTGGATCTCGCGATGGCGGCGGCAGTGGAGGGCGCCGACGTCGTTCATACCCATACTTGGTACAGCAACCTCGCCGGACACCTCGCGAAGCTGATGTACGACGTGCCTCACGTGATGACGAGCCACAGCCTCGAGCCGCTTCGTCCCTGGAAGAAGGAGCAGCTCGGCGGCGGCTATCAGCTTTCGCTCTGGGCCGAACGGTTGGGTGCGGAGAACGCCGACGCTTTGGTGGCCGTATCCCGTGGCATGCGCGAGGACATCTTGTCCTGTTACCCGGCGGTTGATCCGGAAAAGGTGCATGTCATCTACAACGGGATAGACACGGAAGCCTACCGTCCGGTAACCGAAAGGAACGTGCTGGAGCGATACGGTATAGATCCGGACTTGCCCACCGTTTCATTCGTCGGCCGCATCACCCGTCAAAAAGGAGTCTCGCATCTATTGGATGCGGCCGAGCATTTCATGAAAGGCTCCCAGCTCGTTCTGTGCGCCGGAGCGCCGGACACCAAGGAGATCGGCGAGGAGGTGGCTTCTCTAGTTGCCGCCTTGCGGGAAAAGGGTGAACCAAGAATCATTTGGATACCGGAGATGCTGCCGCGAAAGGACATCGTTCAGATTCTGTCTCACTCGACGGTCTTCGTGTGTCCATCGATTTACGAGCCGTTCGGGCTGGTAAACGTGGAAGCGATGGCGTGCGCCACGCCTGTCGTGGCTTCGGCCGTCGGAGGCATACCAGAGATAGTCATCGAGGGGGAAACGGGGCATCTCGTGCCGTTCGAGCTCGGCGAAGATGTCTTCCGCTCTCCGGCAAGCCCGCCGGCTTTTGCTGGAGACATGGCCGAGCGCGTCAATGCGCTTCTCTCCGACCCCGCCGCCGCCGGGAGAATGGGACGCGCATCCAGGGCCAGGGTGGAGCAGGAGTTCAGCTGGCCCCGCATAGCCGCACGAACAGCCGAACTCTATCGCTCATTGATCTAAACCGGAAATCACGACTCTGGATCGACGCCGCGCGGACGGGGCACACGCGTCTGCTTCGCCATTCGTAGGTTGCGCGGTGAAGAGCCGCTGCCGGGAAGCGGCCATGAGCGGTTTGGTGGGCGCCGCCGCCGACGCATTGGCGATTGGCGGCGCCATTTATGGAGGTTGCCTGTATCCGCGGCTTCTGCAAACATGGGCGCGCTCACCTAACCGTTTTTCGAGAGAAACCACGCCATGCAAAGTTCACTGAATAGCTTCTTTGTGTTCGCAGCTTGTTTTTGCTTCTTTCTAGCCGCACCTTCCGCGGCCGCCGCCGGGGAAGCGGATGACGCCGCCGAAGACGCGGCCGTGTCCGGGCAGGAGACCGAGAAGGAACAAGGGTCCGCCGAGCCGCTCGTCGAGAGTCCCGATAGCAGCGGGGGAGGCGCGGGAGTGGCTGGAGCAGGTAGACCAGGGACACTCGGTTCCGTGGGAGGGTTCGAGCTGGGCCTTGGCGGTTATCTGCGATCGGTCTTTACCGTGATCGATCACGACGAGGCGGAGAGCGACTTCATCGGTCGCAACGACGGTTTCGGTATGGCCAGCGTTCGGTTCGGCGTTTCCGGCAGCCGAGATAGATCCGAGTTCGAGATCTCGCTCGATGGAACCGTTGCCGTAGCCGACACCGCCAACACTGCCAGGGGACAGGTAGCCGTCAGAGTGGCGGATGCGTGGGGAGGCTATGATATTGTACCAGGCGCGCTTGCTCTTCAGTTCGGCCAGCAGAAGCCTCCTTTCGATGCGGAAAGCCTCCTTTCGAATGCCGAGCTCCCCTTCATCGGGCGCTCCGTATGGAACCGGGGCGTCGTGGGCGTTGAAGGCTGGAACCTCGAAGGCCTAGGTGTCACTCGCGAGGTCGGCATTACCCTGGCCGGCGATACCGATGTCGGGCTCGACCCCTTGGCTTTTTCTTACTACGTCGCCGTGACCAACGGCACGCCGGCGTCCGAGCTTTTGAACGAGAACCAATCGCTGGCGGGCTATGCGCGCCTCGAAGCGCACGTCGGCGATTTCGTCACACTCGGCGGTGCCGCCTACCGAAACATGCGTACTTACGGCGACATACCGGATCTCTTGGATGAGCTTCACATTGGATTCGCCGGTGACCTGGTAGTCCAGGAGGGAGGAGCATGGCTTCGCCTGGACTTCGTACAGCGGCAGGTGGACTACCCGGAAGTGGAGACCGAGCTGTCACGCATATCGAGAGGCTTTGGTGCTTCGGTGGGCTACAGGACCCTCTTCGGTTTGGAGCCCGCGTACCGCATCGCCTACCTCGACCCCGCCGCCTCGTTCCCGGAGGCGAGCCCTGATCTCGCTGCCCAGCTCGAGGCAAGTGAGGTGCTGCATCACACGGTGGGGCTCTCATGGCTTCCTGACGACGAGCCGTTCGCGGTTCAGCTCAACTATACCCACTCACGCGAAAACCCAGCTCGCGCCGTTAGAAACGACAGGTTGGAGCTCCTTGGAAGGTTGGTGTTTTGATGTCTGCCGTGGATAACGGTCGAGGGATACCAAGACGCGTGCTTCGGGTCGCCGGCCTCTCGAAGAGAGTGGGTGTGCTGGCCTTGGCGACAATCAGCGTCGCCGCGTCGTTCACGTTCTTCTCGGTGAGCGGGTGCTTGGAGCAAGGGCCGAAGGCGCGCGCGAAGCAGATAACCAGCCGCACGGAGCTAATCGGCGGCTCGGGGGCGCTCGGCGAGGTGGGAGATTTTCTGCTCGAGAACGATAAGGTTCGCGTGGTCATACAGGGTCCCGGTTTCTCTCGTGGCTTCGGTGTGTATGGCGGCGCGCTGATAGATGCGGATCTGCAGCGCCCTCTCCCTCCGGGAGGTCAGCTAGGAAGGAGCGGCCGGGCCCAGTTCGGTGAGCTGTTCCCGATCTTTTTCTTGCAGGCGCTTGTGCCGGACAGAGTCCACGTGCTGTCGGACGGCAGCGACGGAGGTCCCGCCCGTGTTCGCACTAGAGGTACGGGAGGCGACTTCCTCACCATGACGAAGACTCTGAACCAGGTGGTACTCAACTCTCATGACATATCGGATTTCGATCTGACGCCGGACAGCTTGGATGGCGACCCGCAAGTCGAGTACGAAACGATCTACGAGCTGAGGCCCGGCGACAGGTTTCTCACCATTCGAACGAAGGTTCGAAACATTTCACAAGAAGCCCTTCGGATACCGTCGTCGGCCGCGAGCAGCCTTCTTGGGGCCTTGTTCGACGATATGGGAGAGCTCGAGATCCCGATGGGAGCGGTGCTTCTTTTCGGGGAAGGGAACAAGGTGTTCACGCCCGGCGCGGGGTTCGACATGAGGTTCAGCTTGCAAGACGCGTACGGGGTCGATCTGCCTTTCCCCGCGATCCCCGGGATTCTCACCAGGTACCTGGCGACAGCCAGCGACAACGGCGTCTCGTACGCATTCTTTACGGCTCCGGACAACGAGCTGAAGAACTTCGCGGCAAACAGGCTAGATGAGGAAGGCAACAACCTCTACGAGCAAGTTTACGGCGTGGGCGTTGAGGACGACAGCATGCTCGTGCCGTTCTTGGCTTCCGCGTTCACTGGCGTTTTCCAGACGCAGGCGCCGACTACTTTGGAGCTTGGCGGTTCCTTCGAGTTCACGAGTTACTTCTCTATAGGCGATGGAGGGGTGGCCAGCGCCGTGGAGCCTTTCTACGAGCTGCGGGGTAAGCAGCTCGGAAGAGTGAGAGGGAGAGTGTTCGATGAGTCGTCGCTCGAGCCGGCCGCCAAGGCCTCGGTGGTCTTTCTGGACGAGGAAGGTGATCCAGTTAGTCAAACGTTCACCGATGACAGCGGCAGATTCAGGGCCCGTCTTCCCGCGGGTGATTACAGCGTTGTGGTTGAAGATGATCCGACCGTTAGCGAGCCGATGCCGCTGACCGTCGTGGCGGATGAAACTCGATCCGTCGATTTGGCCCAGCCGAGCCCGGCCAGGATCGCGGTCACCGTCCTCGACGAGCTGGGACGCAGGCTCCCCGCCAGGCTCACCGTGGTGGCGGAGATCGAGGCGGACCGTGTGGATGAAGATACACGTTCCTGGCTCTTCGATCTGAAGGTTGGTCAGCGATGGCGGGCCAGCAGCAGAAAGCCCGAGGCCGGTCGAGATCTCGTGCGATATGTCGAGGGGGAGGGCTACACGACAAATGGAACCGGCGTCGTGGATGTGCGCCCCGGCGGTCCGTACACGTTATATGTCTCCCGGGGAATGGAGTACGACCTCGAAGAGATCGACCTGGGCAAGGTCGAGGCCGGCCGGGCATATACGCATGAGGTCGTTTTGCGGAAAACGGTCGATACAAGCGGTTACATAGCCGCCGATTTTCACGTGCATGCTTCCCCCTCGCTGGACTCGGACCTGGATCTCGTCGCGCGGGTCGTCTCCGCGGCGGGCGAGGGCATCGAGTTTCTGGCGTCCGGCGACCACAACATACTCACCGACCTTTCGCCGTATCTTTACGAGTCCGGCCTGGAACGGTGGCTACGAACAACGGTGGGGGTGGAGCTGACCACGCTGGAGGGCGGTCACTTCAACGCCTATCCTCTCTCATATGATGCCGGTCACGTAGTGAGAGGCTCGCCGGAGTGGGCCCTTCGGCCGCCGCAGGACATTTTCGATGATTTGCGCGCGCTCGGCGCTCATGATCCGGAGGATACGCTCGTCGTCGTAGCCCATCCCAGGGACTCCGTACTCGGCTACTTCGCGCAGCACAACCTCGACCCACTGACAGCCCGTCATCCCGATACGGAGCCGGACATAATGTCGCCGAGTGGGTCCGCTTTCTTTTACGAGGACGGAGTGTCCACATTCTCCTGGGACTTCAACGCCATCGAGATCTTCAACGGCAAGCGTATGGATCAGCTTCGCACGATTCGCATGCCGGAGGACATTTCGGAGTACGACGTCGACCCCGACATAATCGACGAGTTGCCCGAGCCCGGCACGATTCTATGCAATAACGATAGGGTGGCTTGGGCCGGAGTGCTCGATGATTGGTTCAACTTCTTCAACCTTGGCCACCGTTACGCCGGGATAGGCAACTCCGACAGCCACGATGATGTCGAAGGGAGCATCGGTGCTCCTCGTTCCTATGTCTGGGTCGATCAGAATGATCCCTTCCGAGTCACTGACTCGGACGTAGTTCAAGGGATCTTGAACAATAGGGTCATAGTCAGCAACGGGCCATTCGTTGAGCTGTTCGTGGACGGAGCGCCCGTTGGTTCGGATGTGGTAAGCGAAAGCGGCGAGGTCGATGTCAAGATCCGCGTGCAAGTTCCAAACTTCGTCGATGTCACTACCGTGACGCTCTACGGAAACGGGGAGCCGATCCATATCCTCGACGCGGTCGAGTTCGACGACGGTCTGTTCGAATGGGAGACATCTTTGGCACTCGACAGGGACACTTGGTTCATTGCCGAGGCCACCGGCGAGAAGAACCTGTTCCCCATCGTGCCCCCCATCGAAGTACCGCCGGTGGAGCTTGGAGACGCCTTCGAGGTCATTGCGGAGCCCCTCGGTTTCGGAGGAGGAGTCCTAGGAAACCTGATACCGGATCGCACCGGCCTCGTTACTCCTTTCGCTATCACCAACCCGGTCTGGGTGGATGTAGGCGGCGATGGCTTCGAGCCGCCGGGTGTCGTCGCTCGAAGGTGCGAGGGCTTCGGCGTGGTGGAGATGGGCTCGGAGGAATCCGAAACGGCGGCGGTGAAGGCGGATGACAGCCTCATACCCTCGCTCTGGCTGCCCCGGGTAAGAGGTGACCTGGACGATTTCAGGGTGCTGTTCGACTTCTTCAACGACTAATTGGTTCCGCGCGCATTGCGCCACATCCGAGGCAAACGAAAGAAGCCCATCGGGTCCGGTTCGTAAGGGTATTACGTGCGGGAATCGCCGCGGATGACGCACGGCGCAAATCAGGCTAGCCTACCCGGCGGCTCGTTCCGAGTAGTCCTCCCCAACTTGCTTTGGATTGTGTAAATGGACGCTTTCATCTACTCGTATGTCGTCGGTGGCGCGATCTTTTTCATCGGAATGGTCTACGCCATCAAGCAAGGGTACGTCGGTCTCCGAGGAAGGGGGCTCCGCAACCTCTTGATAAGCCTTGGAGTGATGGGGTTCTACTTCGTCCTTCAGGGCTACCTGCAGTACGCGCCCATGGAGGTGGCGGAGCCGGCCGCGTATACGGGCGAAGCCGACGAGGTGTTGGACGAAGACCGGCGAATTCGGGGCACCCGTCTGGATTACGCCATAGTCATTTTGTACTTCGCTTTGATACTCGGAATCGGCACATGGTTCAGCCGCCGCAACAAGACCACCAAGGACTTCTTTTTCGGCGGCCAGCGGTTTGCCTGGTGGCTGATCGCGTTCAGCTTGATCGCCACCACCGTGGGCTCCTACAGCTTCGTCAAGTACAGCGAGATCGGCTACTCATACGGAATCGGTTCCACACAAGCTTACTGGAACGACTGGCTCTGGTTCCCGCTTCTGGCTTTCGGATGGCTGCCCATCCTCTACTTCTCCAGGATCGTCTCGATACCGGAGTATTTCGGTCGAAGGTTCGACTCCCGAGTGCGTTTCTGGGCGACGCTTTATCTGCTCCTGTACCTCATCGGTTACGTCGGCGTGAATCTGTTCACGATGGGGACGGTGCTGAATATTCTTGTCGGTCTCCCCATATGGCTAGCCGCCATGATGGTCGCGATGGTCTCGGCGACGTATGTCACCATGGGCGGGCAGAGCAGCGTCATAATGACCGACCTGCTTCAGGGAGTCATTCTGCTCACGGTGGGGGTGCTCGTCTTCACTCTGGGGGCGGCTTACCTCGGCGGGTTCGATCTGCTTTGGACGAACCTCCCGCGTGATGCGCGCCTTGCCTTTCCGAACTTCAACGAGTGCAGTGATTTCCCCGCCATAGGCATATTTTGGCAGGACGCCTTCGCCAACACCGCCATGTTCTACTTTTTGAACCAGGGCATCATAATGCGGTTCATGGCGGCGAAGTCCTTGGACGAGAGCCGCAAGGCGGCGACCGCGATGATGGTCGGTCTGATGTTCATCGGCGCGCTGGTGGTTGCCTCCGGAGGGCTGGTTGCCAGGGCCTTCACGAACGCGGGCGTGCTCCCGGAGGTCGAGGCCCGCGAAGCCTTCTTCATCGCGGCCGAGCTGCTCAGCCATCCAGGTGTTTTCGGACTCATACTCGCGGCCATGACGGCGGCACTCATGTCCACCGTCGACACTTTGCTGACGGCGGTCTCGGCTGTGACCGTCAACGATGTATACAAACCCTACGTGAAGCCGGACGCCACCGACCGCCAGCTACTGAAGGCGGCTCGCATCACCGCCCTCTGCGTCGCCATTCTCGGCATTTTGATGGTGCCGGTGTTCATGCAGTTCAGGACAATCTACGCTGCTCACGCCGCGTTTACAGCCGCGGTCACGCCGCCGATGGTCGTGGCGTTGATGCTCTCCGTGTTTTGGCGGCGCTTCACCAGGGTTGCCGCTCTTTGGACACTCATAGGCGGGCTGTTTGCGGTCCTCTTCTCGATGTTTGCTCCGGAGGTCATAAACCCGTTCGCCCACGGGGTGGACATGGGCGAGCGCGGAGACGGGATCATGGGGGGCATGCAGCAGCAGCAGTTCATGCGGGCCTGCTATGGGGCGTTCGTCAGCACTGTCATAGGGGTGTTCGTGACGTTGCTGACCAAGGCGGAGCCCCTGGAGAAGCAAAAGGGGCTGGTATGGGGCACGATCCCGGATGCTTTGCGACACTACAAGGGTTCGCCGGGCAGAGAGGCGCCCGTTACGAAGGCGGAAGCCATGCCTAGGAGCCTAGGTGACGAGCCGGAACCCGTCGGTCAGCATAAGATTGCCTCCGTGAAGGTATCCGCGGGCCTCGCGAAGAGCCTTTTCGCGCGCGAGGACGACCTGGTTTACGTGACGGACAAGCGGGGCTGGACGGGAGGCCTATTCTCGGCTCATGCCGTAATCGGAGAGATACTCGAGGGAGATGAGCCCGAGGTTTGGATGGGCGAGCAGACCGAAAAGCTGGTCATCACCAAGGGAAGAAAAGGAAAGCCCGTGCGGGTTGAGCGCCTTTATGCCTCCGATCCGCCGGCGGAGGCTCCGAAAGAAGAGGAGAAACGGGTGGAAGGCTCGGCGGCGTGACCATTCGGTGCTCGATGTTTCGTATGCCTCCTGTTCATTCATGCTTTTTCCGCGCATAATCCACCCGGCACGATCTTCCCTTATTCTCACGGAGGGCAGTGATGGGTCCAAGCATCGACCGCGCCCGCGCAACGGCTAACGATACGCGCTACAGGCCGGGTCAAAAAAAGGGGCACTACGAGAGCTTTTTCCAGCGTGCGAACCATCCTTCCAGGCCGCTCGCCTTCTGGGTTCGCTATACGTTGTTCAGCCCGGAAGGCAGGCCCGGGGACGCTATCGGCGAGCTGTGGGCAATCTACTTCGATGGAGAGACCGGCCGTCACGCGGTGGCCAAGGTGGAGCAGCCATACTCGTCCTGCCGGTTCAGTCGCTCGGGGCTCGATGTGAAGGTGGGAGACGCTGCCTTGCGGCCCGGCGAGATGCGTGGGGAAGCCGCTTCCGGAGAGCATTCCCTGGCCTGGGATTTGAGCTGGACAGGTAAGGAACCTCCGCTTTTTCTCCTGCCTATGTATTTGTACGACGCCCCTTTTCCCAAGGCGAAGGCGCTTGTCCCCGAGCCCATGGCAAAGTGGAACGGTAAGCTCGTGGTGGATGGGCGGGAGATCGACATTGACGGCTGGGTAGGGAGCCAGAACCACAACTGGGGCAGCAAGCACACGGATCATTACGCCTGGGGACAGGTGGCGGGATTCGACGAGGCGCCCGAGAGCTTCCTCGAGGTTGCTACCGCGCAGATAAAGATTGGGCCTTTGTGGACCCCGCCGCTTGCGCCGGTGGTCCTACGTCACGAGGGCGCCGAGTATGCCATGAACGGCCTCCTCCAATCGGCGTGGAAGGGGCACTTCGAGTACTTTACCTGGCAGTTCTCGGGTGCCGGCCCCGATGTGAGGCTGCGCGGCCGCATCTTCGGCAGGCGCGACAACTTCGTCGGTCTTCGGTACTGGAACCCGCCGGGTGGGCACAAGTGGTGCCTCAACAGCAAGATAGCCGCCTGCGAGGTGACGCTGCATTGGAAGAGCGGTCGTTCCCCGGTCACCTTGAGAAGCGCGAACAGGGCTGCGTTCGAGATTCTCACCGAGGACGACCGTCATGGGATAGAGATTCGCGCATAATTTTTTACGGCTTCTGTGGCCGGTTGTTGCTAAAATAAACAATTCAACTCAGATGCATACACACATGTTCGCCGAGGCATTGCCATCATGGACACAAGCTACCTTCGTCAATTGAAAGTCTTTGGTCTCAAGCATGAACTTCTCGCCGTCTTCGCGGTCTTGGCTCTGATGCTTGCTTCCATGGCATCGATGGGCTGCAGTGAGCCCGTCGACCCGGCTCCTCAAGACGAGGAGGAGAACGGGGAGGACAACGGCGAGGAGAACGGGGAGGACAACGGCGAAGACAACGGCGAGGACAACGGGGAGGATAACGGCGAGGACAACGGTGAAGACTTGGTGGAGGCATCATACGGCATAGAGGGAAGGTTGATGAAAGCAGCCGCCTCCGGTGGTGCGCCTCTGACGGCTACCGGTGCCTCTGTAAGCCTGCGAGTGGACACGGATGAGACGGGCAGCTTCGACGATCTCGAGGACTTTGCCGGCTCCGTGGATGACGAAGGACGCTTCGTGGTGGACACCGGCGCCCTCGAGTTCGAGGACGAAGCACCGGTGGTCGAGGCTCTTCTCGTGGTTCAGTTAGAGGGCTATGCGACGGCGTACCGACGGCTGACCCTGGTGCCGGAGCGTCAGCCGTGGGTCGATGTGACCTTGTACGAGTATCAGGAGATGTCGATAGGGTACCGGAGCAGCGTGCCGGATGACTCCCTGTCAATAACCGGTGTTTTGCCCGACGAGGTCACCGGTGCTAGCGCGCGCTCCTTCCATCCTCTCCACGAAGCTGATGGATTCGCCGGTGGGCATCAAGGTGCCGGGGGGGCCTTGCTCTCGTTCGGTTCGGTCGGCGCGGTTCAGCTCGTCGGTGAGGATAGTCAGCCCGTGGGCGAGCTGCCCGAGGCTGTGGCCTTGCGCATGGAGGTGCCGTCGGATGTATGGAGCACCCTTGCGGTCATAGCCCCCGGTAGAAACATCGATCCCAGCGACGATTTCATCGAGCCGAGTGACGATTTCATCGATCCGAGCGATGATTTCATCGATCCGAGCGACGACTTCATCGATCCAAGCGACGACTTCTATGATGTAGCAGCCAGCGTGCCGATGTACGCCTTCGACTCCGCAACTGGAGCGTGGTCGTTCCAGGCAATTGGCCGACTCGAGAACTCGGGAGGCGGCGGCATTACGTATGGTCAGCTCACGGAGGTATGGAGTGGAGAGATGTTGGGCGATCTCTTCGTTCGAGCGGATGTCATGCACTTCAGCCAGTGGGGTTATGGCTGGCCCGTGCGACGTTCTTGCATGACGGGTGAGCTAGTCGAGGCGGACGGCGATTCGCTCGACCCCGTGGAGGGCGTGACGATAACCGCTCGCCTGGTCGCAACCGGCGATGTTACTGGACATGTGGTGACCGATTCCGACGGGCAATTCTGCGTTCCGGTCAGGGGCGGATCGGCGGAATCCGGCATGGAAACAATGGTCGATCTCCATGCGAACTTGGAGGACGAGCAGGTCTTCCTCGGCACTTTCGAGAGCGAGCCTCTTGAAGAACCGGCGACCTGCTCCACGGGGAGTTGCTTGGATATCGGCTCCGTGGTCCTGGAGAGACGGGAGGCGGACGCGCCCATTGAGGCGTGCACGCTCGTCGTACGTCTCGATCTCGTTGATTTGGAAGAGATTGACGAGTGGATCCTGCCGGAGACGCTTGCAGGCACCGAGGTGCGGGCCATGGGACTTTCAGCGAGCAATTCCGAGCTGAAAGAGCTTTGCACGGACGCCGATGGCGAGCCGATAGAGAACTGTCTCGTGTCACGGTCCGTTGAAGACGGCCTGGCACACATAGTAGTGCCGAGAGGAGAAGAGCAAGTTCGGCTTACCGGCAATCTGATTCACGAGATCGAGCCTTATCATGAAGAGGAAAGCCCGCTTCGGTACGAATACAGCGGCAGCTTGGTGTTGGATGAGCTGGTTTGCGTGGAGGATCTCGATGAGCCGAACGGCGAGCAGGAGATTGACCCGCCGGTGTTGCCGCTCGGTTTACGAAAGGGAGACATAGAGGCTTATGTCTACGTATGGCGGGATGGTAACGATGGAGACGAAGAGATCCTCATCGAATGGTACACGTATATTCCGCATTACGCGGTAGGCGAGGAGCAAGAGGTGCCGGCGAGTCGCATAGCGATCTACTCCGGCGAGGATGAAAACGACGAGGTGCTTTTCGAGATCGTAGCTCGCGAGGACGTTGAGGGAGAGCCGGGGATACACATGCCGGCGGTTGTCAGTGACTACGACTCTGGTCACACCTCCATACGCCAGCTCGTCACGCCGGATATGGACGCCATAAATGATCCGGACGCTTATCCCGATGCATACGTCGTCGTGAGCTTCAGGCTCGAGATGGTCGGCATTCTGTGGACCGGCCGAGGTGAAGACCTCCTGCATATGCCGCAATAGTTTCCCACTGGCAGCAACCGGCGCCGGTCCGGTCAATCCAGGTCTGCCGGGTGCCGTTCGGCCCCGGTAGGGCAAGCGCACTCTCACATGATAGTCTGCCGCCCATGAGTGAGCGATCCCACCTCGAGTCGGCAATGGCATTGCTCGAAGCCCAGCGCCGGACCCTCGGTGACGAGGCGGTGGATGCGGCGCTGGCCCCGATAAAAGCTCGGCTGGCCACCCTCTGCGAGGAACCGGCTGAACAACGAAAGCTGGTCACCGTCCTCTTCGCGGATGTAACGGGGTTCACCTCCTTGAGTCAGAGCATGGATCCCGAGGAGGTCGCCGCCGCAATGAACAGCTTGTGGCGGCGGGTGGATGGAGCTTTGACCGATCACGGAGGCACCATCGACAAACACATTGGTGATGCCGTCATGGCTCTTTTCGGCGCTCCAGTTGCTCGAGAAGAGGACGCGGAGCGGGCGGTACGCGCGGCGCTTGCCATGCAGGAGGTGGTCTCGGACGTGGCTAGGGAGGTAGTTGGAGACGACGCCCGAGCCTCACTTCGCATGCGAATCGGTTTGCACACCGGGCCGGTTCATTTGGGAAAGGTCGGCAGCGGTCAAGAGTACACCGCCATTGGCGACACGGTGAATGTCGCAAGCAGGCTCGAGGAGGCGGCCCCCCCGGGAGGAGTTTTCATATCGCACGATACGTTCCGCCATGTTCGCGGCAGGTTCGAGGTGAGTGAGAAGGGGCCGTTGCCCATAAGGGGCAGAAGCGAGGCCATGCGTGTTTACGAGGTTACCGGAATAGAAACCTCGGACACCGCATCGTCGATGATGGTGGGCGGGGTTGAGATACCTTTCGTCGGGCGAGAGCGGGAGCTTGCGCATTTGTTCGAGGCGGCGGGATCGGTAGCTTCCGGAGACGGTCCCTTGGCTGTCACCGTCGTCGCTGAGGCCGGACTGGGCGCATCCCGTTTGGCGGCAACCTTTTCCGACCGTCTTCGCGGGGGCAAGCCGGTCCCGGAGATTCTGGAAGCTCGGGGTGGAGTGGCCGCGCCACCGGAAATACTGGAGGCACGTGGAGGTGGCGGTTTCGCTGGAAGGACGCCTTACAGAGTGCTTCGGAGCATTTTGGCCGACAAGTTCGGTCTTAGCGAGCGCGGCGGCGATCCGGCGGTCGTGGAAAAGCTGTTCGAGGGTTTGGCGCCTGTGCTTGGAGACACCGCCAAGGAGAGTGCGCATCTTCTTGGACACCTTGCTGGATTCCAGTTCGGCGAAAGCCCGTATCTGCAAGGCATTCTGGATGATCCGGGACAGGTTCGCCGCCGTGCCTTGCAAGCTGTTTTTCGCCTCTTCACCGCGCTTGCGGTAGGCAAGCCGTACGTGGTGCTTCTGCTGGAAGACCTACACTTGTTGGACGATGGTTCCTTGGATCTAATCGAAGAGATACTTGAATCCGCCGGTCGATTGCGTCTTCTGGTCGTTTGTACTGCTAGGCCGAAGCTGTTCGAACGGCGTGCGAACTGGACCCGTGGTGACCACCGTGTTCGAATTGATCTCGGTCGTTTGGATGACGAATCCTCCAGGCGTCTGCTTGAGGCGCTTCTTGCTCCCGCGAGGGATGTGCCGTCCAGCTTGAGCTCTCGTTTGATCGAGACCGCTGAAGGTCACCCGCTGTACATGGAGGAGCTGGTACGTCGTTTGATAGAGCAGGGGGTAATAGATACCAGCCGGCCGGAGTGGGAGGTCCGTACCGATCTCCTTGGGGAGTTCGAGGTGCCTCCCACGCTCACCGCTCTCGTTCAGGCCCGCCTGGATGCTCTATCGGTGAACGAGCGTTTGGTTTTGCAGCGGGCGGCGGTTCTGGGCAGAGTCTTTTGGGACGAAGCGCTGCGGGTACTGGATATCTCGGAAGAAGGGGCTCGGAGCGCCGTGGACGTCGACGCCGGCATCGAAGGACTGCTGCGGCGCGAGCTGATAGTGGAACGGGGGGAGCCGGTATTTCAAGGTACCCGCGAGTTCGCTTTTTCCCAGAGTTTGGTGCACGACGTCGCCTACGAGATGATCCTCCTCCGCCTTCGTCCCGCGTTTCATCGGCGGGCGGCGGTTTTTCTCTCGGAACGGGTCGGTGAGAGCGCTTCGGCCTGGGCCTGGCGAATCGCCGAGCATTGGGAGGCCGCTGGCGACGGTCTGGAAGCGGGCGGTTGGCTTCTGAAGGCGGCGGAGCAAGCGCGCCGCACCAACGCGGTAGCGGAAGCAGAGGAGGCTTATCGGCGTTCCCTCGAGCACCTCGAAACCGTGGGGGCCGATCCTGGATTGCGACTGGCCGCCATGGAGGGGCTGGCCGAGGTCTACCTTAGGCTAGTGCGGCTGACGGAGGCAGAGGAGGTTTGCCGGAGAATGCGCCTGGTGGCGGCGGACTCGGGAGACCGGATCGCCGAGTCCAAGGCCTGGGCCAAGCTGGCTCGAGTGTATCAAGGAAGGAGCGAAACAAAGGAGGCACTCGATGCCACCGGCCGGGCGATATCGCTGGCCCGAGCGGAGGACTGCACCGGCACTCTGGCGACGGCCCTCCGGGAGCGGGCGTTGTGTCTTCACCGAGGTGGTCGTTACGATGAGGCCAAGGGGCCGCTCGGAGAGGCACTCGAGATAGCCGTGCGCGAGAATCTCGTGTTCGAAAGAGCGAGGGCGTTGCGGTTGCTTGGTTTGGTCCACGCACGGCTCGGAGACTTCGATCTAGCAGAGAGGCACGGCAGCGAAGCTCTGACTTTGTTTAGGACGCTCGACCACAAGACCTTGCTCACCGCGTCGCTGACCAGTCTCGGAGAGCTGGCCCGTGTTCGCGGAGACGCAGCCTCGGCGTTTGCCTACTATGAGGAAGCTCTATCCATAGCTAGAGATTTCGGCCTGGCGGGACATGAGCTGGTGGCGCTTGCCAACATGGGATCGGCGTTGGTCGCCATGGACAGGGCGTCCGAGGCGCAGACCAATCTGGAAGAGGTATTGGAGAGGGCGCCGGCGAAGTGGTACGGATTGCCCGAGACGTGGCGCTTCCTGGCAGAGGCGAGACTTTCGAGTGGTGACACGGCGGGGGCCTTGGAAGCCGGCCTGAAAGCGCTCGAGCTTGCGGAGGCCACCGAGTCGGCGGAGATGGTGGGAGCCGCTTGGCGTGTGCTGGGTGAGCTTGCCGCCGAGACGCGAAATGCCGTGACCGTCGGCGGCAAGAAGCTCGACGCGCCTGAGTGCCTGAAGCGAAGTGTCGAGATACTTGATGGCGCGGGTGTCGGACCGGAGGCTGCCCGGGCGCTCAGAAGCTGGTCACGATACTGCTTGGCTCAAGGTGACCGTGAGCATGGCGAGAAGCTTTGGGCCGAGGCCCAGTCACGCTTCGAGGCTATGGGGATGCCTCTCGAGGTCGAGCGCATGAACCGCCGTTCATGATCGGAAAAGAGGCCCGCCGCAAAAGACGCCGGCTCCGGAGTCCTCCCTGCTGAAGCGGCGCGGGCCCCAGTAGCGCATGACGCTATGGGGCGCGTAATCAGCGGTTCATATCCGCATTCGCGCCGACAAGGTAAAGGTAGCCGTGTTGACCCAAATCTCGTCGGGTGCGTGCCACAGGTCGTTCAGGAACTGGAAGCTGAACTGCACTGTGTGGTCGAGGATGCCGAGAATCACTCCGCCCCCTATCTGCATGCGAAACTCGGGGTTGTTGTAGGCCTTGAGCAGCGAGAGGTTCGAGCGGAGATGGATGATGCTCGTCGCGATGAAGCGGTGCTGCCCTTGGGCCATGATCGCCGGGTAGGGACTCCAGTTGTGATTGTAGAAGCTATCCTCCCCGTCGTGGTCATCTTGGTCTATCCCGTGGCGCCCGGCCTGACGATGGCGGCTGAAGTTGTACTGGCCGATGACGAGCTGCACGGGAACCATGAAGTAGCTTACGAGGTGCTCGTTTCTTTGGCCGAGTTCCACGTCTCCGCTGAAGGTCGGCAGGGTGCTGGCCTCGAACCGAAGGTTGGTTCCGGTGCTGTGGTCCTTGAGCCCGCCGAACTCGGTGAAAAACCTGGCCCGCAATACCTCCATCCGAAAGATATCAGGTCCCAAGGCGAGGCCGCCGGTGGCGGCCAGTTTGTACGGAACCATCGGCTTGTCCGCGAGCCCGGTATACAGGTCACCCGAAATCATGAGGGTGAGCCCCTGCCACCAGTTCCATGACTTCGAAGCCTCCGCGCCGAAGTAGAGAAGAAACGGATCAGGGCTGGTGATGCCTCCGGTCTCGAAAGCAAGCCCTGTTCCTATGGCAGTCTGCCATGGCGGCTCTTGCACATCGAAGCTTTCGCCCGCCGGCGCGGTCCGCGGCATCAGGAATACGAGCGATAGCAGTAGTACGGCCGCCACACTCGACGATCCTTCCCCGTTCCCACGCCTGGGCCTAGTGCCCTCCGCCTTCTCGTCATTCGTACTCATGAGCTGTCTCCAAGCCATCGAGCCGCTCTATTTGACCGGCTCGGATTGGGTGTATTCTATCGCAGGCCCAGCCCGAGCGTGGAATTAATTGGGGGACGCCCTTGCGGGAGGGGAAAACCATGACTAGGAACGTCCCCCTTCGGGGGTCTACTACCCAGGGATAACCAACTGACCGTTAGGGGGGAAGGTCATGCTCTCGAATCACTACGCGCGGCCGGGGGTGGCGCCGCGCTTCGCGATGGTGGCGCTCATGCTCTCGTCTCTGGCCTCGGGCTGCAATGACGCGGCGGGCGACGAGGTGGAAGAGGGTACGGTAAACGGGGTCATAGCGGGGACGGTCTTCAAGGGCTTGCTCGAAGGTGGCCGAGTTTCCGTCTATGCGGAAAGCGAAGGCCGGTTCGATGAGGTCGTAGCTGAAACCGAAACCGACGCCGCGGGCGCGTTCGAGGTGGATGTAGGCCGCGCGCGCGGCGATCTGCTTCTGGAGGTCACGGGTGGATCTTATGTCGAGGAAGCTACCGGAGAAGAGGCACCGCTCGGCTCGCGCAGGCTCCGAGCGTGGGCTCTTGACTTCGAGGTTGGCGAACGAAGAACCGAGGTTCAGATCAACCCTGTCACCACCCTCATAGTCGCATATGTGAATTGGAGGATGGAGAGCCTCGAAGAGGACCGCCACCTCGCCGAGCGACGAGCGGCGCGGCTTATCGAGGAGCACTTCGCGGAGGCCGGGTGGCGCTCCGTTACGCCGGTCAACCCGACTACTCGCCGTGACCTGCCTTTCGAGGATGACGCGGTGATGGGCGTGCTCATATCGGGCCTTTCGCGTAGGGCCAAGGATATGGCGATCCAGTCTGGAGCAACTGGGGCTACAGCGAATGCGTCGGCACTCATCGAGCTTTTGGCGGAGGATCTCGAGGCTGACGGGAAGTTCGACGGCCTCGGTCGAAGCGGGAGAAGCCTTGCTTACCAGGGGCAGGCACTGGACGGTCAAACGCTGCGGGTCGACCTGGCCCTCTCGACGATCAGGTTTCTCGAGTCGGAGCGAAACCTTTCAGATCTTAGCCGTGAAGAGATGCAGGCCATACTGTATGCGATAGCAGGCAGAGACTCCGAGCTGTTCGCGTCTCCCCCCGATGAGCCTTTCCTCGAACCTCCCGAGATCTCTCTCGGCCACCCTCAAGCGGGCAGCGCCGTCAGACAAGTCGTCGAGCTGACTGCAACAGCGGTCGATCCCGTCGCGGTCACGGATCTTAGGTTCAAGCAGCCGCCGGAGCTGAGGAGTGCGGAACCCGAGGATTTAGGACAGACACAGGCGGTCGTAAGATCGACGCTTGATACCTCCCCATTTCCCGATGGTCCGCTGACCATCGTCGTGGTGGCCGAGAATGAACGAGGCTTACGCTCCTTGGAAAGCTTCGAGTTGATCATTGCGAACGAAAGTCCTCTCGTAACTATAGAGAAACCCTCGCCGGGACCGGTCAAAGGAGAGGTGGAGATCGTTGCGCATGCCGAGCCGAGCCCCGAAAGAGAAGCCAGGATCAGCGGGATGCTCGCGTTACGTCCCGAGGGGTTGGAGAACGTCTCTGGTTCGCCCTGCCGTTTCGAGGCGTCATGGAACACCGAGTTGGAGTCCGAGGGATATTTTAATATCAAGATCGTAGCCCTGGACGATCACGGTTCAGAGGGCATGGCGAGTGTTACGGTGGAGGTTGCGAACCTGGAGCCGGTGAGAATCGAGGGAGTCGCGCTCATCGCGGGACGCCCGGTATCGGATGCCTCGGTTACAGCGATTGCATTGGATCCGCCTGATGGAAAAACGGACTCGTCGATTCTGGGCACGGCCCGCACCGATGAGACGGGAGCCTTCGCCTTGACTATAAACGACAGAAGCTACTCCGGGCCGCTCGAGATCCGCGTGGCCGAAGGTGGAAGCTGGACATCTCCTATCGGCGAGCGGGCTTTATCCACATCTGCCAGTCGCCGGCTGGCTACTTACCTTCCGAGCCCCGACCATCTGCACGAAGGTGATCATCAGAAGCTCCCTCTAGTAGTCGGCGTATGGTCCACCCTGGCCGCGAGTCTTGCCCGGTATTACTCGACCGTGCCGGAGCAGCCGTATGAGCCGGCCGAGGCATGGGCCCGCGCGGTGGAAATGCTGGCCGGGCACTTCAGGCGTCCCCCAAATCATCGATGTCTTCATTCTTCTTCAATCTTCGACCTTACGGAAGAAGAGGAAGTAGGCTTCGAGGATGCTCTGTTCAGCCTGGGAGACATGGGCCTTGCGTGGATGATGCGAGACGTTCAAGATGTTTCCCTCTTGGACCTTACCGCGGCGCTTTCATCGGATATTGCCACGGGAAGGTTCGATGGACATGACGGCGACCAAAGCTTGCCCACGATAGGAGAAGTAGAAATAGATATTGATACTACTCGGATTGCGCTCGCCGTTGCGATTCACGATTTCGTTGCTTCGTTCAATAATGTGTCAGGCATCTCGATAGAAGACTTGATGGAGGTATCCGCCGGGGGCATGTCTTTCTTGGATACGCTGGCCACGGACTCTCGCGAGATCTACGGTGAGCCCGGCACGGCGTTCGATCAAAGCGGGCCCCTGATAACTTGGCTCCGGCCCGAGGCGAACAGCACCGCAAGCGATGAGACGGTGATCGTGGAGGCGGAGGCATCGGATTCCACGGGCATTCATTCCTTCTTTTTCCTGGAGCCCCTGATTGACGGTGTGCCTCTTTCCGACGAGGCGGGTGCGGTGGGTCGAGTCATGGGCTTGGTTCCAAACACCGTTCCTCCGAACGCTCCGGACCATATGGTGCGGGTAACTGTCGGGGCCACCGACCAGCTTGGAAACGCAAGCAGCGGGCATTTGTACTTTACGCGCAGGCCGCCCTCCGCGCGAATCGACGAGATAGAGGTCCGTGACGGCACGGGCTGGGCGAAAGCATCAGGACCGGTCGGAGGAGAGGTTCGCGTACATGCTTCCGGCACCGCGGGTTTTGCTACTAGCCACTTCGGTCTCGTATCACCTGACCCCTCTCTCGCGTCGGTCGGCGAGGATCTGGACGACGGCGAGCAGTCGCTGCTCGTTGAGATCGACACAACTAATGATATTCCCGACGGTCCTTTCTCTGTCGAGGTTTGTCATGAGACCATAGAGGCGCGATTGGCCTGTGATGAGGCCGAGCTTCTCGTGGACAACACTCCGCCGGATGTCACCGTCGCCGCGAAACCCGGCGACGGCTCGCAAGCCGGTTGGTTCGGGTGCGAGGATCCATGGCTGGATTGCGACGAGGCCCGGGTAATCGTCGAGTACACGGCCTTCGACGCCACGAGCGGGGTTTCCGAGCTGGTGCTTCAGGGATCAGGTCATGCCGAAGGGCAAGGGTTCGTGAGCATCCCGCCCAAGGTGAAGAGCCTAGGTTCCGGGGCGTGCGTGCTTCTGCCTTGCGAAGGCACGCTCGAGGTCTCACTTCCAGCCGGCGGTTATGCGCTCCACCTGGAGGCCAGGGACGGCGCCGGCAACTCGGTCCAGACCGAAACGATCGGTGTGATGGTAGATACCTCTAGTCCTCTCATCTCGGATTGCTCCGGCACCTTCGACGACGAAGGCCTGATGGACTTCGTGCGTGATGGCTCTAGCTTTGTCTACGAGCCCCGAGACGCTCACGAGCCCTTTTCGGTGCCGGATGCTCTGGATGGGCCGGCCGGCTGGCGCAAGATGGAGCATCGCCTGGCCGCCGCCACTCTGACAGAGGCCGAGGCAGCGAACATTCCGGTAATCAAGGTGGCGGCTTGGAATCCGGGAGAGGAGGCCGGCGAGTCCGACTTGAACGTCGAGTATCTCCATGGATGGGCTCTGAAAGACGGTTCCTATGTCGACTCGCCCGCTGGATGGCGGCCGCTACTAGAGATTACCGACCAGCAAAACGGCCCTTCCGGTGAAGTCGCAACGCATGCCTTGCCGGTCAGCTTCGACATGCTCGGCCCGGAGCTTGCCACGCAGCGCGAGCAGCGCCTGCGCATCAGGGCCACCAACAGAGCCGGCAACATGTCCGAGAAGGTCTACGCGTTCTATTTGGGCCTGTTGCCGGCACCCGTGGCCATGGAGGTGGACACCGGCTACGCCGCCGCGGCCGACCCGGAGAGCATATACGCCTATGACTTTGCCTCCGCGAACCTTCATGAGCTCTTCGGCGGTCGTTCGTTCGAGGACGGGCGAGTGCGCGTCGCCAAGGTTACCGTCCACCAGCCGCACGAAGACCTGGCAGTCAGAGTCGAGGCCAAACTGTCGGGCGAAGTCACCCTCACAAGAGAGCAACGGCAGGTGGTACTTCCAGGCAAGGTTTACGAGCACGAATGCTGGGAGCCGCCTTCCATTGTGGTCATGACGTTGCAGTTCGAGCCGTTTGGTTGGTGCTATGGCGAGCGTGATCCGGACCCCGAGAACGACGACCCGCCTTGCCTGGATAGCTGGGGTCACCCGGACCGCGCGTACTTGTACAAGCGCGAGGGAGACGGCCATCAGCAATGCGTCGACGCGAGAGTCCTACCGCCGGAAGGGCCGAGCGAGGAGAGCAGCGCTACCTCCACACCGAGCGATCTAATCTTGCTCGATACGGACGGGCAAAGAGTCCTCCACGATGGTGACGGAGTCTTCATGTTGGAGGAGGGCACCTACACCGGCTACATCAGAGTGCCCGCACCGGGCGGGTTCATGCCGGAGAGGTATACCGGGGATCATGGAACCGTATACGGAGAGCTCGTTCAAAGCAGGCGTGTCCATGATGGAGATCTCGAGCCTTTTTGGGTGGAGAAGCATGAGTACAACGGGCCCTGCGTCCCGGACTACACCTGCTTGGGACATCGGACCCGTGATGAGGACGCGGTCCGCTATGAGCGGGTTGTATCCTGGCAGGGTTCGCCGACCGAGAACGGAGAGCACTTCGTCTCCATGTTGCTTAGGACCGCTTCGGCGACCCACTCGTTCGTGCCATGGCGGGATCCCTACACCGCCGGCGAAAACGTCGAGTCCGCGCCGGAGCTGTA
>SLRQ01000022.1 GCA_007130885.1 Deltaproteobacteria bacterium
AGCGACCGGCCAGGTGCATTGTCCCTTGACGAATCATTGCCTCCAAGGCGCACCAGACCGAAGGCCGGACGTTGAGGATCCCAGAACAAGTGCCCCAGAACAAGTGCCTGGCACCCATACCCCCCATACCCCCATACCGCCTATACCGGTCTATACCGGGTGCTTCGCCGGCCGAGGAGTCCTGGGGAGTTGTGGCTGCGGGCGCCGCGGTTCCTGGGTTCGTAAATCGTCGTTTAGCTAATGCTGACGATGAGTGTCGAATGAGGTAGGTTCCCCCATTCGAAGGGAGAGCCTGATGCCACGCAAGAAGCACGTTGTCGCAATAGACCAGGGCACCACGGGAACGACGGTCCTCGTGATTGACGATCGCATGCGCATAAAGGGGCGGGCCGCCCGGGAGTTTCGGCAGATCTTCCCCGAGCCCGGCCAGGTGGAGCACGACTTGAAGGACATCTGGCGAAGCACGATCGTCACGCTCGGAAAGGCGCTGAAGGACGCCGGGATAAAGGGAACGGACGTCGCCGCCATAGGAATCACGAACCAGCGCGAGACGACGGCTCTTTGGGACCGCGCCTCCGGCGAGCAAGTGATGAACGCCATTGTATGGCAGGACCGGCGCACCGCCTCAAGGTGCCGCGAGCTGCAAGAGGAGGGCAAGAATCCCGAGGTTCGCCGCACCACCGGGCTGCTCCTGGATCCCTACTTCTCGGGGACGAAGCTAGAGTGGATGCTAAGGCACGTCCGCGGCGCGGCGAAACGTGCCGAGGCCGGCGACCTCGCTTTCGGCACCATTGATACTTATTTGGTTTGGCGCCTGACCGCGGGGCGCGTTCACGTAACCGACGTGACCAACGCCTCTCGAACGCTCTTGATGAACCTGCGGAAGCGGAAGTGGGACCGCAAGATGCTCTCTTTGTTCGAGGTGCCCGAGGCGGTCTTGCCAAAGATCCGCTCGTCTTCGGAAGTCTACGGCGAGACCCGCGGCGTTCGCGGCCTGCCTGACGGCATACCCGTGGCCGGTATCGCGGGGGATCAGCAAGCGGCCCTGTTCGGGCAGGCATGCTTCGAGCCGGGCGAGGCCAAGTGCACCTATGGTACCGGAGCGTTTCTCTTGATGAACATTGGAGAGCGGCCCAAGGCTTCTCGGCACGGTCTTCTGACCACGGTTGCCTGGGAGCTGGACGGGAAGGTGTCCTATGCATTCGAGGGGTCGGCCTTCATAGCGGGCGCGGTCGTGCAGTGGCTGCGCGACGGCCTCAAGCTTTTCAAGCGGGCCGCCGACGTCGAGGCTTTGGCCGGATCGGTGCCGGATGACGGTGGAGTCGTCTTCGTCCCCGCGCTTGCCGGGTTGGGCGCGCCGCATTGGCGTCCGGACGCGCGAGGGCTCATCACCGGCCTTCACCGCGGCACCACGGCGGGACATCTGGCGCGGGCGGCGATCAACGGTGTCGCCTTGGAGATCCACGATCTGGCGAAGGCGATGGCCAAGGACGCGCGGCGTCCGATTGCCAAGCTGAAGGTGGACGGCGGGGCTTCGAGCAATGATTTGATGATGCAGTTCCAGGCCGATCTGCTTGGGGTTCCGGTCATTCGCTCCAAGGTCGTTGAGACCACCGCCCTTGGTGCCGCCTTTCTAGCCGGGTTGGCGACCGGAGTATGGGACGATCCAAACGAGATTCGGCGAGCCTGGAAGGCCGGAGGTTCATTCGAGCCCGCCATGAAGGCAGCCGAGCGAGATGAGCATCTTTTGCGGTGGAAAGCCGCTGTGGAGAAAGCATGAGTGAGCAGAAGGGACAGAAGAGGAAGGTCCAGGTTCAGCTACGGGTCGATGACGACGTGGCCCAGGGAATCTACGCGAACATGGCGATGGTCAACCACACCGACGCCGAGTTCACCATAGACTTCGTGTACATTCAGCCCCAGGCTCCGCAAGCCAAGGTGCGCAGCCGCATCATCACCAGCCCCAAGCATCTGAAGCGCCTGGTATCGGCCCTTCAGGACAACCTGTCCAGGTACGAGGCCAAGTACGGGCCGGTGGACATGGGCATGGCTCCGCCTCCCGGCGAGTTCAAGCACTAATCTTACCGACCTCCAAGCAAGGGCTTCCCAATCCACTGCCTCAAGCATCGCGATCGCTGACTTGATGCCACAGTCCGGCACGTCTTCTCCCGTGAGGTGAGGGGGGTGAAGGGTCCTCCCTTTCGTCTCGTTCTCCGCCACCTCCATTCACGGTCGTTTTAGGTCGGTCTTCTCCGGGTTTATATTGAGGAAAGTGACTTTTGAATCATTTTTCTCCGAAACAGACCTGGTCAGATGCCCCATCCCTGAATAATCTCCGCATCCAGCCGGGAAACCGGTGGCCTGCTCGGCAGCCGAGCAAGTCACCGCCATGGGGGTATTGTAATGAATTACAAGGGGCAGCACGGGGATCGCGAAGTTCGCGGCGAGGAGGGCGGCGAGAAGCAACCTGGACGAAGCAAGAAGAGCCGAAGCAAGAAGAGCGGCTCCTCCAATCCGCGATCGGCCGGTGACGGTTCGAAAGCCGCGAAGGGTCGCCGGCGAAGTGAAAGCTCGAGCACCAAGGGGGCGGGCTCGGCCGGCAAGGCCGGTCCCGCAAAGGCGGCCTCGAAGACCAGCAAGACCGCCCGCGACGGAAAGACCTTCGAGAAAAGGACGGCCTTACGAGGCAAGAAGAAGAAAGTCGGACGAAAAGCTGCCGCACCGAGAAAGGCCGCGGCGCGCGAGGCAGACAGCGCGCCTCTCGTGCGGCCCGACACATCAATCGAGGGACGGCGTCGCGTTGTCATCGAAAAGATATGGCCATGCATCGACGGCGGAGTGCATCCCATCAAGCGGGTGTGCGGTGAGAGGGTGACCGTGGAAGCGGCGGTCTACGCCGACGGGCACGAGCTCCTGGCCGGCCGGCTCCGGCACCGCCGCCGTGGAGAGGAGACATGGAACGAGGTGCCCCTGGAGCTTATGGCCAACGATCGCTGGAGTGCCTCGTTTCAGGCGCTGGAGGTCGGTTGGTACGAGTACACGCTTTGTGCGTGGGTAGACAGGTTCTCCACGTGGAGACAGGATCTGAAGAAGCGCGCCGATGCCGGGCAGGATCTGGATGTGGAGCTGAGGATAGGAGCGCCGTTCGTTCGAGAAGCGGCCGATGGCGCGGAGCCTCTCTCCCCCGAGGACGCCCGCTTGCTTCACCAGACAGCGGATTTGCTGGAGGGTGCGGGAGCATCGGAGGATGAGAAAGGCGTCCAAAAACGCTTAGCCAAAGCCCTGGACCCCGCGCTTCCTTCGCTGATGTCTCGATACGCGCCCCGCCGGTTCGCAACGGAACACGGCCGGATTCTGGAGGTGTTCGTGGATCGCGAGCGGGCGCGGTATTCGACATGGTACGAGCTGTTTCCTCGTTCTACGTCGCCCGAGCCGGGTCGCCACGGTACTTTCCGTGACGTCGAGGCTCGCCTTCCTCATATCGCCGAGATGGGTTTCGATGTGCTCTACCTGCCGCCCATCCACCCCATAGGCCGCCGATTCCGCAAAGGTAAGAACAACAGCGTTACGGCTGAACCAGGCGATCCTGGAAGCCCCTGGGCCATTGGAGGGCCTGAAGGAGGACACAAATCGATACATCCGAAGCTTGGTTCTCTGGATGACTTTCGCGGCCTGGTAGCGGCGACGCGCGGTCACGGAATGGAAATCGCGCTTGACATAGCCTTTCAGTGCTCACCGGACCACCCTTATGTGCGCGATCATCCGGACTGGTTCCTGAAGCGGCCGGACGGCACCATTCAGTATGCAGAAAACCCGCCGAAAAAGTATCAAGATATCTATCCCTTTAACTTTGACTGCGATGATTGGAGATCCCTCTGGACGGAGCTATGTGGCATTTTTCTTTACTGGATAGAGCAGGGCGTAAAGATATTCCGTGTCGACAACCCTCACACCAAGCCGTTCAAATTCTGGTCTTGGTGCATAGATGAAATTCGCCGCCGGCATCCCGAGGTAATCCTTCTTTCGGAAGCGTTCACCAGGCCTCATCCGATGTACAAGCTCGCCAAGGTGGGCTTCGATCAAAGCTATACCTACTTTGCCTGGAAGAATACCAAGCACGATCTCACGCAGTGGTGGACCGAAACAGTTCTAGAAGAGCCCCGAGAGTACTACCGGCCGAACCTGTGGCCGAATACGCCTGATATTTTGAATGCCTACCTCCAACATGGAGGTCGTCCGGCCTTCATGTCTCGCCTCATTCTCGCCGCCACCATGGGCGCCAGCTACGGAGTATACGGGCCGGCGTTCGAGCTGATCGAACACACCCCGCGTGAACCCGGCAGCGAGGAGTACATGGATTCAGAAAAATATGAAATACGGCACTGGGATCTTGAAAGGCATGGAAGCATTAGGCATCTCATTACCTTGATAAACCGAATAAGACGTCAACACCCATCGCTTCAAACAAATGAAAGCTTCGCGTTTCATGATACCGATAACGATCAACTAATCAGTTACAGTAAAAGAGATCGCGATCGCAACGACGTCATTCTTACGGTTGTCAACCTGGATCCGTATCACATCCAGTCAGGATGGATTGACCTGAACCTCGATGAGCTCGGCATGCCTCATGACGCTCCGTTTCAAGCTCATGATCTCGTAACGGGTGCACGTTACCTGTGGCATGGACCACGCGCCTTCGTGTCACTGGACCCTCATGCCGTCCCAGCACACATACTGCTGCTGCGTCGTCATGTGCGCACTGAACGGGATTTCGATTACTTCGTCTAGCCACCAGCCCTATTAGCCAAAAAATAAATGCTCTCAACTAAGCAGGAAATCATACCGCTCGATCCCGATCCGCTGTGGCACAAGAACGCGGTAATCTACGAGCTGCATGTTCGTGCTTTTCAGGATAGCGACGGAGATGGTGTCGGAGATTTCAAGGGGCTTACGCAGCGATTGGACTATCTTCACGATCTCGGGGTCAACGTACTCTGGTTGTTGCCTTTTTATCCGTCGCCGCTGCGTGACGACGGCTATGACATCGCCGACTACACCAGTGTGCATCCGGATTACGGCTCTCTCCGTGATTTTCGCCGATTCGTTCAGGCTGCCCACAGACGCGGGATTAGGATCATTACCGAGTTGGTGCTCAATCACACCTCGGACCAACATCCTCTTTTTCAGAGAGCCAGAAGGGCATCAGCAGGAAGCAAGGCCAGAAGATTCTATGTATGGAGCGACACGCCGGAGCGTTATCGGGGAACCCGGGTCATATTCAAGGATTTCGAGCAATCGAACTGGACCTGGGATCCGGTGGCGAAGGCATATTATTGGCACAGATTCTACCGTCATCAGCCGGATTTGAACTTCGATAACCCCGATGTTCACAAGCTCATCTTCAAGTGGATGGATTTCTGGTTGAAGCTGGGGGTAGATGGCTTGCGGCTGGACGCCATACCGTACCTGTTTCAGAGAGAAGGTACTTCCTGCGAGAATCTTCCGGAAACGCATGAATTTCTGAAAAGACTTCGCCGGCATGTCGATGATAACTTTGACGGCAGGATTTTGCTCGCGGAAGCCAATCAGTGGCCGGAGGATGCCAGCGCCTATTTTGGTCAAGGCGATGAGTGTCACATGGCCTTTCAGTTCCCGGTGATGCCGCGCATCTTCATGGCAATTTACATGGAGGATAGGTTCCCGCTCGTCGACATTCTGCAACAGACACCCGCTATTCCCGACAACTGCCAGTGGGCGGTGTTTCTACGCAATCACGATGAGCTTACGCTGGAGATGGTCACGGATGAAGAGCGTGACTACATGTACCGGGTTTATGCCAGCGACAGGCAGGCCAGAATCAACCTTGGTATCAGGCGACGACTTGCTCCATTGCTCGGAAACAATCGGCGGCGGATTGAGCTGATGAATGCCTTGTTGTTTTCCCTGCCCGGTACGCCTGTCTTGTACTACGGCGACGAGATAGGTATGGGTGACAATATCTATCTCGGAGATCGGGATGGCGTCCGAACGCCCATGCAGTGGAGCGCGGATCAGAATGCCGGTTTTTCAAAAGCAAACCCGCAGAAGCTGTACTTGCCGGTAAATATAGATCCCATCTACCGGTATGAGGCTGTAAATGTGGATGCGCAGTACGACAATCCTCACTCCTTATTGTGGTGGATGAAGCGTCTGATCAGTCTCCGCGAGCATCTGCGTGTCTTCGGTCACGGTAGTCTCGAGCTCTTGGATCCGGACAATCCGAAGGTATTGGCATTCATCAGACAGCTTGGCGATGAGCGAGTGCTGGTGGTGGCTAATCTTTCTCGCTTCGCGCAAAGTGCTCAGCTGGATTTGAGCGAATGGCGTGGGCTGGTGCCGGTCGAAATGTTTGGGCGTAGCCACTTCCCACCCATTGGAGACCTGCCGTACTTCCTGGCGCTTGGTCCGCATGGCTTTTATTGGTTATCATTGGAACCCTTGCGCGACGACGTCCCGGTGCATCTGAGAAAGCCCGGCGACGAAATACCGGTGGTGCGTGTAACGGGCGACTGGAAAATGCTGCTGTCAGGACGTTCGAAGCGGGCTCTCGAAAAGGTTTTACCTGACGCGTTGCGGAACAGAAGATGGTTCGGCGGCAAGGCGCGCACGGTGCACTCGTGCAGCATAGTCGACGTAATTCCGTTTGGGCGAACCTCGCGACACCCTCGCGCTTGGATGCTGTTCTTGGAGATGAAGTACACCGAGGGGGAGCCAGAGGTGTACGTCGTTCCCGTTGCTCATGCCGCAAGAAGTGAAGCTGATTCGATCATGCAGGATAAGGTAGGTGCGGTGATTGCGCGGATCGAGATGAAGGACGGGTCCGAGAAGGCCGTCTTGTACGACGCATTCTACGAAGACACTTTCCCCGAAATGCTCCTCGATGTGATCGCTAAACGGCGGCGATTGAAGGGCGTAAAAGGGTCTTTGACAGGGAGGCCGACGGCCGCCTACCGAGATATGGTCGATCCGAGCCAA
The DNA here is from genome assembly GCA_007130885.1 of Deltaproteobacteria bacterium. Lineage (GTDB taxonomy): Bacteria > Myxococcota > Myxococcia > SLRQ01 > SLRQ01 > SLRQ01. The sequence continues at coordinate 7,018 of SLRQ01000022.1, forward strand.
TCTCTAGAGGCGATGGTGGCGCGAGCCGAGCAAAGCAACACGTCTCTGACGTACGGCGAGCAGGTAATCCTCAAGATGTATCGTAGAATGACGGATGGAACTAATCCGGATCTGGAGGTTGGACAGTTCTTGACGAGGGCGGGGTTTGAGCACATTCCTCCGGTTGCCGGGGCTATTGAGTACAAGGTGGGCAAGAGCGAGCCGGCAACCCTGGCGGTTCTTCAGCAGTATGTACAGAACGAAGGCGATGCATGGCGTTACACAGTCGATCTGCTTGGAGCGTACTACGAGAGGGTGCTCGCGCACCGCCATGGCGTTCCCGGTGAGGAGCTCGATCCGCCCGAGGGCGGCATACTGGATCTTCTGGGTGAGTCCCCGCCCGCCGAGTTCGAGAGGTGCGCCGGCCCATACCTGTCATCCGCTGATCTGCTCGGTCAGCGAACTGGGGAGATGCACCTCGCCCTCGCCTCAAGCGTGGAGGACCCGGATTTCTCGGCCGAACCATTTACAGTGCACTATCAACGTTCGCTTTTCCAGTCTGTGCGAAGGAAGCTCAAGCAGGCTACGACATTGCTGCGTGGGCGTCTCTCATATCTTAATGAGCCCGATGTTGTGGAGGAGGCCAAAAGCCTTCTTGCGCTCGAGTCGGGGATGGCCGGAAGATTAGAGGGTCTTACGGCCCGCTCCATGGATGCACGCCGCATTCGAGTGCACGGGGATTATCATCTCGGTCAGGTGCTTTACACCGGAAAAGATTTTGTAATTATCGATTTCGAAGGTGAGCCGGCCAGGCCGCTTTCGGAAAGGCGCCTCAAGCGTTCACCTCTCCGTGATGTCGCGGGAATGTTGCGATCGTTTCACTATGCGGCGTATGCGGCGCTATTTGATCAAGCTACGCGTTGGGGCGCCGATACGAACCCAGAGGTGGAAGAGCACCTGCGACTGGGAGCTATTACATGGTATCGGTGGGTATCTACTTGCTATTTGAATGCCTATTTGAATGTGATCAACGGTAGTGGACTGTTGCCCGAGGCGCTATCGGATATGTGGGTGATACTACAAGCCGAGCTGGTCGAGAAAGCAAGCTATGAGATGTGTTACGAGCTCAATAATCGCCCTAAATGGGTTCGCATACCCATACAAGGCTTGAACGAGCTTCTTGGTACTTCGAACTGATACTGCTATGGAATACAAATTACCTAAAGAGCTTGAGAAGCTCATGCGCCTGCACGGTATTCAACCGGCCTATTACGATATCGAAGGCACTCGGCGCACAGCTTCTCCCGAGGCGATAGTAGCAATTCTACAGGCGCTTGGGGTTCCACTTCATGATTTCTCGGACGTGCGGGACACCCTTCGGCTGGCGATAATGGGCCAGTGGCGACGCCGCCTTCCACGAGTCGCTGTAGCCTGGAAGGGGCAAGGCGTCTCGTTGCCTCTCAAACTCCCAAGGGTTGACGCGGAAGGTCGGGCGCGCTGCCATTTAGCACTGGAAGACGGTAGCACTCGCCAATGGAATGTAGATATGTCATACCTGCCCGTGCAGGAAGAGGCGGTGATCGATGGCATAGATCATGTCATGCTGCGCCTGGATTTAGCGGACGAAGTGCTTCCAGCAGGATATCACCGCTTAATCCTGGATATTGAGGGGATCGAGCATGAAACGAGCTTGATTTCCGCCCCGAACAGGGTCTATCGCTCCGTAGAGGCGAGCAAGACATGGGGGTTGTTTGCTCCGGTGTACGCACTTAGAAGTGACTCCAACTGGGGTGCCGGCGATCTGTCGGATCTGCGGCGGCTCATGGAGCTTGGGGAAACTCTTGGGGCCGGCACTACGGCCATACTTCCATTGCTATCTACATTTTTGGATGAAGCAGGTTTGTTTGCTCCCAGCCCTTACACGCCGGTAAGCCGTCTATTTTGGAATGAGATGTACGTGGATGCCACGAAGGTGCCGGAGCTGGAGCAATCCAGGGAAGCCCGGGACTTGATTGAGACGGAGGATTTCAGAGCAAGCCTGGCTCGCCGAAGGGAGGAGGAATGGATCGATCACGCTGGCGTAATGAGCCTGAAGCGACAGGTTCTCCAATGCCTTAGTCGTTCTCTGCTCGCATCAGACGGAGATCGCAAGAGGGCGTACGAGGCTTTTTTGAAAGAGCACCCTTATGTGCACGAGTATGCGGGCTTTCGAGCCACCTGTGAGAGGCACTCCCTTTCCTGGATGGGCTGGCCGGAGGCCGAACGAGAAGGTCGACTGCAATCGCGGGATTTGCAGTCGAGCAGCGCTGACTATCACCGTTATGTGCAATGGGTAATGCACGAGCAGCTGGAGGATCTTGCCGCTCAGGCAAGACGGGCCGGTGAGGGATTGTATCTCGATTTGCCGGTTGGAGTGCATTCCGACGGGTATGACTGCTGGCGTTGGCGCGACTCCTTCGCTCTCGCGGCATCTGCTGGAGCGCCTCCCGACCCCTTTTTCACGAAAGGTCAATCGTGGGGATTTCCACCTTTGAGTCCGGAGGGCAGCAGAGAGCAGGCGCACCGATACTTCATTGATACGATCCGCAATCATTTATCGTACGCCGGTATCCTGCGGGTTGATCACGTCATGAGCCTTCACCGCCTCTTCTGGATTCCAGACGGCTTCGAGCCGGCGGAGGGTGTGTATGTGCGCTACCCCGCCGACGAGTTGTACGCCATTTTGTGTTTGGAGTCCCACAAGGCACGAGCAAGAATTGTAGGAGAAAACCTCGGAACAGTTCCTGATTACGTAAACGAGGAAATGGACCGCCGTGGCCTTCAGCGCATGTATGTTGGTCAGTTTTCCATTTCCTCGGATCCCGACGAAGGCTTGTTGCCGCCTCAGCCAGGCTCCCTGGCATGTCTGAATACTCACGACATGCCTACCTTCGCCGCTTTCTGGCAAGGTGACGACATCGACATGCGCATCAAAATGGGCCTGCTCGACAAGGAGACCGCGGCCTCGGAGCTGGCATTTCGCAAGCAGCAAAGAGAGGCGGTACGTGCCTGGCTGCTCGAGAGGGGCTATGGGAAGCTCGCCACGTCGGAAAGTGACCAGGATGTTTTCGAAGTGCTTGCGGGGCTTCTCAAGGCGCTGGCGGAAAGCGATGCGCAAAACCTGCTGGTCAATTTGGAGGACCTTTGGGTTGAGACGAGACCACAAAATGTTCCGGGCACTACTGACGAATATCCTAACTGGCGCCGAAGGATGAGCACAAAAATGGATGAGGTATTTGGAATGGCGCACGTCCTAAGGCTGCTTCGGAACATCGACCGGCGCCGAAGGCGACGGGAGAAATGACATGGAGCAAAAAAATATGAAACCGAGTGCAAGAGAACGCCGAGATCGTAAGGCCTCGAGGGACGGTCAAGCAACTTCCGAAGAAGGCAGGGAAAAGCAAGAAGAGAAATTGGAAACCGGCTACCGGCCGGCCTGGAGCCGTCTTACCGACGACGATATCTACTTATTCAACGAGGGCAGCCACTTTCGATTGTATGAAAAAATGGGCTCCCATGCGCAAGAGGTAAATGGCGCGCGCGGGACATATTTCGCCCTATGGGCTCCAGATGCCAAGAACGTATCGGTCATCGGAGATTTCAACGAATGGGGCAGGCGAGACGAGCCGCTTCAACCGCGGGGGACCTCCGGTATATTCGAGGGTTTCATACAGGGGCTAGGCCAAGGTGATCTGTACAAATACCGGGTGCGCTCCCGGTACCGAGGCTACGAAATCGACAAGGCCGATCCTTTTGCGCTGAAGGCGGAGCTTCCGCCACACACTGCGTCTGTGATTTGGTCGACTGATTATTCATGGAAGGATTCGTCTTGGATGAGCGAACGAGGCGAACGAACTAGGCTCGACAAACCAATATGCATATACGAGGTGCACCTAGGCTCATGGCGACGAGTGCCGGAAGAAGGCAATAGGTTTCTGACATACAGGGAGATCGCACCGCAACTCATCGAGCATGTAAAGCGACTCGGATTTACACATGTGGAGCTGCTACCCATAATGGAGCATCCGTTTTATGGATCCTGGGGATATCAGATCACCGGCTACTTCGCGGCAACTAGTCGGTTTGGCGATCCCGAGGACTTGATGTTCTTGATAGATCAGCTTCATCAAGCGGGCATAGGTGTCATCCTCGACTGGGTGCCGTCGCATTTTCCAAATGACGAGCATGCATTGGGATACTTCGATGGGACACATCTGTTCGAGCACGAAGATCCACGAATTGGATTCCATCCCGACTGGAGCAGCTGGATTTTCAACTATGGACGTAGAGAGGTTCAGAGCTTTCTCATAAGCAATGCTTTTTTCTGGCTGGATAGATATCACATCGATGGACTGCGAGTAGATGCGGTGGCCTCCATGCTTTATCGGGACTATTCCCGCAAGGAAGGCGAGTGGATACCCAACGAGTATGGTGGGCGAGAGAACCTTGAGGCGATAGGTTTCCTTAGGCGATTCAATGAGTCGGTATATCATGAGTATCCGGACGTTCAGACGATTGCGGAGGAATCCACCGCATGGCCCATGGTTTCGCGACCGACATATGTAGGAGGACTGGGGTTCGGGCTGAAGTGGGACATGGGTTGGATGCACGATACTTTGTTGTACATGCAGAAGGATTCGATTCATCGTAAGTATCACCACAATGAGCTGACCTTCAGAATGGTATATGCATTCCATGAAAATTTCGTGCTACCTCTTTCGCATGACGAGGTCGTGCACGGAAAGGGTTCGTTGCTGAACAAGATGCCTGGGGATGACTGGCAGAAGTTCGCAAACCTGCGGCTTCTTTACAGCTATATGTATTCCCAAGCAGGTAAGAAGCTGCTCTTCATGGGATCCGAGTTGGCGCAGCGGGATGAGTGGCAACATGAAAAGAGCCTGGATTGGCATCTGCTTGCATATGAGCCCCATAATGGGGTGTTCAAACTTGTTTGCGATCTCAACCATCTCTATAGGCAGCTTCCGGCACTTCATGAGCGGGACTGTGATCCGGCCGGTTACGAGTGGGTTGATGGCAACGATGCGGAGAACAGCTCATTAGCCTTTCTCAGGCGAGGAAAAACGAAGGAGGATGTAGTTCTTTGCGTTTTGAACTTTACGCCGGTGCCACGCTACAATCATGGAGTAGGCGTGCCGCAAGGCGGCCGGTGGAAGGAGGTGCTCAATAGTGATGCAAGGGACTACGGCGGAAGCGGCCACGGCAACATGGGAGGTTTGGATGCCGCGCCAGTGGGGCTCCATGGCAGACCCTGGTCGGTGAATCTGATGCTGCCTCCACTTTCGGCCGTATTCTTGGTGCCGGAGAAAGCCGGTGCTTGAAGATTTGAATCGCGGTCCGCTCGGAGCTCTTGGGAGGGCGGATGGGGGCTGCCTGTTTCGTGTATGGGCGCCTCACCGGTCCAGGGTGCAGGTGCTTCTCGAGGGCGATAAGGAGCGGGAGGTGCTTCTGTGCGCCCGTGAGCATGGGTATCATGAGGGATGGTGTGAAGACGTGGCCCCGGGGGACCTATACCGGTTTCATCTCGACGAAAAAATAGTTCGACCCGATCCGGCGAGCCGCGCTCAACCTAGAGGAGTTCATGGGCCTTCCATGGTCGTGGATTCTTCGTTTGAGTGGAGCGACGATCGTTGGCGCGGCTTACCGCTGGCCGAATATGTATTCTATGAGATACATACAGGTACTTTTACCAAACAAGGCACATTCGAATCCGTAATCCCGCATTTGAAGGGACTTCGGGATTTAGGAATCACCTGTCTTGAAATAATGCCGGTGGCGCAGTTTCCTGGGTCGCGAAACTGGGGGTACGACGGAGTTTTTCCATACGCCGCACAATGGAGCTATGGTGGAATCGATGGGCTGCGGCGGCTCGTGGACTCGTGCCATGCTATCGGCATGGCTGTGTGCCTGGATGTGGTGTACAACCATCTTGGCCCGGAGGGGAACTATCTCCGGGACTACGGGCCTTACTTCACCGAGCGATACCGTACGCCTTGGGGAGAGGCTATCAACTTCGATGATCGATTCGCGGATGAGGTCCGTCACTTCTTTGTGGAGAATGCAAGGTGGTGGATTGAGGATGTGCACGTGGATGCGCTCCGGCTGGATGCGGTGCACGCAATATTCGATCAGTCAGCCTGGCCTTTTTTGTCGGATGTTGGAGAGGCGGTTAGCCGGGTGGCGGAGCGCCTGGGGCGGCGCGTGCATGTGATCGCCGAGAGTGATCTTCATGATCCAAGAACGCTCAGACCTAGGCAGTTGGGTGGTCATGGCATGGATGCGGAGTGGAACGATGACCTCCATCACGCAGTCCATAGTTTATTGACGGGAGAGAGCCAAGGTTACTATGCGGACTTTGGCTCTGTCACGGATTTGGCGTCGGCCTACGGGAGTGTGTACTCCCATGCGGGGTGCTGGACGCCAAGCAGGGGAAGGCGTCATGGCGCGGTAGCCGAGGAGTCTTCAGGTAAGAGATTCGTGGTATGTGCCCAAAATCACGATCAGGTTGGTAACCGGATGAATGGTGAGCGTTTGTCCATGCTGGTTTCGTATGAATCGCTGAAACTGGCGGCGGGCACAGTACTGCTTTCACCGTATTTGCCCCTTATTTTCATGGGAGAGGAGTACGGAGAAACCGCGCCGTTTCTATACTTCGTGGACCATGGTGACCAGCAGTTGTTGGAGGCTGTTCGGAAGGGAAGGGCGCGTGAGTTTGCTTCGTTTGGATGGGAACGCGAGCCCCCGAATCCAGCCGGCATAGAGGTATTTGATGATAGCCGCTTGGATCGCGATGCGGCAAGGAAGCCTGAAGGGGTGGCTCTTCATAGCCTGTATAGAGAGCTGCTTCGCCTGCGGCGAAAGCATCCCGCTCTCGGTGCCGGTAGCCTAAACTACGTGGAAGCAAGGGCTGATGAAAAGCGAGAGTGCGTTTACGTGAGGCGGTGGAAGGGGCAAAACGAGGTTGTTATCGTTTTGAACTTCAGCCGGTCGGTAGAGGAAATTCCGCTTGCCGTCCACAAAGGAGAATGGAACGTGCTGCTCGATTCAGCCGAGACAAGATGGGAGGGCCCCGGCAGCCACCTTGATGGCAGGCTCCATTCGGATGGAGAGTTGAAGCTCAAAATGTCGAGCCGATCATTCGTTTTGTTGGAAAAGAAACCGGACGAGCAAGAGGTGTAATTTGGCAAATTATATTTGCATACATGGTCATTTCTATCAACCACCACGTGAGAACCCTTGGCTAGAGTCGGTTGAGATGCAGGATTCCGCATATCCGTATCACGATTGGAATGACCGTATTACCGCCGAGTGCTACGGAACGAACGCCGCATCTCGCATTCTGGGTCCGGATGGACGAATAGAACATATTGTCAATAACTACTCCCGCATCAGCTATAATTTCGGGCCGACTCTCTTGTCATGGATGAAGAAGAATCATCCTAACACCTACGAAAGAGTTATCGCAGCGGACAGGCAGAGCCAGGAGGTCTTCGATGGGCACGGGTCGGCCTTGGCGCAGGCCTATAATCACATCATCATGCCTCTGGCAAATGATCGAGATCGCAGGACGCAAGTCATATGGGGTATAAAGGACTTTCAACATCGCTTCGGCAGAGCCCCGGAAGGTATGTGGTTGCCGGAAACCGCGGTTGATATTCCTACTCTCGAGGATTTGGCGGCAAACGGAATAGCGTTTACGATCCTCGAGCCTGGTCAGGCGGGTCGTGTACGTCGACTCGGGGGCAAGGGTGAGTGGATGGATGTGGCAGGGGGTCGGGTCGACCCGACACAGGCATACGAGCAGCGTCTTCCATCAGGCCGAAAGATTGACGTGTTTTTCTATGATGGGCCGGTTTCTCGCGCTGTTGCCTTCGAGAAGCTTCTAGACAACGGCGAGAAGCTGGCGGGAAGGCTGGCGGGTTTGTTCGACGAGACGAGAGCATGGCCGCAAATCGTGCATATCGCCACCGACGGCGAGACATACGGCCACCATCATAAATACGGGGACATGGCACTGGCTTACGCTCTGCAGTACATCGAGGAGCAGGGACTGGCGTCTTTGGTCAACTATGGGCAGTATCTTGAAAAGCATCCTCCGACCTGGCAGGTGGAGATTGTCGAACGAACTGCATGGAGCTGCGCTCATGGGTTGGGGCGGTGGGAGCGGGACTGCGGTTGCAACAACGGCGCGCGTGTCGGATGGAACCAAGCCTGGCGTAAGCCTCTGCGGGATGCTCTCGACTGGTTGAGAGACGAGCTGGCCCCACCGTGGGAGGAGAGGGCGGGGGAGATCTTTGGAGACCCTTGGGCGGCCCGTGACGACTACATCGATGTGGTGCTCGACAGGTCCGGTAAGAACATCGCGGATTTTTTCGAGCAGCACTGTGGACGTGTTCCTGAAGCACCGGAAGTCGAGGTCGCTCTAGGCCTGCTGGAGCTCCAGCGCCATGCCATGTTGATGTACACGAGCTGCGGTTGGTTTTTCGATGAGCTATCTAGAATTGAAACGGTCCAGGTCATGGCCTATGCGGGAAGGGCGGTGCAGCTAGCGGAAATGTATCTGGATAGGGCTTTTGAGGAGCCGTTTCTAGATCGTCTCGAGAAGGCCCGGAGCAACATTGCATCAATGGGTGACGGGCGCCGAATTTACGAACGCTTCGTTCGACCGGCTCGCGTCGATTTGATGAAGGTGGGTGCTCACTACGCCATCAGCTCCTTGTTCGAGGATTATGGAGAATCAACCTCTATTTACTGCTATCGATCTGATCGTCATCACACCCAGCGCAGCACTTCCGGGCGGGCGACGTTCTTGGTAGGGCGTACGACAATTACATCGGAGATTACCACTGCCCGTGAGAAACTGACTTTCGGAGCTATCCATTTTGGTGATCATAACGCCGTGGCCGGTGTGCGTAGGTTCAGCGGCGAGGAAGCGCATGAGTCCATGGTAAGAGACGTGGAAGAGGCGTTTCAAAGAGCTGATTTTCCAGAGGCCGTTAGGCGTCTCGACCGGCACTTCGGGGCAAGGGTTTACAGCCTCGAGTCGCTGTTCCGCGACGAGCAAAGAAAAATCATCGATCTTCTGCTCGACAGCACCTTGGAGGAAGCCGAGCGCTCATACAGAATGGTTTACACGCACAATGTTGCGTTGATGAGGTTCGTAGTCGGGCTGGGAGCACCGCTGCCTCGGGCGTTGCGTGTGGCAGCGGAGTTCGTCTTGAATCTGGATCTTCGAAGAGCTTTCGATGCTGAGCTGTTCGACATCGGCGCGATAAGGGCTCTGCTCGACGAAACCAAGAGCTGGAACTTGCAGTTGGACCTGGCCGGCATCAAGTATGCGCTTGAAGCATCCCTGGAACGAGTAGCTGCCCGGCTAATTAAAAGAGCAGATGATCTAGACCTTTGGGAGAGGTTTTTGCAGGAAGCAGAGTTCGCTGTCGAGCTGCCTTTTGAGGTCAATCTCTACCGCACGCAGAACATTTTCTATGACATGGTGCAGGAAGTGTACCCATCCTACAGGGAGCGTGCGGCTTTGGAAGATGAGGATGCCCGACGCTGGGTGGAGCGGTTTCGAACAGCTGGAGAATGGCTCGGCGTGCGTGTGGAGTAGAACTATCGCGCTCTTGGACGGCTGCGGCGCTTGGTGCTTTTTCGCGTAGTCCGCCGGCGCTTTCCGTCGGTGGATGGTCTGACCGAAAGTTCTTGCCCAAAGGCTCTAACACCCGCACTGGCTGATACCCCAAGCACCAACCAGCTCTTGGTCAAGGAAAGGTGCCTCGCTTCCCTAGCAAGAATTCGATGGAAGCGCCCTGCCATTTCATCATGTCGCATCTCGACCGCAAGGTTCGCCAGCACCTCCCAAAAGCCATAGTCTGCTTGTTCCGCTATGAGCATCGCCTCAAAGCATTGATGCAGGTTGGTTCTGGGATCCGAAATCACCTGCGGCAGGCCCATCAATGCAACCGATGTCACGTCAGCCGCGGGAGTGAGGGCTGTCGGGTCGGTTCCCATGGACTCCAATTCCCGATGGAGCTGGCGAAAATGCTCCAGTTCCTCCGACCGCAGGTGCTCTATCTCTTCGCGGGTAGGCCCTCCCGGCCAGCTTCCCATGACATCGTACTTGGCGAGCATTCCATCGTACAGGCGCACCGCCGAACGTTCGGAAGAGAGCCTTTCACAGAGACGATCGATTAATACCGGAGCGCGTTCACCCTTTAGCAGCTCGATAAAGGTTTTCCCCAAACCTTTAAGTGTGGCAGGTGGTGGAACCGAGCCCAGCTCACCGCCGTTAACATAGGCTTGCCTGACCTGCATGATTCCATGCCCGTCGAGTGAAGGTTTCTTGATGCGCTTCGAAGCATCGTAGAGTGCCTTGGCGTGGCGTGGAGAGGAAGCAACCCCAGTTCGATTCATGCCCATTGTCGTTTGATGCTTCATCGTGCCCTCCGCTCTTTTTGGCCGTCACCTTTGCTCTCGGGCGACAGCTCTGTTCCTGGGTTCATTCGATAACCTGCTGCCACCATTTCCGAAGGAGAGCCGTCGGCGTTTAGGCGCTTTCTGTAGCTCGATGAGGGGTTCCTCGCCGGCACCTGACTAGAGGCTACGAACTCCGGTCCTACCGCCCTAAGATCCACCTCGCGCTGCAGAACCTTTCGTATGAAATCACGGTGGCTATCGAAGCTGATAGGATTGGGAAGTTTCGCCGGCAAGATCTCGGCCGCGTCACGGTGCTCGTGTTTTTCGAAGTGATCACGCGCGACGGCGAGGTGTCCCAACTCGTAGTCCAGGAACTGTTCCCAAATCGTCTTTATCCTTGGGTTGGTTTCTTGCTCCATGCAGCTATAGTAGTTGTAGACCTCCGTCGCTTCGTGGAGCACCCATTTTTCCAGCCAGCTCTCCTTGGGATCGATGATCGACTCGTACTGTGTGACGTGCTGCTCCTTTACTGCGGCGATCTCGGCATAGAGCTGTCGAGCCACCGGGTCGGAGTGCTGGGGCCCTATGTTCATGTAATAGTTCTGAGCTTGTTGCTCCGCCGCCAAGATGGTGAGGGCGTTCATCTTGGATACTGCTGCTGCTTTCTCGGCGTCATAGGACGTGCGCAGGTCGTCGGACGGCGCGCGATGTTCCTCGGAGGTGGGCCTGCCCGGGACGACGTCCGTATAGCTCTGCAGGATGTTGTTTGCGTCCTTGCCGAGCAGCCTGTCCATGAGCGCGGAGTACCGATAAAGATGGTCGAAGTCCTCGAGCAGACCGAACCGGTATACCTGCGCAAGATAGGGGTCCGGCTCGTTTTGAGCGACCGAGGCTGTGACCTCAACGGCGACTTGCTCGTAAGCGATCGTGGTCTCTAGAGGCGATTGGTCGGGCGGATTCAACCAATTGACCAGCGTCTGCTGGAAGTGCTCGGCCCGTCTTACCTCGGCAAGAGGCCTTCGAAGCTCTTGATTCATTCGAGCGCAGCTATGCCCGAAGTTGACTGCTTCGGCTTCTATGCCGTTCATGAGCACGACCCGCACGCGGGTGAAAGCATCGTCGTCGAGCTTGCTGTAGGGTGTTTGGACGAGCTCTCTCCAGTTGAAGGTTTGGCGCGAGAGCGGTACGCCTGTGTCTTTTCGAAGATCGATTGTCATGACTACTCCTTTCTCGAGTGCACTGATAGTACTCGCTAGGGCCGGTTGGGGCCGCGGGCAAGGGGTGGTTCAAAGAAAGTCGACATTTCCCCTCGTTAGTGACTATGGAAGCGAGGTCGTATATTTCTCCTCGGATGCCCTGGCGTAACGGTCATGGCCGTCCCGCAAACCCGCGATGCGAACCGACAAGCTTCACATTCCTTCCTCGACCTACCGGCTCCAGCTGGCGCCGGACTTCGGCTTCCATGACGCGCGCCGCGTGATTGGCTACCTGGAGAGGCTCGGAGCGGGCGACCTTTATGTCTCACCCATTATGGAAGCTCGTCCCGAAAGCCGGCATGGTTACGACGTGACCGATCCGACAAGGGTTCGTCTCGAGCTGGGAGGGGAGGAGGCGTTCGACGCCTTGGCGTCGGCGGCATCCGCTTCAGGCATGGGAATTCTGCTCGATATCGTTCCCAATCATATGGCGGCCAGCCCCATGAATCAGCGGTGGATGGACATCTTGGAGGACGGAGTCGCATCGCCTTGGGCCCATTGGTTCGACATCAACTGGAGATCCCGCGGACGTCCGGGTGCGTTACAGACGCATTTGTTGCTGCCGATTTTGGGAAAGCCTTATGGTTCCGTGCTCGAGAGCGGCGAACTCTCCGTATCTTTCGGTGCCGGCTCGTTTTTAGTCAATTACTACGACTGGAGGCTGCCGCTTTCGCCTAGATCTTGGCCCAGGCTGCTGGAGCCCGGTCTAGGCGTCATGGCGGCGACTCTAGGATCCGGGCATGCAGCTGTGGAGGGGCTGACAAGGCTCATCGAGATGCTTGCAAGTTTGCCTCCTTGGACGGCCACGGATCCAGACGCGCGGGCCGCTCGACATCGCGGTGAGGCCGGAGCAAAAGAGGAGCTTGTCCGGATGGCCTCCAGCCTGCCGGAGGTGGCGAATCATATCGAGCAAAACCTACGCGCACTCGCGGGCACGCCGGGTCAACCGGAGAGCTACGACTGGCTGGACGGCATACTGTCGGTGCAGCCCTATCGCCTGTGCTTCTGGAAGCTGGCGACCGAAAGGGTCAGCTACCGAAGATTCTTCGATATCGGTCATCTGGTCGGTGTACGAGTCGAGGATCGAAGAGTCTTTCGGGAAACCCACGAAGCGCTGATAAGGCTCGTGCGGGAGGGGAAGATCCATGGATTGCGGATCGATCACATCGACGGCCTACTCGACCCTCGCGGATATTTGCGACGACTGCGGCGCGCTTGTGGGAGCCGCACCTACATCTTGGTCGAAAAGATCCTTGGTAGCGACGAGGATCTGCCGGACAGTTGGCCAGTGCAGGGAACTACCGGGTATGAGCTTCTGAATCTCATGAGCGGCCCTTTCGTCGACCCCGGAGGATTGAGACGCTTGAGCGGCTCCTGGGCGGCCACCGCCGGAGCGGAGGCTTCATTCGCGGCGTTGATTAGACGGTGCAAGCGTATGGTGCTGGAGACTCTTTTCGGCGGTGAGCTTCAATCCGTCATAAGCGATTTGGTGCTGGCGGCCGAGAGAGACAGGCACGGCCGGGATCTTTCACCGCGCCAGCTCGGAGATGCCCTCTTGGAGGTATCGGCCGCGCTGCCCGTCTATCGAACCTACGTGCAGGGGAATGAGCTTTCCGCCACCGACAGGTCGCTAGTCACAAGAGCGGTGGCGGATGCTCGCGGAAACAACCCCAACGTGGACCGGCATGCCTTCGACATGGTGGAGCGGCTGCTTTGCCTTTCCTGGCCGCACAGCTTCACCCCGGCGGCCAGACGGTCATGGCGGCGCGTAGTGCAGCGCTGGCAGCAGCTCACAGGCCCCGCCATGGCAAAAGGTCTCGAGGATACAGCGTTATACATAGATGCGCGCTTACTTGCCTTGAACGAGGTAGGAGCGGACAGAGAGGCAATCGAAGCACCCCCGAAACCAGATGCCTTTCATGCACGAGTGGCCGAGCGGGCGTTGCGCTGGCCGAACGGCATGGTGTGCAGCTCCAGCCACGATAGCAAGCGCAGCGAGGATGTGCGGGCCCGGTTGTTGGTTCTGTCGGAAATATCCTCGGAGTGGGAAGCAGCCATGAGGCGATGGTCCGGCTGGCATGCAAGTCTCGAGAGAAAAGTAGCCGGTCGAGTAGTTCCAGATCGCCTCACCGCGCGATTCATATATCAGACTCTAATTGGGGTTTGGCCGGTTGGAGAAAGCCGGTTCAACGGCTTGCGAGACAGGGTTCTAACTTACATGCGCAAGGCTTCGAGAGAGGCCAAAGTTCACACGAGCTGGATTGCTCCGAATGAAGAATACGAAAACGCGTTGCTCGATTTCGTGTCGGATCTCTTCGACCACACCAAGGCACCGGGCTTTCATGGCGATATGGCAGAGTTGATGCGCAAAGTGTCTTTCTTTGGCGCGCTGAACTCGCTTGCCATGACTCACCTCAAGCTGACGATGCCCGGAGTTCCAGATGTCTATCAGGGCAATGAGATATGGCGCTTTGATCTCGCGGATCCCGACAACAGGCGCACTGTTGACTTTGCCGCCATGGAAGCCGAGCTCCTGTCGCTGGATCAAGCCGAGTGCGAGGATAGGAACGGTCTCGTATCGTTGCTGCTCGACCAGTGGATGGACGGAAGAGTGAAGCTCTATTTAATCTCGCGGCTGCTTCGGCACCGTCGTTCGAGAAAGAGTTTCTATCGAAGAGCCGACTATTCACCACTGAAGTGCCGGGGCAAAAGGTCGGACAATGTACTGGCGTTTTGCCGCAAGGATCGGGACGTTTGGGCTTTGTCGGCTGTCCCTCGGCTCATGACTCGTCTTACGGATGCCGGTCGTTTCCCCTTGGGTGAGAGGGCCTGGCGTGAAACATCATTGAGCCTGCCCGCGCATGCTCCGGAGTCATATTACGATGTCTTGACCGGCCGAGAGGTGCGGGCGAGGCGATCTCGAGGTGGTCTCGGGATTCCGGCGGCGACGATCTTCGAATCATTCCCAACAGCCCTGCTAATCTCCAGTAGCAATCCTTGATGCCACCGGCCGTTGGGACCAAGCTGCGACAAGAGGGGCGAAGCCCCGGAACCCAAACTCGTGCGCGTGCACGATAACGGAACGAGCTACCTAATTGATCAATAAGGTAGCTACCCGAACGAGACTCGTGTGAGTCTACGTACCCTCTTTCGGTACAGCCAAGAAGGG
>SLRQ01000101.1 GCA_007130885.1 Deltaproteobacteria bacterium
CGCCACTCGCCCCGCGCCGCGGCCCGGGTGAGCGGATCGTCCGACTTCAACTCCTCAAGCAGCAGATCGCGTCTTTGGTCTCTTTCGAGTTCCACCAACTGGCGCGCCCATACCCTCAGCTTGGGAAGGTCATCCGTGTCTCGACGAGCAAGTGCCGCCGTGAGACCGCTTGGTAAAGTGTACTTTCTCGACCATCCCTCGAAACTACTCTGGATATCGGCGAACTGTTTGTCCAAATCATCATCATCCACTAAACACCCCGCCATTATCACCAATCCTTCCGTGACCAGTGGAGTCCGTCCCAGCCTTTGCATGTTTGCGGCTCCGGTACGGAGGTTACTTACATTCAGCCAATGCTCAATCAGCTCACCAAGAAAAACGCGAAGCAGATCGGCCGCCTTGGCATCGGGGTTGGTTCTCCACCACTGAAAAAGCTCTGGAATGTCAATCGCAATATTCGGTCGGGTTGTTGACAAAGACACTACGTGCCAGGCGCTATGTCGTACCGCTGTAGAGGAAGATCTAAGCATCCGCGACAAGATAGTCACGCGTTCGTCAAAGTCATCGATTTCTACAAACCGAAGCAACTCACGTAGGACCGCGTCGGCCTCTTCTATCTCAAGCTTCAACTGTTCTCGGGCAGCATGAACGGCGGGGTCAATGTCGAGAATATCCAATTCCTCCTTTGTTAGGTTTAGAGCGGGCCGAGGCCAGTAGGAACGGCGATCCGGGTATACTTTCGGCCATAATTGCGCAAATTCCTCGTCAAGATCATCCAAGCCGACGATTATCTCTTGTCCCTCTTCGAACCCTGGGCCTCCAATAGGAAAACGGAGACATATCTGGACCTTCGCAATATCCGGACCCTTGATGCTATCCGTAACCAATAGAGTCGCATATTGCCTCTCTTTCACCTCAATGATTTTACCCCGATAAATCCCTTCCGCATCCTTTGCTATATTGAGGGGAGAGGCAGTTACGGACTCGCCACGCGAGCAAGCCTCAACTACGGATGGAGGTATGGCCACTGAAAGCGAAAGAAGCCCCCAAGATATCAGCCTGCATGCGGCCATGGCTTTGTCTAGTCTAGTCATCGTTAGCTCCTTCTCCATGCTGCTTCCCCGGGTTTCCCCAATCCTTTTCCTTGTAGGTATTATCGGCATTGGTCATCTGCATGTCGGCCCACCTTTCAATCGCATCTTCCCCCAACAGATTGTGCGGATGACTGTCCGGAACATTGTTTCTGTTGACGTCCAAATCTTTCTTTTCCTCCGAATCATTCCCGTGGTCCGGACAATAATGGTTCCACAGGTCATGCCCGTAAGGAACATTGAACGACCAAAGAGAATGCGAGTTCAAAGAATAGCGGCTGGGGTGCTGATTGATGTACGGGTTGTATTGAAGAATCTGTGTAACGTGCGCCTGCTCATGCAAGATCAGGTTCCTGAACCAGTCGATACCCCTGGTGACTTCACCCTGAGTGTTCCGGCCATGTCCCCTAGCCCCATCATCCACCCATATTTTACCAACAGGCCCGGTATAGGTGCTCCACAATCTCATGGCCGGTTTCGGGTGCCATCCAAATGGAGGCACCCAGTTTTGGCCGTTTTGCGGCAATTTCCGCAGAGGTGAGGGCTCACCCTCGCAGTTTTGGCCGTTTTGCGGCAATTTCCGCAAGGGTGAGGGCTCACCCTCGCAGTTTTGGCCGCTATAACCTGGTAGGGCACGATGTTGTGCCTCTATTCAGCGTGCGCGGAAGTCCGCCGCCCACGCGGATAGAGAAGGAAGTAGCCATGATCAGCATGGTGGGCGGCGGCGGCACGCGCGCAACCGCGCGGGCCCCGGCGCTCGTTCTTTGTCGCCGACGCCCTTCCGCGCGGACGGTGCATACCCCGCCTACCGCTTCACCTCCCAAGTTCGGTTCATCTCATGAACCGAATTGCCGAGGTGGCGCTTCACCTCCCGAGTTCGGTTCATCTCATGACGCGTCTCGCGGAGGCGGCTGAAGCTCGGCCTGGGTCGTGCCGCGGCTGCGCACAAGAAAAAGGGGTCCAAGGCAACAAGCCTTGAACCCCTGTGGTTCTTCTATCAGTGACGCGCGAGGCGTTACTGGCCGGCCGGAGGGTTCTCCAGTCTGCGCATTAGCTGGCGACCCCACGCCGTAGGCTCGAGAGGCATTCCGACTCCGCACCCGTTGTTCGAGTGGTCGACCAGCAGGTTCGGCGGACACCGCATGTGGAATGTCCACGCGAGGTAGGGGATGCCTCTTCGCTCGGCGCGGTCCATCATCTCCTCGGCGCAGTCGGTGGTCATGCTGGCGAACGGTCCGAACTCGCCGATGATGACCGGGATGGTCTCCGCCGCGCGCTCATAGAGGTCGTGGAAGTCCGACGGGCGATTGTAGGGGTGCGATTCGTAGACGATGTTCTCGCCGTCGCCGGCCGCTATCGGGTTGGATGCGTAGTAGTCGACGCATCTCGCCCAGCCGCGAGTGCCCTGAACGGCTACGATGTTGCGCGGGCTTCCGTGCTGATCCTCGACCGCTCGTATGGCGGCGACCACATCGTTCATGGCCTGCCATACCAGGTGATCCTGCGAGCCGTCCCAGTTGTCTTGTGGCTCGTTCACCAGCCCGAACATAACGTGGCTCATCTCTCCCATCTCGGTGGCGAGCAGCTCCCACACGGGGATTGTCGCCGCCGTGGGCCACCCCTGAGAGTTGAAGGTGGGATCGTGCCATAGAGACACCAGCACGTACACGCCCGGCTTCGTTCCTATGTGCTCGACTATTTCGAGAACGTCCCGCAGGAAGCCCGAGTCGCTTGTCACGTTCTGCCAGTGCACGCGCCCGCCGGACGCGCCGTAGCTTTCCAGGTTGAGACGCAGGAAGTCGGCGCCCCATACGTCCACGGCCTCGTCTACGCGGCGCTTCACCTCGTCCACATCGGGTGGCCCCCAGGTGCAGGCGTTGCAGCTTCGGGTGTCGTGGATGTTGAAGCCGCGGCCGATCCAGACGTTTCCGTCGGGGTCGACTATTTGGTTACCCTCCGTGCTTAGCCATGGGGTACCCGCGGTTCCCGGATCGTCCCCCGGTCTGTCGCCGGGATCATCGCCTGGGTCGTCGCCGGGATCGTCACCGGGCACGTCGCCGGGATCATCACCGGGCTCATCGCCGGGATCGTCACCGGGCACGTCGCCTGGATCGTCACCGGGATCGTCGCCGGGCACGTCGCCTGGATCGTCGCCGGGATCGTCACCGGGCACGTCGCCTGGATCGTCACCGGGCTCATCGCCGGGATCATCACCGGGCACGTCGCCTGGATCATCACCAGGCACGTCGCCTGGATCATCGCCAGGCTCATCACCAGGCTCATCGCCTGGATCATCACCAGGATCATCACCAGGATCATCGCCAGGGTCATCGCCTGGGACATCCGCGTCGGCGGTCAGAGTCACCACTACAGGATGAAGGCTCTTGTGCCAAAGACCGTCTTCGTCTTGGTATGCCGCTCGAAGCTCCCAGTAGCCAAGAGGAGCCGACTCCTCGAAAGTGTGATTTGCCGCGAGCCTAATGCTTTGTCCCTTGGATAGGGCTTGTCCGGTAATCGAAGGCTGGAGTTGAACCACATGGTCCGAACCGAAGTGATGCGCGGTGATCACCAGCTCGCGAACGTAAAACAGGGGTAGAGTTCTGTTGATGTATGTAACGGTGGCTTGAAAAGTCTGTTCAGGCTCCAACATCGTCGGGCTGGCTGTCAGACCGGCAAGGTGCAATGCCCCATCTTGCAGGGGCTCGTCGATGCGTGGGGGTTCTTCTCCTGAAGGATCTTTTGCCTCGCCGCAACCCACAGCCGAAAAGATCAATGCAATAGCAAGGATTGCGATCGGTGAAATGCCTATCTTCATACGGTTAAGCTCTCCGTTTGCATAGTTGAAGGTGTGGTGCCCCGTGTTGGGCGCACAGCGAGGCAGCCCTCCTTTCAATATTCGGGCCATCCGCAAACCCGCGGTTTTCTAGGTTTTCATGCGTACCCAGGCGTGCACGAAGGCACGCATCATCGAGCAAAACCGGAATAATCCAATTGTTGCGGCAATTTGGGATGGCGTGACGAGGTGTGCGTCAACCGTGCGGTTTGGCACTCCGGTGGCATCCCCAGCGTGTTGTTTCTACCTGTACCCGGTTGTCGCGAAGCGCCTCTAATTTCTCGTTGGCTGCCGGCATGGATGCCTCCTGAATGACGATGCGAGTTTGGAACATGATGGTTGGTGCGAGCGAGGCCATGCGGCGAGTAAAGACCGTGGCCGAGCGGGTGGCTCCCTTTGACACCTGCGTCGTGATCACCGGTGAGACCGGCACGGGCAAGGAGCTGGTGGCCCGGGCCATCCACCATCTTTCGCCGCGTCGAAGCCGACCTTTCATTGCCCAAAACTGTGCCGCGCTGGCCGAGACGCTCCTCGACAGCGAGCTGTTCGGTCACGCGCGAGGCTCCTTTACCGGCGCGGTTGGAGATAGGCCCGGGCTGTTCGAGTCGGCGAACGGCGGGACTGTCTTTCTCGACGAGATAGGAGAGATGCCTCCTTCCATGCAGGTCAAGCTGCTCCGCGTTCTTCAGGAGGGAGAGATAAAGCGAGTAGGGGAGAACCACTCCCGCAAGATCGAGGCGCGGGTGATATGCGCTACTCACAAGGATCTGGAGAGCCTGGTGGCGGAAGGGCGCTTTCGCGAGGACTTGTTCTATCGCCTCCAATCGTTCGTTCTGTGCATACCTCCGCTACGGGAGCGGAGCGAAGACGTGCCCGAGCTGGTGGGACACTTTCTCAGTCTGATGGAGGAGCGGCACGGCCGGCGCGTGGAAGGCTTTACGCCGGAAGCCATGAGGCTGTTGCGGACCCATGCCTGGCCGGGGAACGTGCGGGAGCTGGAGCATACGGTGGAGCGCATGATCGTGCTTTGTAACGAGGGCGACCTGATCGGCGCGGACCAGGTTCTCGAGGCCTTGGATCAGGGGAGAGGCGGCGACGAGACGGCCTCGGGCCGCGATATCGAACGTGGCGGCCGGTCGTTGACGCGGGCTTTGGAAGACTACGAGCGCCGGATAATACTCTCCGAGCTGGAGTACGCCGGAGGAGTGATAGCAAAAGCAGCCCGCTCATTGGGCATGGATCGCACGACTCTCTCGAGACGCTTGCGCCGCCTAGGGGTCAGGCACGACGAGCCTTGAGGCTCAGGCGCTCGCGGGTGGCTGCGTTTCGTGGTCAGTCGTGTCCGCCTCGTCGACTCGTTTTCGCTCGAATCGAATCTCGTCGCCCTCGACGTGAACGACAACAGTGTCCCCGGCCGTGTAGTTGCCTGAGATGAGCTCCTTGGACAGAGGGTTTAGCACCAGCCTTTGTATCGTCCGCTTGAGGGGGCGAGCGCCGTATACGGGGTCGTACCCGGCCCTGGCCAGCAGATCGCCGGCTTCCTCACTCAGCTCCATGGAGAGCCCGCGTTCTTGCAGCAGCCCGCCCAAGCGTTCGATCTGCAGGTCGACGATTCGACGAATCTGGTCCATGCCCAACGAGTGAAAGACGACTGTTTCGTCCACTCTGTTGAGGAACTCGGGACGGAAGGTCGCTCGAAGCTCTCCAAGGACGGCGTCGCGGGCTCTCTCCGCGTCTCCTCCCGCCTCTTGAATGTGAACGGATCCGATATTGCTGGTCATAATCAAAACGGTGTTTCGGAAATCGACGGTGCGACCCTGACCGTCGGTGAGGCGGCCGTCGTCGAGTATCTGCAATAGAGCGTTGAACACGTCCGGGTGAGCTTTCTCTATCTCGTCGAAGAGCACCACGGAGTAGGGACGCCGGCGCACCGACTCGGTGAGCTGACCGCCTTCCTCGTAACCGACGTAGCCGGGAGGCGCTCCGATGAGACGGGCCACGGCGTGCTTTTCCATGTACTCGGACATGTCGAGCCTGACGATTGCCTGCTCGTCATCGAAGAGGAACTCCGCCAGCGCCCTGCATAGCTCGGTCTTGCCGACTCCGGTCGGCCCGAGGAACAGGAAGGATCCTATGGGCCTGCTCGGATCCTGGAGGCCGGAGCGAGCACGGCGCACGGCGTCGGAAACCGCCGCCACAGCCTCTTCTTGACCTATGACGCGCTCTCCTATCTTTCGCTCCATCCGCAGGAGCTTCTCCATTTCGCTCTCGAGGAGCCGGGTCACCGGGACGCCGGTCCAGTGCGCGACCACCCCGGCGATCTCCTCCTCCGTTACGGCTTCGTTCAGCATTCGGCCTTCCTTATCGAAGGCTTCCAGCCTCGCCTGCGCCTCATCCAGTGCTTTATTCGTCTCTGGAATGCGGCCGTACTTCAGCTCGGCGGCCTGGTTGAGGTCGGCGCGACGCTCCGCGTCTTCTTCCTGATGGCGAAGCTCCTCCAGCTTCTCCTTGAGCTGATGCACCTTGGAGATGGCCTCCTTTTCCGAGGTCCATCTGGCCTTGAGGCGCTGGAGTTCCTCGTTCAGGTGGGCCTTCTCTTCTTCTATCTTGTGCAAGCGCTCCCGGCCCGCCGCGTCCGTTTCTTTCTTGAGGCCTTGCTCTTCGATCTCGAGCTGCATGACCCGCCGCCTGAGGGCGTCGACATCGGCCGGCATGGAGTCGATCTCCATGCGCAGTCTGGAGGCGGCCTCGTCCACGAGATCTATCGCTTTGTCCGGAAGGAAGCGATCGGTGATGTACCTGTTGGACAGCCGCGCCGCCGCAATGATCGCGGCGTCGGTTATCCGTACGCCGTGATGCACTTCGTAGCGCTCCTTCAGCCCACGCAGGATTGAAACGGTGTCTTCCACGGTGGGCTCGCCCACGTGAACGGGCTGGAACCTGCGCTCCAGCGCGGCGTCCTTCTCCACATGTTTGCGGTACTCACCGATGGTCGTGGCACCGATGGCGTGAAGCTCGCCGCGCGCGAGCATGGGCTTGAGCATGTTGGCGGCATCTATGGATCCCTCGGCGGCGCCGGCGCCAACGAGCGTGTGAAGCTCGTCGATGAACAGGATGATCTCGCCCTCGCTTGCGCTGATTTCCTTGAGCACCGACTTCAGCCGCTCCTCGAACTCGCCTCTATACTTGGTGCCCGCCACCATGGCCGAAAGGTCGAGTGACAGAAGCCGCCTGTTCTTGATCGATTCCGGCACGTCGCCGTCGACGATGCGGCGCGCGAGACCCTCGGCGATGGCGGTCTTACCCACGCCTGGGTCGCCAAGCAGCACCGGGTTGTTCTTCGTTCGGCGAGACAATACTTGGATTACCCGTCGTATCTCGTCCTCACGTCCGATTACTGGGTCGAGCTTGCCGGCCCTGGCCTCCGAGGTGAGATCACGGGTGTACTTCTCGAGAGCCTGATACTGGCTTTCGGCTTCCTCGGTCATGGCGCGACCGGCGCCCCTGACTTCATGGAGCGCCTCCAGCAGCCGTTCCTTTGTCAGCCCGCTGTCGCGGAAGGCCTCGCCCGCGCCGCCCTTGTCCGCCGCGATGGCCAGCAGCAGGTGCTCGGACGATACGTACTCGTCCTTTAGCTTCTTGGCTTCGTCTTCGGCTCTATCGATGGTCTTGAGAAGCCGCTGGCCTGCGTAGCCCTCGCCGCCATGCACCGAGACGAGCTGGCCCAAGGCATCTTCCAGCCGTCCTTCGAGCAGAGCGGGATCTACCCCAACCTTTTGACAAAGGGGAACAGCCATCCCCTCCTCTTGCCGCATGAGCGCGTTGGCAAGGTGCTCGGGGGTGACTTCCTGGTGGTCGCGCCTTCGCGCAACCGCCATGGCGTCTTGAAGGGCCTCTCGTGCCTTTACCGTGAGCTTGTCGAGTTTCATGACAAGATCAAGGTAAGCATCGAGACGGCTTCGGCTAGCCAAAAACGCGGAAGCCGGAGCGGCCGGCCGAAGCCGGCGCGGCGGGCGAACAGCCTAGTTGCTCGGCGGCTTGCTTTCCTTTTGGGATGCTTCCACGAAGCGCAGGCGCAAGTCGTAAAGGATGGCTTCGAGGTATCGACCCTCGTCCGGTTCGAGGTTCCCCTTGGTCTTTTCCTTGAGCATTGACAGCATGTCTATGACTTGCTTGGCCATCGGCAGGTTGGTCTCCACCTTGCTCGTCTCGGGGTGTGGCGCTTGTCCCAGATGGAGTATCGCCGACGATGCAAGCGAGATGACGAAGGTCGTGAAGTCCGCCTCGGGAGGAGGCCGGTCACCCTTGGCGGCGGCGTCGGCCAAATTCTTCGCGGCCTCCATGTCCTCCTTGGAAGGGCCTTGGCCTACATCTTTCTCTTGGTCGGTCGACGTGTCATCGGCCTTGCCGGCTTCGGTCGTATCCTCGGTCTTCTCGTCTTTTTCGGGATCGAGGGAAACTCGCCGCTTGTCGCGAACCTGAAACCGAGGGCCTTCCTCGTTTTCGTTGCCGTTGTCGCTCATTCGCCGCTCTCCGATTTTTTCTCGTGGAGTTGGACTTCGGACGGTTCGGCCTCATCGGCCATGTCGGGCAAGCCGGCCAAAAACTTATCGACATCCTTCTGCTTGATGATGCCCGCATCGAGAAGACGTCTTCTTACGCGAACGTCATAAAGCCGATAATCAGTATGTGCATTTGCCTTGACCATGAATTGATACCTCGCTTCGGCCCTTTTGGACCATGTAAAAAAATTGCCCGGAAGGTGGCGCTGCAATCTTCAACAAGCTTTTCCGCGGCGCCTGTGGGGCCGGCCGCATCTTCGCCGGCGCGCGGAACATAAACCGGAAATCATGATTCGGGATCGATGCTCCCCTGGTTTAGAAGCAGAATGCCATGGTGTCAACGGCGCGCATGGCCGACAGTCAATCATTCGGCTCGTACCTGACCTTGCTGAAGTCCGCGTTATCGTCAGTGAGCGGATCTCGCTGCTCCGCCGGATGCCCGGCACCGATGATCGCTTCGATGCCCATGTAGTCCGGCAATGAGAGGACCTCTCGCACAAATTCCTCGGCCGAGCGGCCGTCAGCTCCGAATCGATTTCGGATCTGCGCCCAGCAGGCTCCGAGCCCAAGGTCGGCGGCCGCCAGCAGGAGGTTGGATGCGGCTATGGAGCAGTCCTCAACCCATACGTCGGTCTTCCTGGTGTCGGCCATGACCACTATTCCGACAGCGGCGCCCGCGAGAAACTCGGCTCCGGCCTTGGCCTGGGACAGCCGCTGTAGCGTCGACTCCCGGCTCACCACGATGAACTCCCAGGGATTGATTCGACGCGACGAGGGTGAAAGCAAGGCGGCCGTCAGGAGCACGCGAACGTGTTCATCGCTCAATGGCTCGCTCGTGAACTTGCGTATGCTCCTGCGCTTTTTCAGAAGATCGATGAACATGGCCAGTCCCCTCTACCACATGAAGGCGATGCGCGACTGCGCGGTCCAGAGCGTCGCGGCGCCCTCCGCGAGCCTTGGTGCCAGCGCCTTGCCCGCGCGCATGACGCCGAACTCGTTGCTCCAGTGGAGCATGTAGCGGTCGTGTGGGCCGGTGCCGGGAACATCCCCGGGCAACCACTTGAGCCTCACGGCAAGGTCGATCTCCCACCCGAGCGCGCAGTCGGGATCGAACGGCCGGCAGCTATTGTCGGCGAAAGGATCTTCCGGATCGCGCGGCGCGAAGTAATCGGAGACGATGCCCAAAGCTCTGCCGCCGTTGAGGTTGTCCGCCCAGGCCATGATCCCCTGAGCGATCAGCTCGATCTGGTAGGTGTCGCGCGGCAGGCGGTAGCGCGTCTTGGCATTCACATAAGTGCTGTTGAATACGCCGCCTCCGCTGTGCATGGCGTTCGATGTGCGACCGGCGGGCGTGTTGTACGAGCGCGAGTAGAGAGCCACGGGATACAGTAGTAGGCCGACTCTGTAGTCAGGGTGCATCGGGTACATTCGAAACTGGCTGTCTCCGATAAGCTGCTCGTCTCCGGAGCTGTGGCCGTACTCCAGAATGCCGTCCACCGCCGGCGTGGTCAGGCCCACGCGCGCCACATAGTTTAGGATGTCGCCCTCGAGCGTGTTCTCGGCCAGGCCGGTCTCCTCGTCGAAGAGGCCGCCCGGCAGAAGCTTGATGGCGTTCGTGTTTCCTTGGATGACCGACACCTCGCCCTCGGTGAGCAATGACGGGCCGGTTTCCGATAGGCCCATCTGAAAACGCCAGAAGCCGTCCACGATGTGAAGCCGGCTGTTGCTGTAAGCTTGGTCCCGGCTCACGTAGAAAGCACCGAGCATGAGATGGTCGGTATCCTGACGAAGGCGCAGGCCCGGATCGTTCCAGATTAGACCGGTAACCCATTGGCTGACGTCGTTGGCGCACTTCTCCGTCGGAGCCGTTCCAGAGGGGTCCAATGCATCTCCGCAGGTCGGTGTGGCAACCCAGCCGAACGGTCCCGTTGCCTGACGAGTATCGACCGAAGCGGGATCGCTGCCGAAGCCGAGCGGATCCTCGACTAGCCGGTCGCGCCCCACGAGCGCTATTAGAGGGGTCTCGCTTGGATCGTCGCGCGTAATGGCGTTGATGATCGTCAATGGGCGGGTCGCGAACATGACTCGGTCGAGCGTCATACCGCCGTCGGCGTCTCCGAAATCGTTTCGAAAATAGTTGCCGTCGTTGAACAGGATCCCAAGGCCTCCGTGCGAAGGCTGCCGGCCTATGCGGAGCTGACCGATCGGCACCGACAGCTCCATCCAGAGCCGGCGCAGGAAGACCGGAGGTCTTTCATGTCCGTCGATGCCGGTGATGGACGGATTACCCGCGAACAGCGGCACCTCCGCCTGCCGGGCGTTGTCTCCCCATATCACCGTGTCGAGAACGTCGAACTGGGAGTGAAGCGCCACGATGGGAGCCTCGCCGGTCGAAGCGTCGCCGCCCCAGCGCAGTGAAGGCTCCAATCGCAGGCGGCTCGTGAAGAAGCCGGCGTCCGAGGCATCGTCTCTTCCGGTGTGCAAGTCCGAAGCTAGGTAACCGTTGCTGTCGAGCCGTGCCACTGGAACATTGAACATGCTCACATAGCGCGTGCGGTAGTAGCCGTGGAAATCCAGCTCCAGCTCTCCGCCTATTTCACCGGCGGTCGCGGTGCCGGCTTCAGCGTCCGGGTCCAAGTCTTTTTTGATGCTGTCCCCGGCGGCGGTGGCAGCGGTATCGTCCTTAAGCGATAGCGTTTTGTCCGTTTCCGCCTCCGGGGCATCAGCGGACCATGCCGGGGATGGGTAAGCGAGCCCGAGCGCAAGAGTCAAGCAGACCGCCGGGACCCGAAGATCGGCCGGTGCCGCCCGTCCGATGGTAAACGAAAAAAAGCTCCCCGCTTCGGGCCGCCGTCTCAATCTAGGTCGCCGGTGCATGCGTAGAACTCGTCGTTGCAGCCTTTGTCTTCCTGGCAGTCGTAGCAGATGTCCGACTGAGGGTCGTCGATGCATTGCTGCAGGCAGTCGTTTATGGTGCAAAGCACGATGTGGCCGTAGCAGCCGGCACAGCCGTCCGTCAGCTCGACCCCTTGGTCCTTCATGCACCTGATCGCGCAGTCATCGGGCTGCGAGTGGCTGATGCAGCCGAGGCCGCAGTCGCCGGCCTTGTCTCTAGCAAAGTCACGACCGGTCTCCCCAGGTTCGAGCTCCGAGTGCAGCCAATCGAGATCCTCTTCGTTTTGGCACTGATCGGGCTCGAGTTGGATGGGTCCGTTGGAGTCGGAATCGTTATCCTCCGCTTTCTCCTCGGTTGCATCTCCGCAGGCCGAAAGAGCAAGCACGAGCATTGAGACAAACGAAATGGAAATGAAGAACCTCATAATTGAACGCGGGCACTCAAACATAAAAAGCTCCGTTTCCCCAAAAAGATAAAGCGTACGCC
Source organism: Deltaproteobacteria bacterium (assembly GCA_007130885.1). Taxonomy (GTDB): domain Bacteria; phylum Myxococcota; class Myxococcia; order SLRQ01; family SLRQ01; genus SLRQ01. Next base: position 11,869 of record SLRQ01000101.1, read on the forward strand.
GGCGCAGCTTCAGACGGCTGCACCGACCTACCAAAAAATAGCATGCGCGACCCTATCACGGGGAAAGGCAGGTGCCAATCAAGGCCTTTGTAGCTCGCACTTACGTGCCGAAGTCGAAGTAGACCCGGCTCAGCGCCGGCGTGGCCAACAATCAAGGCTCGGGATTGATTGTTACGCTCACCTTCGCCGGAGCATCATCCGTGACGAGCCAGGCTCGCACCGACCATTCTCCGGCGGGAGGCGGGGAGCCGAGGGTGACGACGTTTCGGTCCGACGCGTGTTCGAACGGTGCCTCGACTTCCTCCAGTACCTCCCCCTCCTCATCGAGCACCTCCAGCCGAAGGTCGGCGCGCACCAGCGCATCATCCGTGTGAGCGACATGACGGTCCAACAGCCGGTATCCGGCGCTGGCCCACTCGCCCTGCTGGACGCCTTCAGCCTCGGTCATCTCCTTCTCCACGCCGGGCACGCGCATTCCGACCGTCAGCGTCGTGCCGTCGAGGCTCACCTCCAGCGAAGCGCCTTCCGGAACGCCTACCTCGAACGGGCTAGAGGCAAGCTCCAGCTCTTCCGGGTCTTCCGAGTCCGCGCCGCTCGGAAGAGCTTTGCATTCGAGGTGCATCCGGTACGTGCCCGCCGGCCAGTCCGGAGGAACCTGCCAGTAGAAGCGCCACAGGTGCGTCCGCTCCTCAACGCTTTCCTTGTCTACCTGCGGAGGGTCAGGTTCGTAGACGCTGACCATTTCATAACGGCTGTTGTCGTAGAAACTGCCTTCCCAGCCATGAGGCGCCGGTATGTCGACGTATGAGCCGCCTTGCTCACGCTGCACCCGGATGCTCGGCGAACCGAGAGCCGGGTCACCGCAGTTGGCTGCGAACTGAACCGTCTCCGTGCGAGCGACCGAGGCTTCCGGTTGCACTGCTATGTCGCCCATATTCAAGGAGCGCTCGCGCGGGCGGGGAGTCCACTCGAACACCCGTGCCAGCGGAGGAGACTCCGCGAACAGCGTCGGTGCGTTGTAGCCGTCAATCATCGCATCGATGACCGCCAGCGACTCGTCGGCGAGGAAAACGCCGCCGCCCGGTCCCCAGAGGCTCATCTCTTGCTCATAGCCGCCCCAGTACCAGTCATCCGGCGCCGTTATGTAGAGCTGATGGTCCTGGCTGAAGCCGATGACCATGAGGTGCAAGGGCTCGCCGTTCCAGGTTCTCTTGGCGGCCTCTTCCCTGGCGTACTTGACGATGGACCAGCACGCTTCGCCGGGTATCGTCATCATCCAGAGGTCTCCGAGCCTGGCGACCGTGAGGTAGATCTGGTTTGCGACGTTATGCGGAATCTCGGAGTCGAGTGCCTCCAACAACCATTTGATATCGGTGCATAGCTTGGCGCTGCCTTCCATCGACTCACCTTCGGACACGCCGCTTCCTATGCACTGCCATCCTCCCCACGTGTACGGGACGCCTTCCTCGTTCTCGAACTCGTCCTCCCACGGACGGTTCTTGTAGATGCGCTCGTGCACCAGCTCGATTCGTTGGCTGCGAACGGCCATCTCGGTCTCCGAAGACCACTCCAGGCTGTCGTACAACGCGAGGATCTTTGGAGCCGCCGCTTCACCGATATACTCCAGCCGGGGCAGGTCCGGGTGACCGTGCGGACTGCGGGCCGGAGATGCGTCGCCGCCGGCGGACTGCGCGAACATTCCCAGAACCGGCTTGCCCTCTTGCGCGAAGAACGCCTCCTCGAACTTGTGCTCTATGTAACCACCCGCGTCTTCCGAGAAGAGGTCGTTGTCGGAGCCGAGTACCGTGCCGTGGATAGGCAAGTTGATTATGACCGCGAGGGGTGTCGAGTCGGCCTTTCGCCGGAAGGCTACCAGAGACAGGCGCGGATCCTTGCCGAGGCCAATCTCGAGGTTCTCGCTTCGCCGGTCCCGGTACACCTCATCGTCGGGGTCCCAGTCATCCTGATAGCCGTGCGCCCACTCCGCCGGCTCGCGCTGTTCCCATGCTTCGGCGATGGCGTCTGCGAACAGGGCGATGTTCGTATCGGTGATCTCCGCATCGAAGGTGTCGATTCCAACGTTGCCGAGGAACTCGGGTATCTGCCAGTAGCGCGCGGTGGTGTGGTGGCTGTGACCGGCCCAGTAGATTACCCGGCCTTCGAAGTCCAGCGAGTGCCTCTCATCGAGGTGACGGGCGATTCCGTCGGTCTTGTAAGCCTCCGAGCTCATCAGAGGGCTTTTTACGAGAGCCATCTTCTCGCCTCCGACCTCCAGCGCGACGACCTTTATTGATTGCAGCCCGTAGAAGCCCACTGTGCCCTTTAGCCTGTCGGACCAGTGGGAGCGCCTGCCCGAGGCTCGGCCGCCGTAACCGGCCATGGACGCGCCCACCGGGCCGTGGATCATCCGCACCGCCACGCCGGCCTTCAGCTCGCCTTGACCCGCCGGATGCTCTTCATCCACACGCTCCTTGTCTCGCCCCCAAGTCTCGGGGTCTGGAACGAAAGGTCGCTCCCTGCCCGGACCGGGCTCCTCTTTCTTCTCGCCCGAACACCCTGGCGCGAGAATCATAGCAAATGCGCACAACCAAGCCGGCCCATGTCGCAACCGTAGCATTACCTACCTCCGGAATGTTTTCTCGAAATCAGCGACGGAGACTATAGCATTAGTGCCGGCTTGTGTTCGAATGCCTCTCGATGTTGATCCGCAGTCGTGGCGTGACCATGCTCGGCGAGAAGCCGCGGAGACATTGCGAACGAAAATTTGTGGTAGAAAAGCCGGGTTTGCAACTTGGATATTAGTGGAGGAAGAAATGAAGAACGGGTTCCCCCGGTACATCGTGACGATCGCCGCCCTTATCGCCTTCGTTTTCGGATGCAGCTCCGCGGAACGAGTGAAGGACCCTCTGCCGGGGGAGGAACCGGTCGAGGACGATCCGAGCACGTACCTGGAGGTAGAAATAGAGATTCCCGAGGGTGGTGAGGGCGCGACCGAATCGATCTCGGGCATCAGCGATCGCGACTGTGTGGGAAGGCTGGATCCCGGAGACGAGAGGATCATCGACTTGGCGGACTGGAAGGTGACCAAGAACGGCTATCGTCTCTCATTCCAGAGGACCGGCGAGGAAGCCCCGCTGGTCCTGGGCGTGATCGCCGACATCAAGGAAGACACCGGCGAGAACATGTTCAACATCGGCCGCGTCATGGAGTGGTGGCGCTCCGAAGGCGTCGACGCGGTGGTGTTGCCCGGAGACGGCGGCGAGACCGAGGAAGGGCTGTGGCGCGTCTTTTCGACCTTGGCCGAGCCGGGCTGGCCGGTGTTCGTCATCAACGGCAACCGCGAGGCGCGAGAAGATTACCTGGGTGCCATGGAAAGGGCCCAAGAAGAGTACGAGAATCTTTTCAATATCGCCCAGCAAAGGGTCGTGGATCTTCCGGGCGCTACCTTGGTCGCGTTACCCGGCTACCACGATCCGAGGTACCTACACGCGGAAACCGGATGCCGATATTACAGGTGGGATGTAGCTTCACTGGTGCCGAAGGCCAGGGAGGCGGAGTCGCCCGTCGTTCTGGTCGCGCACAGCGGACCTCGCGGAGCCACCACTCGAGCAATCGACTATGCGAGAGGGGCCGGAAACGTGGGCGATCCCAACATAAACCGGTTGATTGAGTCGGCCGGGATTCCTTTCGGCATTTTCGCCCACATTCACGAAGCCGGCGGCAAAGCAACGGACATGCTGGGTGACGATGTCTTGCCGCAAGACGAGCTTTTGGAGTCCTTCTATTTGAACGTCGGACCCGTGGACAGCCTGCCCTGGGCCATGAACGACGGAACCGAGTCCTTGGGAATGGCCGGTCTCGTAAGATTCGAGGGCGAAAAGGCGTCTTACCAAATCAATCGCTTGAGAGCTCTCACCGCCGAGCAATCGGCGAAAGCCAGGGAGCTGGAGCCAAGCAGGGCCGAGTGAGGCGTCGCCGTCGCGCCCAAAAATCGGGCTCAGCCCACCATATCCACGATGCATCGTGATGAGATTGTCGTTCGCTCTCATGTCTGGCAGAATCCGCCGCACGTCATACTTCTTTTTCGATCCTCTGCATCACTGACCTCTTGAGGGCGCTCACATCTTCACCTGACGTGAGCCGGGAGCATCTCATGAAGCGCTTGTCATTCATTCTTCTCGTTCTAGCGGGGTTCACTTTCATCAGCGGCTGTGCCCACAAGAACACGAACATTCCCTCCGCCGACATTCCCTTCGCCGAGGCGGACTATGAAGTGCTCGGCAAGACCAACGCCGAGGCCTGCGGCACGTATGTCTTCGGGATCGACTTCATACATCTGTTCAGGGATCGCTCGACCACCATGGCCGCCACCCCTGGGCTCTTTGGGCTGTTCGGCATCGGGCTGACTCGAGAGGGATCCCGCGCGCTTTACGATGCGCTCGAGAAGATTCCCGAGGCGACCCACCTCGTTGCGCCGCGCGTGCACACGGACAGGATTGGGGTGGGCATTGGACCGTTCCTCCTCTTCGGGCGCCGCTGCGCCGTCGTGGATGCCCGCGGCGTCGTAATCGGTGACGAGCCCGCGATCAAGGGAGAAGATCTCGGTCGTCTCGTCGGCGGCGAGTAGTGCCCGTCAGGCGGGGTCCAAGCAAATTCCCACAATGAATCCCGACACGGGATCCTCGACCGGTGGATCAAATCCTTGGCACGTCTGGTTCGAGGGGCATATCTGCGGGCACTCGGTGGGGTAGCATGCCTGAACGCAGTGGCGCTGCGGAGAGTCGGGTGACGTCTGCACGCAAAGACCTCCGCCGCAGTAGCCGTCGGCGGTGCATGGCTCACCGACCTTGGCGCTGGCATCGGGCAGGTAGTTGCAAGGATCGCTGTCATCGAACACGCACTCTCCGTCCTCGCAGATGTGGCCCGCGTCGCACGCCTCGTCGGAGATGCAGTAGCATGCGGCGGTCCCATTCGTGACTTCACACTTCTCATGAGCGTCGCACGTGACAGCCTCGCAGAGGTGAACGCACTCGCCGTCGATGCACTCATACTCGGCGTCACAATCCTCGTCGCCCTCGCAAGCCTCGGGCTCTTCCTCGCCGTTGGGACCGTTGTCGCCGTTATCGCCGTTGCCGTTGTCCGTTTTGGTTTCTTCTTCTCCGTTGGTTCCGGTCTCCTCCTCGGTATCTCCGCAGCCCGCGAAAGCAAGCGCCATCCCGACGAGCAGTACGAAAAAGAACCTGTGCAAGCCGACCTCCGTCATGGTTTCCTCTCCTATTGCAAATGGTCCGGTTGCCGATTGCAGGCCAGTATAACCGCTGCCTGAAGCCGAATCCATAGATAGTACCGGGTCATGGGTGCCGATTCGGACGACCAAGTCATGTATTTGGTCCTGGAATAGGCGGCTCTGGTATATTGCCGGATCATGGGCTTACTTCCGTATGAGGAGAAGAGGGCATCCGTTACGTCAGGGCAACGACGCTGCGTTTCTTGTCTAGGCGCGGCGCTCCTGGCTCTCACGGCTTGCGACATTCCCGTACCGGTGACCGTCATGGATGGGTTCGCCTTGGACGTGGATGAGGCGATAGGCCGGGTCGACCTAGACGTGATCGATCCGCCGATATGCTTGCCGCAGTCCGCATTGAGAAGCGGCGCTCCGTGTGAAGAGTGTCCCGGGCTTTCGGAGGAGGTGTGCCGGGTGACTCACTTGAGGCATGTTGGAGATGCCTGGCCGGGCGAAGAGGAATGCAAGCCCCTGATCGAGGACGGCTGCCCGCAGCTCGACGAGGAGTTCAGCTTTACGGCATTCATGGCCATAGACGAGAGCGAAAATGAGCAGCTCCAGACCGCGGAGCGATATGTCGACGACGTTCTGATTAACCGTTTGGTTTTCGACTACCAGTCCAACAGCACCGTTCGTGGGCTCCCGGAGATCACGTTATGGGTAGGTCCGTACGTCGAGAGTGCGGGGCAGGGTGCGGAAGGCCGGCCTTATTCGGATGACCTCGGCAGCGAGGAGTTCCAGGCCGAGATGTCCGAAAAAGGCTTCATGGTTTTAGGCGTGGTCCCGGAGCAGCCGCCATCGGCCACCGGCATGGTTGATGTTTCATTCGTGCCGGAGGGCAAGATAGAGCTGCGCCGCCTGCTTTTCGATGGTGCGCTGACGCTCGTTGCGCGTGGAGAGGGTCGCATCGATACCAGAGCGGACCCGACCGTACCTCGGGGGACGGCCAATCTTCGATTGACCTTGCGGGTCACCTTCTTTTTGAGCGCCGCTTGAGACCTGCCCGGTCGCATGAGGCCTTCGCCCCACCACCCGCGGAAGAATGGCCGCCTGTTAGAACTCGAAAGCCATCTCGAGGTTGCCGGATAGGCTCGATGTACTACTGAATCGGTTGGCCACGCGTACTCCCTCCATCTCGAACAAGTCCTCGAGCTGGAAGGAATGTTGATAGCTCAAGTTGAGGTACATGATGGGCAAGATCTGAAAGCGCGCGGCGGAGAAGAGCAGCGACTCATTGCCCAGCTCGAAGAGAGATCGCAGATCCTCGGGGTTACGCCTGTAGTAGGTGGCGAATACTTGAAGCCTGTACTGCAGCGGCAGCTCTATATGTGCGATGAAGTTGCTGTCTCGATAATCAGAGCCGGCCGCGGCGGTGGCATGCTCATAAGCCAGCCCAAGCGATATGATATCGCGCAGACCGTAAGTCAGCTCCAGGTAGCAGCCGTGACGGCGAGGGTCGTTCTTTCTTGCCCGAAGAACCTCGAGCTTGGTCAGTGGATACTGGCTCTCATCGGGATCGTTGAACTGATATTGAGTTATCTCGTAGAAGGTGTCGAAGTAAGACGGCACATAGTTCGCATCGAACGTCCTGTACTCCGTGCGAGCGCGAAAGGCATGCACCGTGTCATTGCCCAGGTTGAACCGGCCCAGCAGACCTCCGAAGTAGCCGGACCCGAGCTGTTCGTCGGTAAAACCGGAGCGTTCCGCGTAGACCTTTATGTCACTCGTCCTGGTCTTGAGAAACTTGAACTCGAAGTTGAGCGCCAGCGACGCAAGCAGCTCCGTTTCTTCCGGCACGGGGTTGAAGTGTCTGTCTATCTGCATCAGGCCTCGCTCCAACTGGAGGCTCGATGGCGCGACCAGGTCATGGAAATAGGTGAGCCCGAAGGACAGGCTTTTTGGAATCTCTTCCGACGTAAACAGTCCCAGCGGGCGGAAGAAAGCGAGTGCCCCGGCCATCTCCCAGGTAGCAAGATTACTGGTGTGAGCCTGAAACCCCGCCCAATCCCAGTATGCGTCGAACTGTGCGCCGACCTGTGTCCTGTCCACGTTGATGTTGGGGTTCAGGCGTCGCACCAATGTGCCGTGGCCTATGGTGGTCGGCGCGCGGGATCCTACGTCGAGATAGATGTCCGCTTCCTTGCGCCCATAGGTAAGGTAGCGAATGATTTGCAAGAACTCGCCGAGCTCGCTGTAGTCCTGCGACCTGAGCCTTCCCCGGTTTTCGAAGCCGGTATTACCCAGCTCGCCCGCGAGCTGGGCGTCGTACACGTATAAGTTGAGCGGAAGCCCCAGCCCCAGCTTCAGCTCCTCCTCTTCGCCGAAGCGGTAGTCCACGACCGGGTTGAGCGTAAGGAACGTGTCGTTGCCGATGCGACGGTACCCGGCTATCAGGCCGATCCTGTTTCGCGGTGGGATTATGTCGAACGCTCCCAGTGAGGTGAGATCACCGGTGATGAAATCTTCGTAAGGATCAAGAGGCTCGCCGGTGACGCCGGAGGGGTCTGCATCCTCGGCTTCCTCGACGGCGGCGGTTTCCTCGGTCGCGGTCTCTTCGGTCGCGGTCTCTTCGGTCGCGGTCTCTTCGGTCGCGGTCTCTTCGGTCGCGGTTTCCTCGGTCGCGGTCTCCTCGGTCGCGGTTTCCGCAGGCGTTATGACTCCGAGGCTGAAGAAGCAGAGAAATACGACGCAGGCCGCCCGGTAACCGCCGATGCCGCGTTTCATTGGCTCACCTCTCTCATATGACCGAATCACTCCGTATGGCTATCCCGGCATATTACCGGCGTTCAGTCCATGGCGCACCGAATAACGACGCCTTCTCGTCCCGAAGGCATCCCCCGCCGAGGCCTCTCGAAACACGGCGGGCGCGCACCGCGTGATAGCTCTTACCGGGGAAGGCCGCGCCGGAGGCCGCGCAGGCCCCTCTCTTCAGCTTCGATGAGGCAGTCTTCAACTTCCGCGCGGCTCGGAGACATCGTCCCGGACAGCGCCCGCGCCGACACCTCACCCCACCGCATCGGCCGGCCGCTTTCGGCGTCGTGGATCACCCACAGAACCCGCAGGCGCGCGCCTCCGCCGGTGCCGTACGTTTGACCGAGAAACCAGCCGCCGTTGTGGCTGTAGTAATGGACCACGATCGGGACCAGCACCTTACTCGCTCCTTCCGGCGGCGCCGGCAGCTTCGAGGGGTCGAGCGAACCGGGGTCCAGCTCGAACCTAGGCAGGTTTTGATTGTCCCGGAGGTCATCCGGACCGCTTCCGCGTTCGATGCGGCGTCGCGGAGCTTCCACGGCGCTAGGGGGTATTGCCTCCGTCAGCGGCAACGCTTCGAACCGTCTCGATTCCAGGACCTCGGCTACCGCCGAGTCCAGCCAGGTCTTGGCGGACGCCGCGTATTCTTCCTCGGCGGAGGGCTCTACATGCTTCGAGCGGTGCTGCATGCCCCGGTCTGTTTCGAGGACTACGTAGCCTCCCGCCATGTGCAGATGCCCCACGTGCAGGCCGTCGGAGAAGGGGTCGCGCTCGACCGTCCCAGGAACATGATTCAGCAGCATCGCCGGAGCGACGGCCACAGGACCTTCGAGCCGGCCTCGAGGTCCTTCCTCGCGGACTTGCAGGTGCGAGCTTGCGCAAGCTGCAAGAAGCAAGAGCAGGGAAAGGAGGCTCACTGTCCGCGTTGCGACCATGAGAAGCGATTAGCACGGCCCGGCCATTTTTCCAAAGAGGGTGTCGCGACACCCCCCGCCAGTCGCTGGCCTACAGGAGTTCACGATAGCGCCCGAAACCAGGCGCAGGCTTCGCCGCTGCCTCGCGGGCTTGTGCCTCGACATAATGCAATCCCTTGTCTATCTTGTGTGTTAGAGATGTAAGAGCTTCCTTGGGGAAGCTGTGCTCATTGAAAACTTGGGGGCGATCTGGCTTCGACGAGGGTAGTGAAGTACCGGGTGCATGCCGTGGCTCCGCAACCACGTAAAAAGCGGAAAAAACACAAAAGCCAACAACGACGTTGAGCTCGCTGTCGCGGCCTAAAAACCGTTGCACAGCGCGTCCCACCACTCCTCGCCCAAGGGGGTGGACTCGGGGCGTCATTCAATTGGGCTGGCCTGGAGCCGGGCCTGGACGGCTTCGGGCGAGACTTTCCCGGGACCGTGTCGCGGTACACCTGTCGGTGGGTGACCGAGGCATCAGATTTGAACATCGACTAAGCATGTAGGACCTTGTACGGAGCGCTTTCGGACGCGGGTTCGATTCCCGCCGCCTCCACTTTTCCCCCCTTCCATGGGGTTCCGTGCGTCTCCGCAGGTGTCCGTTTGAACCCCCATTTTCCGTGCTAAGCACCTGTATTGCAAGCGCTTTTCTCGTCCGTGGACGTCCGGTGGGACATATTGACAGCCGGATGCCTCTGGGGGTAACCTCGGGGGTAACTTGAGGCTCTTCAGGCTGGAGACAACCCAAGGTTACCCCCAAACAGCTCGGAGTTACCCCCAATGCTCACCGTGAAAGAGATCGAGGCGGCCAAACTACAGCCGAATGAAGATGATGAGC
>SLRQ01000037.1 GCA_007130885.1 Deltaproteobacteria bacterium
CTTCGGCCTCGGGGGACGCCGCTTCGGCCTCGGGGGACGCCGCTTCGGCCTCGGGGGACGCCGCTTCGGCCTCGGCAGGCGCCGCTTCGGCCTTGGGGGACGCCGCCTCATCGGGCCTGCCGGCCTCGGCGTCGCCGGTTTCGGTTTCCGCCGACGGCTGTCCGGTCGTCTCGGTTTCGGCCCCGTCCGCGGGCGCCGCCTCGGGCTTGCCCTCCTCGGTTTCGCCTACGCCCTTTGGCTTGGCCGGCTCGTCCTGCTTGGGAGGGCTCCCGCTATCCTGACCGGTTCGTTCTTCTTCGGCATGCTCCGGCTTTTCCTGGCCGGTGACCTCGCGCTCGTGCTCGCTCATGGTTTCTTTCTCGTTTCCTTGTTCCGCAACCGACTGCTTCGTTTAGCACGCCGCATCGCCATGAACAACGTGGATATAAGAACCCGACATACGATGAATCAAACATCCGAAACGACTTAGCGCTGAACCGTATCCGGGTTTTCGCTCCGTTGCCAAGACTCCGTCGGTGGCGTTGGAGTAAAGAGGCATTATTCACGCTGCGGCAAGCCATGGGTTGACGACCCCCCCCACAGGGTATACCCGTTGGCCCCAGACCCCCAACCCAAGACAGGAGACAGAGATGACTCGAATCGCCATCAACGGCTTTGGACGAATAGGCCGATGTATCTTACGCGGTATCGCTCAGGGTCGGCATGAGGATTTGGAGGTCGTGGCGATAAACGATTTGACCGACGCGAAGATGCTCGCCCACCTGCTCAAGTACGACTCGATTCATGGACGGATCAAGGGAGTTACTGTTTCTCACAAGGAGAACGCCATTGTGCTCGACGGCCGCGAGATCCCCGTCCTCTCCGAGAGGGATCCGGCTAACCTTCCCTGGGAAAAGATGCAGGTAGAGGTCGTCCACGAGTGTACCGGCCTTTTTACGAAGAGGCCCGATGCCGGCAAGCACCTCGAGGCCGGCGCCAAGCGCGTGCTGATAAGCGCACCGGCGACGGAGCCCGATATAACCGTTTGCTACGGAATTAACCACGAGGACATAGATCTGGAGAAGCATCGGATCGTCAGTAACGCCTCGTGCACGACCAACTGCCTTGCCCCCGTGGCGAAGGTGCTGGACGAGACGTTCGGTTTGGAGAACGGTCTAATGACCACTATCCATGCCTATACGAACGATCAGAACCTCCTCGACCTCCCTCACAAGGATCCGAGAAGAGCTCGCGCCGCCGCGCTCTCGATGATTCCGACGAGCACCGGCGCCGCGAAGGCGGTGGGACTTGTGCTTCCTCACCTCAACGGCAAGATCAACGGCCTGGCCATCAGGGTGCCGACCCCCAACGTCTCGCTCGTGGATTTGACGGCCAACTTGAAGAAGCCGGCCACCGTCGAGGGCATCAACTCCGCTTTCAAGGCCGCGGCTGAAGGGCCCCTCTCCGGAGTGCTCGCCTATGCGGACGAGCCTACCGTCTCCATCGACTACAGCACCGACCCTCACTCGTCGATATTCGACTCCTTGAGCACGCAGGTTCTGTCCGATCACGTAGCGAAGGTTTTCTCTTGGTACGACAACGAGTGGGGCTTCGCCATGCGCATGATCGATTTGACCAAGTGGGTTTGCAGAAGCTGACCATCCAAAAAACACAATAAATGAGTGATGCGGCCGCGGTTGGTTAAGACCGCGGTCGTCGTCGCTTACGGAGGGGCTGATGGCTGTTCGAACTTTGGATGAGCTGGATCTGAACGAGAAAAGGGTATTCGTTCGTGTGGATTTCAACGTGCCGGTCAAGGACGGGAAAGTCACCGACGATCAGAGAATTCGCGCCGCTCTTCCCACAATCGAAAGAGCCATCCAGAGCAAGGCCAAGGTCATCTTGGCAAGCCATCTTGGACGACCGAAAGGCAAGCGAAATCCAGATTACAGCCTAGAGCCGGCGGGCCAGCGGCTATCAGAGCTTCTGAATCAGGACGTAGCTCTTGCCGACGACTGCGTGGGCGACGGCGTGCGCAAGATGGTGCAGGATCTTCCCGTGGGCAAGGTAATGCTGCTCGAGAACCTTCGTTTCCATCCCGGAGAAGAGGCGAACGATTCGGCGTTCGCGAAGGAACTCGCGTCTCTTGCCGATGTGTGGGTCATGGATGCTTTCGGTACGGCTCACCGCGCTCATGCGTCCACCGCGGGGATGGCCAAGTATGTGCGAGAGCGTGCGGCCGGGTTTCTCGTAAGAGCCGAGCTGGACTACCTGGGAAGCGCGCTGGATGACCCGAAGCAACCGTTCGTGGTTATTCTCGGCGGAGCCAAGGTGAGCGACAAGATCAAGGTCATCGATACGCTCTTTACCCGCTGCCGGACGCTTCTCATCGGCGGAGCCATGGCCTACACGTTTCTGGCCGCAAAAGGAACGAGCGTGGGGGCGAGCCGCGTGGAGAAGGATGCCGTGGAACGAGCGGAGCGTATTCTTGGCAGAGCGGCGGAGCGGGGGGTGGAGCTATTGCTGCCGGTCGACCACGTGGTGGCAAGAGACTTGGAGGGCGATAAACGAACCATTACGGAAGGCGAGAACATACCCGTGGGCATGATGGGCCTCGATATCGGGCCCCGGACGATCGACTTGTTCGCGAAGCGTATCAAGAGCGCGGGGACGGTCTTTTGGAACGGTCCCTTGGGCATGTTCGAAAACCCTGCGTTCGCGGCGGGGACGATTTCCACCGCGAAGACCTTGGCTGAGTCCGGCTGCGTGAGTGTGGTAGGAGGCGGGGACTCCGCGGCCGCCACGTATCAGGCCGGAGTGGCGGATGAGATCACACATGTCTCCACCGGCGGCGGTGCGTCACTGGAGCTCGTGGAGGGGCGCGAGCTTCCAGGCGTCGTCGCGTTGGAGCAATGAACAGAGGAGAAGGTGATGAGTCGAAGACCATTTATTTGTGGCAACTGGAAGATGCACACCGGCCGGCGCGAGGCCGTCGAGCTTGCGCGTGAGGTGGCCGGTGGTCTGGATTCGGTAAGGGACGTCGATGTCGCGGTGGCCCCGCCGCATCCCTGGCTTGTGGAGGTTGCTCGTGCTCTCGAGGGCGGCTCGGTGCGTGTTTCGGCGCAGAACTGCCATAACGAGGAGAAGGGTGCTTTCACGGGAGAAGTGAGCACGGCGATGCTAAAGGAGGCGGGATGCTCCTACGTGATCGTCGGTCACAGTGAACGCCGAGCCCAGTTCGGAGAGGACGACATCTTCGTCGGCCGCAAGGTTAGGTCGGTTCTGGCAGCGGGGCTTTCTCCAATACTGTGCGTTGGCGAAACCCTCGAGGAGCGCGAGGCGGGTCGAACGGTCGATGTAGTGGAAAGACAGGTCAAAGGCGGCTTGGCGGATGTAGATCAGGTCAAGCTCCCCACCGTGACCATAGCCTACGAGCCCGTGTGGGCGATCGGCACAGGCAAGACGGCAACCCCGGGCCAGGCACAAGAAGTTCACCTAGCCATACGGGATCTGCTGAGATCCATTGGCGGGAATGACGCGGCCGGGGCCATGCGTATCCAATATGGCGGCTCGGTGAAGGCCGACAACGCGGCGAACCTACTCTCGCAGCCCGATGTCGATGGTGCGCTGGTCGGAGGAGCAAGCCTTGCCGCCGAGAGCTTCATAGCCATAGTTCGGGCGGCCGCCGGATAGCCCGAGCCGGTCTGATCTGAAGGGCCGATCTCTTGCAAGCTGGTTCGTACGGAGGTAAGCGGGAAGCATTGGAGGCTCGGCAAGGTTTGACCCGGGGGGCCGGCCATGGCATACAGCCCCGATCTGGAGTGCCCAAATGGAATCTATTTTAATCATCCTCCACGTTTTCGTCTGTCTCTTCCTCGTGCTGGTGATTCTTCTGCAGCCGGGAAAGACGCCAGGCATGGGTAGTGCGTTTGGTGGAAGTGCCGGCGCCGGGAACTTCGGGGCGAAGTCGCCCGTGACCATATTGTCCAAGATCACGGTGGCGCTGGCGTTTTTCTTCATGCTCTCCTCTCTTACGCTTGCATTCCTGTCGGTTCGTGATCACCAGGTCATGATCGACTTGGCCGAGGAGACTCATCACCCGACCCCCGGTCTGGAGTTCCCAGCGGACGAGCCCGCCGCGCAGGAGCCGATCGAGGTGGAGACGGTACCGGCTGATCCCCCTGCAATAGACGTCGAGGGGACTGACGACGGTTAGCTGGAGGGTGACTGGAGGGTGATACAATCCGTTGCCACTTTATCAGGGCCGTGGTAGGTGAATCACCCGCGAGTTGTGGAGCGAACAAGTATGCCGCGGTGGTGGAACTGGTAGACACGCCATCTTGAGGGGGTGGTGCTCGAAAGGGCGTGTGAGTTCGAATCTCACCCGCGGCACAACGGACCCCGGCCCGAGACGAGATCTCGGCGCCGGGGTTTTTCTTGCTCCCACATACTAGTGGAAGCGCTCCCAGGTAAGTCTTCCCTCTCTCCAGTAGATGGCGATCCCTCGCCCCAGGATGCTGTCGCGTTCCACCAGGCCGAAGTTTCGCCCGTCCTGGCTCTCTCCACGGTTGTCGCCCAGGACCAGATATTGGTCTTCAGGCAGAGTTTTTGGCCCGTACGGTCTTATGGGGTTGGATGTCAAACGTACCGTGTGAGGGGCTTCTCCAAGGATTTCCAAGGTGTTGTCATACTCCTGCCTGATCTCCACCGAGCGGCCGTTCAGATGTAGTCGCCCGCTGGAGTCCACCCGTATGACATCACCGGGTACCGCGACCACTCGCTTGAGCAGGACGGTGCCATCCAGCGGCGAGGAAAGCACGACCACGTCTCCGCGCCTGGGTTCGGGCCCGGGCACGATGTAGGAGGTGGTCCGCGGAATGCGAAGGCCGAAGGCCAGCTTGTTCACTACCAGGTGATCGCCTTTCTCCACCGTCGGCCGCATGGAACCGCTCGGCACGTAGTAATGATCGGCAAGGGACGCCCTCGCCGTAAGCACCAGCAGCACCAAGACTCCGAGAAAGACGATCTCTCGAAGAATTGCGCGAAGGCGTTGCATCCCCCGGGGCTTTTCACGGCCTTCGTCACCACCCGCGGGCGGGTTCTGAGTTCGTTTCGAGGACATCTATTGGGTCTCCCTGGTAGCGCTGCGCCCGGCTCGCGACGTTGCAGTCGCGGAAGATCGAAAAGCAGAAGGGCGAGAATCCTAGAACAAGGCCCGCGGCTGCGTCCATCCCGCCGCCGGTGAAACCGACGCGGGTTCAGCCGCGGTCCCGTCCTCACCTACTCGCCGCTCACTTTCGAGCACAAGGTTTGCCGCCATCCGCCTTCGCCGAGTATTATTCCTGTCGGTTCTGGTCATGAAGCCGTTAAATCGAGACGAGTCGCGGGTGGAGTGGTTGCGTACGGCCGGCACTTTGGTAACGGTGCCGCCGGTCACGGCGTTGAGCGCGACCTGGGCCATGGCCGCCCACACGCTGGGCTCCACCGATGGCGCCGAGCGAGCCGCTAAGGCCTGGTGTGACGCTGTGCTGGGTGTCGTGGGAGCGAGAGTGCATGCCCGGGTGCACGATGATTTGGATCCCGAAGGCACTTACGTCTTCGTCTCGAATCACCAAAGCCACGTGGACGTCCCGGTAATAGTTCGAACATGGCCCGGCCCTATTCGATTCGTGGCCAAGCGGAGCCTCGGTAAGATCCCAATCTTCGGTCACGCGCTTCACATGCTCGGGCACGTGATCATCGACAGAAGGAACAGCGAGGATTCGAGAAGACGTCTTGCGCACCAAGTGGAGAGGGTGAGAACGGAGGTGAGCGTACTCTTCTTCGCTGAAGGCACTCGCAGCCGCGACGGCAGCCTCCAGGCATTCAAGAAGGGCTGCTTGATGCTGGCGGAGCTGTCGGGTGTTCCGGTGGTTCCCATAGCCGTCAGCGGAACCCGCGACATCCTAGCGAGCGGAAAGGCGACGGTGAGATCGGGACCGGTGGGAATCGTGTTCGGTGCGCCCATGCCGCATATGGCCGACACCTCGCGATCCCGGGACGAGCGCATCACCGAGCTTCGAAGCGAGGTGCAGGCTCTCAAGCAAGAGGCCGACGCGCTTTGTTACAGTCCTGATCGTCGGGTCGATTCATCCGCGGATCAGGCAGGGAATCGATCCGACTGAGACATTCGGGTCTGCAGTCGCGAGCAAGATTTCACCATGGGAAGTGAAATCGGCGTCACGGTGCGGCAACGGCCCTGACACAACGAACTACAGTCTCTTGCTTTTTGAGACGGGGGTTGTAGGGGATGGTCCAGGCACTGCTCGGGAGCTGCTCATGGGACGACGACGACCAGTGCGGACCCGATCCAAAATCGGCGATTACGTCCCGGTGCAGGTGCCAGGCGAGTGGAGGCGGGCGAGTGGAGGCGCCTAACCCCAGATCGCCGGTGTCCGGAGCGGCGCCGGCTCGAGTTCGACCATGTCGAGGGTTTTGCGAGGATGGGCAAGCACGCGGTGGACACACTCAGGGTTTTGTGCAGCATGCATAATCAACGAGCGGCGGAGAAGATGTACGGCCGCACGTTCATGGAGGCCAAACGAAA
>SLRQ01000077.1 GCA_007130885.1 Deltaproteobacteria bacterium
CGGCGCGCTCGTCCCTCAAGTTCTGATGCTCGTACCATGGGCGCCTAAAGAACCAGTATCTTCCAGCCGAGCTTTCAGCGGCGCCGGTGTCCGGAGGAACGGACTCCGTCACCAATAGCGAGAGGTTCAGCGGCTCGAATCCCGCCGGCAGACGGTCGACCAAAGCTACGTGGTGTCGCCGGGCGGGAGCCACCATGGTCAAACGAACCCGCACCCGGGCTCCAGCACGCACGCGCCACGTTCCATCTTCCTCCAAGACCACGTCGTCCGGATCATCCACCGCCTCGTATGTCCTCTCGACCGTAAAGCCGTGATCGGCGGCTGGAGGTGCCAGATCCTCGGGCACGTATCGAAGACCCAATCGGTAGTACATCCGCCCCGGTCCTTCCTTGGCCAAGATCAGATCTTGCCGGCCGCCTTGCTCCGCCAGCCACGCCATGGGAACCGAGATGTGATGGCGCTGCGTCGTTCGACCGTGGAAACGATGCTCGCCGGCGAACCGCCGCCCAAGCCATGTCGATGCCACGAAGCGAGGACTGACATCCTCATACTCTCGAAAATAGCGATCCAGCGAAAGCAAAACCCATCCGTTCTCCTGAGTATTTGCCCATCGCCCCCGAGTCCTATGAGCAAGCAGCCCTCTTACGGTCTTTACGATGAGGTCGCTTTCGGGCCGGGCGACCATCAAACCCTCCAGGATCACCGCATCCGACCGCCTGCTCGAGTGAAACAAGAGGTGGCTTACATCCCCGTACCGCGTAGTGAAGGTAGCTCCGGAAGCAGTCTCGCTGACCCGGTTTAGAAGGTTGCGCTCGATCGCCTCGATTTGCGAGCGGGAACGGCTCTTATCCGCGACCAGCACCGGAAGCAACCAGCCTTGCGCCTCCAAGCCGAGACGATCGATTCCGGCCTCCTGGAGGAGAAACCTCGCCTTTTGCCCGTCAGGCTCTCCCATGCGATTCAGAACGTAAAGCGCGGCGGCTCTTATGGCCCATTCGACCGGCTCCGGGTACCAAGGAGGGATGTGACGTTCGATTCGATGAAGGTAAGGCCTCGCCCTATCGAGCACCTCTTCGGGTATGTCCAAACCCTTCTCACGCGCCACCACCAAAGCCAAAGACACGTGAACGGTGAGGTAAGGCCACGACACGTCGCGGGTAAGCCGCCTGTCCCACAATCGGAAGCCCCCATCGCCGTGCTGACGTGACGCAAGGGTCTTCATGTCGGCTTCGACGGCCTCTCGAAGCTCATCCGGCGTCGGCAGCTCCGCCGACTCGAACGCCTCCAGCACATCGACCAGCGCCGCCAGCGCTAGAACCCTGGAAGCGACCTGCTCGGTATTGTTGAATGGATAGTTGGCAAGGTAGACGACCGCGTCGGTCAAAGCCTGAAGCTCCGTCGATGCAGTAGTTATTTCGAGCCCGCCGAAGTCCTTGCGAGTCTTGTCCGGCATCTCCACGGGCTGCCGAACAGCGCCTTCATCGATGACTCCGTATGTCGCGAAGGCCTCGGATGTAACAGGAGTCCAAACCGGTAGAGTGAGCTCCGAGGCGTCAGCGTAAGACCCCGAAGCCGCGGCGATCTGAATCCTTGCGAGGCCTACCCTTCCGGCAGCCGCCGGGAGACGCACCTCTACCCTGTTGCGCTTCGGAACCACGAAACGAAGACCGGCTCCTTTCATTTCACTTTCGGCTTCGGTCGTCGTGCCGGGGCGGACCAGGTCGAGCCCCGCGGTACGCGCGGCAAGTGAGACCGTCATATCCTCGCCGGTTTGATTATGAACGATGACCGGCAGGTCGGGATCGTCTCCGAGATTCAAAAAACGAGGCAGTGAGGGGCGAACCATCAGCGGAAGACGCGCCGTAATTGTCGATTCACCGGATCCGAACCGCTTCCCACCGTCCGTGGCGACCGCCATGATTCGGTAGCGGGTGAGGCTATCGGGAAGATCCAGATCTACCTTTGCGGTCCCGTCAGGACCCGTTGTCACGGAAGGAGCAAACAACGCCAAGGGATCGAGGTCTACTCGCATGGCGATTGGCCGTGATGCCGAATCCGCGATATCGGCCTCTGCACTTAGCGCCGCTCTGCGCCTACCTAGCCCACCCACAGCGGTTGCTTCTTCTTGCTCTTGCGGCTCGGGCACCTCTATCTCCATACCAAGATCCGCGAGAAGCACGGAGGTGTAAAGCTCGGAGTCTCTCACGCCGGCACCGGGCTTCGGGTAAAAGACCTCCATGGGATCGGCAAGGCCATGGTTCGATAAAGCTAGTATTGCCTCATCGACCACGACGACGAGCACCTGCGCGTCGGCCACGGGCTCTCCCGAAGCGTCATCGACGGAAACATCGAGCTTGGTGGTCCCGCCAGGCTCGATTTCACGAACCTTCGGCTCGGCATGGACAGTGAGTGTCCTTTCGGCCGGCGGCACCGGCAGATATATGGAACCTGTACCGAAAGCCGGTCTCTTTGGAAGATCGGGGTCCGGCTCGCCGTCTTCGTCCACTCGACCCGCGGTTCCTCCAAGCACCACGTGTAGATGCGCACCCGGAGTCATGCCCTCGGTTATCGGAACCTCGATGGTGTGATCGGGACCCTCGATGTAAACCCGTTCGCTTCGAAGGACTCCCTCCCTTCGAATGCTCACGACCGCCTCCGCCGGATAGAAAGGAAGCTTCGCAAGAACTCTTGCAACATCTCCCGGCGAGTGCTCGTCTCTCTCGGGTATAAGAGTCACATCCTCGCTCTCGACTCGAACGACAGGGGCCCGAGGCAAGGCGCCGCTTACAAAACGGTCGATACGCGTGCGTGATATTCGCCCCGATTCATCGGCGACGGTTGCGGTGAGGCGCCAGCGGCCGCTCGGCATCTCCTCGAAGAGGCAGGAGTCCGCTTCATCGGCGGATGTCGTCTCGCACTCGAGAGTATCGCGCACCACTTCTTGCCAGGCACCGTCCAGGTAGCGCCAATCGATCCTCTCCGCGATTACCTCGACCTGTCTTGCGGATTCTATCTCACCGTCGATATCGACCACGATGAAGTCGACCTCGAGATCTTCTCCGCGATCTATGAAACGACGCTCCGTTGCAAGCCCCACATAGACCTCGGCGGGATGAATCAAAAAGTTCGCCGTATCGGACCAGGCCTGCCGGTTCACATCGGTCACCGTGGCCTCAGCCGAAAGCGCGGTCGGGAACGGAGGGCCCGCGGATATATGCATTTCGAGCACATGCCTTCCGTCCACGCCTGTTGCGGCTTCGTGCCGGTGCGTCTTCTCTTCGGGCGAGAGACTACGACCTCCAATGCTCCAGGGACGGACAGGTGGAGGACCGAAAGAAAAATCGTCATGCCCCGGCGGCCTGAACTCGCCCGGCCGGGACCTGACATTCCAGGTAACATCGGCAGCCGGCAGTGGTTCCCCCGTGTAATACTTGGCATCGACCGTCGCTACGGGCGAGTCGCCCAGAAAATGCGGCGCCTCGCAGGTGGCTGCCCGCACCTCGAACTCGGGGCGGCGAAAAGCCTGGATCTGGAAGCGGTGCCTACTTGTCGACTCCAGTGCACCTCTATCTATCTCGACGACGACCTGTGCCTGACCGAGATTCGCGTCCTCGGGAATGTCCGCTTCGAAGGTAAAGCCACCGAAACGATCAAGACGCTCCCGGCCTTTTCCCAGCTCGCCGCCCCGAGGATCGAGAATGCGCCAGGACACCGCTTCCACTGATTCGCCGGCCGGCTCGACATCGCCCTTGGGTCCGCCCCCCCGCGTCCGGGCCCAACCCTTGAAGTGAGCTGTTTCTCCAGGCTTGTACATTCCCCGGTCGTCGGTGATGTACCAAAGGACCTCATCGCCGGGCCTTTGGCGTATCCAGCCCATACGATCCGCCATGAAGATCCTCGAATAGGCAGGCAGAACGGCTGTATCGCCCTCCTTGCTCGCCGCAAGCACGGCCGCCCTTTCATCACCGCGAAGGAACGGCGTTGCGAAACCGTGCTCATCCGTGGAGACGCCGTCCTCTACTTTCTCTCCCTCGTCATCGAAAAGAGCGAGGTCAACGTCAGCAAGAGGCTCGCCGCTCGAAAGCCCCAAGGCCAACACGTCCAGTTGCTCGGCATGCCATGCCATGAGCCCTATGTTCGTTCGCTGAACCCAGACGCGAATGCCGCGAGGAAGCGGTTCATCGGCGCCCGGCGCATAGCCCGCGATATCAAGCACCAAATGACCAAAGCCGTCATCAAGCGCATCCTCGATATCCACGCCTGTGACGGACATTTCGTCGACCTGGCCGACATCGATGCGCCTTTCGAACACAGCGGTGCCGGGAGAAGCCTGATCTCGCAGATGCCTCCATCGAAGGAAGTCCCCCCAATGAGCGGGCTTCACGGCGCGAGCTTTCACCCTCAAGCTACCGATCCCTTGGGTACCCACATCGAAAACGGGCGGGCCCGAGGGATCGAGGACCACCATGGGTCCGGGCATTTGAGTGAAGCGCGGCCGCGTCGGCCCCACGGAGAACCCTACGGCCTCAGGATCCTCGAGTGATTGTCCGAAGACATCCCGGATCTCGGGCGACAGATGAACCTCATACTCCGTGTTCGCCTGCTGGATGCCCTGAATGGAAAGCCAAGTGCGGTGGGCCCGGGTGCGCATGTCCGGTAGATCCGGCTCGACGCTTATATGCTGTTTCTCGTCCAGCGAATCGACATCGACGGGGTTCGAGAATCTGATTTGCCACTGCGTGCCGGGATGACAAGGACCGAAGCAATGGTGATGATTGACCTTGAATGGTCCGTAAGTCCTGAAACTTCGCGTTTGTTCATCGCTCGTTACTCTCGATCCCTCGGCGGAAGGGGTGCCCTTGGGAACTATCACGGAAACTCCCGCGTCGTATGGCAGCGTATCCTCCACGCGGAAAGCCACCGAACGCCCTTCCTCCGCGCGCTCCAAAAGATTCATCGCATCCGGAAAAGCTTGAAGGTCGCCGTCACGTGCCTCGACCACCCGCCACTCACGCCCATCCGCTCTTACGCGAATGAGATCCATTACTCGGTCCGGGTCGATGCGCTGATCGAAAACAGCCACCATGACGGTGTCCCTGGGCTGCGGAGACCTGGAAGGCCGGAACCTCTCGATGCTCGGTGCCGGCGTCTGAAACCGCCAAGTGACCTCCTCTTCCAGGACCGCTCCCGTGGCGGAGGAGACGCCGGCGGGAACTGTCGCCTCAAAGCTGGTCGCCATCGGCAGCCTGCCATCGGCCTCGAATAGAAGCGTCTTCGTTCCCACCCACCGCCAGGTTCCTTGAAGCTTCGGCTTCAGCCGAACAGGCGCCTTCTCACCGGCGGCGTCATGGGAAGTGACCGCGACCATCGGTTGATTGAACGTCACCGATATGTGAGGCGCGAGCGGAACATCCCCTTCCGGCGCGTAGCGCTTCACCTCGAGCGCCCGCTCCGCCGGAATGGCGGGGTCATCCATCTCCTCGGCCGGCGGGAACGTGCTCGAGATTGTCTTGCCGGGTCTAGGCGCCGGCCGGCTGTCCGGGGGAAGTGACAGCTCTTCGCCTTCGTGTGGATCCTCCAAGGCGGGCATGCGAGCAAGCAGCGCTCTCGTCTCCTCACCGGTCAAGCTCTCGGTCTCGACCGGCGGCGGACGATCCTCGAAGGGAAGATCGGCTTTGCCATCCAGCAAGGTAATCTCCAGTGAATCAGCCGTTCCTATTCCAAGGCCACCGCCCGAACTGTCGCCGCCTGCCGCTCCAGCAACTCTGTACCGTTGACCATCACCGGCAGCTTCAGTGCTCCCGTCACACCCGAAGCCCAGAAGCACGAACCCCACCATGCCGGTAAGAACGATGACGATGCCGCTCTCGACAGCGAACCAAGGAAGTAGTCGCTTTCGCATCATTGAACCTCTCGCGTCCACGATACATCAGAGAAGCTTCGACCACACGACTGCATGTAAACTAGGGATTTCCCGAGCTATCCCCTCTATCGTCCGAGTCGCTTGGTAGAGGAATCCCGAGGTATCTCGATCGCTTTGGGTTCAATCTGAAGGAGGAAGAGTCGGAGTGCAAAGTAGGTAGGTTTGAATCAGGCATTGGGCGAGCTCGGACTGTTATTCGCGCCGCGTGCGGGAGCGCGGGATAGCGAGCGCGGGTGAGTGGTGGGCGGGAGTCCTTCACGTTCCACCCGAGACCTCATCGTGGACGTGGACAGCAACGTAGATCGCTTCAACGCCGGTAACTTCGCCCCCTTTCCGGCGGATTGCCCTAACATGTCGAGCCGACCCGGTTTCTAGATAGCGGGGATCCTGACTGAAGGATCCCCTCTATCTCGGAATAGGGCGAGAGACAAACCCATAAGAGAATAAGAGGTTAGCGCTGGTGAGCCTTTATGGTGCAAAGCTGGATTAGTGAGTGGCGTCCACGTCCACGATAGGGGTCTCGGGTGAAGCGTGAAGGCGTGATGCGTGGGTATGCTCGTGCCTGGGACGGGCCGCCGATCAGCGGCGGGCGACCTTCGGGTGAACCCGCCGCCACACAAGGACCCAAAGGAG
>SLRQ01000045.1 GCA_007130885.1 Deltaproteobacteria bacterium
AACGTGCAGATGGAAGTGGAGCTCATCACGCCCATCGCGATGGAGAAAGAGCTTCGGTTCGCGATTCGCGAGGGAGGCCGGACGGTTGGTGCCGGCGTGGTGGCGGATATCATCGAGTAGCATGGTGGTTGCCGGACCGGATGGTCCTTCAACAGCGCCGAGGTTTCGTAATGGCGACACAGAAAATTAGAATTCGGCTCAAGGCTTACGACTATAAACTTCTCGACCAGTCCGCTGGAGAGATTGCCGAGACCGCCAAGAAGACCGGCGCAAGGGTTGCGGGGCCCATCCCCTTGCCCACCAAGATCAATCGTTGGACGGTTCTTCGCTCCCCACATGTAAACAAGAAGAGTCGCGAGCAGTTCGAGATTCGCACGCACAAGCGCCTGCTGGACATTTTGGAGCCTACGCAGCAGACACTCGATGCGCTCATGAAGCTCGATCTCGCGGCTGGTGTAGATGTGGAGATTAAGTAGCGGTTGGGAGACGGGTCATGGCGACGTTTGATGTCATAAATATGGATGGGAAGAAGGTGTCGAGTATCGAGTTGGATGACGAGATATTCGCCGCTCGAGTAAACGAGAACCTCTTCTATGAAGTGATCAAGTGGCAGCATGCCAAGCGCCGGCAGGGCACTCACATGGTTAGGAACCGGAGCTTGGTGCGTGGGGGCGGCTCAAAGCCTTGGCGGCAGAAAGGAACTGGTCGCGCCAGGCATGGGTCGACCAGGGCTTCTCAATGGGTTGGCGGTGGAAAGGCAATGAAGCCGAAGCCTCGGGATTACAGCTATGCACTGCCGAAGAAGGTGCGCAGAGGAGCTCTTCGTAGCGCTGTCAGCCTGCGCGCCAAGGAAGGCAAGCTTCTGATATTGGATGCTTTCGATCTTCCCGAAATCAAGACGAAAGAGGCACGGCGGCTTTTGGAAGGGCTTGGTTTGTCCAAGGCGTTGATCGTCGAGGACAAGTCGAACCGCAATGTTGACAGATCTGTTCGCAATTTGCCGACCTTTCAGGTTCTTGCACCTGAGGGCCTGAACCTTCGAGACATTCTGCGACACGACACCTTGGTGCTCACCAAGGATGTCGCCAAGCGCGTGGAGGAGCGGCTGCGATGAACCAGGGTTCCTATAACGTAATTCGCCGTCCGCTGATTACGGAAAAGCTAGATCTGCAGCGAGAAGACCACAACGCGTATGCATTCGAGGTCAACAGGGCGGCTAACAAGATTCAGATCCGTAATGCAATCGAGGATTTGTTCAAGGTAAAGGTGACCACTGTGCGAACGCAGGTGGTGCGAGGAAAGCCCAAGCGCATAGGTTTTCATAAGGGATGGCGTTCGACATGGAAGAAGGCCATTGTGACCCTCGAGGAGGGCCACAGCATTGATTTCGTCGAAGGAACACCCGGGGATGAGGACGATAAGTAGCTGGGCGAGGTGAAGAGTCATGCCACTCAAGAAGTACAAACCAACATCTCCAGGCCGTCGGTTGATTACCGGGGCTGATCTTTCAAATCTGGCGAAGAAGAAGCCTGAGAAGGATCTTCTTCGTCCGAAGAAACGTACCGGAGGACGCAACAACTCCGGTCGGATGACGGTCAGGCATCGAGGTGGCGGCCACAAGCGCCGTTACCGAGTTATCGACTTCAAGAGAGACAAAGT
This sequence comes from Deltaproteobacteria bacterium, assembly GCA_007130885.1. GTDB lineage: Bacteria > Myxococcota > Myxococcia > SLRQ01 > SLRQ01 > SLRQ01. The sequence goes on from SLRQ01000045.1 coordinate 1,660, forward strand.
AGGCGTTCCCGCCAGAGTAAAAGCTCTCGAGTACGATCCGAATCGAACTGTTCGAATCGCGCTTTTAGCTTACGCCGATGGTGAGAAGAGGTACATCTTGGCGCCCTTGGGGTTGGCCGTGAACGATGAGATCGTTTCGGGCGAGGCCATCGATATTCGGCCGGGTAATTGCCTTGCATTGCGAGGGATTCCTTTAGGCACGGCCATCCACAACATAGAGATGCGTCCGGGCAAGGGGGGCCAGATGGTGAGATCGGGCGGCGGCTCGGCCCGGCTCCTCGCAAAGGAAGGGGGGTATGCTCTGCTTCGCTTGCCCTCCGGCGAGATCAGAAAGGTGCGTGACAATTGCAGAGCCACCGTAGGGCAGCTTTCAAACCCAGACAATGTTATCCTGCGGCTTGGCAAGGCGGGAAGGAAGCGCTGGCTGGGCATAAGACCCACAGTGCGTGGAACCGTCATGAACCCGGTTGATCATCCTCACGGCGGTGGTGAAGGGCGGTCGGGTCAAGGAAACCCTCATCCAGTGTCGCCTTGGGGACAGCAAACCAAGGGATACATCACTAGGTCGAACAAGCGCACGGACAAGTATATCGTCAAGCGCCGAGGCAAGAAGTAAAGGGAGTTCGAGATGGCGCGTTCAATCAAAAAAGGTCCTTTCGTCGACGATCATCTTAGTAAGAAGGTGGATGAGATGACTCGAACTGATCAAAAAAGAGTTATCAAGACCTGGTCTAGGCGTTCGACGATTATTCCAGAGTTCGTGGGTCATACTTTCGCGGTTCACAACGGCCGCAAATTCATACCGGTATTCGTGACCGAGAACATGGTCGGACACAAGCTCGGCGAGTTCGCACCCACCCGGACCTTCGGTGGTCATGCCGCCGACAGGAAGAGCAAGAGGTAGGCCATGGAAGCTCAGGCCAAGCTACGTCATTTGCGAATGGGACCCAGGAAGGTTCGGTTGATAGCGGATATCATCCGCGGAAAGCCGGTCAATCAGGCGGTTGATGAGCTGCATTTTGCCAGAAAGGCTGCTGCCGTGCCTATGGCGAAGCTGATCAAAAGTGCTATTGCCAACGCCGTGAACAGGAACCCGAACCTTGATGTGGATCAGCTATTCATCTCCAAGGTTACGGTCGATCAAGGGCCCATACGTTGGACAATCATGCCTCGAGCCATGGGCAGAGCCTATTGGATCAGCAAGAAGACCAGTCACATCACCATGGTCGTATCGGATGGTGCCGCGGAGAGCAAGGGAGCATAAGACATGGGTCAAAAGGTTCATCCTATCGGTTTTCGAATCGGCGTCATCCGAACGTGGTCATCGAGGTGGTATGAGCAGAAGAACTATGCCAAGTGGCTTCACGAGGACATACGAATTCGCGAACATGTGAAAAAGGCGTTGGGACATGCCGGTATCTCGAGCGTGGAGATAGAGAGAGCCGCCAACAAAGTGAGGGTGAATGTTCACACGGCGCGGCCGGGTATCGTCATTGGAAAGCGTGGTGCCGGCGTTGAGCAGGCGAAGAAGGAGCTTCAGAAGCTTACGGACAGCGAGATTTACTTGAATATAATCGAGGTTAGGAAGGCGGAGACGGATGCTCAAATGGTCGCTGAAAACGTGGCGACCCAGATCGAGCGCCGCATAGCTTTCCGCCGCGCGATGAAGAAAGCGCTGACAACTGCGAGCAAGTTTGGAGCCAAGGGTGTGCGCATCGCATGCTCCGGCCGTCTTGGTGGCGCCGATATGGGTAGGTACGAATGGTATCGCGAAGGCAGAGTTCCTCTTCACACCTTGCGAGCGGATATTGACTATGGCTTTGCGGAGGCGAAGACGAAGCAGGGACGTATCGGGGTAAAAGTTTGGATTTTCAGAGGAGAGGTGTTGCCGAAACAGGCCACTTCGTCCGCTGTGTCGTCCACGAGACAAGGACAGGGCGCTTGAGGGTTAGGTAGAGGAAAATGCTGCAACCATCTCGAAGCAAATATCGTAAGGCTCAAAAGGGAAGAACCAGGGGTAAGTCATATCGAGGGTCGGACCTCACCTGGGGTGACTATGGACTGCAGGTGGTTGATCCCGGTTGGATTACCTCGAGACAGATCGAGGCTGCCCGTATCGCCATGACCAGAAAGGTGAAGCGCGGCGGTAAGATCTGGATTCGAGTCTTTCCCGACAAGCCCATCACGAAGAAACCGGCAGAGGTAAGAATGGGCAAGGGGAAGGGAAGCGTTGAGGGTTACGTGGCCGTTGTGCGTCCTGGACGAATCCTTTACGAAATGGAGCATCCGAACGAACAGCTTGCCGTGGATGCTCTCAGGCTTGCACAGCATAAGCTGCCTATCAAGACACGCGTTGTGAAGCGTGCCGATGAGGTCTTCTGATGAAGGTCAAGGATTTACGAACTTTGTCGATTGAAGAGCTAAGAAATCGCGAGGTCGATCTGCGTGCCGAGCTTTTCGATCTCAAGATTCGGCACAATACCGGCGTTTTGGAGAAAAGCTCGGATTTGCAGCGAGTCCGAAGAGATCTGGCCCGGGTGCTTACGATGCGTAAGGAGCATTCCATGAAGGGGAGTCAGTGATGCAGACGCGAGGAAAACGCAAGACCCGCATCGGTATTGTGACCAGCGACAAGAATCAAAAGACCGTCAAAGTCAGGATCACTCGCAAGGTCAAGCACCCGAAGTACGGTGTTTACATAAAAAGAGACAAACAATTTCATGCCCATGACGAGGCTAATGTATGCCGCGTTGGTGACAAGGTTCGGATTATAGAGACGCGGCCCTTGTCGAGAAACAAGAGATGGAGGGTCGTAGAGACCCTAGAGAAGGCGCCCGTCATCTGACGAGGCAGCTCGTGGAGATGCTCCATGATTCAGGCAGAGTCAATGCTGGATGTGGCCGATAACTCAGGGGCCAAAAAGCTGTTGTGCATAAAGGTACTGGGTGGGGCCGGGCGAAAGTATGCCGCCATCGGAGACATTATTCGCGTCTCGGTTCGAGAAGCGGCTCCCAACTCCAAGGTCAAGAAGGGTGACATGGCTCACGCGGTCATAGTGAGAACGGCCAAGGAGGTCACGCGCGACGATGGGTCGTACATCAAGTTCGACGACAACTCCGCCGTGTTGATCAACAAGGACCAAGAGCCTATCGGGACACGCATTTTCGGGCCGGTGGCACGAGAGCTTCGAGCTCGTCGCTTCATGAGAATAGCCTCCCTTGCACCGGAGGTGCTGTGATGGCAAGTGCGCGAATAAAACGCGGAGATAATGTGAAGGCCGTTGCTGGAAAGGAGCGCGGTCGAACAGGAAAGGTAATAGCCGTGCTGGCGGAGACGAATAGGGCGCGAGTCGAGGGTATGATGGTCGTCAAGCGTCACATGAAGAAAGGGCGCAGCCAGACAATGCCGGAGGGCGGGATCATCGAAAAGAACGGGACGATCCATCTTTCGAACTTGATGCTTGTTTGCCCGTCTTGTGAAGAAGCTTCCAAGACTGGGGTGAAAGCAATCGAGAGCCGCAAGGTCAGATATTGCAAGAAATGCGATCAGACGATCGACTGAAAAGAAAGTGCCCAAGCATCGTGTCGTTATATGCGGCGCGAAGGTGAGGGTCGGAGTCATCATGGCAGAGAACGGTTACAGGTTGAGGCTCAAGGAGCGATATAACGAGGAGGCCTTGCCTTCTCTTTTGAAAGAGTTTGGTTTCGCAAACCCCTTGAGAGCTCCTCGATTGGAGAAGATAGTTGTGAACATGGGGGTGGGTGAGGCCCTTCAAAACGCGAAGTTGCTCGACAGCTCGATTCAGGAACTGACGTCGATTACGGGGCAGCGTCCCGTTGTCACTCGAGCGAGAAAATCGATAGCCAACTTCAAGCTTCGAGAGGGGCAGCCGATTGGAGCCATGGTCACTTTGCGGCGCCAGCGAATGTGGGAGTTCATGGACAGACTCATCTCCATAGCGTTGCCGCGGGTTCGCGACTTCAAGGGCGTCTCGAGCAAGGCATTCGATGGAGCAGGCAACTACACTTTGGGAGTAAGGGAGCAGATTATTTTCCCGGAAGTCGACTACGACAAGATTCAAAAGATTAAGGGCATGAATATTACGATTGTCACTACTGCTCGCAATGATGAAGAAGCACGCGCTTTGTTGCGCGCGCTGGGAATGCCCTTCCGGAATTAGACTGCCAGAGACTCGGTGGAGATAGAGATGGCAAAGAAATCCAAGATGGCTCAGGCGAGGCGACGGCCAAAGTTCCGCGTCCGCAGGTACAACCGGTGCATGGTATGCGGCCGGCCGCGAGGATACTTGAGGAAGTTCGAGCTTTGTCGAATTTGCTTCCGTGAACGAGCGCTGCATGGAGAGATCCCAGGCGTTATCAAAGCTAGTTGGTAAAGGGTTGTCAGGCGGCAGGTCGCGGCGCGCCGCGAAACCGTCGTCTAGGAGGAGAAATGAACGATCCAATCGCTGATATGCTAACCAGAATTAGGAATGCTTTGATGGCGCGGCATGACAAGACCGTTGTGCCCGCCTCGAAAGCCAAGGTCGCTATTGCTCGTATCCTGAAAGAGGAGGGTTACATTCAGGATTTCGTAAAGCATGAAGAGGGGCCGCAAGGATCGATAAGCGTGATCCTGAAGTACGATGGCGAGGGTACTCCTGCTATTCGAAACATTCAGCGGTACAGCCGCCCCGGTCTTAGGAGGTATGTAGGCAGAAGCGAGATTCCGCGAGTATTGAACGGACTGGGAATAGCGATAGTCTCTACGTCACGAGGGGTGATGTCGGGACATGAAGCCGAGAAGTCCGGTGTGGGAGGCGAGGTCCTTTGCACCGTCTATTAGGTCGCGTGGACCGGTGTGGCGCGGGTATCTACGTAGAATACAGGAGTCATTGATGTCTCGTATCGGCAAGAAGCCCATTCAACTTCCCGACAAGGTAAAATCCAGAGTCGAGGGAAGCCGAGTTTATTTTGAAGGCCCCAAGGGAAAGCTCGCCATCGATATCCCGCAGGGCGTCGATGTTGCCGAGAATGGTGGCGTGATAGCTGTGAAGCCTACCATTGACGATCGCCAGTCACGGGCGTTGCAGGGACTTACGAGGGCGTTGCTTAGCAACGCGGCTGTTGGAGTAAGCCAAGGATACACAAGAATTCTCGAGATAAATGGGGTGGGGTATAGGGCGGAGGCCAAGGGCAAGCAGGTGCATTTCACCTTGGGATACAGCCACCCAATCGTGTATGACGTTCCAGAAGGCCTCACCATCAAAACGCCCGCGCCCAACAGAGTCGTCGTGGAGGGGGCGGACAAGCAGATGGTAGGGATGGCTGCCGCTGACATAAGGATGCTTCGGCCTCCGGAGCCGTACAAGGCCAAAGGAATCAAGTACGAAGACGAACTAATACGCAGAAAGGTCGGCAAGACCGGTGCATGATGTAGAGCCCCTCACAGGGGGCTCATGATGAGGACCAAGAAATGGCGAAGAGCAAGCTCCTAGCACGACAGAGGCGTAAGCGAAGCATTCGCAAGAAAATAGTCGGTACCGCGGAGCGGCCCAGGTTGTCCGTATTTAGGAGCCTAAATCACGTCTATGCTCAGGTCATTGACGATGATGCGGGAAGTACGCTGGCCGCTGCATCCAGTATCGAGAAAACGGTTGACTCCGGAGACAAGACGGCGAGGGCGAAGAGCGTCGGCCGACTGATAGCCGAGCGATGTCAGGCCAAGGGCCTGAAGATAATTGTCTTCGACCGGGGTGGCTATTTGTATCACGGACGTGTGCGTGCGGTCGCCGAGGCGGCTCGCGAGGCTGGATTGGAGTTTTAGACCTATGATGAGCGATCGAATCAGTGCTGGCGATCTCGAGTTGATCGACCGAGTGGTTCACATCAACCGAGTTGCGAAGGTCGTCAAGGGTGGCCGAAGGTTTTCATTTTCTGCTCTGGTCGTCGTAGGAGATGGCGCCGGTCATGTCGGTATAGGCATCGGAAAAGCCAATGAGGTTCCCGAGGCCATTAGAAAAGGCGCCGATCAGGCCAAGAAGAGTTTGGTGAAGGTTCCTCTTGCCGGAAATACCATCCCCCATGAAAGTCTGGGAGTTTTTGGGGCTGGACGAGTTCTATTGAGGCCGGCTTCACCTGGTACGGGCGTTATCGCGGGCGGAAGCGTGCGGGCCGTAGTAGAAGCGGTAGGCATAAGGGACGTCCTGACAAAAAGCCTGGGCTCGAGGAATCCGCACAACGTAGTCAAGGCCACCATGGAGGCTTTGAGGCTGATTAGATCTCTAGAAGAGGTAGCGCGCATACGCGGTAAGACGGTTGAAGACCTCGGTGCGAGCCAGCCGGAAGATAGAGAGACGGCGAGGATCGATGCAACATCGGAGACGGAGTCGAGCGCTGGGGATGAAGGTGTAAGTGGACCCAACGGCGCCGAGTCTCGCCAGGTAACGGATGCAAACGCCGAGAATAGCGCCCCTGCACCAAAGGAGGAGTAAGATGCGAATCAAGGTGACCCAGGTGCGCTCGCAGGCGGGGCAGATGGATACCCAGCGTAAGACTTTGATCGGCCTTGGGCTGGGTCGGATAGGCAAGTCAAGGATACTGGAGGATACTCCGTCCATTCGAGGCATGGTGGAAAAGGTGAAGCACCTCGTTGAGGTGGAGGAGGCAAACGAATGAGCCTATCAGAGCTAAAGGCGCCAAGAGGGGCGAAGAAACGCAGAAAGCGGGTAGGACGAGGGCAAGGCTCCGGTTTTGGCACGACGGCCGGCCGCGGCAACAAAGGACAGAAGTCCAGAACCGGGAATATGAACATTGCCGGCTTCGAGGGTGGGCAAATGCCCCTGCAGCGCCGGTTGGCCAAGAGGGGTTTTCGCCACGAGGGAAAGATCTACGCCATTGTAAAGGTGTCGGATCTAGAGGCTAAGTTCGAGGCGGGAGAATGCGTTGACGAGGCTGCTCTCAAGGATAAAGGAATCATCAGGAAGGTCCGGGACGGGATAAAGGTTCTGGGCAACGGGGAGTTGGCAAAAAAACTAACTGTCAAAGCACACAAGGTGACATCGGGGGCACGAAGCAAGATTGAGCAGGCCGGCGGTAGCGTCGAGCTGCTTTCATAGCTACACGATCCACGACTACACCGAGCTGTCCTCCGCAGGCGGAGTGACCGGGGCCCATGTTCAGCGCCATAGCAAACGTCTTCAAGATTTCTGACCTACGCAACCGTATATTTTTTACGGTGGCGATGTTGGCGGTGTATCGGATTGGCATCTTCATCTCTACCCCAGGCGTGGACCGGGTAGTGATGCAAGAGTGGGTTGGCCAGCAAGGAGGCCTTCTCGGGATGTTCAATCTGTTTTCAGGGGGAGCTCTAGAGCAGCTTTCAATATTTGCTCTAGGCATTATGCCGTACATTAGCTCTAGCATTATTTTGCAGCTTCTGACGGTCGTCATTCCGGCTTTGGAAAAGCTCAAGAAGGAAGGTGAGGCAGGCCGGAAGAAGATGACGCAGTACACCCGCTACGGCACGATCCTCCTCGCATTAATCCAGGGTATCGGTATCAGCTTCTATTTGGAGGATATCCAGGGTCCTGCCGGTGAGCTGGTGGTTCCTGGACCGGGGTGGGGGTTTCGCTTTACCACGGTGATTACGCTTACCGCGGGCACCACCTTCCTCATGTGGCTGGGTGAGCAGATCACCGAGCGTGGTGTAGGAAACGGAATCTCGCTGATCATTTTCTCCGGAATCGTGGCCATGGTGCCTTCGGCCATAGTTCAAACGTGGCAGATGGTGGCGGAGACCGAGCAGCTGGATCCGTTCCTATTGGTGTTCCTCGTGGTATTCATGCTGCTCGTGGTCTCTTTCATCTGTTTCGTGGAGCGCGGGCAGAGACGCATACCAATCCAATACGCCAAACGTGTGGTTGGCCGTCAGTCTTATGGCGGGCAGGCGACTCACCTTCCGCTGAAGGTGAACACCGCCGGCGTCATCCCAGCCATTTTCGCTTCGTCGCTGCTGATGTTTCCGGCCACACTGGAGGGTTTGTCTCCGGTCTTCGCACAGCTCAACGAGTTGTTGCGTCTGGACGGCTGGCTTGGCAACGGCGTTTACGTGCTTCTGCTCGTCTTCTTCTGCTTCTTCTATACGGCAGTTACATTCAACCCCGTGGATGTTGCAGACAACCTCAAGAAGTATGGAGGTTATATCCCGGGGATCAGACCCGGCAAGAAGACGGCGGAGTATATAGACCGGGTGCTGTCGAGAGTTACTTTCGGTGGCGCGATCTATCTTTCGGCGGTTTGTGTTCTACCCACGATCTTGATGACGCAGTTCGGTGTGCCCTTCTACTTCGGTGGAACCAGCTTGCTGATCGTCGTAAGCGTTGGTCTGGATACCGTTCAGCAGATAGAGTCCCACCTCATCAGCAGGCACTATGAGGGCTTCACCGGGCCTCGTGGTCCCAGAATTCGCGGGCGTTCGTCGCGTGCGGCTTGATAGAGAGTTGAACGGAAATGCGAATCATTCTTTTTGGTGCCCCCGGCGCGGGGAAAGGTACTCAGGCCTCGAGGCTCGAGGAGGAGCTTGAGATTCCTCAAATCTCGACGGGTGAGATCCTGCGGCGAGCGAAGGCGGACGGCACGCCCATGGGGCGAGCCGCATCTGAATACATGGATGCGGGCAAGCTGGTGCCGGATGAGGTCGTGGTAGGGATAGTCAAGGAGCGGATACAGCAGCCGGATGCTCAAAAAGGCTATATACTCGATGGTTTTCCTCGAACCCTGGCTCAGGCTAGGGAGCTGGAGGACATGCTGGAGAAGATAGGAGCCCCTATCGACAAGGTGGTCTCACTCGAGGTTCCCGAGAGCAATCTTGTCGAGAGGCTATCTGGAAGGAGATCGTGTCCCGAGTGCAAGGCTGGATATCACATGCAATTTGCTCCTCCTTCACGGGACGAGATCTGTGACAAGTGTGGTGGGAGTCTGGTACATAGAGATGATGACCGGCCTGAGTCGGTACGCGAGCGCCTCCGCACATTCGAGGCTCAGACGGCACCGGTGAAGGACTTCTATGAGTCCAAGGGCCGGCTGGCTCGTGTTGATGGTGTTGGCAAAATGGAAGAGGTGTTCGAACTCCTACGAGAGGCTCTGAGAAAGTAGGGGGGTTGCGTATTTCGGCACTGTCTGGTATACGACGCCGCTTCCCGGGGGTTTGGATGCAGGAGGCTCCGAGGGCATGAAGGTACGGGCATCAGTCAAAAAGATTTGCAAGGATTGCAAGATAATACGGCGCCGAGGGGTGGTACGCGTGATTTGCGCTTCCAATCCCAGGCACAAGCAGCGACAGGGTTGATAGCGGCCCTGGACGGGGCTTTGGAGGTATACCGTGGCTCGAATCGCTGGCATCGATCTGCCGCGCGACAAACAGGTTGGAATCTCGCTCACATACATCTACGGGATCGGTCGACACACCGCCGGCGCGATTCTGGAGAGTGCGAAAGTAGATCCGGTTACGCGAACCAAGGATCTATCCGATGACGAGGTTCGGCGCATCCGCGACGTGATCGAAGAGGGTTGCAAGGTTGAGGGTGATCTCCGGCGTGAGATCAACATGAACATAAAGCGGCTGATGGATCTCGGCTGCTACAGAGGGCTTCGCCATCGCAAGGGGCTCCCCGTGCGTGGTCAGCGCACCCACACGAATGCTCGTACGCGCAAGGGGCCGAGGCGTTCGGCCGCTAGGCGAAGGTAAACCGAAAAAGCTGGTTAGCTTTCAAGAGGACTAGATGGCCGAGAAGAAGGGTAAAAGAAAGGTCAAGAAGAACATCCCTGTGGGCATCGTGCACGTACAGGCGACCTTCAACAACACCATTATCACTATCACCGATGCTTCGGGTGGAGTGATCGCGTGGGCGTCGGCGGGTGCCAAGGGATTCAAGGGGTCGCGCAAGTCAACCCCATTCGCGGCGCAAGTAGCCGCTGGCGATGCCGCCGCCAAAGCCATGGAGCACGGCGTTCGACAGGTTTCGGTGATGGTGAAGGGCCCCGGTTCTGGGCGAGAGTCCGCTCTTCGCGCTATCGGAGCCGCCGGCTTGAAAGTCACTTTGATTAAGGATGTTACTCCTATTCCGCACAACGGATGCAGGCCGCCCAAGAGGCGTCGCGTCTGATTACCAGTTGGGACAAGTTACGAAATGGCACGATACGTCGAGTCAGTATGCCGTCTTTGCAGGCGCGAGAATCTTAAAATGTATCTCAAGGGTGATCGTTGCTATAGCGATAAATGCGCCATCGAGCGCCGCCCTTACCCGCCTGGCCAGCACGGGCAAGGCCGTACCAAGTTCTCCGAGTACGGCGTGCAGCTACGGGAAAAACAGAAGGTAAAGCGGATGTACGGGCTGCTGGAGCGGCAGTTCCACGGATATTATCTGAAGGCGTCGCGGAAGAAGGGAAAGACGGGCGAGACATTGCTCACTCTTCTCGAATCACGGCTGGATAACGTCGTGTTCAGAATGGGGTTTGCGGATACGCGCTCGGAAGCTCGGCAGTTTGTCCGTCACGGGCACATACGAGTCGATGGTCGAAAGGTGAATATTCCATCGTATCAGTTGCGGCCGGGCATGATCGTCTCCGTGCGGGAAAAGAGCCGCGAGATGGGAAGGATACAAGCGGCGCTCGAAGCTGTTGACAGGCGGAGTATTCCAGGTTGGTTGGAGCTGGACAAAGAAGCTTTCGCCGGCAAAGTAATGGCGGCACCGGCACGTGAGGACATCACGATGCCCATTCAGGAAAGCCTAATTGTCGAGCTTTATTCGAAGTAGACCTCGAGTTTTTGTGGTCCTAAAGGACCAGGTCAGGGGAAGTCCAAGATATGGCCGAAGCAATCGTCGCCAAGAACTGGCGTGAACTCATCAAGCCTCGCGGCTTGACTGTGGACACCGAATCGTTGACCCGTAACTACGGCAAGTTTACGGCCGAACCGCTCGAGAGGGGGTTTGGTCTGACGCTTGGTAATGCGTTGCGCCGAGTGTTGCTGTCGTCTCTTCAGGGGACGGCCATTACTTCGGTGAGAATCGATGGGGTGGATCACGAGTTTACAACCATCCCGGAGGTGGTCGAGGACGTAACCGACATCATCTTGAACCTCAAGGAAGTGCTGCTTGGCATCGACAGTGGGGAGTTGCGTACGATGACGCTCCAGGCACAGGGTCCAAAGGAGGTCAAGGCCGGGGATATCGTCGCGGACAGCGCAGTCGAGGTGCTGAACCCCGACCAGCATATCTGTACTTTGGCCGAGGGCGGGAAGTTGTCCATGGAGATGTCCTGCAGGAGAGGTCGGGGCTACGTTCCCGCCGAGCAGAACAAGGTAGAGGGACAGCCTATCGGTACAATCACGGTCGATTCCCTCTTCTCGCCCATCAGAAAGGTCAATTACAACGTGACCAACGCCCGTGTCGCGCAGCGCACGGACTACGACAAGCTGGTTCTGGAGGTTTGGACCGACGGTTCGGTGGAACCTCAAGACGCGGTTGCTTTTGCGGCCAAGATCGTCAAGGACCAGCTAAACATATTCATTAACTTCGATGAGACAGAGGAACCGGCGGAGATTCAGGAGGCCGAAGAGGCCGAGCCGGCGACCATGAACGAGAATCTATACCGTTCGGTCGATGAGCTGGAACTCTCGGTTCGTTCCCAGAACTGCCTGCAGAACGCCAATATACGGACGATAGGCGATCTCGTGCAGAAGACGGAGGCCGAGATGCTCAAGACGAAGAACTTCGGGCGTAAGTCTCTCAAGGAGATAAAGGAGATTCTCGCCGAAATGGGACTCTCCCTCGGTATGAAGCTTGATAACTGGGATCCCAAGGCTCCTCCTCCATCATCTTCAAGTTCACAGCAGGCATCCAGCGACAGACAGTAGTAGATTCGAGCATTGGTTCCGGGAAGTGATTTCTCGAGAATCGGCTCAAACGGTCGGAGCAAGTCATGCGTCACCAAAAGAGCCGTCGCAAGCTCAACAGAACCAGCAGCCACCGGCGGGCCATGTTGTCGAACATGGCAGCATCGCTTCTTCAGCATGAGCGCATCCGAACGACCGATGCGAAGGCGAAGGAAGTGCGGCGCGTAACGGAGCGTCTCATAACCATGGCTAAGAAGGGTGGACTGGCTAATCGTCGCCTCGCCTATAGGACCGTTCGCGATCGGGCGATTCTAGGCAAGCTCTTCGACGAAATCGGCCCCCGGTACTCGGAACGCCCGGGTGGGTATACGCGCATTCTAAAGCTGGGATACCGGCGAGGAGACAACGCCGCGCTCTCGCTAATCGAACTGGTCGAGGATTCTTCCGAGGCCTGATTCCAGCCATTTTGATTATCGGCCCCAGGCTTCTCACACCCGTTGCACGCATGAGGTGACGAATCGAGCGGGCGGGCGTTTTACGATTTGGACGGCGTTGGTGTTCCTCAAAGAGACGTTTTTGCGCTAGTCTTCAGCGGTGCGCATATCGCTTCGACTCACTTTGACTTTGGTTGCCGCGGCTGTGGTTCCCTTGGTCGTCGCTGGTCTGCTCTGGGCTGATCTCGGCAGGAAGGCGCTGGAGGCTCAGGTCAGGGCCGGACAGGTCACCGTAGCTCGACGCGTGGCAGACGGCGTAGGGCAGTGGCTTTCCGAAACGACGGGTCGCATGCGGCTTTCCGTTGAGCTTTTCGACCTTTACCGATTGGACAGGGAGTCACTTGTAGGTGCGCTGCGCATAGTCTACTGGCAGGTAGAGGAGGCGGCGACCGTTGCCCTCTACGATGAGACGGGAGAGTTGCTTGTTCCCGCCGTTTATCGTGGCGATGACGAGGTTCGCGGAGGTCGACTGCCGGCCGATCCTTCCGAGGTCGAGAGATTTCACAGCCATGTCCCCCTGGAGAAAGCCCGTGCGGCGGAAGGCGGCGTGGCTGTTGGCTCTCCTTATCTATGCCGAAGACGTCACTCGGTGATGGTCCCCATAGCTGTCGGCGTGCGTAGAGCTTCCGCCGAGGCCCCCTGGGTCATGGCCGCGGAGGTAGCCCTTCGCCCTGTTCAAGACTTAGTTGGAAGGCTCTCACACCAGGCTGTCGGAGTGGTTTATCTTCTCGACGAGAAGGGCGGTATTTTGGCCCATCCCAGTGGTCAAAGGTTGATGGAGTCCGTTGCCCGGCCTCAAATACTCGAGCTTGCCGGCACGGGTGGCAGCGCCGCCCACGAGATGCTGACGGGACATGGCGACAGGCTTCTTGCTGCATCCGCGGCAATGGAGGGCATCCCTTGGGTAGCGGTGGTCGAGCAATCCGAGGCAGAGGCTTTTGCGCCGGTGCGAGCCATTGAACGTCGTACGATGATCGTAATCGGCTTGGCCTTGGTGTTCGCGATAGGGATCGGAACTCTGCTGTCAAGCGGTATATCGAGACCCATGGCGGCGGCCTCGGCTGGAGCTAGGGCGATCGCTTCCGGCGATCTGACCAGTCGTTTGCCTGAAAATGGTCCGCGGGAGGTTAGAGATCTTGCGCGAGCTTTCAATTCGATGGCGGAAGCTCTCGCCGACTCGCAGACCGAAATCGAGGGATTCAACAAGGAGCTTCAACGCCGCGTTTCCGAGCGAACGGACGATTTGAAAAAGGCCCAGGCGGAACTCTTACAGACACGAAAGCTTGCGGCTATAGGGGAGCTGGGCGCGGGCGTGGCTCACGAGATCAACAATCCTCTCACGGGTATTCTGGGCGTTACCCAGCTTCTGCTTAGAAAGAGAGACGAAGAGGATGCCGAGACTCGTCTGCTTCGTAGGGTGGAGGAGGACGCCAAGAGGTGTCGTGAGATCACGATGAACCTGTTGCGTTTCTCGGAGCAGCAGGAAGCCGGAGCAAGGGAGAACACCGATCTCGACGCTATAGCGGACTCGGCCTTGTCTTTGTACTCATCCCTGCTTGAAAGCAGGGGGATACTAGTTGAAAAGGAGATGTCCAAGGAGCCTTTGCACGTCATAGCCAATCCGGGGCAGATCCAGCAAGCTCTGCTCAACCTGCTGTCGAATGCAGGCCATGCAACCCCAGAAGGCGGGAAGATCCGCTTGGAAACCGGAAAGGAAGAACTCTTCGCGGTTGTGAGAGTGATCGACACTGGGCGTGGAATCCCGAAGGAAAACCTAGACAGGATCTTTGAGCCGTTCTTCACGACCAAGGATGACTGGCGAGGAGCGGGGTTGGGACTGTCCGTTACCTACAACATCGTCGAATCCCATAATGGCACCATCGATGTGGAGAGCGTGCCAGACGAGGGTACTGTAGTTGCCATTCGCTTGCCGCTACCTGATAGACTGAAGGCATGAGCCTTATGGCAGCAAAGATATGGACGCTGACGTGCGTCTTTTTGACGGCTGCGGGCCTGGTCGTCAACATCTGGCTGCTTCAGGAGGAAGGCTCTACCGCGCCGGTCAACGAGAAGGAGCAGGAAAGCTACATCGTGGGCTCGGTTTTGGTCGCCTCCGTCGTCGGTGTCGTGGAGGCCAAGAGAAAAGACGGTGAGTGGAGGACCCTCGAACTCGGCTCCAGCCTTTCTCGCGGCGATATGATCCGCACAGGAGATTTCAGCCAGGTAATGCTTCGCCCGACGGATGAATCGACGCTAACAATATCGCCCAATACCGACTTCACCATCGGCGAAGAAACTCTTACCGCATCAAGATATACCCTAAACATGGGTAGAATTTCCGCGGATATCCGTGCGGAGCAAGAAAGGATATACGAGTTTCGTTCGGGCGGGGGCGAGGTGACCGCCGACGCGAGGCAGGGGGAGTTTCAGCTCATTACGGATGGAGGGGGCTTCATGGGAGTCACAACGGAGCGGGGCGAGGTCGGCCTTTCGTCCGAGGGCCGACGGGTGGTTGTGACCGAGGGCCAGCAAGCTGTTGCCATGCCAGGCTCTCCTCCCAAGGATCCCTTACCGATTCCGGAAGAAGTTCTTCTCGAGGTGCGTTGGCCCGACGCTCCCACGGAAGAGGATGTCGTAAAGGTTGCGGGCCGTACGGACGTCGGCACACGCCTTCGGCTTGGCGGAAAGCTGGTGCCGGTCGAGCGAGATGGCAGCTTCGAAGTCGAGGTTCCCATGGGTGAGGGTGAGAACCAATTCGTAATAACGGCAGAGGACGGTTCCGGGAATATTCAGCGCTCCGAAAGTCCGATTGTAGTTCGCCGGGTTCCTCAACCTCCCCCTCTGGAAATCAGGGTTGAAGGCAGTGTTTGGGAGTAGCGTGATGCCGAGATCGATAAGCGAGAGCATTCAGGAGCTGCGCCGGCGAAACGTCAACGGAGGAGCGGAATGAGCCCAGGTGCAAAGCATATTCTCGTCGTGGACGACGAGGACGCAATTAACGAGCTTCTTGGGGACCTTCTCAATGAAGCTGGATATCGGGTCTCTTTTGCCACTACCTGCCAAGATGGTCTTGATGCGCTGGGCAAGGCCGATCTCGATCTCGTGATCGTTGACAAGAACCTGCCGGACGATTCGGGAATGGAAATAATTCGCCAGGCCAGGCGGGACGAGGATGGTCCAGAAGCCATCATGATCACGGGTTATGGATCTTTGGAGACGGCAATCGAGGCGATGGATCTCGGGGCCAGGGGTTACCTGCTGAAGCCTTTCGAGGATCTAGGCGAGATCCTCGAGAAAGTTCAGAAGGTCCTGGCGGCGGCGGAGGAGAGGAGCAAAATGAAAGCCCTCATAGAGCAGCTCCGAAAGACGAACGACGCCGCCGCCGGAAGAGGTGAGTAGTCTACATATGGCTTTGGCGGCTTAGGGGAGGTACTCGTGACTTCCCGCTTGTGTTGAAACCGTGACGCTATGAGGCCGGAAGTCAGAGGGAGTCTGCTCGTCTTCATCCCTACCATGTCTCGAGAAGTCGGTGACGGGGACAAGTATGCTGTCTTGTGGTCGTAAGGTATGACGCTCGTAAGTCCAGTTGCCTGGAAGAGTTATCTTGACGTTCCGCCACGGATCCGAGCTGTCGTTCGTAACGGAGATCCAATGGTCTCCGAGCATTTCACGCACGTGAACGGTTGCCCCGAGAGGATTGCGATCTTCCGCGGATAACCCCGCCGCCACGGAGACTATGGACAAACCCAGCCAGCCCACCAGTACGGCCACCCGCCATTTGAAGAACTTGCTGGAAGCCCGCAACACCTGGAGGAGGCGAGTCATCGGCTTGGAATCAGCAGCAGCTGCCGTGGTGGCTACTTTCTTTCTTTCGTCGCTCATGGAAGCTCCGCGGCCAATCTGCGGGCGGCGGCGTTTTCAGGTTGGACCTCCAGCACCTTATCGAGATGCCGGCGTGCGATTGTAGCGTATCCTCTGCGTTCGGACTCGGTTCTGGCAGTCGCGTGACGGCGAGAGTAAATGGTGGCCAAGGACAGATGGGCCTCGAGGTTGTCCTCGTCCATACTCAGCACCTCTTCGAGTATCTTCGCCGCCTCTCCCAGTTGACCGGTTGCGGCGAGTGACCGTGAAAGCATCAGCCTGGGCTGTTTGCTGGATGGTGCGAGGAGGCTCCAGGCCCGCAGGTGACGAATTGCCTCCGAGGACATGCCTCGCTCCGAGGCTGCCTTACCCAGAGCTGCATGCGCTTCCACGAGGAAAGGATTGCGTTCGAGCGCTCCCAGAAAATGCTTGCGTGCTTCGTCATCGCGTTCCAGGGACTGCATGACGTTTGCGAGATACAGCCTGGGGAGAGCTAGGTCGGGAGCCAGCTCGATGGCGCGCCGCATGTGCACTATTGCCTCGCCGAGTGCATCTATACGCTGATAAGCAAGGCCCAATATGGCGTGGACCATGGCGGCTTCCGGGTGCTCGAGCAAAACCTCCCGCAGCATGTCAATAGCTTTCTGGGGTACATCCGCTTGTTCGATCCACGCCATGGCACGTTCGATCCTGCCGCGTGCCGCCCGTGGAAAGCCTTGGAGCGGATCCGAGATACGTTCGGCCACGATTCGAGCGAGCTCGACCTCACGTGCGGTAGGATCCATCTCTAGAATTCCTCGGAGCAGATCCAAGCTTCCTTCTCGCTCTCCAAGTTTACTTAGGGCGAGCGCCATGGGGGCGCGATAGCGTGCCTTGTCTTCGATCTCGAGCGCGCGGGAAAGCGCCTCCCTGGCTTCGTGGTAGCGCTCTGCATCGAGAAGGATGACTGCGCGGCGGTAAGGAATGTCGGAAAGTTTGGGACGCAGCTTCTCCGCCGCCGCCAACAGATCCAGCGCCCGTTCGGCATTGGCTATGGTCGTGCCATAGAGCGTGATGGCGAGGCCGTAGGCATGAAACGGGTTGTTCGGTTCTTCTTCATAGCGCTTCTCATATAGTCCTTGCAGCTCTCCAAGCCGACCCAAGTTATAGTGAGCGGCGATGAGGCCTCGGTGGGCGGTCAGACTGGCGTAATCGACCTCCAGGGCGCGCCCGAAAGCTCGAGCGGCGTCGTTGTGGCGTTCCTGCTGGCTCGCGGTCTTGCCTAGCTCCACCCACTCATGGGCGTCACGCGGTGCTCGACCGGCACCGAAGGTTGCGCATCCCAACGCAGCGGTCAGGGTAAGCAGTATGGCATAGGCTATAACCCGCTGTGGCGCGAGGCGGAAATCAGCGCTTGTTTCGGACATCGGGAGCGTTACTCGAGCTTTCATTTCATGAGATCGGCACGGTGTCCGGAAGGACGACCGTCACCGCTCCATCGACTTCAAGCCCTATCATAGCTTCATACGGCTCGAAAGGGGTGGTACCAGTCGTGGTGATGAGTGCAAAGGGGTCAGCGAAGCGCTTCATAGCGGTGGCTGGGAACATGGGAACCGGCAAAACAGAGTTGGTGGGTTTCCTATGCCGGCGTTATGACCTGCAGCCGTTCTACGAGCCTCACGAAAACAACCCTTACCTCGTTGACTTCTACGAGGATATGAAGAGGTGGGCTTTTCACTCCCAGGTCGCTTTCCTCGCTGAGAAGCTGAAGCTGCACCGTCAGCTCGAGTCGTCGAGCGGGACGGTCATCCAGGATCGTACAATTTACGAGGATGCCGAGGTGTTCGCCCGGAACCTTTTTCGGAGACGGCTGATATCGGCACGGGAGTGGAGCACATATCGGGCTCTTTACGAGGCTGCGGCCGCGACGGTCTCACCGCCGGACCTGATGATTTATCTTCGTGCCGGTGTACGTACGATACGTAAGCGAATCGTCATGCGCGGACGTCCGGAGGAGCAAGCCATTCCGGCACCATATATTCGAAGGCTGAATCAGCTTTACGAAGATTGGTTCCAGCAGTATGACCTGTCGGAGGTAATCACTCTCGACACTGAACGGCTGGATTATGTTACGGACCTGGTTGACAGAATCGACCTATTAAAGCGAATCGAAAGCTATCTAGACTGAGCAATCGGCGAAAAGTAGTCTGCCGTCTTTATGAGTGAACAAGCCAAAGAGACCACCGGCCGGGAGTTGGTAGGCCGCACGATAGCCGTGGGTGTGGACGGAGGCCCGGGGTCGTATGTGGCCGCGGATGTGATTCGTCGCCTCGTTCGGTGGAGGGCTACGGTAAAGGTGGTCGTCACCGAGTCCACGGAACGGTGGCTTCCAGCCCTGACCCTCGCGACCTTGAGCGGTCACCCCGTCGCAACGACCGCCGAGAGTGGCAGGGAAATCGCCGGGGAGTGTGAGGCCGCGCTCTTTATCATCTCGAGCACGGACATCTTGGCGTCCGAAGTAGCCGTGAATGCGGCGGGCGCGTTGTTTCTGGACGCTTCGTTACCCCGTGTCGTGGCTCCAACGCCGTCGCTGCATGGTTCGAGGTTTGGGAGAGTATTGCTGCAAGACCTGGAGAAGGAGGTGACGGTTCTGCCGTCAGGTGAATCTCCGGAGGATGTGGCTTCGGCCTTGGTGCGAGAACTCGAGGCGCCCGACCTCGTGGGAAAGAGGCTCATGGTAACGGCCGGCCCTACGAGGGAGAAGATCGATCCCGTACGGTTTATTTCCAATCCCTCCTCCGGGCGCATGGGAGAGGCCTTGGCCATTGCCGCCCTGAAGCGAGGGGCTGAAGTTACGCTGCTTCATGGCCCCTGGCACCTAAGACCACCGCCCAGTATTCGTGCCATACCGTTCCAGACCGCGGAGGACCTCCGGGAACTGGCCTCGAGTTTGGCCGGCGATATGGATGCCATCATCGCTTCGGCGGCGGTTGGTGATTATGCTCCGGTGAGCCCCGCCGAAAACAAGATAAAGAAGGGAGAAGGGGATTTGGTACTGAGACTGCGGCGAACACCGGACGTATTGGCTACGCTGGGCCGGCGATTCGTGGGAAAGAAGAACCGCCCGGTTCTGGTGGGGTTCGCCGCCGAGACAGAGGAGATGGTCGAAAATGCCCGAAAAAAGCTTAAGAGCAAGCACCTCGACTTGGTGGTTGCCAACGATGTTGGCAAGGAGAGCACAGGCTTTGCAAGCAGAGATATCGAAGTCGTGCTAGTGAGTCCAACAGGCGCGGAGGAGGTCCCCAGATCGAGCAAGAAGTCTGTGGCACACGCCATTTTGGATCGCGTATCTGCTTTAATCAAAGACCGTCGACCTTCGTAAGCTGCCTTCTATGTGATGCCTAGACGAGCTATCCAGCAGCCCCCGTCTGACCCCAATGACGGTGTTCGGCTCAAAGCAGAGGAGCTTCGGGAGATTTTATCCGATCTTCGGCGGCACCTGCTGTGGTGGGAGGCACAGGGGGCTCGCCGCATTCCGCGCCAAGCCGGTGTTGCTTGCGGAGGATCCTCGCCGGTCCACGCTCCAGCGACAACCCCCGAGGAAAGACCGGAGGAGAATCTACATGGCCGGGCTCTCGAGGACGTTCGCCGGCAGTTAGGCGAATGCCGGCGCTGCAAGTTGGCCGAAGGCAGGAAGAAGTTGGTATTTGGAGTAGGCAATCCAGATGCCGAGATCGTCTTCGTTGGAGAGGCTCCGGGTGCCGAGGAGGATAGAACGGGGGAGCCTTTTGTTGGCGCGGCTGGGCAACTTTTGGACCGAATGATAGCGGCGATGGGTTTTGAACGCGGACAGGTCTACATTTGCAACGTGGTCAAGTGCCGGCCTCCGGGCAACCGTGATCCGGAACCAGGCGAGATCGCTGCTTGCGAACCTTTCCTGAAGGCGCAGATTGCCTCTATCTCGCCAAAGGTGATCGTGGGTCTGGGTCGTTTTGCCGTGCAATGCTTGCTCGAAGATCCGAGCTTGGCTCTTGGCTCCGTTAGAGGCAAATGGAAGCGCTATGAGGGAATAGACTTGATGCCCACTTTTCATCCAGCCAACCTGCTTAGAAACCCCGCCAAGAAGGGGGCGGCCTGGAAGGACCTGAAGGCCGTCTTGGCCCGTCTGGGGAGACAGCTGCCATGAAACATCGACTTGCCGGTTGCCGGAGGACAGGTGACGCGTCTCCGTCAGTTTTCATAAACCGTACAGGGTTGCGTGCGGCTTTTTTCTTGTGTCTGTTTGCCGGGATCGCGCTGCTTGGTCTTACTGGCGGAGGGTCGGCGGGGCAGGTGGAGCCTGGGGCGCAAGCGCCGGCAGGTAGTGATCCCATTGGTCAGGACAGGGAGCTCGAGTCTCGTTCGGAGCAAGCAGAGCTTGCTCCTCGGTTCTTGCGGGTGGATCTTGCTGGGGTGGTGAGCCCCGGCTCCTCGAGCTATCTGCTGGACGGGGTAGCCGCGGCGGCGGAAGGCGGATACGAGGGCTTAATCCTCGTGCTGGACACTCCTGGTGGTCTGCTCGAATCCACTCGTGAGATTTCGAGGGCTTTTCTGGCGTCCGATGTCCCGGTCTTGGTCTACGTCTACCCAACCGGTGCCCGAGCTGCTTCGGCGGGTATGTTCATTACGATGTCGGCACATGTCGCCGCAATGGCTCCCGGAACCCGTATTGGGGCGGCGGCGCCGGTTGCTCTGGGTGGAGGCGAGCAAGAAGACGGGCCGGCCATGGACAAGAAGGTCATAGAGGATACGGCGGCTTTTGCAAGATCGGTCGCGGAAGAAACCGGGAGAAACGCGGACTGGGCCGAGCTTGCCGTTCGGGAAGCGGTGTCGGCGACATCTTCAGAGGCCCTCGAGCTTGGAGTCATCGACTTCATTGCTTCCACCGAGGAGGACTTGTTGGAGCAGGTCGATGGTCTGGTGCTTACGATGGCCGATGGGACCGAGAGGACCCTGCGGACCGAAGGGGCCACAATCGATGATTGGGATATGACAATACAGCAGCGAGTGCTGATGGTCCTTGGCGATCCCAACATCGCCTACATTCTGTTGATGTTAGGTCTTTTGGGCCTGATGATGGAGCTTTACAATCCAGGCCTCATCTTCCCGGCCGTCATAGGGCTGTTCATGCTTCTTCTTGCTGGGATAGGCCTCAACATATTGCCTGTGAACGTAGGAGGGATCGTTCTTTTGGTCATAGCGGTCGCGTTGTTCGTGGCGGAGATATACGTCACCTCGTACGGCTTGCTGGCATTGGTGGGAGTAGGAACCATGATTCTTGGCTCGGCGCTGCTGATGGACTCCACCGATCCCGACTTCTTCGTGGAGCCGGATATCCAGGTGTCTTGGGGAGTCATAATCCCGACGGTGGTCTTGATGGCGACGGTCGCCATAGGCCTCATGTTATTCATAGTGTATGTTCACCGTCGGCGAGGTACGACCGGGCACGAAGGCATGAAGGGTGAGCTCGGCCGAACTCGTACGGACGTTGGTCCCCAGGGAGGAAGGGTGTTCGTACACGGAGAACTTTGGAGCGGCGTGAGCGACAGGGAGATCCCAGCCGGTACCGAGATAGTTGTTATCGAGGTAGAGGGGCTGATACTGAAGGTTGCGCCCAAAGCCGGCGGTGAGTCCGATGATTCGCCACAGCCGGTTCAATGATTACCGCGCCTCCGTTGATAGGCGGCGCAATACATAGCAGAGGAGGGAGATAATGGGGCTTCCGTTTGGCGTAATAGTGGCTGCGGCCATCGTGTTGATCTGGTTGGCCATGAGCATCCGCGTGATCCAGGAGTACGAGCGAGGGATAGTGTTTTTCCTCGGTCGATACACGGGAATTAGGCAACCTGGCTTGCGGATCATCCTCGTGCCCGTATTTCGCATGGCGGTGATCGACACCAGGACTATCGCTCGCGATGTGCCTCCACAGGACGTGATCACAAGGGACAACGTCTCGGTGAAGGTCAACGCGGTGATCTACTTCCGCGTCATCCAGCCCGATAAGGCGGTACTGCAGGTCGAGAACTTCCTCTACGCGACGAGTCAGCTCGCTCAGACTACCCTTCGCTCGGTGGTGGGCCAGCATCAGCTCGACGAGCTTCTATCCGAGCGAGAGAAACTGAACGCCCAGCTTCAGGATACCCTGGATATGCATACCGACCCCTGGGGGGTCAAGGTGACCAACGTAGAGATCAAGCATGTCGATCTGCCTCCGGAGATGCAGCGAATCATGGCGCGACAGGCGGAGGCCGAGCGCGAGCGGAGAGCCAAGATTATCGCAGCGGAAGGAGAGTTCCAGGCTGCCAGAAAGCTCACCGACGCGGCAGAGGTTCTATCCGCGGAGCCCTCGGCGCTACAGCTTCGTTATCTGCAGACGCTGGTGGAGATCGGCGCTCAGGCGAACACTACTACGTTGTTCCCCATCCCTATTGACCTTCTCTCCGCCTTCATGAAGAAGCTCGAGGTCGACACCGGGCATAAACCGGGCCCCCAACCTGAAAAGAAGCTCGGTTCAGGAACCGAAGAAAAGGAGTAGCGTGTGTCGGAGATAGGCCGGGGACGGGCCGATTCGGCTCGTCCCCTATCCATGGGTGCCAACTGCCTCACAATCGCCGGAAGTGATTCGGGTGGTGGGGCCGGCATCCAGGCCGATCTGAAGACATTCGCGTCCTTTGGGTGCTACGGCACCAGCGTTATTACGGCTCTGACCGCCCAGAACACTCGAGGTGTCAGCTCGGTCCATGCGCCGCCCCCAGGTTTCGTGGCCGAGCAGATTGATGCCGTCCTATCGGACATCGGAGCCGGTGCGGTGAAGACCGGCATGCTTCACGATGCACGAATAATCGCTGTTGTGGCGGAGCGGCTGCGGGCCCACGGCGTCGAGCAGCTTGTCGTCGATCCCGTTATGGTTTCGACCACGGGGGCTCGCCTACTCGTGGGGGAGCCTCGCGCGCAAGAGGAGCCCGATGAGGCGGTCCTAGCCATGACCGAGATGCTACTGCCAATGGCAACCGTGGTTACGCCAAACCTCGAGGAGGCCGCTGCCTTGGTGGGAGCGCTGCCGTCGTCGGAGGATGAGGCGGTTGAAGCTGCTCGGCGGATCCTTGACCTGGGTCCGAGGTGGGTGGTTATAAAAGGCGGCCATTTCTCCGGGGCGGAGGCTGTGGATTTGGTAGTGGGTCCCCGCGGATCGGTCGAGCGGCTCGTTGCCGAGCGAATAAGGACCACCAGCACTCATGGAACAGGGTGCTCCTTCGCGGCGGCCCTTTGCGCGTGCCTCGCAACAGGCTTGACCGTTTCGGAGTCGGCGCGGGAGGCCAAAAGGTGGCTCACCGAAGCGATCAGGCGGGCTTTCCCTGTAGGTGAGGGATTAGGTCCGGTCAATCACTTCCATCATTGGTGGTGAGTCTTCGGCCGGGCATGACCGCACGTCGTTGGAGTGTTATATGAGTGATATGCTTACTGCGGGAGAGTTGAAGGAGAGACTGGAAGACTTGGAGCGGCGGCTGGCCGCGCTACGGAGGTCTCTTTGACCTTCCGGCCAAGGAGCGGAGGCGGGCGGAAATAGAAGCCCGGGCCGCTAGGCCGGAGTTTTGGAACGGGGGAGAAGAGGCGCAACAACTCCTTCGGGAGAAGGCGCGAATCGACGAGACCTTGGAGCAGGACGGTAAGCTTTCCTCCTTCATAGAGGATGCCATCGTTCTTTTGGAACTCGCTCGGGAGGAGTCTGATGACAGCCAGCTAGGCGAGGTGGCCGAGCAAGTGGAGGTGGCAGGCAATCAGATGCGGAGCATGGAGCTCGACCGGATGCTGTCTGGTCCGGACGACTTTCGAAACGCCATCATCACCATCAATTCCGGGGCAGGGGGGCTGGACGCTCAGGACTGGGCGGAAATGCTGCTTCGAATGTATCTTCGTTATGCCACCGAGCGTGGATGGAAGGCCGACCTCGTTGATCAGCTGGAGGGCGAAGAGGCCGGGATCAAGAGCGCGTCGGTTATAGTGTCTGGAACCAACGCTTATGGGTGGCTAAAGGCCGAGGCAGGGGTTCATAGGCTCGTTCGCATCAGCCCGTTCGACTCGAACGCGCGTCGACACACAGCTTTTGCTTCGGTGTTCGTAACTCCGGAGGTGGACGACGATGTAACTATCGACGTCAGGGATGATGATGTTCGGGTGGATGTCTTCCGAGCATCAGGGGCTGGTGGCCAAAAGGTGAACAAGACCTCATCGGCTGTTCGGATGACCCATGTTCCCTCGGGCATAGTGGTGAGCTGCCAGAACGAACGAAGCCAGCACAAGAATCGTGATATGGCGCTCAAGGTTCTGAAGAGCCGCTTGTATGAGTTGGAGATGAAGAAGCGGGAAGCGGAGCGTGCCAAGGTCGAGGCGGGCAAGGCCGATATAGCTTTCGGATCCCAAATAAGAAGTTATGTGCTGGCTCCGTATCAGATGGTCAAGGACCATCGAACCGGGTTCGAGAATGGAAGTCCTCAGCGAGTTTTGGACGGCGACCTCGACGGTTTAATCGAGGCCTTTCTTCTCAAACGTAGCCAAGGAGAAGAAGAGACCGGTCACTCTTCAGAGCTATCCTCGCGGTAGCCAACCTCCATACGCATACCGTCCTCCGCTACTATCACCTCGCCCTGAAAAACCGATCTAGCCTCTTCGGCTAGGATTTCGGTTTGAGCGTCGTAGCGGCTGGAAATATGTGTCAACACCAGCTTGCCGACTCCGGCCTCAGCGGCGACCTCTCCCGCTTCCCTAGCTGTTGAGTGCATGGTTTCCAGGGCGCGGTCCTTTTCTATATCCGAAAATGTGGCCTCGTGAACTAGGACGTCAGCGCCTCGTGAGGCCTCCACTACTTCCCGGCAGGGTCTGGTGTCTCCCGAAAAAACTACTTTTCGCCCGGGTCTAGGTGGGTCCATCACCTGGCTCGGCATGATCCACCTGCCCGGCGAAACCTCGACCTTTTCTCCTCGCTGAAGCACACCGAACTGGGGGCCGGGCCTTACTCCCAAGGCCGTGGCTGCTTCAGGGTGAAAACGACCGGGGCGCGGTGGCTCCTCGATGCTGTAGCCTACAGCCGATTTTCTATGATCCGCGGCAACTACACGGATCAGATAATCTCCGCGCTCGATTACCTGGTCGGGTGCCACGTTTTCAATGGAGATGGGAAACTGGTACTCGCGCCAGCCGAGATGTATGGCCTTCATCAAGGACCGCTCTACGTCGGGAGAGGGGCCTTGGAGCACCAGGGGTTCGGTGCGTTCGCTCATGGCGAGCGTGCGAAGAAAGCCGATTATTCCAAGATAGTGATCGGCGTGGAAATGTGTGAAGAGTATTCGGTCGACTTTGAACCCCGTGCCGTAGCGAAGCATCTGACGCTGAGTTCCTTCGCCGCAGTCTATTAGAAGCCTATCGGACCACGCCCGTATGGCTGTAGCCGCAAGGCCACGCCGAATTGTGGGAGCGGCGCCGGCCGTGCCGAGAAAGGTTATGCGAAGCACCGACATGAGAAGAGCTGTACCTCAAAACCGGCCGGAGTTGAACGCGGAATTTACCGCTCCGATGCCGTCTCCTCTCGAAGACGCTCAATGATTCCAGGCATGGAGGACTGCTGTGCGCGGCGCTGCGCCCAGCTCGGGACCGAGCCGCTTGGGACCGCATGGACGGAGTATGTCACCAAGCAACGATTACCTTCCTCTCCATAACCTTCGATGACCCAGCTCCCCTCATTCGTTTCATAGTCGCCTTCAAGTAGGGTCCAGGTGCGAGACCACCTAGGGGGGCCTTCGATGTGCTTTGCCTTGGTACGTGCCGTCATGTCCGAGAGGGGAAAAGGGAGAGCCACGGTCAACTCGCAAATGACCGTATTGCCGCTACGCTCGACTACTCGCCCTTCCCTGATTCGAGGCAGGCGACGCTCGTACACGTCACAGTCGGATACTATCTCCCAAACCTTTTCAGGAGGAGCATCAACGATCCCTTTCACGATGATCCGGGGCAGGTCACTTCCTTCGACCCTCTCTGCGTCGACTAGAATTTCTCCATGCTCGAGGGATGCTCGTTCCTTGGCGCCAATCGAGGTCAGCAATAGAGCAGTCGCAAGGACGGCGATCTTTGTGAAGCGGCTCATGACAAGGCCTTTAGTAGCTGCATCAGTGTAGCATGTAATTCTACTCTCGTAGCGAGCCCCAGGAAAGACGCCGTGCTCGGAACGCCGTCTTTTGGGGATCGCCGTTTCTTGACGGGGGCCGTGGTGCCGGATATCGTGCGCCGCTTTGTATGGCTAGCCCGCATTTCTCACCGCCTAATTCTCCGTGGCCGCCAATGCGATTGTATTTCCGGGGCCTATTCGTCTCGGGCTACTAGACTTAGGGTGGAGGGCGAAGCAGGTGGTAAGAGATCCGGTCCAATATAGAGGTTTGGCATTTTCAGGGGGAAAACCGGAGATACGATGGCCGAGGAAGACCTCATCCAGGTCCGCAGAGAGAAGGCAGCCTCCTTGCGCGAGCTTGGAGTACATCCCTTTGGTGTCGCACAGCCCGTGCGCCACACCATTTCGGATCTTTTGCGCGCTGTGCCAAGTGTCGACGACCTGCCCGATGAGCCCGGAATAGCAGAGGATGCTCCAGTCTTCGAGATCGCCGGACGCGTGTTGGCCATTCGCAGGTTTGGAAAAGGCGCATTCTTGCGCATGAGAGACCGGTCTCTCGAGGAAAACCAGCTTTTCCTTTCAAAGGCGGCTCTTTCGGATCGTGACTGGCAGGTGCTTGGCCTGACGGATGTGGGAGATTATGTGCTGGCGCGGGGTCCGCAGTTTCGAACGCGGCGGGGTGATAGGGCTCTGCGTGCCTCGTCTTTCACGGTACTCACAAAGGCCCTTCGACCATTGCCCGAGAAGTGGCACGGGCTTGCGGACAAGGAACTGCGATACCGTCAGCGGTACGTGGATTTAATAGCCAACGAAGACGTACGCCGTGTTTTCGTCACACGAACGAAGGCTATTGCGTTCATTCGTAGGTTCTTCGACGACCGCGGCTTCATGGAGGTTGAGACCCCCATGATGCATTCGCTTGTCAGCGGCGCCACCGCTCGTCCTTTCATTACCCATCACAACGCCCTCGATTTAGATCTTTTCATGCGAATTGCTCCCGAGCTGTACCTGAAGCGTTTGGTTGTAGGGGGCTTCGAACGAGTGTATGAGCTTGGACGTAACTTCAGAAACGAAGGGCTCTCGCCTCGACACAACCCCGAGTTCACGATGTTGGAGTTCTACTGGGCGCATGCTACGTGGAACGATCTGATGGAGCTGACTGAGGAGATGATAGTAGGTCTTGTGCGAGAGCTTGGAGTAGGAAACCCCGAAGATCCCTTGAAGGTACCGTGCGGCGGCGATGTGATCGACTTCACTCCTCCATGGCCAAGGGTGAGTATGCGAGAGGCCGTTCTTGCCCGTATGGAGGGTGTAGCCGAAGCCGACCTCGATGACGTGGAAAAGCTTCGAGAGCTGGCTCGCGGTCAGGCTGGTGGTGACCCCAAGAAGGAGGGAGAGATTGAACGCATGGGTCACGGAGAACTCATAGGCTTTCTCTTCGAAGAGACCGTCGAATCTCATCTGCACCGCCCTACGTTCATAACCGGCTTTCCGGTTTCCGTGAGCCCCTTGGCAAGGCGGAACGATGAGCAGCCGGACATAGCGGACCGCTTCGAGCTGATGATAGCCGGCAGGGAAGTGGCCAATGCATTCAACGAGCTTGGCGATCCCGACGACCAGCGCTTGCGATTCGAGGCACAAACGGCCGCTCGAGAGGCCGGTGTCGAAGAGACCATGGACTACGACGAGGATTACATTCGTGCTCTAGAGCACGGAATGCCCCCTACGGCGGGGGAGGGCATAGGAATTGACCGTCTGGTAATGCTTCTAACCGACTCGCCCTCGATCCGGGACGTGATCCTTTTCCCCCTGATGCGTCCAGCGGACTAGACTGGGCCTGCCAGTTGTCTTCCTGCCACACTATGCTCGCCGACTCCAAAGACTGCTCATCCGCTCCCGGCGGGGTAACCCCCGACGGAATGCGGCTTACCCCCACGGGGCGTCGCCTGCCGAGGCGCTTTCATCCCGGGGCCTGGGCTTTGGTGCAGGTTGGGGCGGTGGTCGCCTTGGTCGCCGGCTGGATAGTTCGGCAGACTGTGTACCATCGCTTCGAGGCCAGCGCCGACGCGGCCACGGTAGTCGCGATAGTGGCCGGTGCCTTGATAGTTACTTGCGCTGGTTTCCCCGCAGGCCGGATCGGTAGGAAGCTGTGTATATTGGAGCACTTCGTAGCGGCACTGGTCGCGTCGATGTTGCTTCTTGCGGGGTTTTTGACGCTTACAAAGTCCCCGGACCTTGCTCGATTGATGCTCGGTTCCAGCGGTATTGCTCCAGTTGTCGGTTATTCCGCTGCAGCGGTGCTGGCCGCGATGGTGTTCGGCTTCATCGGCAGCTCGGTTGGCTTCTTGTTGGGCGGCGGTGGGGAGCTGGATACTCGGTTTTCTTTTGAGAGGTTCATTGCACGCCGGCACTTGATGGCAAAAAAGCGCACCAGCTTTCTGTCTGTAATAACGGTCATCTCGGTTCTGGCGGTGGCGGTGGGGGTGTGGTGCCTTACCGTGGTCTTGTCGGTCATGAGCGGGTTCGAGACGGACTTGCGAAGCAAGATTCTCGGCACCCACGCACACGCGGTTGTGCTCAAGTACGCTACCGGCTTTGAGGAGTATGCCGACGTTGCCGAAGAGGTGCGGTCAGTAAGAGGTGTAACGGGAGCAAGCCCGTTCCTTTTGGGGCAGGTGATGCTTACCACCGAGGGCCAGGTAGAAGGCGTCGTAATGAAAGGCATCGTGCCCGAGACCGTAGGTGAGGTCACGGAGCTGCCCGACGACGTGATTGACGGCGACTTGACTCACTTGAGCCATCCGGATCGAATTCGAGCTCTCCCCCGCGTGCGTGATGGGGCGGATGAGGCGGGTGGCGTCCTTTCTCCGTCCAAGTCGCGCACCGGTGAGGACCTCCTGGATTCTTCACGGGGAGGCAGGGCAGTGCCCGGCATAGCTGTTGGTAAGGAACTGGCACGCCGACTTCGCCTGTTCGTGGGGGATCGCGTAGATGTAATCTCCCCGCTGTCGGAGGAGATGGGTCCCACCGGTCCAGTCCCAAGGAGCCGTTCGTTCCGTGTAGCGGCCATATTTCACACGGGGATGTACGAGTATGACTCCAGCTTTGCGTACATTCACCTGGAGCAGGCGCAGAGCTTCTTCGATATGCCGGGATCGGTGACGGGTCTGGAGATATCGACTGTCAATCTGGATGAAGCCCACGCCATCGCCAGAAGAATAGAGACGCGTCTCGAAGGTTACCCCTACTACACCAAGCACTGGGGCGAGATGCATCGCAATCTGTTCGCCGCGCTGAAGCTGGAGAAGCTGGTAATGGGCGTGATCCTTGCCTTCATCGTCGTGGTGGCTTCCTTCGTGATCCTGGCCACCCTCATCATGATGGTGATGGAGAAGGGAAAGGACATAGCCATACTCAAGTCCATGGGAGCGAGGGACGGCTCTATTATGAAGGTGTTCGTGGTAGAGGGGCTCGTGGTGGCCCTTCTGGGGACGATTCTGGGCTTGGTGCTCGGGCTGGGTACATGCGCCTTCATCGCCAGTGGGGTCATCCAGCTAGACCCGGAGGTCTACTACATCACGGCTCTTCCGGTGAAGGTCGAGCCCTTGCAGATCGTCTTTGTGTGTATCGTGGCCATACTTCTCTCTTACCTTGCCACCATTTACCCGAGTGTTACGGCCAGCAGGCTTCATCCGGTTGAGGGGCTGCGCGATGAGTGACGTCCTGGGTGGGCAGAGAAAGGCCTCCGAAGAAGCCAGGCCGTTGGTGGAGGTGCGGGGCCTTAGCAAGGATTATCTCCTTGGGGAAAAGCGTATCGAGGTTCTTTGGGATTTGGATGTGAAGATAGAAGCCGGTGAGATCGTCTCCTTGACTGGAGCGAGCGGGGTCGGGAAGAGCACATTTCTTCATGTTCTGGGTACGCTTGATGCGCCTACGGCCGGCCAAGTCCTTTTCGAAGGCGAGGATGTATTTCTTCGCGAGGAGTCTACTCTCGCCGATTTCAGGAATCGCACCATAGGGTTCGTCTTTCAGTTTCACTATCTTTTGCGGGAGTTCACCGCTCTTGAGAACACCATGCTTCCAGCAATGATCCAGCGTGTCGGCGAGGCCGAGGCCGAGGCCATGGCGCTGGACATACTTGACAGAGTGGGGTTATCCCACCGGCTGGATCACAAACCGGGAGAGCTGTCCGGGGGTGAGCAGCAGCGCGTAGCTCTAGCCCGGGCGCTGGTTTTGGGGCCGAAGCTCATCCTTGCCGACGAGCCCACCGGGAATCTCGATGGTCGCACGGCGGAGGGAATCCATGAGCTTTTGTTGGAGATGAATGCAGAGATGGGCATAACGGCTCTGCTTGTTACACACAATCAATCGCTTGCATCCAGAATGCCCAGGCGGCTTCGGATGATCGAGGGGCGGCTTGAGGAGGAATCGTAGTGACTCGGTAAGGGTATGAGAACCGATTCTTGCCAGTCGAGCGCTCTTGCTGTACCGCTGCAACACGAAGCAATACTCTTGAACGAATGAATCTTTTTGATAACTCCAACTGGCGTTTCTCGAGACGCTCCCTTGGCCTTTTCATAGGGGTCCTTCTGTATTCCGTCTGCTCTTTCTCCGAAGCGTCGGCGGCGGAGAATCCAACCGCGCCGATGTCCGTTGCGCGGCTGCCATCAGAGCCGGTGGCGGATGTGGAGGTCGAGGGTAACCGGCGAGTGGGGAGCGAGGCTGTGCTCCGGGAGATGCGGGTTCAGCCTGGGATGCGACTCTCCTGGGATGCCGTGCGTGAAGATGTCCAGCGCCTTTATGGCATGGGGTTTTTCGACGATGTCTCCGTGCTTGTACGAGATACGGCCGATGGGCCGGTGGTCGTAGTCAGAGTCGAGGAGAAGCCCGCCGTAAGGCAGGTCATTTACGAGGGCAACGAAGAGCTTAGCGAGGAAGATCTCGACGAAATCGTGGATATTGACGCTTACTCTTTGCTTGATCAGCGGAAGGTCGAAAGAGCGGCTCGAAGGATCGAGGCGGAATATCGAGAGAAGGGCTACTTTCTTGCGGAGGTGCGGACTCTAATCGATGCGGTACCCGACGAGTCCTTGGTCGACGTGGCGTTCGAGATTACCGAGCAGGCTAAAGTTCAGGTTCGCACAATTCGATTCGTCGGCAACGAGGAGATCCCTGACGAAGACATCAAGGCCATCATGGAAACGAGAGAGGGCCATTGGCTCTCTTTCTTTACGCGGTGGGGCACCTACAGGCCGGAAGCCTTCGAGATCGACCTCATGCGCATCGCGGCTCTCTATTATGATTATGGGTTTATCAACATTCAGGTTGCCGAGCCCCAGGTGAGCCTGTCACCGGACCGCCGCTACATTCACGTGACCATAAACATCGATGAGGGGGAGCAGTTCAGCGTAGGCCGCATCGGTATATCTGGGGACCTCATAGCCAAGAAAGAAGATCTGCGGGCAATCGTACCCATGCGTGAGGGTGAAGTCTTCGTGCGTTCAGAGCTTGGAGAGGGGATCTTCGGCCTGCAGGAGTTCTATCAAGATGAGGGTTATGCCTACGCAAACGTCGAGCCCTTGACTGCTGTCGACCCTGATGAGCAGACCATCGATCTCGACTTCGAGATCCACAAGGGCCCGCAGGTTACGGTGGAGCGCATAGAGGTTCGTGGGAACACCCGAACGAGGGACAAGGTCATTCGTCGAGAGATGCGGATTAGCGAGGGCGAAGTCTACGATGGCAGCCGCGTTCGGACCTCCAAGCGGCGCGTGCAGGCCCTGGGTTACTTCGAGAAGGTGGATATGGCCACCCGCAGAGGTTCCGCTCCGGACAGGGTCGTGCTGGAGATGAGCGTGGAAGAACGGCCGACGGGAAGCTTTCAGGTCGGCGCGGGTCTGTCCTCGGGAGAAGGCCCCATAGGCACTGTGCAAATATCGCACGACAACCTCTTCGGGCGCGGACAGTCGTTCAATATCCAGGGGATGTTCAGCCGCCAAAGGACGATATACCAGGCCCAGTTCATGGAGCCGTATTTCCTGGATACCAACTGGACGTTTGGAGTGTCGGCCTTCAACACCGAGCAGGATTACTTGTCCTTCCTGCGTCGCAGTACCGGAGGTAATCTCACTTGGGGCTACCATCTTGTTGATGATTTACGGCTTTCGCTCACCTACACCGGAGAGAGAGTGGATGTTTCGGCCGGTCCCGAGTTTGCCGATCGGGCGGAAGCGGGGCTTTTCGGAGGAGGTCTGACCTCGTCCGCTAAATTACAGCTAAGTTGGGACACGCGCGATGATCGAATGTTTCCTACGCGCGGTTTCTATCACACGGTATCGGCGGAGCATGCGCCTTCCTGGTTGATGTCCGAGAACCTTTTTACCCGGTACACGGCAGTCAGCCGCTGGTACTGGCCGCTGCCTCTCGGCATGGTAGGGCGCCTCAACGTAGAGCTAGGTTATATAACCGGTGAGCGATATCCTCTTTCGGAGCGATACTTCCTCGGAGGTATCTACAGCATTCGAGGCTATGGTTTGAGAACCATTGCCCCTAGGGAACGCTTCGCCGCGGGCGGTGATCCAGGCGCCTCCACGCAGGCCTTTCCCGTTGGCGGGAACAAGCAGATAGCTGGTAACTTGGAGGTTGAGTTTCCCTTGCTGCGTGCCATGGGACTGCGCGGAGTGGTGTTCTATGACCTCGGAAACGCCTATGCGCGTGGCCAGCCGTTCTTTCAGGATCCGGAGTATGATCTGCCCTTGGGAATGTTCCACTCGGTCGGTTTTGGAGTGCGGTGGTTTTCGCCGATTGGTCCGCTTAGATTCGAGTGGGGAATACCGCTTACCAAGCGGCCAGGCGATGACTTTTTGGAAGGCGATAGGCCGATTCGCTTCGAGTTCACGATAGGGAACTTTTTCTGATCGGGATCTCGTTCTGGTAGGCTTGTACAAGTTTGTCATAACTTATTGATTTGAGGTTGCCGATATGAACAGCATCGTTCGAACCGGAATCGTGGCCTGCGTTATGGCCGCGGTGGTCATTAGCGGTGCGCCTGCTTTCGCCAAGGAGAGCGAGGGGCGCATAGGTTTCGTGGATCTCCAAAAAGCTCTGGGAGAGGTGGAAGAGGGGCGGCGCGCCAAGGCCCAGCTTCAGCGGGAACTGACCAGGCGTCAGCAGATGCTGGAGGAGAGGCAGGAAAACCTGAAAAAGCGTCGTGACGAGCTAGAGGCTCAAGCTTCGGTTATGGACCCGGAGCAAAGGCAGTCGGCGGAAGCGGAGCTTCAGCGTGAGATCGTAGAGCTGCAGCAAATGTTCATGACGCTTCAGCAGGAGCTGGACCAGCAAGAGCACCAGCTAACCGAAAGGATCTTTGGAAGGATGGAGTCAATCCTTCGTGAGATAGCCGACTCCGAGGGTTTGGATATGATCCTCGAGAGATCGGCGGGCATCTTGTGGGCACGGCCCGCGCTGGACGTGACCTCGCAACTCGTGAAGAAGTACAACGCGCGTCACGCGAGTGACGACTAGTCCGGTGAGGGACGCGCGGGCGTTCAAGATATCCGAGCTCGCTGAGCGGCTGGGTGCCAGCCCCCTCGCCGGTTCGGCGGTCGGGTTGGACTCGAAGGTCTTCCAAGGCGCCTCTCTCGACGAGGCCGGGGACGGGCATGTTACGTTCATCCGGGACGCTCGTCACAAGAAGGCCTTGGAGGGAACCCGTGCGTCCGTGGTCATTGTCGATGAGGCTAT
Organism: Deltaproteobacteria bacterium; assembly: GCA_007130885.1. Taxonomy (GTDB): domain Bacteria; phylum Myxococcota; class Myxococcia; order SLRQ01; family SLRQ01; genus SLRQ01. Next base: position 35,827 of record SLRQ01000045.1, read on the forward strand.
GGCCGCGGATGTGGCTGGGCGGCCGTATGCTCTTCTCATTCACCCGAACCCCGCCGCGGCTTTTGCCCGTGCATTGGAGGCGCTGAATCCCGGACCGGCTATGCCCCCCGGTGTTCACCCCTCGGCGGTCTTGGAAGAGGGGGCGAAGATCGCGGACAGCGCTTCCATTTCCGCGCTCTGTTTCGTGGGGAGCGGTGCGAGGATTGGTCCCGGGACCGCTTTGTTGCCCGGCGCCCACGTAGGCGCCGGTGCCGGCATCGGGGCGGATTGTGTGCTGGGCCCTAGATCCGTCGTTGCCGACGGGTGCATTCTTGGCGACAGGGTGCGCCTACAGTCCGGCTCCGTCATCGGCTCGGATGGATTCGGCTACGCTCCCGACACCGATCCCGCTGGAGAGCCTATGCACCGAAAGGTTCCTCAGATAGGCACAGTAAGGATTGAGGACGACGTCGAGATAGGTGCCGGTTCCTGCGTTGACCGTGCCACCACCGGTGAGACAGTGGTAGGGCGTGGTACCAAGATCGACAACCTCGTCCAGGTAGGACACAACAGCGTCATTGGACCCCTCTGTATTTTGTGCGGCCAGGTGGGCCTGGCCGGCAGCTCTCGTCTGGGTCGTGGTGTGATGCTCGGTGGCCAGGTGGGCATCGCCGGTCATCTGAAAATTAGTGATGGAGCAAAAGTCGGCGCGCAGTCCGGCGTGGGCGGCGACGTCGCGCCTGGAGACATGGTGTCCGGCAGCCCAGCTTTGCCGCACCGCGTTTGGATGCGCGCCGCGCTTGCTTTCAAGGAGCTGCCGGACCTTCTGAAAAGAGTGCGTCGAATCGAGAAGAAGCTGTTCGGTTCAGACCGGTAGCGCACCCGATGTTTCACGCTGGGGCCCGCGGTTTAGGCCCACCCTAGCCGGACCTATTTGCCCGCGTGCATATCCACGGTTAGAACTACTTGGATCTTTATGAACGAGAAGGTAGTTTCGAGTTGATCCTGGAGGAACGAATGACAGTTGACGACGACGAAGAGGCGGGAGAGGGCAGGCGGACCTGGACCGATTTCGACTGTCCCGACTGTAACGCGAACAACCCGATTGACGAGCCTTTTGGTCACGGAGACGAAGTCCGATGCTTTTACTGCGGGGCCGGGTTCAATGTCATGGTCTCGGAGGGTGGCCGGCTGCGGCTGCGGCCCGAGTAGCACAACTTTGAAGCGGTCTGTTGTCGGGCTATAATCGCTTCGAATTGTCTGTCTCGGTCCGTGTCTTTTGGGAGGACGGGCCGTGTATGGAGTTGTTTGCGCTCGTCTTGATACCAAGGGATAAGTATGGACCGATGTCCGAGGCGGCTGTTTGGAGCTCGAGGACCGGACCCTGCGAAGCTGCAGGGCGTCCACGCCTTGAGACGACGCCTCGCCCAGGTTTCTTGCTTGGCTGCGGCTTTGACCGTGTTGTGCGCGCCGCAAGCCACGGCAGCCAGCGTCGTGGGCAACCCGCCGGTCTTGTACCGTTTGACTCTCCTCACCTACGCCGAGTTGGTCCAGGCGGGTGTGACGCCTGCCGAGGTGGACGGTCTGCCGGTATCAACGCAAGGCGAGGTGGATGCTCCATGGCTGCCCGCGCCGCTTCCAACCGATGACCCGGCTACGGTCACTTGGCCTGATCCTACCGAGGTCGTGCTGTCGTGGAGCACGGATCTGTCCACCTCGACCAAGACAGGCGAGAACCTGGGTGACGCACCTTTGGAGCCGGGCGATCTCATCGCCTACGAGATAGCGGTGAGAAACACCGGAGATGTGCCCGCGACGACCCACATCGTGGATGACCTCCCCGCCGCAATCGAGGATTGTAACGTTTTGGAGGCGCCCGCAGGGACGGTTTGCACCGATTTTGGAGGAGTAAACGACACCGGGCAGCTCAAGGCGAACGGGTTCATAGTCCCGCCTGGGGGAGTGGTCTGGATTAGATACAACGTCCGGGTGAGAGATGATGCCGTCGATGCCACCAAGGTGCGAAACTCGGCGGTCATCACGAACGATGAGTCCGATGAGGTGGTTCATTTGTCGGCCCCGATGATGGAGGTGTACGCGCGCCCTGATTTCAGCCAGAGCCTGAAAGGGGTTTCCGGGCATGTGAACCGCGAGGTCGAGCCCGGTGACGAAGTCACCTACACGATTTTGGTGACCAACACGGGCAATCGTCCGGCGACCGGGATCGTGGTCAAGGACGACATCGACAAATCCTTGACCTCGATCTCGGCTGGTCAGGGCGGTGTCGTGTCTCCCTATCATATCCGTTGGACCGAGCAGAGCACCCCGGCTCTATCGTTGCTGGAGCCGGGGAAGTCCGTTGGGCTTACTTTCTCCGCTTCTGTCAGGACGCCGCTCGATGACGGGATCGTAATACTCAACCAGGCCGTCATAACCGCCAACGAGTCTCAAAAGGCCGCCTTTACCAGCGATCCGGACACTCCCGAGGTTGGAGATCCGACAAGAGTCACGGTGAGAAGCGCTCCCGACCTCACCACCACGGTGAAGGGGTTCGAAAACCTCTCCGGTAGCGACGGGGATGTTCGTCCCGGTCACCGACTTAGATACACGATTGAGATACAAAACACCGGGACCGCCATTGCAAGGGACGTTACGGTCTCCGACGAGATTGACGAGAACCTCATCAACGTCGTTCCGTTGGATGGCGGCGTCTGGAACTCCGGAACCATCCTCTGGAGCGTTGGGAAGGTGTATCCGGAGCCGAATCCGGCGCGTCAACTGCGTTTCGAAGCGACGGTGCGGTCTTCCCTTCCAGATAAGACCTTGCTCCCGAACCAAGCCTTCGTATCGGCGGAGGGCCTGACCGAGCCTGTGCCGTCCGGCGATCCGCGGACGACCAGGCTAGGCGATCCCACGATCGTGGTTGTGAACAGTGATGCTGTAATCAAGGCAACCAAGTCGGTGTCGGATCCCGGCGGCGAGCCGACCATGCCGGGCGACCGCCTGGATTACCGCATCATTCTTGAAAGTACCGGTGATGGCCCGGTCAGAGAGATCTCGGTCGATGACCCCATCGACTGCTGTCTCACCGACTTACAGGTCTTTGATGGTGGTTCCTATTTGGATGGTGCCATCGTGTGGTCTCCACAGACCACGCCGGAGCTGGCTCGTATGGATGCGGGTGAGATGGTCGAGCTGCGCTTCCGTGCCACCGTGGCGCCCGGGACGCCGCACGGGACCGAGTGTGCAAACCAGGCCTGGGTCACCAGCTCGGATTTGGCCGAGACGGTTCCCTCGGGGGACCCGCGCACTCCCGCTCCCGATGATCCCACCATAGTCGTGGTGCAGTCCTGGCCGGAGATTGAAGGGACCAAGGCCGTCTCGCTCTTGGAGGACCGTTCCAGCAATGGACAGTTCAGCCCGGGAGATCGCATACGGTACACCATCAGAGTGGCTAACGAGGGGACCGAACCCGCCCAGGGAGTAATCGTAGAGGATCCGCTGCCCGCCGAGCTGATCAACGTGGAGGCTTCGCAAGAAGGCGTTATCTCCGGTGGAGTGGTCACCTGGTCGATTGGAGATCTCCTTGAAGGAGAAGCCGTTACACTCTTGCTTGATGGGGATCTGATCATCCCGCTCGACGATGGCACGGTGGTCGAGAACCAGGCGCAAATCTCCTGGGAAGACATGGATGATCCGGTCCTTACAGGAGATCCGGCTACGCCCGAACCGGCGGATCCCACCCGCATAGTGCTGTTCGCGAAGCCGGTCTTCGAGCTCACCACCAAGGCCGTGGAGCTTCCCGACGGCGAGCCGGCTCGTCCCGGTGATCTGGTCGACTACTCGATCACCGTCAGGAACACCGGCACGAGCTTGGCTCGCGATGTGTCGGTCACCGATGTCATTGATGAGAATCTCGATGTGATTGCGGTCGGCCAGGGCGGCCACTTCGACGAAAGCACCAGAACCGTGAGCTGGTCTCTCGGCACGATGGGCCTTTCGCCGGAAGGTGATGTCGAGATCTCCTTCCAGGCCAGGCTGCACTACCCTCTGGACAACGGCACTGTGGTCGACAACCAGGCGTTCGTTCATGCGTTGGAGCTGACCGAGCCGGTTCCTTCCGGTGATCCGCGCACGACGGTCTTGGGAGATCCAACACGGTTGATAGTCGTAGCCGGAGCGGATCTTACCTCCTCGATCAAGACGGTGGACGCGGAGCAGCGCAGAGCCAGACCGGGTGAGGATCTGGAATGGACCATAACGATACGAAACGAGGGCGACTCCATAGCCCGTGACGTTGTCGTAACCGACTCGATTGATCCGGCTCTCGTCGACGTTCATGTATGGCAAGGGGGCGCTATAAGCGAGGGGGTCATCGTTTGGGACGCCACCACCACTCCAGCGCTTGCAAGTATTGCTCCCGGCGAAGAGCTGGATCTTGGGTTCGTTTCGACAGTTGCCATTCCGCTTGATGACGGATACGTCATCGAGAACCAGGCCTGGCTTCGGGCGTCGGACATGGCTTCCGATGTTCCTACATCCGACCCGCTCACGCAGGAACCCTACGATTCGACCAAGGTCACGGTTCAAAGCTCGCCTGATCTGTCGGCCAGCGTAAAGGCCGCGGGTGCCGACCCAGTGAGCCCTGGGGAGAATCTAATTTGGACCATCACCATCAGCAACACTGGTGACATGACCGCGCGTGAGGTGGCTGTAGTAGACGAGCTGGACCCCAATCTCGAGTTCGTCTCGGCGGATGCGGGCGGAGTCTATGACGAGCAAAGTCACTCGGTTTCCTGGCTGATCGAGGAGGTCGTTCCTTCATCCGAGGGCGGAGTGACCCTCGATCTCGTCACGGCTGTCGTATCACCGCTCGATGACGGAACCGTTTTGTCGAATCAGGCCGTGGCGAACGCTCCGGACCTTCCTTCTCCATCCTACACCGGAGACCCCCGAACTCCGGCTTCCGGGGACATCACCGAGGTAATGGTCGAGTCGGAGCCGCTGCTGGCGCTGACCAAGAGCGCCGGCAACCTGGACGGTGGGCCGGGGCCGGGGCAAGCAGAGCCTGGTGATCGAATCAGGTATGCCCTCGTTCTAGAGAACACGGGCGACATGGTGGCCCGTGGCGTCGAGCTTTCCGACATCATTGACTCCGCTCTAACGGATGTGCATGTAGACGGAGCGGGAAGCTATGACCCGGCCGACCGTACTGTATCCTGGCCGCCTGTCGATGCAGCTCCCGGCGAGCCACTGGAGTTCAATTTGACGGCCGTGGTGGCACCTCTCTTGGCTGGTGGCACCATGATCGAGAACCAGGCCGTCGCAAAATGGGATGGTGAGCCGCTGGTGTCCAGCGACATATCCAGTCCCGGTTCCGGCGAGCCGACGCGGGTCGAGGTGATCGCCGCGCCGGTACTGTCCATGTCCACCAAGGAGGTGCATCACCAGGGCGATGGTCCCGTTCGTCCAGGTGACAGGTTGGCCTGGACCATCGTGGTGCGAAACACCGGCAATACCTACGCCACCGGTGTAGTCGTGGAGGACTTTCTCGATCCGTGGCTCACCGATGTGGAGCCGGGTCAAGGCGGCGTTCTGGATGGAGACACGATTCGTTGGGATGAGTCGACCACGCCCGGCCTGGAAGCCTTGGGGCCGGAGCAGGGCGATGACTTAGCTCTTACGTTCACGTCGAGAGTCCGGGAGGACGCACCGGATGGTACGACTATTTGGAATCAGGCCTGGATCACCGCCGAGGAGCTGGATGAAGCCGTGGGGACGGGGGACCCGTCAACACCGGCCTCCGGTGATCCCACGGCGATCGAGGTATCGTTCCCGCGCATTGCCGCCTCCAAGAGCGTCGAGAACGTGAGCGGCGAAGAGGTGGAGCCTGGAGATACTCTGCGTTGGACCATAGAGTTGCTAAACGAGGGGACCCACGCGGCGACCAACCTCGTTGTGTCCGACCCTCTGGATACGGAGCACCTCGTGGATATCGAGGTGGAGGACGGCGGTGTGATCTCGGACGGTCGGATAGTTTGGGAGATCGAGCTGCTTTCTCCCGGCAGTACGGTCACGCTGTCCTTTACCTCCCGTGTGCGACCCCTGTTGGCTGGAGGCACGGTTATATCCAACCAGGCATTCATCAATGCCCACGAGCTGATCGAGGAAGTACCGACCTTCGATCCATCGACTCCGGAGCCGGACGATCCAACCGAGGTAATCGTGGTCGCGTCACCTGACTTCAGTCGCGCGACGAAGGCTGTTGAAAACCTTACAGGAGATGATGACCAGGTTCGGCCTGGAGACAGGCTTCGGTACACTCTCACCTTCAAGAACGAAGGCAACACAACGGCTAACGGTGTAGAGATCATCGACCCCATCGACGGCAACCTCGTGAATGTCACGTTGGAGCCGGAGGGGGTTTTCGACGGTGAGATCGCGCGGTGGACCTCATCGGAGGTACCCGCCCTGGAGAGCATACCGCCTGGTCTCGCAGTCATTTTCGTAATCGAAGCCACCGTTGAGCATCCGCTGCAGCACGGAACTACGATCCTCAACCAGGGGCGTATCGTTGCGGATGAGAACCCGGAGGGCTGGTTAACGGGAGATCCCAGGACGGCGGCGGTTGGAGATCCGACAGTGGTGCAGGTTTGGTCTTTGCCCCGATTTTCCGGCTCCGAGAAGTCCGTGGAGAACCTGGATGGTTCACTGGACGAGGTGAAACCAGGTGATCTTCTCGAGTACACCTTAGTCATCGTGAACGATGGGGCGGGCGAGTCGAGCGGAACCGTCTTGATTGATCCTGTACCGTCATGGACCACCTACGAGTCGGGCTCGACGACGTTGAACGGCGAGCCGGTGCCGGATGTACCTGGAGGCGGATCACCGCTTGCGGAAGGCATCGTTGTTCAGTCGGCCAGGCCGGGAACTCCTCCAGGAACCGTCTTGGTCGAGCGAGGGCAGCCGCCCAACGATGAAGTGGCTATAGTCGAGTTCCGGGTTCGCGTCGCACCAGATGCGCCGGGAGGTACCGTCATATCGAACCAGGGCTTTGTCTCCTGCGATGATACCGATGCCGTCGGAACAGGTGATCCAAGAACCGATGAGGTCGGCGATCCCACGCTCGTCTTCGTGGACAAGATGGTTCACCTCGCCGGCAGCACCAAGACATGGTCGCTGGTCGAGAACCTGGGAACGCCGGGAGTGGTCCAGCCAGGTGATACGGTCGCCTATGAAATAACCCTCATCAACCGGGGCAACTATCCGGCTCGCGACGTGCTACTAACGGACAGCCTGCCCGGCGGGTCGTCGTACGTGCCGGGGACGTTGACGCTGGATGGGCAAGGGCTTTCCGACGTGGGTGGTGAAGACGGCGGCCAGGTCATCGATGGAGTGGTGACCGTCGGTTTAGCTGAGCTGGAGGCCGGTGACAGGGCCAAAGTTCGGTTCGAGGCTCTCGTGCTCGACGATGCGTCTTCTACGCTTGTGAACCAGGGAAAGATTAACGCGAGGGGTCCGAACGGAACATTGATCGATGAGCTGACCGACGCCGACCCTTCCACGCCTGGTGCTCAGCCCACGATCATTCCGGTTGGAGATGCACCGGTTCGCGATCTTTCGGCGTCCACCAAGTCCGTTGCGGACCTCGATGGTGACAAGGTCGAGCCGGGGGATTTGCTGCGCTATACGGTCATGGTCCGAAACACCGGCAATACGCCACTTGACGATGTCATTGTGACGGATGATGTGCCCGGCCACACGAGGTTCGTTCGGGTCGAGGAGCCGGATGACGCCGAGGTGTTGTTCGAGGAGCCTCCCGCCGGCGCGGACGGCCAGGGGAGAATCATGGTTGTTCTGGGGCGAGCACTCGAGCCTGGTGCCGCTGTTCCGGTCTCGTTCTTGGTGGAGATCGAAGAGGACGTAGCCCTGGGAACGGTCATAGAGAACATTGCCTGGCTGGAAGCTTCCGAGACCTCGCCGGTGGAGACGAACCCTGTGCGAGTAATCGTTGGAGGAGCTGCCGGCACGGGAGGTTTTTCGGGCAGGGTGTTCAGAGATTTGGATGGTACAGGTGAGTACGATCCAGGCGATCCGGTGTTCAGCGGCTTTGAGGTCAAGGCGGTGCAGGTTGCGGAGGCTGGCGGTGACGAACGAGGAAATATACCGGCAGCGGTGACGGATGAGGCGGGCCGCTACTTGTTGCTGAGTGTGCCTACGACCGAACATCGGCTCATCTTCCGGACTCCCTCCGGGGTCAGCTTTTATGAAACTCGCGTCGGGCAGGTGGATGCAGGCATGATCCACGAGCACAACGGCCTCATAGACCCTTCCGGCATCATTTATCGTGAGGGAACCGCAAGCGGTGTTCCGCAGGCGCGGTCGTGGCTGCTCTATCACGAGAGCATGGTGGGGCACGCTCCCTTGCCGTGCGACGATGACCAAAGACCCATCGAGTTGGTATCCGACCCGGAGATAGGGGCTTCCGAACTCAATCCTCTGCCTAGGCCTGTAGGGGCTTCATGCCTTCCAGACAACCAGCAAGGTCAGGTTGCTCCATCCGGTGAAGCTGCCGGCTTTTACCGTTTCGACGTTCCCCCTTCGGACCCACCGGCGGAATACAGGTTGCAGGTCGTGCCTCCTACCCAGAGGCTGGCCTTTCCATCCATTACCAGTCCCCCACGGGAGGGATTTGCTTCGCCGGGTAGGGCGGTTGAGAGCGCCGTGCCGGACCCGGAGGGTCCACAGGATTACTGGCTTGGTTTTAGAATAGGCTCGGCCGATGATGAAGTGACCAACAACCATGTGCCGCTGGATGCCATGGAGACACTGGTCGCTGTTCAAAAGGTCGCCGGGAAGGCGACTGTTTCCGTGGGAGAAATGGTCCCATACACCGTCACCGTCTCGAACAGGTCGGGGCGGGACATTCGGTTGGGTGAAGATGGCGCGGGGTTGTTCCTTCGCGATCTGGTGCCCGATGGAATGCGCTATGTCAGAGGTACGTCTCGAGCGCATCGTGTGGTGACGGCGCCGGATGGGTCCGAAAGAAAGCTGTGCCCCGTCATTGGAGAGGAGCTCATCGGGTGCCCCAGCAGGATCAGGGAGCCCGAGCCAATGAATGCTTTGGTACTGGATTATGGGCCATTCGATCTGCCGGCGGGCCAGTCTATCGAGCTTCGTTACACGCTGGTCGCAGCGGCGGATGCAGAGGTTGGAGAGAAGGTAAACCGCGTTTTTGCTCTGTTGGAAGAAGGTACACTCGGTGAGGCCCAAGCGACCGTTCGCTTGGTCGCGGATCCCATCTTCGAGCTGGGCACCTTGTACGGCAAGGTATACTGCGATGAGAACGAGGATGGCGTTCAGGATCCGGAAGATCTAGGCCTTGCGGGCGTAAGGGTGTACTCCGATATGGGGCACTACGCCGTCTCGGACGGGGCCGGGAAGTGGCATTTGCAGCGCATTCCTCCAGGCATGCACCTTCTAAAGCTAGACGAACGTACATTGCCCCCGGGAAGTGCTCTGCTGGACCATGCCGCTAGGCCCTTTTTCGTTACGCCAGGCCTGGATACCGTCGTCAACTGGCGAGTGTCATGCGATCTAGATGCCGTGGAACCGCAGACCGTGACTACCGGCATGGAGGCCTCGAATGATACGGATTCGCGGCCGCAGGTCATGCCTCGAGGAACGGAGCCGCCGAAGGGCGGGGCTGAAAAAATACGGAGAGGTGAGCCTCGTCCATGGCGAGCATGGACTTCCACCGAGCAAGCCGTGGAGTCCTCCAGCATAGCGCGCGCTGGAGAAGAATCCGTCGTGACTCCGGCGGCCGAGGAAGGCACGCTGTTGATGGAGGAAGATCTTCTCGTTCCCGATGACGATTTCCTTCTTGCCGGAGAGGCCGAAAACGAACAAGACGAGTTGGAAGGCCGATCCGCGGGCTCACGGGACCTCCAGGAAGGGACGTTGTTGATGGAGGATGATCTTCTTGTTCCCGATGACGATTTCCTTCTCGTAGGAGACACTGAAGGCGGACAAAACGATCTTGACGCACGATCCACCAGCTTATGGCACATCGAGGATTCGCCTTGGACCGATGCCGACGATCGAGAACATGCCGGCGACGTTCTTCTCGTGGGGGACATCGATGTCTCGAAGGTGCCGGCTGCTCGTACCATTGTTTATTTCCCCCCCGAAGGTGCAACTGTTCGGTCAGGGACGCTGGGGCTTACCGGCTACACGGTTCCCGGAAACGAGGTAACCGTAAACGGGCGTGATATTGACGTTGGAAACGATGGCCATTTCCATGCGGTGACCGACCTGCCGCATGGCCCATCGACAGTTGTGGTGACGGTCCGTGATCCCGCGGGTAACGAGGCCGAAGTGAGACGAGATTTGGTGAGCGAGCCGGACGGCTTGTTCGTCCTCGCCATGGCGGATACCCACGCTGGTCGAACCGGGGCGGAGCTTGCAGGGGTAAGTGAGAGGACCAGTATCGGTTGGGGCCCTGTTTACCTGCACGGTCGAGGGGTTGCTTATGCAAAGGGCCAGTGGCGCCTTGACGGCGGTCCGATCGAAGATCTGGCATTGACGCTTCACTTGGACTCGGCAAAGCAGCCGGATGCCTCCTATTTCGCCGATCTCATCCAAACGGACCGCGGATATCCAATCTTTGGGGATTCCGGGGAAGAAGTGCAGGATGTGGCTGCCCTAGGGCCTTTGTTCCTTTCGGTCATGGCGGATAAGAACGAGCTGCGTCTAGGCAATTTCCAGACCGAACCTGGCGTGGGCGGTCTCTTCCAGTACCGCCGCTCCTTCTACGGAGCGCGACTGAAGCTGGACCAGCCGATGTTCGATGGAGCGGCGCATACGCGGGGCGAAGTGTTCGTTGCCGGTGATCCCGCGGGCATCCAGCCGGGACACGTTGTTATGCAGGGCACCGGTGGATCGCTTTATTTCTTGAGGCACCGCGACATCATCGAGGGCAGTGAGAGGCTCCGGATAATCGTGCGGGATAGAAACACCGGCATGGTGTTGGCCAGCCGGCATCTAACCCGCAACGTGGAATATACGGTCAGGCATCGTGAGGGACAGATCATGCTGATGTCGCCTTTGCCATCGGTGGTGGAGGCCGACTGGATGGCCGGCATGAATCTGGCGAGCACACTCGACGGTCATCCGGTCTTCCTGGTGGCTGAATACGAGCACTTCGCGGCGCCGGGCGAAGTCGGGGTGGCGGCAGGGGGGTATGTGACCGAAACCCTAATGGACTGGCTGACCGTTGGCGGTGGTGTGCTAGGCCAAAGTGAAGGCTTTGGAGAGGCTTCCTATGGCCTTTGGGGCTTTACGGTCGAGGCGAGGCCTCTTCAAAGAACCTTCGTGCGCGGCGAGATTGCGCAGAGCAGGGGAGCCGACATTGGAGCTTTCTACTCGGCGGACGGCGGCCTCTCGTTCTCCCCGCTTTTGCCGCACTGCAACGGCCTTGGCGGTGACTTTGCCGCTTGTGGCGAGGGGGGGAGCGCCTTCAAGCTCGAGGCCGGCACCACTCTCGGCGATTTGCTCGAGAGCCAGGAAGAACTGGTTCGTGCAAGTCTCCATCTCCACTTGCAAGATAGCGGTTTCTATGGCTCGCAGCTTTTACTGGACCAAGGTCAACGCCGGTTGGGTGGAGAGGTGGCGTGGGACATAACCGAACGCGATGTTTTGACCGTGCGCGCCCATAGAGTGGCAAGCGAGTTGCCGCTCGGTGAATTCGAGGAAGGCGTGGACCTGGAGCGCGAGATCGTCCGAGGTTATGGGGGCCTACGTTATCAGCGGGAAGAGGAGCGCTGGAGAGCAGCCGGGGAATGGTCGTTCGGAATGGTGCGAGATACTGCCGCCGAGGATAATCGAGACCGACTCGATACACATCGTCTCGCCGCGGGCGGAGAGTACGATGCCACGGAACGTCTCTCTCTCCTGCTCGAACAGGATCTCGTAATTGGCGGGGATGGTCGCTTGCTTGCTGGATCCGGTGCCGAGGAGGACGCCACGGAAACCGGAGACGACGCTGTTTCCGTGGCTGCTGGGCTTGCCGATTGGAACGACCGCCTAACGACCACCTTCGGCGGTCGCTGGCTGCTCACGGAGTCACTACGCCTTTCTGCTCTGGGGCAGGTGCGCTGGAACGGTGAGCACTCGGCGCTGCTGGGTGTTCAGGCCAAGACGGGCGAGCGGGGGAGCGTTCACGCTCGCCAGCGGATCACGCGCCTCTCCGGTGGATCGGGGTGGCGTTCGCAGTCGATAGTAGGAGGAGAGCACGAGATCATGCCCGGCATGAGATCGTACGGTGAGTATCAGCTCGATGGCGGGATGAGCGACCAACGTGGTCGTGCGATTATTGGTATGAGCAATCTTTGGCATCCGCTCGAGAACGTGACGCTGGGACTGTCGTATGAGCGAGTGCAGGTGATGGGTGACCCCGGGCAGGGGCCCGTCGTGCCCGGCGCCACGGCGGACGCCGAAACCGGGAGGGTGTCTACAAGCGGTCTGGTCGACGGTCTTCCGGCATTCGACGCCGTCGGCGTCAACCCGGCCGGCGCTTTTTACCCTGGGGCCGTCAGCCGTGACGCAGCCAGCGCGTCGGCTGAGTATCTTGGCCAACCTATCAAGGGGAGTGCCCGACTGGAGCTTCGTCACGACAACGTGGATGAGGAGCTTGCCGCCACGATGCCTGGGGTCGCGAATAGACTTCAAACCGTGGCCTTGGGAAATGCTGCCTGGACCTGGACTCGTGACCTCTCCGCGATTGGAAGATTTCGTTATGCAGGGACCGTAAACCGCGACAGGCAGGCTGAAGGCAAGGAAGGTCAAGAGGCATTGTGGATGGAAGCCACGGGCGGGTTGGCCTTCCGGCCCGAGACGTACGACTGGCTGAACGTCCTGGCGAAGTACACCCGTCTCGTTGACCAGCGACCTTTGGATCTCACCCTCGGGACAGGTGATCGTCACTCGAGTCATGTGGTCTCGGTGGCGCCGGTGGTGCGCACGCCCTGGCGGGCCACCTTGACGGAAAAGATCGCCTACAAGCACACACGGATGGACGTTGGCATAGGAGAGCCGGAGGTGCTACGGCCTCCGGAGGCTACCGCGCACACTCTCCTTTGGATCAACCGGTTGGATCTACACATCCTACCCCGTTTCGATCTCACCGGTGAGTATCGAGTGCTGTGGGTGGGAACCGAGGACGCCTCCGGGGAGAGCGACGCAAAGTCGACGACCACGAGGTCCGGACTGGTACTGGAGGTTGCCTTGCGTGCGGCGGAGCAATTGCGGCTAGGGGTGGGGTATAGCTTTGCAAGCTTCAGTGACAACGAGCTCTCTCGTTTGGACACTGACGAGAGCGGTCCGTTCCTCCGGGTCACGGGTGTCTACTAGATCCACGTGGACCCGGCCGGTGGTGTCGGTCTCGATCCGCGGGCTCCGCACTTCGCCACCGCCAGGTATGCCTACTTGGCATCCGCCGGTTGACGCTGGGCTCGTGGGTGCGCCTCGCGTCTCGACACCGACGACCCCCGGCCTTGTTTGTTCGTCTCGGGTCCTTGAGGTTACGGGTGGACCCGGCCGGTGGTGTCGGTCTCGATTGCGGGCTCTAGGACTTGGCTGCTACAGACTGTGCCATCTCGGCAAAATAGGAGCCTTCGGCTCCTCCGGTGTCCTCGAAGCTTTCCTTTACCTTGCCGATAATCACCTTCTCCGCTACGCGGCCGGCGATCGGGATCTTTATGCTGATCCCGCCCTCGACTATCCGGCTGGTCCGATCGGATCCAAGGCTTTCGTAGTAGACGGTGCCGGAGCAGTCGATCTTCTCGGGCATGACCTTGGTAATGATCGTCCAGGAAAAACGCTCGTTATCGGGATCCCAAACTGACTCCTCGGTCCACTGCAGCGTCTCGGGAGAGAGCACTTTGCGTGCGGCCGCGGGGATGTCGGAGGCGTGCGCTTTGACCTCATAGCGCTGAATGACTTTGCCCCCATTGTCGTCCTTGGAGACGAGACGCCGATCGGCTGATTCGAGGGCGCTGTTGACGCGCCCAACCAGAGCGTCGTCGAAGAGGTGTTCGAGGACCACTTTTAGCGGGACGTTCCACTCGTGACGGATTTCGAAGTTGGTAGCCATGTTGTCCAATTTATCAGAAAAGCTAGTCTCTTGGGATTCAGAGAACTCTAATATCACTCGCCGGGGGGTAAGCCGAAGATGTCTTCGGAGCCTATGTCGGCGTGGATCTCCAAGATGGCCCCGAAGCGGTGGGCCTTCAAGGAGGCATTGACTCGGTTCAGGTTGTCGGTCGAATGATGAAATAGCGTGGAAGCCGACCTTAGCATCCTGGCGGTTGCTCCATCACCAATTGATGCTCGAGGAAGGTGGTGAATGGCGGAGATCAGGTTCGGAACGGAAAGCGATGCCTTCAGCGCGCCTTGACCTCCTATACTTCCATCTGCTGGTACCAGGCCCTCGGTTTCCTCGGGTTCTTTCTTCCGTGACGAAAGGCCCTCCATGGCGTTTACATAGGAGCCCTCCCGGTTTGCTAAAACAAGAGTGCCTTCCCTTAGACCTACAGTGGCAACGAAATTGGGGTGCAGGCGAAGCCGATAGGCTTTGAGATCATCGATTCGGACTACTTCGAGATTATCGCCGGCAACGCTTGTCACTGTTGAAGCAATTTTCGGAAGTGTCGTTTGGGCTCGCTCCTCATCCGTGACTGACGCAGAAACGATCAGATCTAGGAAATCGAGGAACGAAGGGGTGAGCCCCATGTGCATCTTATTGGGGTCTAGAGAGCCCGCTTCGGACAGGCCCGCGTTTATCTCGAACGCTCCGTCAAAAAGAGGCAGCACATCTCGCTTCATGCTCAAACCTTGCTTGCTAAGATGCTGCGATACATCCAGCAGAGCGGCTGGTAAGCCAACGAGTTCAGCTAGGCTCCAGGCTCTTACGAGGTCGATATGGGCGCGGCCGGTGAGGATATTTCTTGAAACATCGAAACTGGAGCCGTCCTCGCCCATCTCCTTCCGCAGAACGTCGACTATGCTTCGAGCCGATCCGGAAAGGCCAACCCAAACACGTGCGCTCAAGTGAGTCGGAGCAACGGAAATACCCACCGAGTAAGCCTCCGTCGCCGTTCGAAGATTATGAGGAAGCGCCTCGATCGAATCGCTGGAAGCCCACAAGCGCAGCTGTGAACCCTGCCAAACCGCCTCCTCTCCTTGGCTGAACCACCGATTTGCCCGAACTCCGCCGCGGCTGCATCCAGCGCCTGCTCCTACTCGTTCAACAGCACCCGGGCCCGTAGACACGAAGACCACATCCCCTCTGTATGTCCACGCAGCAACCGGTCTTCCTCTTTCTTCCGCTACATGCACCCTGACCCCGTTCTCATGCCGTTTCTCACCAAGACGGGCGCCGCTGCCGGCGCCTAGTAGCTGGAGCAATGACTTCTCGAAGGTAGGGATGTCCCCGATGCCGAGAATTGCCACAGCGAGTCTTTCACCGGGTGGGGCGTATAGGACTACACCCTCCTTGGGGCGAAGGCCGCGTCGTTCGAGCTGTGCCTCTCTGAAGGGGTTGAATCCAAGCCGGCTATTCACACGCCTCAGGATGCTCCTGGAGTGCCTGCCAAGACCCAGCCTGTCCACAGCCGGCTGCAGGCGTCCACCTAGTTCGGATATGTTCGGCACATAAACGACCATGTCGGCGTCCATAGGCACGGCATCTAGTAGGTCGAAGCGATCTTCCTCGAACCCTCGAAGCAATACGACGGCGGCGACTCCAAGTGTGATCAGCAGAGCAAAGAACAAGTAACCTTTCTGCGTCTCCGGAGAAACGGACATGGTCATCGCTCCTTATTGGAAGGCCGCCTAGCACCCTTCAAACTCTTTCCTGTGCCGGCGGACTTGCGACCTTCGGACTTGCGACCTTCGGACTTGCGACCTTCGGACTTGCGACCTTCGGACTTGCGACCTTCGGACTTGCGACCTTCG
>SLRQ01000058.1 GCA_007130885.1 Deltaproteobacteria bacterium
CAGGGCAGCGTGGGGTTATACGAGCGATATCTTCTCGGTGCCAAGGGAGCCGGCAACAGCGATCTGGTTCGAGTGTTCGCGCTGGCTGGGGACATGCCATACGGCTGCGTGCATCCCGGCTTCGAGCATATCCACGGAGCTGTAGCCACTCCCGCCGAGCGGCTTCACTCCGTGGTCAAGGCGACCGGGGGCCTGTTTGGAAGCATCTGCGCGGACGATTACGGTCCATTGCTAGAGAAGATTGGGCTGGAATCGGCTGGAATGCGACGGGAGTTTCCGCTTTCACGTCAGGCCGATCCCGCGCAAGGCATAAGAGTTCTCGTGAACAACGAGGAGATAGACGAGCATCCAGTCGAGGGATGGCGGTACGACGAGTCTAGCCGGAGCATCAGGTTCGACGGCCGGTACATTCCGTTGGCCGGCTCCGTAATTCACGTTCGATTGAACTTCGAACCCGCCGATGAAGAGCAGTGCCTTTGCATAAACGACAAAGCTTGTGGCGAAGGTTTCTTCTGCGATGAAGACGCTCGTGACTGTCGCTGCAAGAACGACGATGCATGTGGTGACAAGGCGTTCTGCAATGACTACGGCTTCTGCCAGGAGCGCGCGGCGTGCGCCAGCAGCATCGATTGTTTCGATGGCCTCATATGCGACACGAGCAAGGATTTGTGTATCGCCGAGCTCTGCGCCATGGACGCGGACTGCCAAATTGGTCGCATGTGCGAGGAAGGGGCTTGCCGCCGCGGTTGCACGAGTGACGACGACTGCTGGCTAGCTGAGGCGTGCATCGAGAGTCACTGCCGGGGCCACATGTGCAACCGCCTGGAGCAGTGCGGTATGGGCGAGCTATGTGTGGACGGTGCTTGCGTGGAGGCCGAAGGCGGTTACTGCGCACCTTGTTCTCCAGGGCCTTCCGATGGTTGCGGCACCGACGAGATTTGTGTCTACGATCTCGTCACGTCGGGGTTTTGTGCTCCGGAGTGCGACCCCGACGGTCGAGTGCCGTGCCCAAACGGCTACTCATGCGAAGGTATGGTCGTGCCTTGCCAGAACGGCGTCTGCGGGCTCGGGGTCCAGTATGGGTGCGAGTCGTTCGAGTTTCACGACGAGTATCCCCAGGAGTACTGTGTGACCGCCGATGGAGAGCTGGCCTATGGAGGCTACTACTGCTATCCGACCGCGCGAACCTGCGCCGATCAGGCCGTGCGTCCAGCAAAGGGGCAGCTATGCAACATTCTTTGCCAGGACGGTCTGATATGCTCGAACGCCGGGGATGATGTGTTCAGGTGCTACGAGCCGTGCTCGGAGGACGGGACCTGTTCGGGGCATCACCATTGTCGGAGTGCGGCGAATGGGTTGGATGAGATCTGCGTGGATGGGTAGTCGATCGTGGATCGAAGCGGATCCCGGCTTACCAGTGAACAAGCCCAAAACGACGTATTTCATGTGGTCGGCCGCCGGGCTGTGCGCCGAGACAGGGTGAGCTGATCGGATCCAAGGTTCGTCTGATGCTCATGGATGCCGATGGTTCGAACCCTCGCGAACTGTTGCCCGCTTCGGTCTATGAGGAGCACGCATCCACTATCGAGTGGTTCGACTGGTAGTAGCGTAGAGTCGGCGCCGAGCTTTAGTCTTGTCGCTCCACGTACCAGATGTTGGAGCCGTACACGCCTTCGTCATTCACCAGCACATGCACGAAGTACATGATGCTCCCGTCTCCAACCAGTGACGGCTCTCCGACGTAGCCTGTGATCACCATCTCGGGCTCGCTCCACGCCTGGCCGTCGTATGTGGAACGATAGATGCTCGAGGGGCCATCTCGATTCGATACGAAGTACATCGTGTCCGGATAGTCCGCCGCGAACCCCGGCTGAGCCTCCGAGTGCTCCGAGTTGATCGGC
Source organism: Deltaproteobacteria bacterium (assembly GCA_007130885.1). Taxonomy (GTDB): domain Bacteria; phylum Myxococcota; class Myxococcia; order SLRQ01; family SLRQ01; genus SLRQ01. Next base: position 1,902 of record SLRQ01000058.1, read on the forward strand.
TCGCCGAGATTGAGCGGATCGCTCCACTCGTCGCCCGTCCGGTTCGATACCCATATATCCACGTCACCCAATCCTCCTGGGCGGTCCGAAGCCAAAAAGAGACGCTCTCCATCGGGATGGAGTTCGTGCTCGCCGTCGAGATAGACCGAGTTGACCGGTTCGCCGAGGTTGGTCGCTGGGCCGGGCTCTCCGTTCGAGATGGTGGCCACGTAGATGTCTAGATAGTCATCCGTGGGCGGTGTTGCCTGATAACCGAGGTTGTCGGCGCGCGTCGAATGGAAGTAGACGAGGTCTCCTTCGGGGCTGAAGCTCGGCTTACCGTCGACAGAGGCACCTTCCACCCCTTTTTGAAGCTCGAAGTAGGTCGGCTCTTCGAAGGTGCCTGGATCGTTGTTCACCCTCTCGGCCCGGTACGTGCCGGTATGGGCGTGGAGTAGCTCTTCGTGGGATCCGCCCACGGTGGGCGACCAATAAAAATAGAGCGTCCCGCCGTCGCGGCTGATCTGGACTGCGTCATTTGGGCATGCGTCGGTCACCGGCGCCGCCACCATGACGGGCTGACTCCAGCCTTCCCCGACTACTACTGGCTCCTCGTAGTATGCGGTTCGCCCCGGCTCGACACTGAATCGGCACTCCGGGCGAGGGCTGCCGTGTCCAAAGTCGATCTTCTCCTCTTCCGAACAGCCCAAGAGGAGTGTCGTCATGATCAGGCATGCCGGTAGTGTCCGTATGTCCATTGTGTTCTCCACAAGCTCGGGACCAGGCAAAGAAGTCGTGACTTGGAAACGAATAGCCTAGTTGACCACGGACGTCGACCAGTGCCTAGGTAGGCGAGGGCGCGTTGCTGACGTCGATTGAGCCGGCCGGCGGCACTAAGGATTAGGCCTTGCTGAGGCTTAGTGGGCAAGGTTCTCGATGACGATGCGGCGCAGCTTCAGATATCGGACTCCTCGATCTCGCACGGGGTATCGAGAATGTTCGGTTCTCCGCCGGCAAATGCCGGCCAGCCTTCTCATTGGTGGCAGTGCGATGCCTCGCTGACTAGAGTTCCAAGGCCGGAATCACTGCGTATTGCAGACCGCCTTGGCCGGCGTACGAATGCCCCATGCTTCGGCGCAGGCGGGATCGCAGACCTTGAGCCGGTGGTCCCGCTCGAGATCCGTGGTGCAATAGCGCTCCTCTCCCTCTTGGTCCGGCGTGAACGCTACGCCGCGATGCTCGCCGTCGATCATGAATTCGGGGATCCGGCTCGCGCTGCAATCGCAGCCCGGGACATGGGAGACCTCGCGGCCGCGGGTGCCGAGGAAGCGAATCGTGAAGTTCACCATGAAGGCGTCATGGTCGAACTCTCGGAACGATTGGGAGTTGTAGATGCCGTGCTGTCCGCCGGGCCTGAGCACGGGAATGCGAAATGCGTCATGGGTGCCGTCCTCCCGAGGCAGATTTTGACGCAGCTCATGACCGGGCTTCGTGTGCGGGACAGCGAAGAAGATCTCCTCGCCTTGGTCCTCCGGCCGGCAGAGCGTCTCGTTGATTCGGGCGCTCCAATCACTGTCGCCACACGAGAAGCGCGCCGTACCATCGCTGTGGTTGTCGGCATCGAAGAGGACATGAGGGAATCGATCGTGATCGCCGTACTCGACGTAGGGCTCGGGAGGACGATCCGTGAACCGGGTAAAGCGATCGATCCCCTCGGTGACGTAATTGTCGATCAGCATCTGGTCGATGGACTTCCCGTAACGCGGATCGGGCATGAAGATCTCCCGCCAGCCATACTCAGCCGGCAGAGACTCGTCGCGACGCCAAGAGCCAAGAAAGCCGGCTGCTCGGGCTTGAGCAATCCCGGTACTCACCGGCACGACCATGTCGCCCGCCGTCGGCATCACGAGCACCCGGGTCTGACGCTCCGGATACCAATGAGGATCGTAATCGGAGACGTCGAGGGGGTGCTCGCGGTAATGCGCCGCCCAAACCGCGGGGTCCGCCGTCGCGATGGCGTGCTGGGCGATGGACAAGAAGCGCCGGTAGTCGGGTGTGTTCCGCCGATAACCAAGCCCAGGCTGAAGGGCCACGAGGGGCGCGCCCTCTGGGTAGCGGGTCCCCTGGAAGGTCACGTCCTCACCGAAGGTATTCACCGTCGCCTTCAGCTCCTCGGTCGCCGGATCGTAGAAACGCACCTCGAGACGGCTTCCGAGGTCGGGCGTGTTCTCATAGGACACCGGTCCGACCTGGTCGTCCTCCAACAACCCGAGAAGCGGGCGGCGCACGATGGGATCGATTGCGTCGGCGGCGACCGAGGCGCGGAACCATCCACGTTCGTTGACCCGCGTCTCGTAGGTCTCGCCGTTGTCGAGGTTCTCTAGGATGACCCGGTCGCCCGCCTCGATCCCCGCGACCCGCGCGAACTCGACCTGAGCCAAGGTCGGTGCCGCATAGTCCGAGGCGTAGAACTGCAGCCGAAGATCACCTTCTCGTGGGTTCTGGTGACCGTCGGTGGGGAGGCGGCCAATCACCACCGGGCCGGTCGAGATGAGGTGCACGAACTCGGGCACCCCCGCTTGCCGGGAACGCACGCTCACGTCGGTAAGCCCGCCGGCGGCGGCGTTGGGTGAGACGGCGTCGAGACCTGGCTCGGCGCCTCCGAGGACTCCGCCGAGAATGCCGCCCAAGGAGATGCCCCACATGGCTACCGTGTTGCGCGACCCGCCGATATCCACGCGGCCGTCGCCATCGAAATCGCCCAATATGTCGCCATCGGTGCTTTGGAGCTCTCCGTCGAACGAACGAAGAATTCTAACGAATTGCATGTACTCGACCACCGACTGACGCACCACGTCCCGGGTGTGGACGATGTGGCCGGACCACTGATCCCCACCCGAGTCGGGGATCTGAAGGAGATCGTTGTTCAGGTCTCGAGCTCGGCCTTTGTAGAGCATGTCGATGAAGCCACGCAGCCCGTATTGATTCGCCGCAGTCGCCACGCCTTCCGCCGGGAGGATCTTCGCCGCGTTTAGCCCGTGGCCGAAAGAGTCATTCCCGCAGATGGCATAGCCCATGGCCGTATGCCGTCCGAAGTGGAGGGTCACCTCCGCCCGCGCGCCTCCGTATCCATGGCCGTACAAGATCGTGGGGAAGGGCTTGCAAAACGGCTTGCCCTCGGGGTTGCCTGGCGAGCACGAGGTATCCAGCTCGAGGGGGAGCGCGCACCAAAACGTGACCCGTGTTGTTCCATACGGCTTCTCCGGGTGGTCTAGATCCCAGGCGCCTACATGATCCAGCGGATAGGTCTCCGTCGCCTTCCCCGTCTTGTCCGCGAGGAAGTTGGGGGCGTCGAAGTAACCATAGACAAGACCTCCAATCGAGGCTTTGTCGGCCTCGATGGAGCAGCGGTTCGTCCGCCACTCACCCCGCTCTCGCCAAAGCCCCGTGAGCGCGGCGCCTGCACATCCCCCCGGCGCGAAGACGCCGCCGGCCCCTTCGGCCGATCCGGAAACGGGCAGCAGAGTGAAGCTCTCCGGGGGAAACTGCTCAGCGAGGCGGGCGAAGGGCCCATGCCCATAAAGACCCCGACGAATCGTTTCGAGATCCTCGGTCATGGAGCCTGTTGTGAAGGTCCAGGCGAAGGCCACGTCCTCGAGAGTGAGGTCATAACGAGGCAGAAGCGTCTCGATGGGTCGGAGGGCCTCGGTCTGATCCCGAGGATTGATGCCGTCAAACGGGGATTCCACGGGCTTTCCATCCAGGTCGACGATGCGTTTGGTGAGCACCACGGCATGGGTGCAGCGTTGTTCCATCGGCCAGAGGTTTCGCAGAATGAGGGTATTGTCGGCTCGGTCGTACCAGGTCAGCAGGTTGTCCGCGACGCAGATGGAATGTTCTCGGGTGCCGCGATCGAAGGCGTCACAGGCATGGGGATCGAGGAAGTTGGCGATGATTCTGTCGTCGCCTGGAATATCTACCTCGGGATCGAACACGTCTTCATGCAGGTTCTCGTTGTGCTCGGCGAAAAAGATATTGTTGTTGAGGCCGTCGGGATCGAAGGGGAACATTACGTTTCGCGACTCGTCCAACCGGTAGCCGTCGGGGGCTTCGGGATCGACGATGCGCCTAGTATTCCTGTTGATGATGACGGGGAAACGACCGCGTCCGAAGTCGAGAGCGATCTCCTCGCCGAATCGCTCACAGGACGGATCGACGTTCAAGAGAAAAACTGCGTCGTCCCGGAAATCGTCATTCTCGTTATGCCGCCGATCGATGTTCTCGAGATCGAGAAGGCGATCGAAGGAGACATTGATCCCGCCGTATGTGGAGAAACCGTCGAGCTTGTTGAACTGCCGCCGCGTTTCACGCTCGTGCTCGGTGGTCGCCGCTTCCAGACTGATGTTGAGTCGGCGTCCAGTGGGAGAGGTCGGATCGAGACGCGTGGCCGCATCGTTGGGGAGGGGGATCCGAGGAAGGGGCCGCTCCTCGATATCCCAAATCACCCGCGGGCCGCCGGTGCGCTCGGTGGTAGCGAGACCTTCGGAGCGCTCACCGGCCACGAAGCAGCTCGTCAGGACCAATCCTGCGACGAGAAAAGGGGAGGGAAGTACGCGAAGTTTCATTGTTCTCTCCAGCGCGCCCGTTGAGAGCACAGGAGTCGAGGTTCAATAGGCTAGGTCCGCGAGGAGCCTGCCGCCGTAGACGGGATCGGGACGAGAGCCGCCGAGACCGGAGAAGGCCTTGCCCGGAAAGAGCACGCCGCCGTCGGCCCCGAAGCGCAGGACGACCTGCGCCGGCAGCGGGAGACGAACGCGGGCTGCCAGGTTGACCTCGTGGCCGAGGATGTTGGATCCGGTGCCGCCGCCGTAGCTCGCGTTGTATCCGCCGTTATTCGCCGTTTCGTAAGCATCCACCAGGTCCCCGGCGCTCATGGCGAAAAGATAGCCTGCTCGCAGCTCCAACACCTCGGTGGGCCGCCATCGGGCCACGGGGTTGAAGTAGACCGTGCCTGTCACCGCGCCCTGGGTGGCCAGAAATCGCGTGGAGGGTGGCGGCTCCGCGAGGAGCTCGGGGCTGACGACCCGGTCGATGGATCGAGCCGAGAGGCGGGCGAGGTATTGATCGAAGAGCAACAGGCCCACCTTGTAGTTCGGGTGGAAGGAGAAGTCGCGAACCGTCGCGTCTCGGGGATCGTTGTCGCCGGAAGCCAAACCGGTCTCCAGGCTGACGCTCGTGCGCCGGGCCTCATCGTCGTAGCGCAGCCGAAGGATGCCGCCCAAGGCCCGAATGGCCGCCCCCGCCTCATGGGTTTCTTCGAGGTAAGGGCGGTCCGTCTTTCCAAGGATGAGGGCTCCTTCGCCCTCCACCCGGACTTCGCCTGCTTCACCGACGGTTAGAATCGGGAGGCTGCCGAAGGCATTGGTGGTGGCAGCGAGGATCCCGGTGGCTCGTTCGGGCATCGCCGGGTCCGACCGATCTTCCTGAAGCCGAAGACCTTGGTAGGCCCCAAACTGCATGCGCGCGTCGCCGCCTCGTACCCCGAGGACAGTCTGGTATGCGCGGTCGCCGAGGAGAAAGTCCGCGTTTGGGTCCTGGAAGACGTGGTCGAGGGCGAGGAAGACCGTCAGATTCCGCGGGGTATCGCCGCCGCTCCCTCTCGGAGCGAAGGGCTGGGTGGCGAAGAGGGCCCTATGGACTAGGCTGCCGCCTCGATGATCGCCGAAGTCCGGCTCGCCCTGACCATCATTGGCAAGCATTCCAAGGCCCCAGGAGAAGCTTTGCTGGCCGATCTGCATCTGCCCCACAGGCAAGCGGATGGTCGCGTAGAGCATCCTAGGAAGGATGGCCCCGCCCCCGAAACGTCGATCTAGAGGATAGGCGAGGGTGTCGTCTCCACGTGCGGTGCCGACCGGCGTCGTGTCGCCGGCTGCCAGACCGCTCAAGGCGTCCATCTGGGCGGTGATGGAGACGGCCTCGGAGATTTGCAGCCGGCCTCCGAGGCGCAGGCGCGTCTCGTGCCAGAGCCCCTGACCGCTAGTCGTACCCAGGCGGTCGAGGATGAAATCGGTCTGACCCGTGGTCCGAAAGCGAGCCTGCGCGGTCAGATCCCACTTCTCACCGCGCGCATCGCGCTCGGGCTCGTCTGAAGCCTTCGGGAACGGGCTAGCCGCGGCACCATGGATGAAGAGAGCAGCGAGGAGCGGGAGGAAGATGCGTGAGAATACAAGCATGGGACGTCCCGGTTCGAGTGTCGTGCCCGAGGATCCTCTCGAGCCCCGCAGGGCATACCACGACCCCAAACCCGTTACCAGTTCACTTAAGGGACGTCGTAGCAACGTATCGAGCCATCCGATACTTGAATGGGTCCCAGCACGGTCGAGTCGGTGGTTATCATCAGCGAGTCGGGGTCTGCGTTACATCTAGTCGTTTTCCCACCAGTCGCCTTCCCAGTCGCTGGGCCTACAATTGTCCATGTACCACTCTTTGGGGACGAAACAGCCGTTGTCATGCCAGTCGCAGAAGTCCTTCACCTCACCGGTCTGGAAGAAATGGTCTATCTGTAGCTGGACCTCCGGAAGGCGCCGTAAGCAACCGTGGGAGAAGTCGAGGTCCATGGGCACCAGATCGTTGGGGTATTGCGGCAGGCCGAAGTCGTACTCGACCATGGCGTTGACCTCCAACGGCCCCGGTGATGTCTCGAGCCCCCAAACCGGACGTACCACCGGTGAGAGTAAGGTGGCGTCAGAAGCCCGTGCCACCAGGTCCGAGACCTGGTTGTGCACCTGTGCATCCTCGCGAGCCACATGGAGCAACACGCGATGTGATGGAGTATTGTCGAAGGTGTTCTCCGTGATCCGGTGCAAGTAGTTGATAGCGTCGACCGGATCCATTGCAACCTGCACAAGCCCCATTGTCGCTACGAAATCACGCATGTCGTCGGCGTATTGGAGAATGACCGGCAGGCCCATCGCTTCCACGAAAAGCGTTGCTCGTGTCAGCAAAAAAGCAAATCCGGCTCCAGGAACGCCGAGTACACCGCGGTTGATATCCTTTTGAATGGACATCATTACGCTGCCCATCGTTCCGCCTTGGGAAATGCCGTAGTAGTGGATGCGCTCGGGATCATAGTAAGCGGAGCCGTCTTCACGCGTGATACGCTCATCGGCCAAAAACGTTTGCCCTTTAATCATCCGGACGACGGCCAGGTGATTGACCAGCCCCTGATGAATCTTGTCCGCGATGTACGGAAGGCTGGAAAGGTCTTTGAGCAGGATGTCGAGCCAGATTCGCAGGTCACCGTCGACATCTCCTTCGCACGGCTGGCATGTCATCCCCTGCATGTCCACGCCAAGAATGAGAAACCCTTGCTCGTTTGCCTGTCGCCGGAGCCATGAGCCTCGTGCTTGACTTTTTTGGCCCAGCAGGCCGTGTCCGTATTGCACTACGTGAGCCGGGCGGTCGCCTTCCCATACACTCAAAGGGATTTGCAACTCGAACTCAACCTTCTCATAGCCCTCGGCGATAGGCACACCGTTCGTGTCGAGACGCAGCTTTTGTATTTCGCCGGGCTGACCCGTCAAGAAGCTGGGCACCATGGCTCGCCCACGAATGAGGCGGGCTATTTCGTCATTCGGGCTCTCCTCGATTTCGTCGATTTCGTAATCAGGCCCTTGCTCACCGATCTCTTCGAAGACCTTGTCGCGTATTTGAAGAAGTAGGCTGTTGGCGTTGTCTTCGGTGCGAGTTGTGAAATCCCATGCAAGCTGAAGATCCTGCCGGTTGATTCCAGCGTCTTCTAGAACTGGAAAGATATTCTTTTCAAAGTGTTCTCTACGCTCCCCGACTCGTCTTAGGCGGCTGGGTTCCCTGTCCCGCAACGGTGCGAAGCCGGGGGCGGCCTGGACGACGCTGCCGTCTTCGTCCTGGAGGCCTGTTACGGCCACGATGTAGCGTTTGCCGAAGTCCAGTCGGAGGGGCAACCTAAGAGCTATCACTGGAGTCGGCTCATCTCCTCTCATGCTGAAGACGTCGATCTCCGCCCAGTGTGGTTTGAATTCGCCGGTCTCCGCATCGATTATCAGTGTTGCGCTGGAGACGTCCAACGAGGCGTCTACATCGTTCCACGGTGGTGCCCCTTCCAGGGTTGCATCCTCCAGGGTGAAGTAGATAGGAGTGATGGCGGAGAAGCCGTCTGCTCGCCGATACCCCTCCCCGTCTGGAGGAACTTCGGAGCGCGATGGCAGAGCGTGTTCAGAGAAAAGCAGCTCGGCTTCATCACCGGATTCCGAACGGAAAAAGTTCGTTGGGAACGGAAATAGACACTGCCCCCTATCCAGGTTATCGCACGCCTCGTTTCCGAAGTGCTCCTCGTCTACGATGTCGGACCAGTCATCTTCCGGTCCGCAAGAAGCGAAGCCTAGAATTATCAACAAAGCCCCTGCGGCGGTAATCGATGATACAAACCGAGGTAACGGTGTCAACGACGTCTTTTCCATCTTCTTATCCTTCACGGAACGACTTTCGCCTCCGTTGTTCGAGGGTAGGACACTCAAGCAGGCGTTGGTGGTACCCAACTACCGCACCGTACCACGGCAGCTTGCTCCCACAACCCTTTGCGGTGCTCCCGCGGTCTTTTCTGCCGGTCCTGGCCAGCGTGAAGTCATGACCTTCGCGTGCGGATTCCTTGCCTTGGGGGCGGAGAGGCGCGCAAACTGGCACAGTCATATGAGGAGTATACCAGGATGAATGACCGTGCCTACTCACCGCGTTCCCTTGTGTCGTTTAGGGCCCGGCGAGTGTCGTCTTTGGCGGAATTACGCCGGTAGGTCTCCCATGGTGGACTGTTGGGGCTTGGAGGTAGACGTCGTTCTTCAGCTTGGACGGCTATTCACATCCAGGCAAGTTCGCGATATGTATGCAACCATTCAGAGTTCCAGCAAACCGCGGATTGCGGCAAGGGACCCACCAATCGCTACCCTTGATGTCCTAGCGCGTTGTGAAGCAGTTATTTGTGTGACCACCTAGATAATCCAAGTGATGGATATGCTCGAAAAAGAAAGCACGGAACGATTCACCGGCTCGAAGAAGCACGTGCTCGATGATGAGCTTGCGAGAGTCGTCAACATTTCAATGGCTCTCGAAATGCCGCTTCTTCTCAAGGGGGAGCCGGGTACCGGAAAGACCATGCTCGCGCACGCGATCGCGGAAAGCTTGAACATGCCGTTGATTGTGCTGAACGTCAAATCGAGCATGAAGCTGGTCGAGGCTTTATATCAATACGATACGTTGACTCGTCTGAACGACAGCAGGTTTGGAGATTCCTCGCGAGATGTCTCCAAAATAGAGAATTACATCAGAATGGGAAAGATCGGCCAGGCGTTCACGGCGGACCGGCGAACCGTTCTGCTAATCGATGAAATAGACAAGGCAGACACTGATTTTCAGGATGACATGCTCGATGTGCTCGACCAGATGGAGTTCGATATCATCGAGATAGATGAGACTATACAGGCCCGACACAGACCGGTGATAATAATAACATCGAACGCCAAGAAAGACTTGTCCGATCCCTTCCTCGGGCGGTGCAATTTTCACCACATCGCTTTTCCCGATCCCAAGATGATGCGAAAGATCATCCGCGTTCATTTCCCCGATCTGCACGCGAACATGATGGAGGCGGCGATAGAAGCCTTTTACAGGCTGAGGGAAATCGATGAGGTGGAGAAGAAGCCGGCCACTCGGGAGCTGATCAACTGGATCCGGGCGCTCTCCGCGGATCCGGACTTCAACCCCAAGCAGCTGGCAAAAGGGGACATTCCATACCTAGGGGTTTTGTTCAAAAAGAGCCAGGATTATATGGCGGGCGCGGGCTACTTCGGACAGGGACGCAAGCGCCTGTTTTGAGCCAGACACGTCGGCGCTACCCATGTTCATAGACTTTTTCTACAAGCTACGGGATGCCGGTATCCCAGTGACACCTACATCGTTCCTGCTGTTGCAAAAAGCACTCGAACAGAGCCTGGTTTTGTCCCTTTCCGAGTTTTATGTCGCCTCTCGGTCGATCCTTATAAAGAGCGAGCGGCATTTCGATCTTTTCGATCGTATCTTCGCTCATTTCTTCGAAGGGGCCGAGCTGCCGGATGATGAGGGCTTCGAGGTCGATGAAATGGCGAGAAGCTTGCTCGAACAGTGGCTTGCCGATCCTGGTGCCGTTGCCAGGGCCCTCGGCGCGAACGAAAAAGAGCTTTCCAAGCTGTCGCCCGATGAGCTGATAGACTATTTCAAGAAGCGGTTGGAGGAGCAGACGGGACGGCACCACGGCGGGAACAAATGGATAGGCACCGGGGGCACCTCGCCTGTGGGACATTCGGGCTACCATCCCGGCGGAATGCGGATTGGCGGCGAGTCCCGGAACAGGTCCGCGGTCAAGATCGCGAACGAGCGCAGGTACAAGGACTACTCCCGAAGCGGGCCTCTCACTCCGTCATCCATGACGGAAGCCCTCAAACGACTCCGAAACATGGTCCCCGACGGTCCCAAGGATAAGGTCAACGTCGAAGAGAGCATTTACCGGACAATGAAGAACGCCGGTGAGATCGAGATAGTTTTCGAGCGCAGCCTGCGGGACCGGCTCAAGATAATACTTCTAATAGATAACGGCGGGTATTCCATGGACCCGCACATCCCTGTCGTTCAAACTCTGTTCAATTATGCGCGATCCCAGTTCAAGGATCTAAAGACCTACTTTTTTCACAATACCGTATACGGCACGGTTTGGGAGGATCCGATGCGGCGAAGCAAGCCGAAACCGGTCATCGAGTTCTCCCGAATGGATCCGGAAACCCGGCTGATACTGGTTGGAGATGCGAGCATGGCGCCCTATGAGCTGTTGGGGCGGGACGGTTCCATCTACTTGAGCGAAAGAAGTGGAAAAGCCAGCATTGAACACCTTCAGTTTCTCGCCGAGACTTTTCCGAGCAGTGCGTGGCTCAATCCTCTTTCGCACCGCATGTGGTCTTATACCCGCACCATCGGATTGATCGGACGGATCTTCCCTATGTATGAGCTTTCGGTGGATGGGCTCGAGTCCGCGGTGAGCGGGCTGATGGCGGCATGAATATTTGGCGAAGACGAGAAGACCATCGATTTGCCCTTCCATGGCTACCTGGATATCGACGGCGAGCCTTGCAGTGGGACTTACGAGATCCTGCCCATGCTCTCGAGATCGTGAGCGAGGCAAGTGGCGCCTCGAGTCAGAACATTCTGTACTCTTCTAATCGCCATTCAATTTTGTTGCAAAGATTGCTGGTCCTGATCTTTTCCGTAACGGCCTTTTCCCATTTGGGAATGGCTTCTCGGGATAGTGGCATATCGCAAAGTTGCTTCATGGCATCAGCTAGAATCCCGGCGAATTGGGCCTGGAGAGTGCTAATGCTCGTTCCCTTATGGCTTAGTGCGAGATTGCCGGCTTTCCGATAAAATCTTCTCTCGTTCTTGTGCTCGAATACGAAGAATGAAGCCTCTGAAGCCTCCTCCACGCAGAACGCTAGGAACAGCAACGAAAACTCGCCGTTAGGGGAATTCTTTTCTTCTTGCGCGCAGCTGTCTAGCCGGCGGGAACGGCACTCCCGCAGATACCCATGAAACAGGCTGCGTAGAGTCATTCCGGTCGTGTGCGCTTCGGCGGCCGTGAGCACTGCATCGAAGTGTTCCAACTTCTGGTCGCCTATTGTTTTAGGCCAGCAAGAACTTGGAAGGAGTTCTTTTCGCTTCTCCTCAATTATGCTTGCCTGTTCACTGGCGTCGTCCCTCGGCATGAGCAACATGAGCAAAAGATAAACCAACTCCACGTCTTGGTCTTGAAAGCGCCAGAAGCTTTCGGATTCCTCGAACGAAATCAGGCATGTAGTCCATGCAGGCACACTCTCCAGGCTGCTCTCATCGTAAATCAAACCGTCTTTTTCGGCCAAAAGGTGTAACGGAGTGCCTTCTCGTAGTTGTAGCCGGGAGGTGAGCATGCATTCCGGCGCAAAACGTCGTGCGCCGTCGACATTACGTCGCAGATCCTCGAGTCTGGTCCAGGGAGTGAATATGATGGTCCCAAACCCTCCGTGGATACGGAAGAAGAAGCTTGAGGGCCACCTTGTCTCCAAATCATCTATCTGTAACGCCGCGGCTTCGATTTGGTCGGGCGTGATGCCCTTGTTGAAACGCAAGTTTTCATCGGGCGAGAAGTTTTCCAGGCCCATCTGCCAAAAATGAAGAGAATGCCCTTGCTTCGAGAGCACGGGAAGCCACTGCCGAAGTGTATCGGCTGCGGCAAGAAACTCATCGATACGGCATGTCAGGTAGAGATGAGACTCTCGAAGATTCAACGCGGCAAAGCGCTCCAGAAACTTGTCGAAATAGCTAAACAAGTAGCCGGAGAGCAGCATGAAGCGATTTGAGCGAGCATCATCCGGGATTGTGGAGTCATAGCTTGTTATTTGCCGGAGCAGCGCATCTATACAAGATGCCGGTGGTGGCGACTCTAGTTCGGGAATGTGCTCATGAACGCAAAAAGTGCAGCCCAGTGTGTGCTCGACGGTTGATACATCTATATCGCTGAAAAAAGGGTTTCGCGCGGGGGACTTGTTATAAGCACAGTACGGTGGAGCAATAACGGGGACGAAATGGCGTATATCCGGTGGTCCTGGAATCAGTTGTTCAATATCGTAGTCGGGTTGGACTGATTGGTCGTATGGAATGTGCCAAGGTGACGTTCCCATATCGAAAAGACTCAGCCAGTCCGATCGAGACAAGCGCGTGCCCAAATCGAAAATGCGTACGCTTGGAGCTACAGAAGAAATGTCCTGTTTTAGATGGGGAGTTACGCATTCGTTGAAGATGATGCTGGTGGGATCGAATCCGGAGATGTATTCAAGCAAGAGGCTGCGTTTCGATGAGGCGAGGTCGACTTGGAATGGGTGGTGGGGCCGATCCTGCTTTCCGGCTGCAACGGAAACCCACTGTGCGGCGGATCCTCTCGAGCGAGCAATGGCTTGAAGGAAAGGGTAAAGCTCGGTTCGATGCTGATTCAGGGGGTCGTCGTTTCTAAAGTCAATAAGTAGGAGACGTCGAAAGCCAGCGGTTCGGCGAGCCAAGTCATCCGTTTGGGCTGCAACCTTGCCAAGAGCACCTGCGCTCGAGCATTTGGGGCCCTCATGCAAGCGCGGACCCACGCGGCGGAAGGGGCACGGCGGGTGCTGCCGCCGAGACGAGCGGTGAAAACAGGGTGACGGTCGAGTTTGCCTCGTAAATACAGTTTCTGCCAGGGTCATTGTAGAGCCCGTGAATCGGCTGCGGTTCATTTTGTCGCGAACGGAGGCGATGGGCAAGACGTTGACTTTGATGCCGGGAAGAGCTGGGGTTGAAGCCCACTCCTGGGTAAGGCAGGATCCTATTTTCACAGTCCTGTTCCGGCATGCACTCGGCGCTTGCTTGGACGCCGGCTAGGAGGTCGGAAATGAAGGTAAGAAGTCTGGCTTTGACGGGAGCCGCTGCTCTGGTGATGGCTATTGGATGCGGACCGGTCGAAGAGGATGATGTGAGGAAGGGCGGGCTGGGTCAGGCATGCCATGCGGACGATACGTGTGATGGACTCCTGGTCTGCATCGACGGAGAATGCATCGTCGAGGACGACGAGATCGAGCGGGGACGGCTCGGAGAGGCGTGCTACCCCAACCATGCCTGCGATCATCCTCTAATCTGCGCGTACGAGGTCTGTGTGGAGCGGCCCTTGGACGAAGGCGGTGCCGGTCAGCCCTGTTATGCGGATGGAACATGCGAAGGTCCTCTGTACTGCAGCGGTGGTGAGTGCGTGGCCGAAGGCGAGCCCGGTGAACTCGGTGGTCCGTGCCTGGAGGGTGATGAATGCGAGAGTCCGAATGTGTGCGTCGAAGGCGTTTGTGAGTGCGCCGAGCCGGGCACTATGTGCTCCGATGGGACTATCCACGCCGGAAACTACGCGGGATACGACTACTTCACCACGCCGGCCGATCTGGGCTGGCGGTTTACCTGGAACAACGGCGGCACCGATTACACCGACACCGGAGTTTTCGATGAGGACGACGGCTGGACCAACACGAGCATTTTGGCGGATCTGGATGATGCGGGGGCGCCGTACAAAGCGGCAAAAGCATGCTGGGAGCTCGATGCGCATGGCCACTCGGACTGGTTTCTCCCCGCCAAGAACGAACTCATGGATCTGCTTTACGAGAACCGTCGAGCCATAGGAGGCTTCGACTCCAACGGCACTTACTGGTCCTCCTCGTCGTACGAGGGCGATGTCGGCGCCGCTTGGTTCGTGACTTTCGATTACGGCACCGCAATCCGCACGGGCAAGGACTTCAACACCCGTGTTCGTTGCGTTCGCGGCAGCGGGTGATTCTCAGTACGCCGAGACACCGACGACCGCCTGCTTACTCGATTATCTCTGCCGCAACCCTAGTCGGAAATGACGACGATTACCGCGTCTTCGTGCGAGGCCTCCGTCACCGGGAACTCAATCTCTATGTCCATGCCAAGGTCCAGGCCGGGCAGAGCCGCATTGGTGAGGTTGATGGTAGGCACCGGGATGCCGGCCAGCACCTCTTGGCCGAAACGGGCAAGGAGATCGGGCATTAGCTCCTGGGCTATGAGATCCTTGAGGTCTTCCTTATGTGTCTCCAGGTCGCCCAAGGTCGCCAGGATCTCGAGCTCGTTTAGGAGCGGCTCCTCGCTTACCATGAGATGCAGCCGCCCGGTGTCTTCATCGGGCTCGACCTTGAAGGCGAGGTCGCTGTAGACGGTGGCCTCTACCTGGGAGCCGGCTATCCGCATGCTGAGCAGTAGCTGGGCGGCGCCGAGCTGCAGCTCTAGCTGCTCTGGATCTCCGGTGCAGGCCGTCATGATGGGCGGCAGGAGCGGGCGTATCTCCATCCACAACGAATCGATTATGCCTTCCAGGTCGTCGGGCTCGATCTCGCCGCTCAGCCCGCCGTTGTACCAGCCCACCAGCAACGCATGGTTCACGAGGTCGAGGTCGAACCCGGCCGCCATGCGGCGGTCGGTGGGTAGAGCCGCGAGCGTTCCACTGCCCGCGCAATCGCCTCGAAGGAGCACACCACGGGGCTCAGGGATGTTCGGATGTAGGTCCCGGGTGGTTTGCATGGAGCTGGCGTAACCAATCCGTCCACCAATGTGGCTGAAGTTCACCGCGGAGAAGTACTGAGAGATGACCACGCTCATGTCTTCCCCGCCGGGCATCACCGCCGGCCAGAGAACGCTCTGGTCCTTTTGGGCGAGGCTGTTGAAGATCTCTTCGAGTAAGCTGTCGATGCTAAGCGGGCAGTCGTCCGCCGATGCGTCTTCGCAAACAATCAGGTCTTCCAGGGCGTCGGCCACCAAAACCTGAAGCAATGTCAGCAGCTCCGAGAGAATGGGGTCCAGCAAGCCCGCTGGGTTGCCAATGCTGACCTCGCCCAGGTCTATGGTGATATAGCCATCGAAAAACTCGACCTCACTGAGATCGATTATGATGTCGTCATCGCTTTCTATTTCGATTCCCTGACCAAGGAAGTCGAGAAGCGGCTGGTGATCGTGGGCCTGCAGCCTGACCCTGACTCGTCCGTCATCGGTAGTTTCGAATACCAAACGCCCGGATATGCGCACCTGATCGAATTTTGCCTTGGCGCCGGTGAAGACGGAGGGGTCGGCGAACGCCAGGGGCTCTTCCCGGCAGATATAGCCTCGGAAGTTGGTGTCCCATCCCGCTAGGAGGTCCAGAGCGGTGTCGATCCTCTGAAGTACTCCGGTGCTGCCGCAGGCGTCGGCCGTGACGTCTTCCTCGGGGTCTTTGTCCCGGTTCCACACCCCGTTGTCCTCATGGTAGCTTTTGTCGAGCGTGAAGAACAAACTGACCTCGACGTCGATGCGGATCTCCAGATGAACGGTAAGTCCGGCGTCTTGGTCTCCATCGGGCCGGAGGTAGGCCACGAGATCGAGGCCGCCGTCGACCGACCGCAGGCCAAGCTGTCCTTGACCCGGATCTCCCATCTCCGCGCGGCCGATCTCGACCGAAAGTGTGTTCACGCTGATGGTGTAATCTCCCCGCAGCACGAAGCTGCCGTGGATTCGGTGCCTGTCGTTGAGGATTGGAGACACCGCGGGGATATTGATGCGTGTGCTTCCGAGGTTTTGCTCGAAGAGTTCGTAGGGGCCGTACTCGTACAGCGTTCCGGCTGCTATTTCACTCAAATCAATGTTGTTGAGCACGACCTCCACCATGGTGGCCATGTCCTCGTACTCTTCGCAAAGATAGAGTCCGCCGTCATCCCAGCCGCAGTCGCGATGACCCGAATCGATGACTTCCTGGCTCAGATGCACTCCGAGCCCGCCTGGCACCTTGGCATCGGCCGAGTCTTCCTCGAGCGGCAGCCAGACCGGGCTATGGTACACGCTGGTGAAAGCCTCGGCGCGGTGACCGGCTTCGTCCATGGCCAGCGCGGCGATGTGGTTGAGCCCGTGCGCGGGATCGAGATCAATCGAAAACGAACCGTCCTGCTCCACATCCACGTCGATGCCGTTGACGGTCAGGCTTGCGAGGCCGCTTACCTCGTCGCGCGCGGTGCCGGTAACTGTTATGACATCGCCATCGAGGCTCTCGCCGCGATCGGGGCTCGTCAGCTCCAGCAACGGCGGCTCGCTGTCGCAAATCAACACCCGGACCTCGGAAGCAATATCGTAGGGCTCGCCCAAAGCGACCGATACTTCATAGATGCCGTCGTCCTCGAACGAGAAGCTGTACAGGCCTGTACCCTCCTCGTGATCGGTGAGACCGGCGGCGGGCACGTCCCACTCCAAGTCTTCGGCGGCCCGCTCGATGATGTTGTCATGTATGTCGTAGACGTGGGCGGTGAGGGTTACGTCGTCGCCGACTCTATAAAACGCTTGATCCGGGTCCACATAAAGTCCGAGCCGGTAAGGGTCCTCGGTCTCGACCGTCAGGTGGTCCGGAATTTGCGCGTATTCCACGGTGATCTCTTCGATGCCGCATCGCACCTCGTACTCGCCCGGACTAATACCGCCAATGGTGACCCCTTCGACACTGAGGCCTTCGAGCGGCTCGAC
Source organism: Deltaproteobacteria bacterium (assembly GCA_007130885.1). GTDB lineage: Bacteria > Myxococcota > Myxococcia > SLRQ01 > SLRQ01 > SLRQ01. The sequence continues at coordinate 19,032 of SLRQ01000058.1, forward strand.
ATAGGTCCTGTAGGTCTCCGGGTGCTGTACCTGGAAGCCGGGTTCGGCTTGCAGGATGCAGGTCACCGTCGTTCGTCCTCCCGCCCTAATGACGTTGTCGGACAGGCGCGCCTCCACTGCTACGACCGGGCCGTACTCGATCCGGTGAAGGTCTTCCTCTTCGCAGGAGCAGGCGAAAAGGCCGAGCAAAAAGAGAATCGAGCAAATCGACGCGACGTTGTTCCACCGCATGGCAGTCTCCACCGTCTTTGGATTCTAGGGGTCGAAACCAGCCCCTTATTGCCTCTTTCGCCTCGCGTCTAGTTCCCGAAGGTCACAGCGAGCTAAGAGTAAACGTATTCAAGCACTTCCCCAAAGATGGCATCCTGCCAGATTGCGTGAAGAACGACAACAGGAACCTGACCAGGAAGGAACCTGAACAGGAACCATCCGCGCTGTGAGCCGGGCCCTATGATAAGCGGGTCAGATGAATAGGCCCCTACTGCGACGTCCTTTGGGGCATCGGTGATAACGCGAAGACCTTTCAATAGTCCGAAGAAGAAGGCCTGGAGGCGATTCGGCTAGATGTGCCCCCCAAAAAAGGAACTCGTACCGGGACTAGTTGGCGCCCGCCTCCACTCGCCTGGCACCTGTTCCGCCTCCACTCGCCTGGCACCTGTTCCGCCTCCACTCGCCTGGCACCTGTTCCGGGCACCTGTTCCGGCAGGAAAGCGTCTCGGCGTCGTGGACGCGCCTCGCGCCGAGGATGAGCCATGAGACGCCGAGGAGTCGTCAGCCTCGACGGAGCAAGGGTCGGCATCATCGAGGAGAACCCACATCTCGAGCTATACAAGTCAGGGTCTGGCGCGGAGGCGCAGAGACGCGGAGGAGGGTGAATGGGAAGCGGGCCACCTCATTCCAGCTCGTATCCGGCTTCGGTCCAGGCCTGGACGCCGCCGTCGAGGTAGGAGATGCTGGTGTAGCCTTTCGCGCGCAGGCTCTGTATGGCCTCGAAGGATCTCGGGATGGTGCGGCAGTAGACGACCACGCGCCTGTTGAGATCGGGACCGATCTTCTCGGCCAGGCCCTCGGGATCTTCGTTGCAGACCGAGCCGTCCGTACCGGGGATGATGCCCACGGGCGGCATGCGCACGTTGAGCAGAAGGAAGTCCTTGTCTTGCAGCGCCTCGTGCAGCTCCTCCGGAGAGAGAGCGCTGACGCCGATGCAACTGCCGTCCACGCATTGCTGGCCGGAAAAGCATTGGATTCCGCAAGACCCGCAGTGGCTCAGGCAGCTTGCTAGGTCGACGCACTCCCCGTCGCATTGCTCGAGGTTGCCCTCACAGATGGGCTCGGCCGGCTCCGACTGGCTGTTGTTGTCATCGTGGCCTTCATTGTGAATGCATCCCACCGCCGGAGCCGCGATGAGGGCGACGGCTCCCATCCACGCGAGCATTCGAAACGTATGTTCAAAAGTCATTGCAAGGCTCCATTCCAGCAGTCTCGTTGCAGGATAATGTTGCCGCCAGTCCGCGTGTCAAGCCGCAAGCCGGCTGAGCTATCCCCTCTATCGTCCGAGTTGCTTGGCGGTGGAATCCCGAGGCACTTCGATCGTTTGGGGCTCAATCTGAAGGCGAGAGAGAGCCGGAGTGCAAAGTAGGCCGGTTTGAATCAGGTATTGGGCGAGGGAGCGCGGAATGGCGAGCGTGGGGAGTGGTGGGCGGGGGTGGGGATCGAGGCATGTTTCTCCCAGGGTCGAGGCGCCGGTTTCAGGCGTAACCGGTGCGAATCCATCGAATTTTGGATCTCGAGGAAACGATACGGCTTGACATTTTGGCCAAGTGCGACATTATGATTGCGTCGACGCAGCCAAGGGAAAGCTCATTTTCGAACGCGAGAATAAGGATCGTGACGATGTATGGACGGAAAAGGAGAGGCTCGGGCCCGACGTTGGCTAATCCCGGCCGAGAGCTGGAACAAAACAGCGAGTGCCCTGCTCTCGGAGGCAAGGATGTACCAGCTCCCGCGAATGGGGGTCTCCCGCACGGCGAAGGCTCTCGTTCCGGGGAGGCGCACGAAAAGCGGGGGCGGCTGCTTCGTGGGCATGAGGTGCCGCTCGGAGCGGTTTGCTCCGTTCTTTTTGCCGCTCTCTCCTGGCTCCCGGGGAAGGATCGTTCATCGAGCCCCTCGGGTAAGGCCCCCCGTGCTCCTCTAATCGCAATCATAGTTCTGGCCGCCGTCGGCATGGCGGTCATGATCCAGCTCACCTACACGCACTGGGCCGCCGCGGACCCTAGCTTTGCCAGCTTTTGCCCCGGCGCCGGCGCGGCGGGTGTTGATTGCGACGACGTCGCGCGCAGTGAGTACTCGGAGCTTTTCGGGGTTCCAATATCGTTTTGGGGCTTGCTCGCATACATGGGCATCATCGCCGTCGCGGCTTGGACGCTGCGCTCGTTTAGGGGAAAGGCCCATGTTGGAGCCGGCTTGGGGCTCCTGAGCGTTACAGCCGTGGGCTCGGTCGTTACGTCGGTGGCGCTCGGCTACATCGCGCACTATCTCATCGAGGCGGTTTGTAGCTGGTGCACGGCAGGCTATGTCATCAATGCGTCGATAGCCGTTGCCGTATTCACCTCTCTCTGGAAGCTGCGCATGAACCCGCTGGAGGCGCTCGGCCGAGACCTCGGCTTTTTCGTGCAAAGACCCGCCGTTACCGCGTCGTTTTGCGGGGGCGGCGCGGTGGTGGCGGCGGCTACACTCTTGTTGTACCCGACTCCCACCCCGGTCGGCGACGGTGAGGTCGAGCTGCCGGAGCGAATCGAGATCGGTGTGGACGGCATGCCGGACCCGGTCCGGGAGGAGGCACCTTTCAAGGGCCCGGAGGATGCCGTCGTCACGATAGTCGAGTTCACCGATTACCAGTGCCCGATCTGTAAAAGGGCGAGCGCTCATATGTCCCGGGTTCTGGAGCCATATGAGGGCGAGTATCGAATAATGCATCGCTACTTCCCTCTCGATCACGCCTGTAATCCGCTCGTGCCGGCGAGGCCGGGCCAGCATTCCTGCCAAGCGTCGCTCTACACGATATGCGCGATGGAGCAGGACAAGTTCTGGGAGATGAACCGCCTGGTGTTCGGGAGCCGGGAACCGCTCGAGGAGGCGCACTTGCGGAAGCTGGCCGAGCGGGCGGGCTGTGATCTCGACCTCTTGGACGAGTGCCTTGCCGCCGACCGGCCCGAAGAGCATCTAGAGCGCGACATTCAGGACGGCATCGACCTGGATATCAAGGGGACGCCCACCTTCTTCTTCAACGGCCGAAGAGTGGTGGGGCTGCCCTCCGAGGAGGTCGTGCGGCGCATCTTCGAGGAGGAGCTGGAAGGCTCCTAAAAGTAGCGCTCCTCCGCGAGAACGTCGTGCGTCCTTTGCCAATTAGTCGATCGACTTTTGAGACACGACTAGATCGTCTGCACCGAACCCGAAGTTTCGCGAAACGAAAAATGCGCCAAGTGAGAGAGACGACCCATCACGAGGATGGCGCCTCCACGTCGATGGGCGCTGTTTCTCTCGAGCACGTTATCGTCGATCGTGACCTCGACTTCGGTGCCGAAGTTGTAGATCCCGATTGCGCCGCCGCTGCCATCCCGGGGCGAGGGACGAGATCTCTTGTGGCTCTCGACGCTTGATGCTACCCAAGCAGCACAGCCTATGAAGCCACGCTACGTCGACATAGGCATCTGCGGTCTCTCATGCCGTCTTTGCCCCCGCTTCCACACCGAAGGCGCGAGCCGGTCCCTCGGTTGCAAGATTCGACGAGATTGCGAGCAGGCACGCGATCCAGCTTGCTCTGCGGAAATGAGGATTGGAATTGCCTCCGACTAAGACCCACACTGAATCTTCCGGATACTACGTCAAGCATGAGGGGCGGCTACTGGCGTCGTTAGATAGGACTCTCCAGTTGATGCAGGGGACCCTCGTTAAGGAGTTTGGTGAGAGCATAACCGAAACCCTGAAGCATCAAATACGCGAAGAGTTTGCAAGTCTGATTCCCGAGATCCCTCGAGGAAAAGGGGCGCGAGCCCGCATGTTCAATAAGTTTCTCATCATCACGACGCAGTTTCTTGCTGCCTATAAGGTGCTGATTAGATACGGATGGGAGCCGCGGGATATCTGGCCTTTGTGCCATGAGGCTCTTCGCATGAATCTAGAGGCGATACCTGCATGGAAGCGTGGGGCCACCAGTTTCTTCTGGAATTCCCTTTTTGTCAGGATTCTAAAGAAGAGAGGTGAGCGCGAAATCAAGGAAGAGCTGTGTGGTTTCGATCTCGAGTATCTGGCAGGAAATAGTGGGGATTTCGATGTTGGTATCAATTACACGCGCTGCGGCAATATCGATTTTTTGAAGAAACACGGGGGCGAAGCACTGGCGCCTTTCATTTGCTTGTCGGACATGGCTTTGAGCGATGCTTTCGGGTGGGGGCTTGTGAGAACTCAGACACTCGCTGATGGGTGCTCGCATTGCGACTTTCGCTTCAAAAGCGGCTCGTCAACGAGGATCACCTCGAAGACCCCCGAGGTTCAGGAGTTCATTGACTCACTCGAGTCTTGAAATGGTCAGCTCGTTGAAAGAATAATCAGCCTCTTCGACGCGAATGGTGCGGGAGCGGATCTAGTCGGCATTTCGGTCGTACCAAGACCGCAGGCCCATGTCATCTGCAACCGGTCGACTCTCTCTCCCGGCCTATCCCCCAGAAACTGCATATCTCCCGCCGAGGCGCCGTAGCATGACGCGAGCACCGGATGCTCGCTTGCAAGGGCTAGCCTTGCGCCGCGGCGGCGTCGACCAAGCGGCCCATGAACAGGACCGTACCGGTGGGTCGATCGCGAATCACGAAAAGGAAGGGGCGATCGAGGCGCACGTTGAAGTAGTCCGCCGGCGCGGAAGTAGCGCCCACCGTGATCGCGGTAGCCGCGGCGGCCTCGGTCCCCTCTTCGTCCACGATTATGGCGGCCTTGTGGAAGGCTCCGCTGACGTGCAGATCCTCCTCGAGTGCTACCTCGCTCAAACTGCTGAAGTCGGCCTCACCCGGGCTGAAAGGCAAGGAGTATCCCTCGCCCTCGAATATTCTACGAAGGTCCAGCTCCGAGTCGAACTCGAAGCGCGGCATGGCGAGGGAGCCCTCCATTGGTGTGAGGGAGTCCATGATGCCCGATAGCCGGTCGGCGTCCAGCCCTGCCTCGAACTCAGCGAAAGAGCCTTCATCGGGAAGAATGAGCACCATGGACAAATCATCACCGACATAGAAAAGCTCGACCGCCTCGGCGCCGTCCACCCGCGCGTAGGACGCTCTGTCAATGGTCCCGGACATCATCGGAACATCGGTGCTGCCTCCATCCAGAGCGGAAAAAGGAGCGTCGCTGGTCACCGCTTCATTGAATGGATGGAGCCAGGCACCCTTGAAGTAGATCGCGTTGGTCAACACCAGCCGCGTCAGGGGAGTAATGGACCCTTCCGGCAAAAGCTCCTTGATCAGGTCGCGGGTCTTGTAAGCGATGTACTCGTTGATCTCCCGTCTCGCGGCTTCCGCAGCACCGACGAAGTCCACGATCCACATCCCCGCGCCGTAATGGCGGGCCAGAAGATCTAGGTACTCCTGGACATAAGGGTACTCGTCAAGGCCCCATAAATCGTTGACGATCTCCAGTATCGGGGCCTCGCCCTCGTCTTCACCGGGCTGGTACTCGCCACGAGAAGCCAGCTCGCGGTCCAGGAGGTTTGCCGCCGGATGAAATGAGCCGGGGTCCATCCGAAAGTGGAGCATATCGGCGATCTCGCCGGCGGTTTCATCCACGGCGCCGGGCCAGAGCATGGCGAAAGCAGTGGAAATACTAAGCGGCGAGAAGAGAAGGTTCTCTTCGGCCCCTGTGGCTTCCACTCCCTGATGATACATCCACAGTCCGAAGGAAGTGTGGTCCCCGACCAGCTCCGCTAGGTCCGAATCGCTCGCGGACGGCTCCTCGCGCTCTTTCTCCGACATGAGCTGGGAGACGCTGTCCATGGCCGGAGGGGGCCCGTTCGGGTCTTTGGGGGGCTCATCCGACGCGGCCTCGCCGCACCCAAGAGCAAACACGAGGGCAAACAAAAGGGTGATGGGCATCGAAGGCTGCATTACACGAGTCATGGGTCTCTCCCGATTACGGTCCGCTTGTGTGATCTACCACTTCGACCAGCTCGCCCAGGCTACATGCAGAAAGCAAACCAGCAGCAGAGTCAGATGAATTTTCGGCATGTTAGCTTATGGAACTATTCTTCGCGCCCCAAAAAACTGACTGAATGATCCCTTCAGCCTCAGTTTACCAAGACAACCCTCCGGCAATGAGTAAGAGCCCTGCCGGAGCGCTACCCCAAGAACACGAACCGAACCGTGTAGTAGATTCCGACGAGGACGAAGACGACCCCGGTTATCCTGCGCCCCCACCACTCGAAGGCGGAGAGCTTGTCGATGGCGGTCCCCAGCGCTTTGCCGCCGAGCGCGATGATCACGGCCAGCACGAGAACGGGAATGCCGGTGGCCACGCCGTAGACCATGGGGAGGGCGAAGATCGAGCCGTGGTCGACCGCCAGGGGGACGAGGCTGCCGAAGAAGAGCGCGGCGGACACGGGGCAGAACGACAGCGCGAACAGAACGCCGAGAAACATCGCTCCGAACGGCCCTCCGCCGGCGGCCCTCTTCTTGAGGCCCTCACTGCCCAAAGAGGTCGAAAAGCCCAGGCGTATGAGGTCGAGCAGCACCATGCCCACCACGATGAGCAGGGGCCCCAGGATGAGGTTCATGTACTGGCCGAGAAAGTTCGCCACCGCCGGAATGGAGAGCAGCCCCAACACCACAATCGCCCCGACAGCCGCGTAGGCAAGGGCACGCCCCACCACGTAAGCCGTTCCCGAGACGAGCGCTCCCCTGCGTCCGCCTCCCACCCGGCCGCCTATGTACGAAACGGCGGCCAGGTTGGTGGCCATAGGACAGGGGCTGATGGACGTGAGCAGCCCCAGCCAAAAAGCCGAGAGCCCGGCCAGAAGAAACGCCGTCACGGCTCGCTCCCGAAGTCCTCTATCTCGCGCCGGATGTAATCGAAGTATGCGTTCCTATCGCGAAGAAGATCCCAGACCCGATCCAGATTCCTCCAGCGGATCTCCTCGCCGTCTTGCATCTCCGAGACGATCACGGATTGTGTATATATTTCGTAATGTTGCTGTAAATGACGGTTCTCCGGCGTCGCGACGTTCACTATGCGAAACTCCATGCTGCCGTCGGCCAGCTCTTTCGCGAAGTGAGTCTCCACGGCCTCGGTCGCGTAAGCCTGCAGGGTGCGGCACGGACCGCATCGCGCACTTCCGTGCAAATAGGAGACGACGAGCTTGCTCTCATCCGCGGAAGCGGCCCTAGGTTGCTCGGCATCCGGCGCTCGAGTCGAGGTGGAAGCGACCTTGGGGGAGGATGGCTCTTGCTCCGAGGCTTCGGTGTCTTCGCCGCCCGTCTCCTTCGCGATAAGCACCCCGACGCTGAGCGCGACGAAAGCCAAGAGCGCTATTGTGACGATGCTCCTTGCCTTGGATGAAACGCCTTTGCTCGAGGGGGTTCCGCCATCCTCTTTCGGGGGCGACGAGTGCGGACCGTCATTAGAGCCGGCTGCCTTCGGCGTGGACCCGCCACGCGAGCGTCGACTCTTCTTCTTTTTTTTCGGCTCATGCTCCGCGTCCTCTTTGTTGCCCTACCGCGATGTCGCCCAAGGACGGCTCTCTACTTCTGGAGCCAGGACTCGATCTCCTGCTCACGAGGAACCCGGCCGGACACCTTCATTACGCCGTCGACAGCCACCGCCGGTGTGCCCATCACTCCGGCTTCGACGATGGCTCTGAGGTCCGTGACCTTCTCCAACTCGGCGGAGGCATCCAGCCTGTCGATCACCTTTTGGACTACCTCGACGGTCTTGTTGCAGTTGACGCATCCCGGTCCGTAAACGGTGACTTTCATCGTTCTCTCCTTTTGTCTTTCGGTTGGCGATAAAACTCTAGAAAAGCGCTCCGTACAGCATTCCCGCAATGGTGGAGTAGAGGACGACGAAGGCGATGTATACCGCCGTCTTCTTCGCCCCTATGAAGCTGGCTATTACGAGCATGTTGGGCAGGGAGAGCGCCGGGCCCGCGAGCAGAAGTGTAAGTGCGGGCCCTTTCCCCATTCCGGAGGCGATGAGCCCTTCGAGGATCGGCACCTCCGTGAGTGTGGCGAAGTACATCAGAGCGCCCGCGACCGCGGCGAAGAGGTTGGCCTGGACGGAGTTTCCTCCAACCATCCTCTCGACCCATGTATTCGGGATTAGCCCCGCATCGCTGGAGTTGGGACCGCCTAGCAGCAGACCGGCGAAGAAGACTCCCGCCAGCAGCAGGGGAAGTATTTGCTTGGCGTAGCCCCAGCTCGAGTCGACCCAGCCCCCCATCTCGTCCCTTGCGAACCAGGACGGGAGCGCCACCGCGATGACGGCGCCGAAAAGGCCGGCCAGTACCCAGCGCCCGGAGTGTATGGCGGCCCAAACGCCGGCGGCTTCCTCGCCGGGGTTGCTCCAGTTGGCGAAGACCAAAACGCCTATCATTGCGGCGAGGAGCACGGCGTCCTGCCAAAGCGGTCGGCCGCCCCCCGGCCCTTCAGGAACCGCGAGACCGGCGGCCGCTTCTCGCTCCTGCTCCTCCTTGCGGAAGACCAGGTGCATCGAGAGGCCGATCAGCACCGCGAACACGATGGCCGCTATAGCGCGCGCTATGCCGAGCTCCAGGCCCAGGACACGCGCCGTTAGAATGACGGCGAGGATGTTGATGGCGGGACCGGCGTAGAGGAACGCGAAGGCCGGCCCCAGCCCGGCCCCTCTTCTATGTATGCTGCCGAAGAGCGGAAGCACGGTGCAGGAGCAAACGGCGAGCACGATGCCGGATACGGCCGCCACCGGATATGCCACGATCTTGCGCGCGGAGGGGCCCAGGTAGCGCATGACCGCTTCCTGGTTCATGAAGACGGTGATTGCGCCCGCGATGAAGAACGCCGGGATGAGGCACAGGATGACGTGCTCTCGAGCGTACCAGCGGACCAGGCGGAAAGCCTCCTGCAGCGAGCCTATGACCCGTGGATCCTCGGCGGGAAAGAACCAGGCGCCGGCGAAGACGGCAACAACGATTGCTAGCTTGGTTCTTTCAGTCATGATTGCTGGGGGCGTTGTGGCAATTTGGCCAAGCTCGACAAGTGATGGCGCAAGAACATTATTGCTCGAGTTAGAGCCGGAGCCGGGACTCAGTCGGATAGAGTCCGCTCGCTCTACTTCTCCCGGTTTATGACCTCGCTGGCGCAGTTGAAGAAGCTGGCCACGCAGGGGGTGAGTAGGCGGTAGTAGACGGTGCTGCCCTCACGGCGATCCTCGACTATTCCGTGGCTTCGCAGGACCGCCAGGTGCTTGGAGACCGTTGATGCGTCGAGACCCACAAGCTTGGTCAGTGCACCGGCGCTGCACTCGCCCTCCATGAGCTTATCCACGATCATGAGCCGCGCCTCGTTGGCCAGGGCCTTGAGCACTCGCGCCTGCTGGCGGAAATCCAGCCTATTGCGGGGAGCAGATTCCGTCTTTGTCATCGGTTGTCGCATGGGCAGTCTCCAGAATCGCTGGCCTGCTTGTCAGTATGTTCAGATTGGCCAAAAGGTCAAGAGCGAATATGCCTTCAAGGGGGTTGACGGCTTGGCCAAATGCGACATAATGGGTTCCGAGCTGCCTTGAAGCTGGTCGAAACTACGTACATAGTCGGCCGAGAAAGCGGGCCGAGCGGGCGCTGGTCGCCTGAAGAACTGGAGGTATCTAAATGAACCATCGATGGGTTCTCATTCTAGCGGGAGCGGCCGTCGCCTTGTTTCTCTCCTCGGCCTGGATGGTGGGATGTGTCGAGGCACGCTGCATGGACGACACCGACTGCCCGGAAGGCGAGATATGCGGCCCGGATGGGGTCTGCATCCTCGAGTGCATCGAGGACGAGGATTGCGCCTCGGGTTTTGTCTGCGTCAACAACCGCTGCGAGGCTTCCGAGGGTCCACCGATCGAGTGCCCGGAGGACATGGTCGCGGTGGCCAACGCCTTCTGCATCGATCGTTATCAGGCGTCTCGTCCCGATGCCACGGAGAGCAGGGAGGGAACAGATGACTCGGAGGCTTTTTCCGTCGACGGTGTGATCCCGTGGGAGGTGGAGTCCAACGAGGCGGCCGAGGCGGCCTGCGAGGCGGCGGGTAAGCGGCTGTGCTCGCCACAGGAGTGGCGCATCGCGTGTCGCGGTCCGGACGATACCACCTACTCCTACGGAGACGAATACGACCCCACGGCTTGCAATGGTATCGACGCTTTCTGCAACTGCGACCATCCCGATTGCGCTGATCTTGACGTCTGCCCGTACGCGCGTTGCTTCAATCAAGCCTCCCCCACGGAGGACGGTGGTCCCTGCGGGGCGGCGTTTCGAGTGGTCCCGACCGGATCCTTCGAGAGTTGCACCAACGGCTGGGGTGTTTTCGATATCAACGGAAACTTGTGGGAGCATGTCTCGGGCGGCGACGACACGACGGTACGAGGAGGCGCCTTCAACTGTGCCGATTCGCCGTCTCTTCATAGATGCGACTACGTGCCCGGCAATTGGGCGCCTACCGCCCGCGGGTTCCGCTGCTGCCTGTCTGTCGACGAGTAGTGGGACGGGGGACGGAGGTTTAATTCAAATGCTTCGCGACGTTGGGAGAAAAGCGGCGGCATGGCTTCCAGCCCTGACCCTGGCATGCGTAGCGCTCCGGTGTTGCAAGGCTAAAGAGGTTGCGAGCGAGGAATGAGGTGGTCTGAATGATCCGCCGGGGGTTCTCGTCGGATACTGATGTGATGAGGCGGCTTGATGCGCCGCATACGGAAGGAGGTTCGAAATTATGAGGTTGGTAACGCTGGTCGCCCTGTTGTCGCTCGGTGCTTCACAGGCCATGGCCTTGCCGGAGACCTGCAAGGAACTCTCCGGCGAGAAGTCGGAGCTGGCGTCGAAGCTGCTAGCCGAGGTTCGTCCCTACGACTGCTGTGACGACACCATCGCCGGCTGCATCGAAGCGGAGGTGGAGTGCTCCCTGGTTCCGCGGCTGGCCGCGGACGTGTGTCGTCAAGTAGCCGCCGGAAAAGATGGGGAAGAGATCCGTCAGGCCATGCGCCGCAGGGCCCAGAGCATGATGCCGACCTTGAGCCCCGCCGAGATCGATGCCGACGAGGCGACGCGCGCCGGCGATGAAGACGCACCCGTAACACTGGTGATGTATGCCTGTACAACCTGTCCTTTCTGCTATGCCATCGCGAGCGATCTGTACGAGCTGATAAGCGAAGGGAATCTCTCGGGCAAGGTGAAGCTCTATTACCGGTCCTATCCTCTCCGAGCGCACGAGAACTCCGTTGAAGGAGGCCTCGCCTTGGGGGCCGCGGCCAGGCTGGGTGAGTTCTGGCCGTTGGCGCGGGTGGTTTACGAGAGAATCGACGAGTTTTCGACCGACGAGGTCGGCGAGTGGGCCGAGTCGGTGGGGCTGGACCGTGAGGAGTTCGAGAGCGTAATGAAGGATTCCGCCACGCGTCAGGCGCTGGCGGAGTCGCGACGGGAAGGAATGCGGAACGGGGTCGACTCCACTCCGACGTTCTTCATCAACGGCCGCCGGTACACATACGAGACTACAGTTGAGGTCCTCGAGGATGTGCTTCTGGAGGAGCATGAGCGCGTGACGGCGGAGTAAAATGGCGGCTAGAAGCTGTCTTGTCGGCATCGTGGGTCTTCTCTTCTCGCTTTTGTTTACGCTTTTCTTTCCGCATTCGGCTTACGCGCTGATTCGAAGAGACAGTGAAGGAGAGGGACTTTCCGAGCAGTTCGGGGAGGAGGAAGACGAGATCTATCGGGAGGTGACAATGAGAATTCGCAAGACAATGTGTACCCCGGCCGGTGTTATCCTCGTTGTCCCAATTGTCTGCATGGTGTTCATCACTGCCTGCGGCAACGGCGAGGATCCCTGGCAAGAAGGTAACGGCGAGATCAAGGAAGATTGGGTTTTGATCGAGCCCGGCACCTTCATGATGGGAAGTCCGGAGGATGAGCCCAACAGGACTCCGGATGAGCGACTGCACGAGGTGACCTTGACGCGTGCTTTCTTTATCGGGACGACGCCTGTTACGCAGGAGCAATGGCAGAAGCTCGTTGGCAACAACCCCTCGGGCTTTCACCCCGACAATACCGCGTGGGAGGGCCGGGGGAGTGAAGTGTGCCTCGACTGCCCGGTGGAAAGAGTGAGCTGGTGGGATGCCGTTGCGTATGCCAATCTCTTGTCCGTGGAAGAGGGGCTCGACGAGTGCTACACGCTCATAGACTGTTCCGGAGAGCCGGGGCAGGGACTTGGCTGCTCCGGGATCGAGGTGAACGCCGACGACGGCAACCCCTACCTTTGCGAAGGATACCGCCTTCCGACGGAGGCCGAGTCGGAGTATGCGCAGCGAGCCGGTACCACCACCGCCTATCACACCGGCCCCGAGGAGGGAGAAACCCAGGAAGACGCAATGGACCGTGCCGGATGGCATCGCGGCAACTCCGCGGACGGCCCGGCTCCGGGATCGGACTGGAGAACCCAGCCGGTGGGCTTACTGGAACCGAATGACTGGGGTGTTTACGATATGCACGGAAACGTGGTGGAGATGGTTTGGGATTACTACGGGCAGTTTCCGGAAGGTCAAGTTGTCGATCCTCTGGGGCCCGAGGTGGGTGAGCACCGCGTACGGCGGGGAGGCTCCTGGCTCAGTCTTGCACATGACTGCCGGGCGGCTAGACGGCGCGGGGGTCGAGGGCCGGCCTTCACGATCGATCGGATGGGGTTTCGTCTTGCCAGAACAAAGATTGAGGTGGATTAGCCGGGAGTCGACCGGGGTTCTGCCCATGAAGTCCCGGCCTGACGACACCGGGCGCACTTGCGTTATGATTCGATGGCGAAGTAACCACTGGAGTTTGAAATGAAATCAACGACTCTTTTCAGAATTTCGACGGCGCTTTGCGTTGGGTGTTTGCTGCTGGTTTCGTGTAACCATGAGTCCGATGACGAGCGTTCGGTCGCGAAAGCCGAGGACGCAGGCTCCGTCTCGTCGGGCAACGGGGCGGGGGCTGGTGAAGTTTGCGGGATAATGGAGACGGACTGCGGCGAAGGCGACGACGACGAGGATTGCGTCGACTTGAATGCGTCCACTCGACACTGCGGCGCTTGTGGCCGGCGTTGCTTCAGCCACCAGGAGTGCACCGACGGCGAGTGCAGGGGTGTGGGAGTCCTCTCTCCGGACGAGCTCAGTCGGGCATTGGAGGATCAGGATTTCCTCCTTATAAATGTTCGTGCTCCCGCTCAGGCCCTCATTCCGGGCACTGATGCAAGCGTTCCTCACAACAGGCTAGATCTCATGAAGGAGGTCATCGGCGAGGATCGAGAGCGTCGAGTAGTGCTTTACTGTGGAACGAGCACCCGTATCAGGGTAGCGCTTCGCCTGCTTCGTGACGAAGGGTACGAAAACGTATCCGTTTTGGAGAATGGAGTCGCAGGCTGGGAGAGAGCAGGCTATTCGACTATCTCGGGAGCGGCTTTTCGCTGAAAAGCAGCGATTGGAGCCCGCCTCCATTCGCCTGATGGCACCTGTTCGGTGGCACCTGTTCGGTTCGGGTTCGGTTCGGCAAAACGGGCTCCGGCGAAGACTTCGAATGAGGTACTCGTACCGGTACGAGTTGACCTTTTCGTTTGGCCTCCATGAACGTGCGGCCGTACATTTTCTCCGCCGCCCCTTGATTGTGCATTCGGCACAAAAACCCTGAGTGCGTCCACCGTGTGCTTGCCCGTTTGCTCCTCAAGCGATCGAAATACCTCGGGATTCCTCCGCCAAGCGACTCGGACGATAGAGGGGATGGCTAGAGTGCTCCGGGGTTGACAGCGACACGGTCCTTTCTTACCTTGCTTGGCGTATATCGAATTGCGCATATGTCCAAGCCAGCCGAAATCTTCAAGGCCCTGTCGGATCCGACGCGGCTAAGGTGTCTTCTTCTCCTCCACGGGGAGCGCGAGCTGTGTGTCTGTGAGCTGGTGGAAGCGCTGAACGTCTCGCAGCCGCTCATCTCGCGGCATCTCGCGCACCTGCGAGGTGTCGGCATCGTGGAGGACGAGCGCAGAGGACAATGGGTTCATTACCGCCTGAGCCCGGGGCTCGGCAGCTGGGTGATCGAGTTGCTCGAGATCTTGCAGCGCGTGGAAGCGGAGACCGACGAGATGATCGAGGCGCGAGCGCGGCTTTCCGCAATGTTGCCGAGGCCGCCGGGCAGGTGTGACGAGTAACCGTGCTACCCAGCAGGAGCTATCGAAAATGACTGAACAGCAATCTAGTCCCACGGAAGCCGGCAAGGGAATGGGGGTGTTCGAGAAGTACCTCTCGGTCTGGGTATTGGTGGCCATAGTGGCGGGCATCGCCCTCGGTCAGCTCGCGCCGGCCGTCCCGGAAACGCTCGCTCGTTTCGAGTACGCGAACGTGTCGATCCCGGTCGCCATACTCATATGGGCGATGATTTTCCCGATGATGGTTCAGATCGACTTTGCGGCCATCAAGGGCGTGAGGAGACAGCCGCGCGGTCTGGTCATCACAACGACGGTGAACTGGCTCATCAAGCCCTTCACCATGTTCGCGATTGCATGGTTCTTCCTGATCATCGTCTTTCGCCCCTTGATCCCGGAAGAGCTGGCCCGTGAGTACCTTGCGGGCGCGATTCTTCTCGGTGCCGCTCCTTGTACCGCGATGGTATTCGTGTGGAGTTATATGACGCGGGGAGACGCGGGTTACACGCTGGTGCAGGTCTCGGTGAACGACCTCATCATGCTCTTCGCGTTCGCGCCGATTGTCATACTGTTGCTCGGGATATCCGATATCGTGGTGCCCTGGGATACCGTCGTCCTCTCGGTCGTTCTCTACATCGTAATTCCTCTTGCGGCGGGCTACGCCACTCGCGTGCTGCTGATCAAGAGAAACGGGATCGACTGGTTCGACAACGTTTTCATGAAGAGGATCGGGCTCGTTACCCCCACGGGTCTCATCCTCACGCTCGTTCTTCTTTTCGCCTTTCAGGGCGAGGTCATACTCGGCAATCCGCTTCACATTCTCCTGATAGCCGTTCCGCTCATCATCCAGACCTTCTTCGTTTTCTTCATCGCATACGGGTGGGCGAAGGTCTGGAGGGTTCCACACAAAGTTGCGGCGCCGGGAGCCATGATCGGCGCGAGCAACTTCTTCGAGCTGGCCGTGGCGGCGGCGATTGCGCTGTTCGGTCTTCAGTCCGGGGCCGCGCTGGCGACGGTGGTCGGTGTTCTGGTGGAGGTACCGGTAATGCTTGCGCTCGTTGCAATAGCGAATCGAACCAGACGACATTTCCCTGTTACGGAAGCCGCCTGCGGACCCGCCGCCGTGGGGGCTGCCGCGGGATCGGAAAGGAGAGAGTGATGCCGTTCGGACACGTTCTAGTCGCGGTCGACTTCTCGCCGTCGTGGCCGGCGCTACTGCACAGGCTCGGCCATCTCGCCGGTTGGGGCACGTCGAAGCTGACCTTGGTGCACGTTCTTGACAGCCACTACCCCGCCGCCCCCGCCGAGACACATCGAGCACACTATGAGCAAGAACTTGCGCAGACGGCGCGCGAGCTGTCCGCTCGAGGGTTTGCCGTGGAGCATCAGGTGCGGGACGGAGATCCGGCGCTCGAGATTGTCGAGGCGGCCACCGAAGCGGAAGCCGATGTCATCCTGGCGGGCAGCCACGGACACAGCAGGTTGCGTGAGCTCTTTTTCGGGAACGTCGTCTTGAACCTTGCCAGGCTTACCGATCGTCCGTTGTGGGTGGAGCCCTCGCTCGAACCGGTACCCGAGGAGATGGAGCCGGTACCGATGGCTGAAACCAAGGTTCTTTTGGCCACCGATGGTTCCGATGCGGCTGCCGCGGCCGAGGGGCTGTTCGAAAGACTCGTGCCGCGGGTCGGGAGCGCGATCGTTATTCATGTATTGGGAAGAAGTGAGCAGAGGCGGATTGACGCGGAGCGAGTCGAGATCGTTGGGCACCTCGAGACTCTCGAGGAGCGCATACCGGGCATAGAGACGCGCATCGAGAATGGCCGGCCGGCAACCGTCATTGCTCGAACCGCTGACCGGGAGCAGACCGATCTGGTCGTGATCGGCAAGCGGGGTCACAATCCGATACGTGACATCCTTCTTGGAAGCACGGTCGAGGGGGTCTGCCGCGGGATCTCGCGTCCCGTGTTGATCGTGCCCCAGCATGTACGGGGGGCTTCTCAATGATGCCGGCTCCGGTCATGCCTCGCGGAAGCTTGTGAGGCGACTTTGTCGTGCCGGAAGATACACCGGTGACTTCACCCTCCGCACGGTATCGAGGCCTCTTCTTCTTGTGATTACCTCTCGGGCGTGAAGAAACTCATCCTTTCCATCTCGGCGAGCTCTCCTTCCGAGACGGCTCCTTCGACAAGCTCATAACCCATGAGCGCGAAGATGCGCCC
The DNA here is from genome assembly GCA_007130885.1 of Deltaproteobacteria bacterium. Classification (GTDB taxonomy): domain Bacteria; phylum Myxococcota; class Myxococcia; order SLRQ01; family SLRQ01; genus SLRQ01. The sequence goes on from SLRQ01000058.1 coordinate 35,659, forward strand.
GCGATAGAAGATGGGGCGAGAGTTACCGTACCAGTCAACGCAGGAGTACTTGCAATTGTCGTCAATCTGGGCCTCTTCGGAGGCGGCCAGCGCGCCCAGCGATCTCAAAGCCAGATCGTTGCTTACTTCGAGAAAACGCACTTCGGCCGAGCCATACAGAAGATGTGACCAGTTTCCTCCTTCGTAGCGCAGCGGCAGCCCGAGGATTCCGCCTCCTTCCGGGCTTGGCCGGAAGAAGAAGCCGTGGCTTCTCGTCTCGCCTTGGACCGCGCCTTGCTGCGTATAGGAGCTTTCCACGGAGGGTTGCTCGCCTAGTCTCAAGGAGCTGAAATGGAGGTCGGCTTCATCGCGGCCTATGACCATGGCGGCATCACCGAGCACCTCGATGCGCTCGACGGCGTGACCCAGCTCGATGTCATGCACGACGCTGGGATCCTCCCAGGAGGTAAGGAAGACGCGTCGAATCTCGGGCTCCGGTGTGCCCCAGCTAGATGCGCCCCACAGCACATAGTCGTTCACGAAACGGTTTCGCAAGGTGCCTCTTGGAGGCGCGGGTAACGGTGTGAAGGCATCCGCGCCTACCTCGGGCGCCGATGCGTCGAGATGTTCCAGGGGCACCCGCAACAGAGCCATGTCTCCACTTGCCAGCTCCGGATGCCACATTGCGTCTCCTCCGCCGTCGGCCACCAGAACTACGTTGATGTGGCCGTCAGGGCTTTGATTGAACGAGAACTGGTCGATGGGAGACCCCTTGGCCCGCACGGCTTTCACTTCGCCGTCTTCGAGCGGCATCCTATACAGATGCGCCGACCGAGGATGGGCCTCGTCCGGCGGCGAGCGCTGATACATCGAGCTTACCCACAGCCACACCGCGTCAGTGGTCACGTAGAAGGTCCGGGCGAATGGCCCCAAGACGGATCGTCCGGTGCAATCGAGCCCTTCCTCGCCAAGATCACAGCGCACGATCGTATGCAGCGTCGGCCATAGATCACCCTGAATGGGACGGTAGATCTCGGTCTTGGGGACGATGGGCTCCCATTCCGTTACCTCATTGCCTCCCACCCATCTACTTATCGACGGTACACTTGCTTCATCGGTCATCCAGGAGCTGCGCTGAAATAGGTAGTACGGGATGTAGAACACCAAGGTCCCGTCGATTAGGCGACTGGCGTAGTTCCGGGACGAGAAATAGTCGTTCGAGCGCAGGAAATAGGTTGCCTCGTGTGTCAGGTCGCCATCGGCGCCTAGGCGGAAGAGACCAAGCTCGGTGGCTCCTATCCGGTAGCTGAAACCGACTACTACCACCCTGTCGCCGTAAATCAGCATTTCGTCGTACCAGGTGCCCTTGGTCCAGCCCTCCGGATAGGCATCGACCTGGGCTACGGGCACAAAATCATCGAGATCGCCGGTCGTCTGGCGAACACTGAACAGACGGCCTCTGCGCAGTATGACGAAGTAGTCACCGGCGGCCTTGACGATGCCGCCTTCATCCACGCCTTCTTCTTGCACGTTGGTGATGGATTCGTCGGCGGGCATGGACTTGTCTTGTGGAGCGCTGTCGGCACATCCGATCACCAAGCCGCCGCAGCCGGTAGCGTAACGGGAGCTGCGCAGCTCGTAGAGATCTCGTACCCACTCGTCGAACTCGTCGTCGGAAGCAAACTTGACGAGGCGGTCGGCCGTCAGGTCGGCCAAGGCCTCGTCGAGATCGTCCGATGAGCCGCCTCCGCCGAAAGACAGAAGCGACAGCAGCAGGATGTTGCCCCAAACGCCGATTCTCCGGTTTGTTCTTCTTGTCATGATTCCTCCGAGGTACAAGGCGTTCTTGCAATTGGCGGGCCATCGGCTGGCGGCAGCAAAAGCCCCCTCGTAGCGAAGGCTATTCCCGCTCCGGTCACAGAGAGGAGCTCGTCATTATGACACGAATGTCGCGGGAAGACGGGCCTGCCGGTAAGAGGCGGTCTATAATTCCAAACCTTGGATGTACCCATGACAACTAGCTGGCACATCACGTGAAATCGGGTTGGTAGGTGGTGGAGCTTATGTCGGCTAAGTGTATGATCCGTAACCGAATGCGCCCTGCGGAGGGGTGCGAAACATGAGGAGACAGTGGTGGCAGCGAGCAGGGCACCGAAGGAGTACCACGGGTTCGAGCAGGGTCCGATACGGCCGCCCAGCGAGTCGGGAAGCCTTCTCATAAGGGTGAGTCGCAACTGCCCCTGGAACAAGTGCACCTTTTGTCCGGTCTACAAGAACTCGAGCTTTTCGATGCGGCCGGTTGCCCATGTCATAAAAGACATCGACGCGGTAGCCCATCATATGGCTGCTCTGCGCGACATGGCCGATGAATCCGGAAGGATAGCACTTGAAGATACTCGCCGGTACTTGACGAAGCTTTCCGATCGCGATCACCAGGCTCTTCATGCGGCGCTAAACTGGATGGCCGCCGGCATGGAGTCGGTCTTCCTTCAGGACGCGAATGCTCTGGTGATCAAACCGGGCGACATTGTTCGGATTCTCACGCACCTGAACAGGCGCTTCCCGTGGACGTCCAGGATTACTTCATATGCCCGCTCGCATACGGTCGCTCGCATGAGCCGGGAGGCGCTGAATGATATTTCGGCCGCCGGACTCAACCGTGTACACATTGGAATGGAGTCTGCTTCGAACGAGGTGTTGGATCTTGTCGCCAAGGGCGTCGACAAAGAAGCGCACGTAGCGGCCGGAAGAAAAGTGGTCGAAGCTGGAATGGAGCTTTCCGAGTACGTCATGCCTGGGCTGGGAGGACGTAGTCTTTCCGCTTCTCACGTCAGGGAGACCGCTGACGCGTTGAATCAAATCAATCCGCACTTCATAAGATTTAGAAGTCTCGCCGTCCCCGGCAGTGCACCGATGCATCAGGAGCTTCGAGCAGGACGATTCGAAAAACTAACCGACTCCGAGGTGGCCGAGGAGATTCTTCTATTACTAAAGAATCTAGAGGGGATTACGAGCGAAGTCAGAAGTGACCACATTCTAAACCTATTCGAAGACGTCGAAGGAAAGCTTCCTGAAGACAAAGACAAGATGATGGACGTCATTACTCGATTTCTGGATATGCCGGCGAAAGATCGCATGCTCTATCAGGTAGGTCGTCGACTTGGGGTTTTTCGCCGTCTCGATGAAACCTCTGATTCGGCGGCTGCAGCCGAGGTGGAAAGGTTGATAGAGAGTTACGGGTTGACGCCTGAAAACGTGGACGAGTTCATCGACAAAATGATAGCGCGATACATATGAATAACGTGTCGTTGAAAGAGCGCGCTCTCATGAAGTCGCCACAGGGACTCGTCTGCCAATGGAGATGAACTCGCGCCGGGTATTCAGAGCGACAGGAATTCTTGGATGAAGGCTATTGAACTGTTCAAGCCGGAGCACATCGAGGCGGCCGTCTCACTTTGGCATGCTACTCCTCATGTCAGCGCATCATCCGCCGATGAGCCGCAGAGGTTGACTAGATTTCTCGAACGAAACGACGGCTGCAGCTTTGTGGCGATCAATGGGAAGCAGGTAATCGGCACGTGCCTTTGCGGACACGATGGGCGTCGAGGTTTCATTCATCACCTGGCCGTCGCACCGGAGTGGCGAGGGAAAGGCATTGGCTCGAGGCTGGTGGACCAAAGCTTGGAGGCTCTCGGCAAGCAAGGGATCGAAAAGTGCCATGCCCTCGTATACCGAGATAACCCGTACTCGAAGCTTTTTTGGGAAGCCCGAGGTTGGCAGCGCCGCGACAACTTGTTCATCTTCTCTCAACGGTGCTAAAGCTCTTGCCCCCCACTGGCGTTGTTGTGACGACTATCCTCTTTCGACCTCGATTCTCTCGAGCACGACGGTTTGATAAGGGCCTTGCGGGAGTAGACCATCTCGAGGTGAAGAGAGCGCTCTGGAAATGGGCGACAAGCAGGGAGGCCGAGTGACCAAGCAAGAGATCGGTAAGTTGGGCCAAGACTCCCAACGACCACGGCTTTCCGTCGTCTATCTCCAGCTTGCCGCGGCGATGGCATTCTTCGGGATGAGCTTCGTATTCACATCGCTCGCTCTCACGGAGCTGCGGCCTATCACGATCATTGTAATTCGCTTGGTGATCTCTCTGCTCGCCCTGACAGTTGTCGCCGGAATTCCGGCGGTTACTCGGAGCACCGGGCAAAGGCAGGTTCCGCGAAAGGCGGATCTGCCCATGTTCGTTTGCATCGGCTTGTTTCAGCCATTCTTTTACTTCCTTTGCGAGACGACCGGCTTGTTGTACGTAAGCCCGTCCGTGGCCGCTATCGTTGTCGCAACCATTCCCGTGATCACCCCTTTGTTCGCATTCTTGTTTCTAAGGGAGCGGGTGTCGGCGGCGACCGTGCTTGGAGCGTCAATGAGCATAGGCGGTGTGGCGCTGATTGTTCTCGCGGGCGGTGAAGCCGGCCACGCGCGTCCGCTGGGAGTCTTCCTGGTGTTCGGCGCGGTGCTTTCCGCGGTTGGGTACTCGATAGCATTGCGCGGTTTGCCGTCTCACTACAGCTCCCTGACGGTCGTTACATGGCAGAATCTCATCGGGCTTACGATGTTCTTGCCGTTGTGGCTGCTTTTCGATGGAACTCACCTCGTCGGTGAAGGCCTCCCGAGCATACAGGTGATGGGAGCCTTGGCCTTCCTGGGGCTCTTCCCTTCCACGTTGAGCTTCATCTTTCTCGGACGAGGCATTCGACTCCTCGGTCCGAGCAAGGCGAACGTTATGGTCAACACCGTGCCGGTATTTGCTACCTTGTTCAGCGTGTTGGTGCTCGGCGAGCTCTTGCGTTCGAGCACCGTCATCGGAATGGTGATTGTAATCAGCGGCGTCCTCTTGAGTCAGCTGCGCCGGCGCGAGGCTTCACATGCCGTGGCCGGCCTCGAAGCGGGCTCTTCCTCCGCTAGTGTCGCCGGCCATGGTCCGCGCGGAGCAGGTTGACTAGCTGGAGGAAGCCGGCGACTAGCTGGAATGTCGTAGAGCGGCGAGAATCAGAAGAGAGAAGAACTCGAAATACTGGAATCGATGCGATAAGGTGCGCGTTGGCACTCACTCTTGAGAGGCCGGTTGAGGTTGCTTCGTGATGCTACGGAGCTCGGACAGGCGGTTTCCATAAGATACACGACGAGGACTTATCAGATATGAGCAAAGGGAAGCTATTGGCCGTGATTATCGCCTTGGGAGTAATTATTACCGTCGCCAGTGTTTCGCTGGGGCAGGCTGTCTCCTCCGGAGACAGTGATGGGGCAGAGGCACAAGCAGCAGCTCCGCAGGCCGCGGAGCAGGGTGACGAGCTCGAGCCTGTCGGAGACGATCAGGTCGGAGTTGGTGTTTTCAACCCTGAGATGATCTGGCACGCCTGGGAAGGCAGGGCGCAGATCGAAGCCGAGAGTCAGGCCATACAGATGGAGATGCAGCAGGCGCAGCAGTCAGGTGACCAAGCAGCGATGATGCAGGCTGCTCAGAAGATGGAGCAGGCACAGCACAATCTGCTCGACAGCTTCATGTCGGCCATAAAGAGCGCCGCTCCCGCGGTTGCCGATGAAGGCAACCTCGATGTCGTGGTGGGTGAGGTCGTCTACGGAGCCGACTCGGTTGCGGAGCGCGACATCTCCCGTCAGCTTTTGGCCGAGATGAACAAGCGCGCGGCTGACGACAACGACACTACCGAGGAATCCGAGTAAAACGGCGCGGTAATGTATGGCCGGGGCTTGTCCCCGGCCCCGCGACCGCGGCCGGCTAGTTCTCTTCGCTGTTGCCGCAACCGCAGCCTTCGCCGTGTTCGGCTTGGTGCTCGGCGATTTGCGCCCTCACTTCGTCCATATCCAGGCCTTTTACCTGCTCGATGACGCTGTCGAGAGCGCTCTCCGAGAGCACCCCCGGCTGCGACAGCAGGCCGATTTGATCACGAAAAACCATGAAAGTGGGGATTGACTGGATGTTGAAGGCTCCCGCAATCTCCGGCTCCGCGTCGGTATCCACAGTACCGAAGGTTATTTCGGCGTGCTTTTCGCTTGCCTCCTTGAAGATCGGCTCGAAGGTCTTACAGGGCTCGCACCAAGAGGCCCAAAAATCGATGAGGACGATCTCATTGTTTTCGATAGTCTCGGCGAAGTTGTCCTTCGTCAGCTCGACGGTGGCCATCGTTGCTCCTTTGCGGCATATCGGCCGCTTGCTCAATGTGCAAAGGGCGCCTAGCGTCTGACAGCGCGGCCCGAATCAGCCACGATGCTCATCGCGGCGCCGCTATGCTTGATTGGGTGGAAACCCTTCTAAAGTCATCGTTTCGGCGTTTGCCGGCTCCGGCGCGCGGACAGGTGTTGTGTTGGTGAGGCTTCTCTGGCTGCCGCTACGCTCGTTTCCAAGTGTAGTGCTTTCACCCGGCTATCGCCACCCCCCGTGAACCGATCCGTGAACCGACAGACTGCTTGGTAAGGTCAAGCACCGTAATGAATTTTTTCGGTTGAGCGTTGCCGTGCAGCATGCATACTGTCACCGATTATGTCTTTGAAAGTCGGCCTGCCTCGCATGCACAAGGAGCCCGGGGAGCGACGGGATTTCCTTCCTCATTTCATCTCCAGCCTCGATCGGGACGGCGCGCGTGAGATTGTCTTGGAGGAGGGCTACGGCAGCGGCATGGGTGTCTCGGCGCAGGAGTATCTCAACGCCTCGTCCAAGGTGAGGTTTGCCGACTACCATACCTGTCTTTCTCAAGAGCTGGTCGCCGTCGTGCGTTGCCCCTCGGAGGAAGCTCTCGAGCGCATACCTGAAGGCAGCATCCTCTTGTCGATGCTTCACTTTCCCACCAGACCAAATCGGGTGCGATACCTGCTCGACCGCGGTGTACATGGCGTTAGCCTGGACGGCCTCGCCGACGAGACGGGACGTCGCCTCGTCGAGAATCTACGCTCGGTAGGATGGAACGGCGTGAAAGTCGCTTTCCAGGAGCTGGCCAAGGTGTATCGTTCATTCGAGGAGCCGGGTCGCCGTCCGTTGCGAGTGACGGTTCTGGGGGCCGGCGCCGTCGGAGGGCACGCCGTCAGTGCCTCGACGCGTTATGGAGACCCGGCGGTTCGCGCAAAGATGGTCACCCTAGGGGTGCCGGGAGTGGAGGTAACGGTCGTCGATTTCGATTTGACCTGTATCGAGAACTACATGTTGGACAGACTGGAGCGAACCGACCTTCTCATCGATGCCACCCAGCGTCCGGACGCCACTCGTCCGGTGATTCCCAACGACTGGGTTGCGGCACTTCCGCAACACGCTGTCATTTTGGACCTCTCCGTGGATCCTTACGACTTCGAGACCGATCCGCCCCAAGTAAAGGGAGTTGAAGGTGTGCCGGAGGGAACACTCGACCAATGGGTCTTCCCTCCGGACGACCCGGCATATGAACGACTCGACCAGCGTATCCGTACGGCTCATCGTCGACTAGCCCTCTCTTGCTACTCCTGGCCGGGCATCGAGCCGAAGGTTTGCATGGCGGTCTATGGTCCTCAGATTACCCCGATTGTCAGGGTTCTTCTGAGCAAGCCCATGGAGTCCATAGATGTAAGGTCGGGCTCGTTTTTCGAGCGGGCTGTCGCCCGCGCGGAGGTCTCGCGTTGGTATGAGGCGAGTCAGCTCTAAGGGCCCGCCGCGGCAGCATCGTGTGCTAGAGCTGCCGCCCGGCCGCGAGCGGGGTTTACGAAGAGGCAGGTAAGGATCGCGGTGGCGAAGAGTATGATGCAGAACAGAATGGACGCGTGAAGACCGACTCGGGCCTGCAGTATCCCAAGTCCTAGAATTCCGAAGATTGCGGCAAGCTTTGCGGACAGGCCCCAGAAGCCGAATACCTCGGCGGCTCGGCTCGTGGGAGCAAGAATGCCCACCAATGCTCGCCCGGCCGATTGGCTGGAGCCCAGGCTGGAGCCGGCCAGGCACCCCGCTACGAGAAAGACATGCTGGGTCTGCCATTCCAAGCCGAGATTGTCGTTCAGCCAGGTTGTGAGCAGAGGCGTTGCGTAAATCGCCGCGATAGCCAGGATCCAAAGAGCCAAGGTAACAATATACACAGGCTTTGGCCCCAGCCGGTCTTGGAGCACGCCGAAACCCAGGGCACCGGCCGCCGCGGTGAACTGAACGATGATGAACATGTAGTTGCGGATGTGGGCATCCCAGCCGATTACCTGTGCGCCGTAGATGAACGCGAAAGCCACGACGATGTAGACGCCGGCCATCGTGAAAAAGATAGAAACGAGGAGCACCGCCAGGTCCCAAAATGCTCCGAGCTCCCTGACGGTGTCACGGAGCCTTCCTAAACCAACGAACAAGTACCCGCGGCCGCTTGGTAGTGCTCGCCGTACACCTCTTTCTCGCAGCCAAACGAAGGTGGGGATCGCTGCAGCAAGAAAGAAGATGCCGGCGAAAGGACCGACCCACCTTACTCGGGTGAAGTTCTCAACGCTCACCTCTCCCAGAAACAGGAGAGCGCCACCGGCCGAGAGGAGGCCGCCGATGTAGCCGAGGGACCAGCCGAAGCCCGAGATGCGCCCCAGATCCTCGGGTGGTCCAAGCTCGGGCAGAAAGGATGCCACGAAGGACTCCCCCACGGCATAGGCGAAGTTGGACACTATCAGCAGGACCATCGCCAGTAGAATCCATTCAGGAGCGGCGAAGTACAGAAGACAGGTGGCCGCCACCGTAAGAAGATAGCTGGCGAAGAGGAAGCGTTTCTTGGCCGCCGTGTAGTCCATAATGGCACCGAGAAGCGGCGCGCTGATCACCACCAGCCCGTAGCTGACGGAGAGGGCTATGCTCCACAGAAGATTGCCCAACCTATAGTCGTCGCCTCGGTCACCCACGATTACGCGAGTGAACAGGTCTCCAAATATTACAGTGATGATTAGGAGGGTGTATGCCTGGTTGGCGAAGTCGAACATCGCCCAGCCGAAGATCTCGCGCTTCGGTGCCCGATGGACCGCGGCTAGTGGCTTTACTGTATCGGTGGCGATACCAACTGTGGATCCGCTGCTCATTGCTCTGGGATGGGCCTTCGGAGAGCATACACCGTCTGCCCCGGGATGCCGTCCCCCAAAAAAACGTCCACGACCTGTTGCTTTTAAGCCGAGGAATGATTGAAGAGATAGGCATGAACCCCAAGACAGTACGAGATCTCATGAGCGAGGAGCCGGTGACCCTGGGCGTGGGAGCAAACCTGGCCGAAGCCCACGACATCATGGAGACGCGCCACGTTCGTCATATTCCCATCATCGATGATGACGGCTCCGTGGTGGGTCTCATAACGGAACGGGACCTGCTCCGGGCGGCGGGGCCGGCGATCAACGAGTTGCCGGTCGATGCCAGAAACCAAGTGCTGGCCCAGACGCCGGTCGTCGATGTAATGATCCACGATCCCGAGTGCGTCACTCCGGACGCGGATTTGACAAGCGCCGCTCAGACTCTGCTGGACAACAAGTTCGGATGTTTGCCGGTGGTCGGTGACATTAACGGTGTCTCTGGAATTCTTACCGAGAGTGATTTCGTGCGCCTCTTCGCCGAAGGCATCGTCGAGAGCTAGTAAAGCTGAAAGTCCGCCGGCCTCTCGTGGTCGTTCCATCCATGAAGCAGCCTCCTGCTCACCGCGATCTTTGCATTTTTGGTCTTACCGGGTAGGATGCGCCACCATGACAAACGAAACTACTCAGCCCACTAATCTTCCCGAGGCTACGGCCGATGAGCGGACGATGGGGATGGTCGTCTGGCTATTGGCCATATTCACCGCGTTCATCGGGCCGATGATCATTTACTTCATCAAAAAGGATCAGTCGAAGTTCATCGGCTTCCATGCAGGTCAGGCCATGTTTTTGAACCTGATAGGCCTTGTGCTTGCAATCATCACGTGCGGTCTGTTCGGCATCGTCTTGCTGGTGGTGGACATCATCTGGCTGATCAAGGCGAACAAGGGTGAGTGGGCCCTGCTCCCCGTAATCGGCAACTGGGCCTGGCCGAAAGAGCTAGGGGAGCCCCCTTCGGCCTAGCGACGCTCGAAGGTTTGCCGGCAGGTGTTTCTCGGCCGTTCAGTATATCTGGTAAGACACGCGGCGTTTTATCGATCGTGCGAAGTTTGTTGCCTCGGCCACGGGAGCATCGACGCCGTTCATGCGTTTGTCGAGGAGTCTCTCGAGAGCGCCGGCCTGGACAAGTGCATCAAGCACAGGGGTAGCTCGTCGGAGGCTGCGCCCTCGAGGTTGCATTCGGCGACGCCTCGGTCGTCCCGCGTGGCGACCTGAGTGCTCTTTAGCCCGGATGACTCCGCTGCGGGCGATCGTCAAAAGACCCGAGGACGGTCGCCGAAAAACATCCGTTTCCCGGCAACCGACTCTTTACCCTTGCACTGAAACGCCGTGGCGAGCACGATCTGACGCACGCCGTCAAAAAATCGAGCAAATTTGTTTAGTCTCTCGGGAGGGCAGGGTGTATTCCCGATGCTTCATGACTCAAGGATGGCGCCATGCTGGGTCCAAGATGCAAGTGAGCGTGTCAGGATGACGAATAGCGCACAACATTTAGCCACGAAGAAGGATCGAGTCGGCTCATTGGCTGGATGTGTATGGATGATCTCGGCCATGCTGCTCATCATTTCGGCCGGCGGCTGCGACAATGGAAAATCCGAGGTCTTCACCGAGGCTCCGCCGGTGCTCGTGGAGACTATGGTCGTGGAGACGGAAACCAAGTCGGTGACGCGCCGTTACACGGGATACCTTCATCCCTGGGAAGCTCATCCTCTGGGGTTTCTGACAGGCGGACGGATAAGAGAGATTCGCCCTTCGGTTGGTGATGAGCTCAAGAGGGGGGAGCTGATAGCTACCCTGGTTCCGGACGAGCACGCCGTTTACACCGAGCTGGCGTCGATTCAGAGGGATGCGCTGGAGCCCAATCTGGAGCGCGTTAGAAGGCTCGTGGAAAGGAACATCCTTCCTCGCAGTGAGCTGGATGAGATAGAGGCCAAGTACGAGGCTGCTCTGACTCAACACCGTCAAGCAAACCTGGCTCTCTCGAACACCCGGTTGACAGCTCCGGTTGGTGGCGTGGTCATGGAGCGAATGGCCAGCGAGGGTCAGGTCATAGGCCCGGGTATGCCTGTGGTCGTGTTGCTGGAGGTTAACCGGCTTAGGGCACGGTTCGGAGTGCCGCAGCACGATCTGAAATGGTTTTCCGAGGGCCGAGAAGTAGAGATCGGTATTCCCGGTGTCGAGGATACACACACAGGCATAATCGAGAGAATCGACATCGTGCCGGATACAAAAACCAGGACATACAGCCTTTCCGTCACCCTGGACAACGCGAAGCGGAATCTTCGGGTCGGCATGATCAGCCACCTCAAGGTGCCTGTTCGCGAGGCGGAGGGGCTGTTCGTGCCCTTGACCAGCATCGATCGCTGCCGGGAAGGAAGGCACCAGGTCAAGGTGCTGGACGATAGTGGAGAGAGGGTGGCGGTACGCGGCGTTCGGATTGGCGAGCGAATCGGCAATAGCATCCAAGTCCTGGAAGGCCTATCCCCGGGCGATAGTGTTCTGGTGCGGGGCCAAACATTCGTTCGCGAAGGAGACCAGGTGCTGTTGCGATGAACCTTCCGGCCTTTTCTCTTCGCTACAAGTCCCTTATCTCGCTGCTGCTAATTTTGGCGACGGCGATAGGCCTGGCGAGCTATGGGCAGATGAGCCGGCGGGAGGACCCGGACGTCAAGATAGCATTGGCCTTGGTGGTGACCATCTGGGCCGGAGCAAGCGCGGAGCAGGTCGAGCGGTTCATAACCAACCCCATAGAGGACGAGGCACAGGAGATCGGTCAGGTCGAGAGAGTCAGATCCACTACTCGTGACAACATCTCGGTGGTTTTCGTCAACGCCGCCTTCGAATCCGACACCGACATGGTCTTCCAGGAGCTGCGCAACCGGCTGGCGGAGATAGATCTCCCCGATGAAGTCATGGGGCCGGACGTCTACGACGATTTCGGTGATGTGACCGCTATGATATGGGCGTTGAGCTCCGAGACGGCGTCGCCGGACGAACTGTCGAGGTGGGCCGACCGCTTTGAGACGCGGCTGAGGCGAATCGAGTCGGTGGGAAGAATCGTACGGGTCGGGGACCAGCCGCGCGCCGTTTACATTGAAGGGCCGCTTGAGAGCTTCACGCAGTACGGCTTCTCTCCGCTGACCGCGGCCAGAATCATTGAGGCGCAGAACGTCAACCTGCCTTCGGGCTATGTGAGAACAGGCTCGGAGAGACTGCGCTTGGAGACGAGCGGAGACTTCGGTCGCGAGATTTCCGATACGGATGCCGGTGACGGTTCCGCCGCCCGGCGGCCCATGAACCTGGCGGAGAGAATCGGGGAAGCGATAATCGACGTGTCGGAGGAGAGTGGTCACCCCCTTCGGGTACGAGATGTCTTCGACGTGCGACAGGGCTGGCTGGATCCCCCGTTCGAGGAGATGCTGGCGAATGGATTGCCTGCCCTTGCTCTCGATGTGCGCATGAGGCTCGGCCATAACATCGTGGAGATGGGACGGGAGGTCAGGGCCGAGGCGGCCGAGTTCGAAAAGACCCTTCCCTCCGATATCGAGTTGCAGCTCCTGCACGATCAGCCGCATCAGGTGGATACATTCGTCGGCGATTTCATGCAGAACCTGGTGCAGGGGCTGTTCGTGGTGATCGTCGTCATATTCCTGGCCATGGGTTTGCGAACCGCTGGGATCGTCGCGGCCAGTCTCCCTCTTTCGGTGGTGTTCACCTTCGCGGTGATGCCTCTTGTGGGCGTAGACCTCGAGATAGTGTCGATAGGCGCCTTCATCGTCGCGCTCGGGATGTTGGTCGATAACGCGATCATCATCACTGAGAACGTGGCCGTGCACCTCCAGCGAGGCTCGGAGCCTAAACGTGCCGCTTACGAGGGAGCGCAAGAGATAATAGTGCCCGTCGTTACCGGCACGATGGCGACCGTGTGCGCGTTCCTCCCCTTGCTGCTTTTAAAAGGGGAAATTGGAGTCTACATTCGGGCACTGCCCATCGTGGTGTCCGCGTCGCTAATTGCCTCGATGATACTCGGGCTGACGATGACTCCCATTTTGGCGGCCTGGTGGATGCGAAAGCAGCCCCGCCGCGCCGACCCCGCGGAAACATTGCCCACGCGCCTGTATGGGAGGTTCATGCAGGGCGCGCTGAAGCTGCGATATCTAGTGATACTTCTGGCCGTGGCGAGCCTCGCCGGAGCCCTGCTGCTCGTGCCCGTGGTAGGTCTCTCCTTCTTTCCAGAGGCCTACCGCGATCAGCTCACCATAGACGTTTGGCTTCCTGAGTCGGCTTCCATTGCCGAGACCCGAAGCGTGGTCGAAGAGGTAATCGACATAGTTTCGGAGGACGAGCACGTTACCGGTCATGCTGCTTACGTAGGAAAGGGAGGGCCCCGCTTTCACATCACTGTAGTGCCCGTGTTCAACACGACCAACTACGGGCAGGTCATGGTGAACACGAGCCACCCGCGAGAAACTCCCGCGGTGATAGAGCGCCTCAATGAGGAGTTTCGAACTCGTATCGCCGGCGCGCGAATTACGGCGAGCCCGCTCTACATGGGTATTCCGGTCGAGGCTCCAATCGTCGTCAGAATCACCGGCCCCGATCTCGATGTCATGAAAGGCATCTCGAATGAGGTGCAAGACGTCATTCGCGCGGTGCCGGGCAGCTATAACGTGCGGGATACGACGGGCGAGGAGCTGGTCAGTCTTCACGTGGAAGTCGATCCCGACGCCGCGCTCACCGCCGGCGTGAGCCAGACCGATGTCGCATTGGCGCTTCTTTCGGGCTACGAGGGGATGCCTATCACCAGCGTTCGAGAAGGTGACGACGAGGTCAGGGTTTTCATGCGTATGAAAGGCGAGGAGCGCACCCTCGACAACCTGGAGGCGATATTGGTGCCTTCGCAGGTCACCGGCGAGAAGGTCCCGCTATCGGCGTTCGCGGAGGTGATTCCTCGGTGGCAGCCTTCCATGATTCAGCACCACAACGGACGGCGGGTGATCTCCGTTCTGTCCGGCTCACACGGAAGGTTGGCCGACGACGTGCTTAGGGACGCGCTCCCAAACATCGAGGGGCTCGATCTGCCAGAGGGCTACTCGCTGGATATAGCGGGTGAGCATGTCGCACGGCAGGAGGCGTTCGAGGATTTGGCGGGGGTGTTCGCTCTGATTCTCGCGCTGCTGCTTTTGATGCTGGTCGTTCAGTTCAACTCAATCGTTCGGGCGCTGGTCATTCTCGCCAGCGTGCCTCTAGCCATGGTTGGAGCGGTCTTCGGTCTGCTGGTAAGCGGCAATACGTTCGGTTTCATGGCTTTTCTTGGTGTCGTCTCGCTTGCGGGAATGGTCATCAAGAATGCAGTGGTGTGGGTGGAGTTCGTGGACCGGGCCATCGAGAAAGGCGACAGCTTGAGAGAGGCGGTCATACGCGCCGGCCAGATGAGACTGAGGCCGATCCTGCTCACCGCCTCGACCACCATCGGCGCCATCCTGCCGCTTGCCATGTTCGGAGGCGTCTTGTGGGGCGGGATGGCGTGGGCGATGGTTTTCGGCTTGGCCTTGGCCACGGTCCTCACGTTGGTGGTGATCCCTTGTCTGTACGTCGTGGCTTTCGAGCGCCGCGAGTCGAGTTCGGACGACAGTGGCGCGAAGGTGTCCGCGGGAGCCGCGGCCGCCGTGCTCATCGCAGGATTGATCCCTTGCGGGCCCGCCATGGCCGATGACGCCCCCACATCTCCGCATCCTTTAGAACGATACCTCGCTCAAGCCAACCGTTATGCGCGTCCCATGATGGAGGCGGAGCTCGACTTGGAGCTGGGTATGGCCCGGCAGGGCATGGCGAGGGCTTCCTTTCTTCCGCAGGTAGGGGCTCTTGCCACGGCCACTCGCCTGGATCAGGCTCACGCCCTCGAGCTGGACACGGCCATGCTTGGCATGCCCATCGATATACCCCCCCTGGTGCTCGCCGAGCAGAATGTCTACGGCTTGGGAGCGACGCTCACCCTGCCGCTTTACACCGGTGGCCGGCGGCTCGCGCTGCTGGAGGCCAGTCGCCATGGGGTTTCGGCCCTCTCGCGGGCTTACGAGGCGGTAGAGGCCGGAGTCGCTTTCGGCACTGCCGCGTCCTACGTTCGGGTGCTGGAGTCTTACGGTCGTGTACGGGTTCTCGAGGAAGCCTTGGCCGTGGATGAGCGGCTGGCACAGGTGGCCCGGGAAAAAGCTGAAGCCGAGATGGCCGTAGCCTTCGACGTTTCCTACGCCGAGACCATGGCCGCGAACACCGAACGCCTGCTGGCCATGGCTCGCAGTGAGGCGAGGCAGCGTGCCCAGGCTTTCAACGATCTCGTAAGCGCGCCCCTCGATGCCACGGTCGATTTGAGGCCGGTTCGAGTAGATCCCTCTTTTCATCCGGATCTCGATGATCTACTGCCGGCAGTTGAGAACCGGCCCGAGATGACGGCTCGCCGCGAGGCGGTGCGGGCGAGTAAGGCGGGAGTGCGCGCGTCGCGGGGAGAAGCGCTTCCGTCGGTCGCCTTGGTGGGAGAGGGCGGCTACAAGGAAGGAGAGGTGGGATTCGTCGAAGGTCGAGGGTACTGGATGGTGACGGCCGCGATGCAGTGGAACATCGATCCGGTCGCCGTTCGCCGGGTGAGCAAGGCGAGAGTGGAATCGCGCCGTGCGGCTCATGAGGCGTTCGATACTCGTCGCAGCCTCGAGTTGGAGTTGCGGCAGGCTCATCAGCTACACATGGACACCGAAACCATACTGAAAGTCGCGGCTCGGGCGGTGAGCACGGCCGAGCAGGGACTCTCCAACGCGCGCGAAGCTTACGATGCCGGCGTGCTCGGCGTGGCACCGGTTTTGGATGCCTCCCGAGCTCTTGCCGATGCGAAGGAAGGCTATCTCCGCGCTTACTATGCGAGGGTCCTCTCGGAGTTTCAGCTTCGATATAGAGCGGGTCTGGAAGTCATCACCCCCTCCCATCTGGATGCGGAGGACCCGTTCGCCGGCCTGCCGGAGGTGCACACCATGGCAGGAAGCGATTTGCCATGAGAGCGCCGGCAATAGTGGCCGCTTTTTGGCTTTTGGTGGGTAGCGGGCTGCCGGGTGAGGTCTGGGCGGGGGAGGGCTCCGGCCGACCGGCTGGTGGCAACCCGGCAGGAGAACCGGGCATGGAGCTGGTGTTGCCGAGCGATCTGATTCGCGTTCCTGAACCGCGGTCCGCAATCGAGCGCTTGGACTGGACGTGGCTGGCCGCCGGTCTTACGGCGTTCGCGGGTTCGGCGGCGGTGCTTACGGGCTTGGATGCTTGGTCGCTCGAGGCGGACCTTCAAAACCGGCTGGACGATGCCCGCTCCAGCGTCCAACCGGGCATCATGGTCGTCGATCTTGCTGACCGCGCGGAGCGCCGGGCGAATCAGACGACCGTTCTATGGGGGGTTACGGCGGCTCTTGGTGTAGCCACCGGAGCGGCGTATTTTTGGGAAACCTCGCGGACCTCCTCCTCGTCCGGAGCGGATAAGAGTGATGGAGCCGAGGGCTCGATCGAACGAGAGTCCATAGGCCCGCAAGGACGTGCGACAAACCGGGATCTCGAAGCGTCTCACCGGCTGCGTCTTGTGGGTGCGTTTGGATCGAATGCAGCCGGTCTACTGATTAGTTGGAGCTTTCCATGAGTCAGAGGCAAGCTTTTCAGCCTTTTTTGTTCCTCATGCGGACAATATGGGTTGCCGTTGCCGCTTTTGTGTTGGTGGCGCCGGGGGGATGCAGTGTCGATACCGACATCCCCGAGGGTGTGCTCCTCTCATGCTTCGACGGATCTCACTGTCCTTCGGGGTGGAGATGCGATCGGGCCACCGGCCTTTGTCTTTCGCCGGGCATGATGAGCCCGGTGGACCCGGACCTGTATTCGGCCAGGAGGGATTTTTGCACCGCGCTCTGGAGCGCCGCCCAGCGTTGTCCAGGCGAGATGGAGGAGGTGCTCGGAGACGCAGCCCAAGTGTTCGATTTGCCGCAGGACAGCTTCGTGCACCTTTGCGTCACCGAAATGCTCGCCGACACCACCACGGCGGACATCTTCGAGCTTCGTGCGGGGACCTTGATGATGCCGGTGCTTTCCTGCGATCAGCTGGCCGATCTCATGTGCGACATGATCGACGATCCGGAAGAGGCTCCTGGCTGCTAGACGGGCTCGTCCAAAGCGAGACGGTTTGACCCGGGGGCCCGTCATGGCTAAGGGCAATCGGTAGGCTTTACTTTCCAATGGGCGAAACATCCGGCAGGGGGACATGAGGTGTGGAGGGAGAAGTAGGCAATGATGCGGGGGACGGCTGGCCTTCGCATCAAGACAAAGTCGCGTTTCTCTCCTCATCGGACACCCACGGCGCCGCGGTGGATGTGCGCGAGACCCACGTGGCTTGGGTGTTCCTCGCGGGTGAGCGGGCCTACAAGCTGAAAAAGCCTGTTCGGTTGCCCTTCCTCGACTACTCAACCTTGGACCGGCGAGCGCGTATCTGCGCCGAGGAGGTGCGCCTCAACCGAAGGCTGGCGCCGGAAGTCTACCTGGGCACGGTGCGGCTCACCCGTCCGTCCGCGGGTGCCCTGGCGATCGATGGCCCAGGTCCGACCGTGGAGTGGCTGGTTTCGATGCGGCGCCTTCCGGATGAAAGAATGCTCGATCGGGCCATGGAGTCCGGCAGTGTCGGCAAGGCCGAAGTGGAGGCTGTTGCGCGTAGGCTCTGGTGCTTCTACCGCGATGCGGAACCCGTGCCGGTCGACCACGAGAGCCACGTCGCGCTCTTCCTCCGGGAGCTGGATAAGAGTCGCCAGGTGTTCGGGGAGGATTATTTCGGGCGAACGGGCATGCGGGGTGTTGCGCTTGCGTCCAAGATTCGGCGCGTGCTCGCCAGCGGCCCGGAGATCGTGACCGAAAGGGTGGCAAGGGGGCTGATCGTCGAAGGGCACGGCGATCTTCGGCCGGAGCATGTGTGTCTTACGAAGACACCGGTAGTCATCGACTGCCTGGAGTTCTCTCGAATGCTTCGCCTGGTGGACCCGTTCGATGAGCTTGCCTTTCTTTCGATGGAATGTGCAGTGGCGGGTGCGCGGTGGGTCGGCGGGACGATCTTGGATCTTTGCGCCGCCCTGCTGGGCGATAGGCCCTCCGAGCGACAGCTCGCGTTCTATACCGGCTACCGCGCGGCTTTGAGAGCACGTCAGGCCGCGGCGCATCTTCTCGAGCCCGCGCCGCGCACTCCCGAGAAGTGGCTTCCGCTCGCGGAGCGCTACCTTGACGAAGCGGAGGCGGCCCTCGACACGCTTCTGGGCGCAAAAGCTCCGCCTCGAATCGAGAGAGAAGGGTCGCGGCCGGTAGAGAACGACCCCGACTTTTCCGCGCAATCCGGCACGACCGGCTTGAACGCGCCGTCCATCCGAGTCTTTGCTCTTGGCAATTCTCGGGAACTCGGCTCGGCCGCAAGCAAGCTCCTGGGTCGTTCACTTGATCCTCACGAGGAGCGTGACTTCGAGGATGGCGAGCACAAGGCGCGGCCGCTGGTTGGCGTGCGCGGCAAGGATGTCTACGTCATATGCACGCTGGCCGGCGGCCCCGACGGTACGGTGAACGACTGGATGGTCAAGCTGCTCTTCTTTGTCGGCGCGTGCAAGGAGAACGGCGCCGCGCGGGTGACGGCAATCGTTCCGTATCTGGCCTACGCGCGCAAGGAAAGGCAGACCAAGCGCCGCGATCCCGTGACGACACGCTATGTCGCGCAGCTATTCGAGGCGGCCGGAGTGGACGTGCTTGCAGCTCTCGACGTTCATAACGTTGCCGCTTTCCAGAATGCCTTCCGGTGCCAAACGGTGCATCTCGAGGCGTGCCCATTGTTCGTTCCGCGAATACACGCTCTCTCGAGCGGTCTTCCGGTAAAGATTTTCTCGCCGGACAGCGGCGGCGTAAAACGGGCCGAGCTGCTGCGCAGGCGTTACGAAGAAGCTACCGGCGCGGAGGCAGGTTTCGGCTTCTTGGAGAAGCACCGCAGCCGGGGGCGCGTCTGGGGAGATCTCTTTGCCGGCGAGGTCGCCGGTGCCGCGGTCTTCATCATTGACGACATCATTAGCAGCGGAGGCACTGCTTGCAGAGCGGCGCAGGCTTGCCGCAAGCGCGGCGCCGAGAAAGTATTCATAATGGCAACTCATGCGCTGTTCGGCCCGCGCAGCCGGGATCTGCTAATGAATCCGGCGGTGGACCGCATCCTCGTAACCGACAGCCTTTCCACGGCTCCCAAGGCCGCGAGGGATCTTCCCGATGAAAGGCTGGATATCGTGCCGCTCGCGCCTCTGCTTGCCGAAGCAATCAGGCGCCTCCACGGCGAAGGCTCCATCTCCGATCTGCTGGGCATCGAAGAGTGAGCTCGCGGGTGCGGGGTGGCACCTGCCCGGGCGGTCGGCTAATATGACGCTCCTTGAAAAGGAGGAAGATTGTGGAGCTTTTGCGCAAGCTATCGAACGCGGCCGGTGTCCCCGGCCATGAGCATGAGGTTCGCGCCATTTGCCGCGATGCTCTGACCGGACACGTGGACGAGATCGAGGTGGACCGGCTGGGCAACATAATCGGCCGGCTGGAGGGCCAAGGGCCGAAGGTGGCGGTGGCCGGGCACATGGACGAGATTGGCTTTCTCGTGTCCCACGTGGACAGTGAGAAGGGATTTGCCCGCATAGACCCGTTGGGCGGGTTCGATCCGCGGACCCTGCTGGCCTCGAGGGTCAACGTTCACACGCGTGGAGGAGCCTTGCCGGGCCTCGTTGGAAGCAAACCGATTCACATTCTGAAAGATGAGGAGAAGAAGCAGCCGCCGGAGATCTCCGACCTCTTCGTCGATTTTGGTATGCCTGGTGATGAAGTAGGCAGGCGGGTTCGAGTTGGCGACCCCGTTACCTTGCGTCAGGACTTCATGGAAGTAGGTAAGCTCGTCTCCGGAAAAGCACTGGACGATCGAATCGGTGTCTACGTCGGTATCGAGGCCATACGAAGGATGAAGCAGCGGAATGCCGACGTCTACTTCGTTGGCACGGTCCAGGAAGAAGTCGGCTTACGAGGTGCGCGAACAAGCGCTTTCTCGATAGCTCCTGATATTGCGGTCGCCCTCGATGTCACGGTCGCTTGCGATGTGCCCGGAGTGCAACCGCATGAGCAGGTAACGGCGCTTGGCAAGGGCGTGGCGATAAAGGTCAAGGATTCGGCTTCGATCTCTCATCCCGGGCTCGTTCGATTCTTGGTGGACCTAGCCGAGGAAGAGAAGATTCCTCACCAAATGGAGATCCTGCCGCGTGGAGGCACTGATGCCGGTGCCATGCAGATGGCGCGCGAGGGGGTCGCGGTCGTGTCGCTGTCTATTCCAACGCGCTATGTCCACTCGGTTGTGGAGGCTGCGCACCAAGATGACATCGAGTCCGCGATAGCATTGCTTACAGCGTTTCTGGAGAACTGCCACAAGGCGGATCTACAGCTCTAGACGTCGCTTTACGCACATAATCCATCGCCTAGGCAGCGACGTGTGGTCTTCTGCCGCGGGTGTGGACCCAATCATCGGGGTTCGCCATGCAAGCCATGCAAGCAGTCGACCCTCAGCTCCGCCAGGCCCGAAGCCACGACAACACGCAGCTGATCGGCCTGGCCCGTGCTGCGCCGATGCAGGGCGGAATTCGTGTTTTCGCTGACCGCGCGCCGGATTTCTTCGCCCTAGCGGACCTTCAAGGAGACTCCCAAGTTCTCGTTGTGGAGGAACAAGGGGAGATCGTTGCAAGCTTGACCATCAGCAAGCGGCTGGAGACATGGTTTGGAGAGCCTCGCTCTATGCTGCATGTCGGTGACATGCGGGTGTTGCCGCGGCGACGCGCTAAAGGCATGGCCAGGCTGCTCGCCATGCGATGGTTCGACGATTTGGCCGAGACGGGCGTTGATGGTGGGGGCTTCGAGATCATGCATGACAATCGTAACGCCCTTGGTCTCTTGAAGTTGTTCGAAGAGCGGCCCGATCTGCGGCCCTCGGAGCTGGGGCAAGCCAAAATTTATCAGGTTCTGCCTTTATGGAAGCACCGCGTCGATAAGACGCTCGATTATCGAAAAGCCACCGCCTCGGATGCCTCCGCCTTGGCCGACCTGCTTCAGCAAAGCTACGAGGATTATAACGGGCATCCCCAATTCACCCCCGACTCATTGAACGAGCTGATGCAGCAGCACCCCTCGTTTACGTGGAATGATATTTGGCTTGCCGAGAAGAGAGGCAAGCTGCTTGCTTGCGCCGGCTTTTGGGACCAGAAGAGCGTTCGCCGCACGGTCGTCGAGACGTTTTCTTCCTCGATCCATGTGATTGCAGCTTCTCTTCGTTTGGTGCGTCCCATACTTGGGTTGCCGGAGATACCAAGGCCCGGTCAAGCTCTAAGCTACGGGTTCGTGCGATTCCCCGCGCATCTTCCCGGTGAAAGGGCTGCTCTTGGAAGCCTTTGCCGACATCTCCTGAACGAAGTGCGGAAGACGCGAAAGTATCAGTTCGTCTGGTTCAGCTTCCACAGTCAGGATCCGATGCAGGGGGTATTGGACGGCTTGGTCAAGCTCAGCATGCCAATCAAGCTGTTTCACTGCTCACCCGTCAAACGTAAGGCGGAATGGTCAAGAGAACCTCTACTTGAACGCACGCCCTACGTGGACTTTTCGCTGGTATGACAACAAGACGCCCACCTCGCTGTGGGCCGCGGGCGCCGGGGCCGAGAGAATTCCACCCAATCAAATGACGAGTAAATTGCCAGGTAAGGGGCGGAAGACCATACTCCTGACAGCAGGCCGCATTCCGGGCGCCCTCGAGCTGGGCCGGGCCCTGGGAAGAGCCGGGCACCGGGTTCTCATCGCCGAGTGTTTTAGAACGCATATCTGCCGTTTCTCCAACACCATCGCCGGCTCATTCAGGGTCACCGCGCCACGTCATCTCGATCGGTTTACCCAAGACATATTGAGAATCATCGAACAGGAGAACGTCGATCTCCTCATTCCGACATGCGAAGAGGCACTGCATGTGGCTTTCGTCCAGCACAAGATACCAGCCCACTGTCAGGTGTATGTGAGTAGCTTCGACAAGATCATTCGACTGCACAGCAAATGGGAGTTCATAAGGTGGGCGGGCGAGCTTGGCCTGCCTGTCCCCGAGACCACTCTTATTTCGCCGGAACAAGAGCGTCTGCCGGAAGAGTTTCATCAAGGGGGCTATGTTCTAAAGCCGGAGTTCTCGCGCTGCGGAGTCGACGTCCGCATTATTCCACCCGGTACGGCTGCCAGGGCCGATCTCGAGAAGCGAGACCCTCCTGATAGATGGATAGCGCAAGACTACATCGCCGGGCGGACACTGTGCGCATTCGCAATGGCATGGAGGGGTAAAGTGCTCTCCACCCTCACTTACGAGCCCACGCTGACATTGGGAAAGTTCGGGGTGAGTTTCCTGCGCCGCGACAAGCCGAAGATCGACGCCTGGGTAAAGGAGTTCGTCGCCAAGACGGGTCACCACGGGTTCATCTCGGTCGACTTCATGGAGGATGAGCATAAAGACGTCTATGCCATCGAGTGCAACCCTAGAATTACAAGCGGTATTCACCTGGCTCACCCAGGCGACTTGCTCGGTGTAATCGATGGGCCGGAATCCAAACTAGCGGCCGGGCGTGCACATAGGCCAAGGGAACGGGCGATGGTGGCTACGGCGGTCCTTTCGGTGCTGCCGAGGGTTCTACGTCGGCGGGGCATGCTGAAGGAGCTGGTACGCTCGACCTGGGGGTCGCGTGACGCCATCGCGGACTTGAGAGATCCTCTTCCATTCTTCCACCAGTTCGTTTGTCTGCTGGACTATTTCAGGATCAGTTTGACAAAGCGCATCCCGCTGAGTGCCTGTCCCTGTTACCTTCTCGAGTGGACGGGTGAGCACACCGAGTCCGGCGCACCTCCTCGCGAAGTGAAGCAGAGGAAGCTCACTTAGTTACTTATGCTTGTGTCGTGTTCATGCTGACATGAGCTTCTTGTGGAAAGGACCGGCTCCAGGAACTGGGTTCCGGCTTTTGCGACACCCTCCTGCGCCGGCATGACTTACGGGAGTTTCGCGACACCGTCATAGAGGGTAAAATATGGCTTTGAGCCAAGTTGACACCCCTGTTCGTTCGTTTAGATTGGCGGATACAGCAAGCATTTAGGTTCGCCCTTGATCCGGGATGAAGCGTTCGGCGAGCTAGTCACCCTTTGCCTCGGGACGTCGTTGCGCTATGTCCTGTCATTCAAGTGCAGGTGTCGGCGGTCTTGTAGGCCGTGAGGTCATGGAGCAGAGTACGTCATGGAAGAAAAGAACAAGGGCGAAACCCCTGAAGCAGGGGCAGATGATACTTCAGAGGAGCAGGAGCACAACGATTCCGCTTCGGACGGTTCGCCCAACGGCGAGGAGGGCGGGGACGGTTCCTCCACTGCGAGAGAAGGGTCGGCGCAGCAGGAAGATCAAGGTTCCCGGGAAGAGTTCGGCGTCGAGCCGGACGCCGACACCGATGAAGAGCATGTCGAGAATGTGTCTCCAGGAGACGAGCAAGTAGAGGCCGATTACATCGAGGTGGATGCCGAGCCCGTTGGAATCGAAGACCAGGCCGAGCCGTCCGTTTCGCCGCCTAGCTCCGGAGCCGGCGAGGGAGTGGTGCGCGCACTATCGGAGCTTGCGCAGGCTCGGGACGAGCTGGAAGAGGTTCGAGCACGGGCCAAGAGCGGCGAGGATCGATTGCTGCGCATGGCAGCCGACATGGAGAACTACAAGAAACGCATGCTCAAGGAGCGTGATGAGGATAGGAAGTATGCCAACGAACGGATTGTTAGGGAGTTGCTTCCCGTGGTGGATAACCTGGAGCGTGCCATCGAGGCATCGGCCTCCGCCTCCGCCTCGAATGAGCAACTGCTTGACGGTGTGAAGATGGTGCGCCGGCAGCTGCTGGATGCGCTCGCCAAGTTCGGGGTCGAGCAGTTCAGCGCCGAGGGCCAGACGTTCGATCCGGAGCAGCACGAGGCGATGGCGCAGGCGGATACCGACGAGGTCGAGCCCGGGACGGTGGTGTCCGAGTATCAGAAAGGATTCACTATGCATTCGCGGCTGCTTCGGCCCGCGATGGTAATCGTTGCGGCGGAGCCGGCGAGGCAAGACGAAAGAGAGCAGCAATCAGGCAAAGAGAACGGGTCGGGGAATGGGGGGCAATCCTCTGCAACCTCCGAAACGGAAGCTGGATCAGAGGAGGAAGAGTCTTGAGCAAAGTCATAGGAATAGATTTGGGTACCACGAACTCCTGCGTGGCTGTCATGGATGCGGGAGAGCCCCTTGTCATCCCGAACTCGGAGGGTAGCCGGACTACCCCCTCGATGGTTGCTTTTACCTCGTCTGGAGAGAGGTTGGTCGGTCAGATAGCGAAGAGACAGGCCGTAACGAACGCCGAGAGCACCATTTACGCCACCAAGAGGCTCATTGGAAGACGGTTCCAGGAAGCGGAAGTCGAGAAGACCCGGTCGCTGGCTCCTTTCAAGATAGTAGATGCGGACAACGGCGATGCCTGGGTGGAGGTGCGTGGCGAAAAGCTTTCGCCGTCCCAGGTGAGCGCCATGATTCTTTCAAGAATGAAAGAGACGGCGCAGGACTATATCGGTGATGAGGTAACAGAAGCTGTCATCACTGTTCCCGCCTACTTCAACGACAGTCAACGGCAGTCGACCAAAGATGCCGGACGTATCGCCGGGCTCGATGTGCTGCGGATAATCAACGAGCCTACCGCCGCGGCGCTTGCTTATGGCCTCGAGGAAAAGGGCGAGAAGAAGGTGGCTGTGTATGACCTTGGAGGCGGCACCTTCGATATCTCGATCCTCCAGCTTTTCGAGGGAGTATTCGAGGTCAAAAGTACCAGCGGAGACACCTTCTTGGGAGGGGAGGACTTCGACCTTCTGATCGTGGAGTGGCTGTGCGACAAGTTCGCGGAGGAAAACCCCGGACACGACCTGAGAGAGGACAGAATGGCCCTGCAAAGGGTTCGCGAGGCCGCCGAAAAGACTAAACATGAGCTGTCGAGCTCCACGGAAACCGACGTCAACCTGCCGTTCATTACCGCCGACAAGGATGGGCCCAAGCATCTAGTGACTACTCTGGACCGGTCGACTCTGGAGGATTTGGTGCGTGACTTGGTGGAGGGGACTTTGGACCCTTGCCGAAGAGCTCTAGAGGACGCGGGAATGACCGTCCGTGACATAGACGAGGTTTTGCTGGTCGGCGGCATGACCCGTATGCCTTTGGTCCAGGAAACGGTCGCTCGGTTCTTTGGCCGCGAAGCGCACAAGGGAATCAACCCTGATGAAGTCGTCGCAATTGGTGCCGCGGTGCAAGGAGGGGTGCTTACGGGCGAGGTATCCGATGTCCTTCTGCTCGATGTGACGCCGCTTTCCCTGGGGGTCGAGACATCGGGTGGGGTGTTCACTCGTATCATTGAAAGGAACAAGACCATCCCTTGCAGCAAGTCCATGGTCTTTTCCACCGCCCAGGACAACCAACCGCTTGTGAGTGTCCATGTGCTTCAGGGTGAGCGGGAGATGGCGGAGGACAACAAGAGTCTGGCGCGGTTCGAACTGGTGGGTATACCGCCTGCTCCGCGAGGTGTTCCCCAGATCGAGGTATCCTTCGATATCGACGCGGATGGGATAGTGAGCGTTTCAGCCAAGGACCTAGGAACCGGGAAGGAGCAGTCCATTCGAATCGTTGCTTCATCGGGGCTAACCGAGTCCGAGATAGAGCGTATGGTCGAGGAGGCTTCCCGCCATACCGAGGAGGACAAGGCGAAAAGAGAGATAGCCGATCTTCGCGTAAACGCCGAAGGATTGGTCTACGCGACCGAGAGGTCACTAGAGGAATTTGCATCAAAGCTGCCCGACGAAGTAACGGCCTCCATAAGGGAAGACCTTGGTTCCACCAAGGCTCTTCTCGAAAACGAAAGCCTGGAGTTGGGAGAACTCAAGGATGCCCTGGAAAAACTAGAGAAGTCATCCCATCGAATGGCTGAATCCATGTACGGAGAGGCCGAGGGCGCCTGACTGGAAACGAGAAGCAAGACAGTATGAAGCGCGACTATTACGAAGTCTTGGGTGTTCCAAAGCACGCCGGTGACAATGATCTGAAACGGGCCTACCGCAAGCTTGCTCAGAAGTATCATCCGGATAGAAACCCGGATGATCCGAGCGCGGAGGAGAAGTTCAAGGAGGCGTCGGAGGCGTACCATGTTCTCGCGGACCGCGAGAAGCGCTCTCGCTACGACCGATTCGGCCATGCCGGGCTCGGTGGGGCCGGCGCCGATCCTTTCGAGGGGTTTCGCGGAGGTGGCTTCGGTTCCATAAATGACATCTTCGGAGACATTTTTGGCGACATCTTCGGGGGAGCCGGTCGCCGCGGGGCTGGGGGAGAACGAGGCGCCGACCTTCGATACGATCTCGAGCTCGAGTTCGAGGAAGCGGCTTTTGGAACGGAAAAGGTCATCAACATTCCGCGTCAGGTAACTTGTGAGACCTGTGAGGGATCCGGGGCTAGAAAGGGCACGTCTCCGACCCAGTGCAATACGTGTCGCGGCATGGGAGAGGTTCATCTCTCTCAGGGGTTCTTTTCGGTTCGGCGTACGTGCCCGCATTGTCAAGGTCGGGGCAGGGTCGTGACCGATCCTTGCGAGGAGTGCCGCGGCGCGGGCCGGGTGAACCGGGAAACCTCATTGACGATTACCATTCCTCCCGGGGTAGATACGGGTACTCGCATACGACACTCCGGTAGAGGAGAGGCCGGCGAGGCGGGCGGTCTTACTGGGGATCTTTATGTGGTTTGTTACGTCAAGGAGCACCCGCTTTTCGTTCGCCAAGACACCGACGTTTTGTGTGAGCTGCCCATAGGCGTTGCCACCGCGGCCTTGGGTGGCGAGGTCGAGGTTCCGACCCTCCATGGCAAGCTGAAGATGAAGATCCCCCCCGGGACGCAGACAGGAAAAGTCTTTCGACTGCGCGACAAGGGTATACCCAAGCTCTCGCGTCAGGGTCATGGAGACCAGCATGTCCGAGTGGTGGTGGAGACTCCCACGAATCTCAACACTCGCCAAAGGCAGTTGCTCGAGGAATTCGCGGAGATCAGCGGAAACGATGTCAGCCCGAGAACGAAAGGTTTTTTCGATAAGGTCAAAGAGATGTTCAGCGCGGAGGAGCGGCAGTAGGTATTGTCGTGTCCCAGCCTTGGCCGGGATCATGCTATCTTGCGGTCACTGCGCGAACTTCGATATCCGCTAGGGCACCAATCATGCTGCGAGCACACTTCTTCTTGGGAATCGGCCTACTGGCGGTCCTTGCCGGTGGATGCCCACCACCTTCCCTGATCATAGACGGAAAGAGCAGATCCTACGAAGCAGCGGCGGCGCCGGTCTTCGATGACGCAAGGGATGCTCACGAGCAGGAGAGGCATGATGAAGCCGTTGAGCGGCTCGAATACTATCTGACCAAGTTCCCGGCTGCCGAAGACGCCGATGAAGCACTTTGGCTTCTTGCGCAAAGCCGATTTGCCCTTGGACACGACTCGGACGCCAGGCAAGCGCTGCGGACCCTGCTCGAGAGACATCCATTGTCGACACGGAGGGCCGCGGCGAGTCTCGAGCTTGGCGCCCACCTGAGAGAATCCGTTGAGTATGTAGAGGCAGCCGCGGTGTTGGCGCCTGCCTATGACGAAGCCGTCGGCCGAATACGTATTGCTATCGCTTTGGAGCTGTTGGACGTCTATCTTGCTCTGGAGCACTGGACCAACGCGACTTCTTTGGCATCCGAGATCATCGATGAGGTAGACGACGGCGAGATCGAGGCTGATATGGCCACTTTGCTCGAAGACTTGATTAGTGAGAAGGTCTCGCAAGGAGGGCTGGCTGAGCTTCGCGAAGGTTTGCCGGAGAGATCCGCTGCAATGCCTCTCGTAGTTCGACAGATCGCGTTGATTCATTACGAGGAAGGCGACTACGAGCTGTCAAGCGAGACATTGAGCTCGTATCTGTCTCGTTGGCCGCGAGGTGACTTTGCCGAAGAGGCTCGAGAGCTGCTCGAACGAATAGAGCAACTCGGAAAGGTGAGACCCCGAGTCGTTGGTGTCGTTTTACCCCTCTCCGAGCGGTGGAGGCACTTCGGTGAGGCCGTCCTTCAGGGAATTGGGATGGCCTTGGATGATACCTCGGCCGAGGGTGTTCGCTTAATCATTAGAGACAGTGAGGGTGACCCCGAGGTCACCGCCGCCGCCATCGAGGAGTTGGTGCTTGAAGAGCAGGCAATCGCAGTCATTGGACCCTTGCTCGCCAACACTTCGCTAGCTGCCGCCCAGGTGGCCGATGAACTGGGTGTGCCTCTGATATCGCTGGCTCGAGTCAACGATCTTACCGACATTGGACCTTGGGTCTTTCGTAACGCGCTAACGGATGCTTTGCAGGCCAGAGCGTTGGTCGACTACGCGGTCGAGACTCTAGAGGCAGAGCGTTTCGGTATTCTCTACCCCTCCCATGCCTATGGCGAAGGGCTGATGAACCATTTTTGGGATGAGCTCGATGCGCGAAAGTTGGATGTCAGGGGAGTGGAGAGGTACGAGCCTGAAGAGACCACGTTCCAGCCAATAGTTCGAAAGCTCGTGGCTCGTCATCACTTGCAGTACCGCCCGGAGTACATGGAGGAGATGCGAAGGGTTCGCTCCGAGGTCACCGACCCCATGCAACGACGACGAGCCATGTCGAGGGCGTTGGACGAACTCGAGCCCATCGTGGATTTCGACGTGCTGTTCATCCCTGACAGTTATCGGACCATAGGTCTCATTGCCCCTGCGCTGGCGGTCGAAGATGTCATTACCAATGTATGTGATACAGCGGACTTGAGGCGCATAAAGGAAACCACCGGTCGAGATGAGCTTGCCAAGGTACATCTATTGGGGCCCAACGCATGGAACCATAATGAGCTGATAACCCGAGGCGGAAGGCATGTGCGCTGCTCCGTTTTCGTTGACGGATTTTTCGCGGAAAGTGCTAGAGGAGATACCAAGGCTTTCGTTGAGCATTATCGCCAGATTCATGGCGTGGACTCTCGGCCGGACTACCTCGAGGCTTATGGATACGATACCGCGGCCATTGTAGGTCACATCATTGAGGAAATCCGTCCAAGTAGCCGGCCTGCATTTAGGCGAGCGCTCCTCGATCTCGAAGGTTTTCCCGGAGCTACGGGAGTGACCACATTTAGTATTGACGGGGAAGCAGAGAAGCAGCCCTTCCTCCTTACCGTGGAGGGAGACCAGATCGTGGAGATCGAACTGGAAGCCTATCCGGATGAGGTTTCGACGGAAGAGGGCTGAGTAAAGACAGGGATGTCTTGAAGACGGGAAGGCCGGGCCTGGATCTACATTCGTGTTGCCGGTCTCGCGGCTATGTTCGTCGGCCGTCGCATCAGATAAAGAACTGGCAGAAGAGCGACACACCCTGGTATGTAGTAGGCCATGAGTTCACGTGTACTGCTCGTAGATGACTCCGTTTCCGTTGGGCGCCAGCTGGAGCGGATCCTGGCTGACCATCCCGCCTACGAGGTAGTAGGCCATGCTCAAAACGGCGCCGAGGCGGTCAAGCTGTTCGCCTCCAAGAAGCCCGAGCTGATCGTCCTAGACATTGTGATGCCCGTCATGGATGGTTTGCAGGCTCTACGGGCTATACTTAGTATGGATGAGAATGCCCGGGTCGTCATGGTCTCGTCGGTTGGCGGTGTGGGAGAGAAGGCCGCGGAAGCCCTTCGTTTGGGCGCCAGGGCGGTTATCTCGAAACCTTTCGAGCCCAAGGAGGTCATATCCACGTTTGACCGGGTTCTGGCCGAGGAGGGATAGCTGTGTCAGTCAAATTTTTCGGGCAGTTCCTCCTCGAGCGAGGAGCTGTATCGCGCACCGATTTGTTGAAGGCCATCGATTTGCAACAGGCTCGTAATCGCCGTCTTGGCGAGTACGCCGTGCGGCGGGGTTACCTTACGGAGGCACAAGCCGAGCAGGTGAATCAAGCTCAGCTAAGCGCCGATAAGTTCTTCGGCGAGATCGCTATAGAGATGGGTCTGCTCGAACAAGGCCAGGTCGAAGAGCTGCTGACCCTTCAGCAAAACGATCACATACTCATCGGTGAAGCACTCATCACGTTGAAGCTCATCGACAGCGAGCGTCTGGAGAAAGAGCTGGCGGCATTTGAGCAGGATCAGTCCCGTTACGTAATCGATGACGTGATCTTTCCGCCCGGCACCGCCCACGCGTCGCTTCTCGCCGTTCCCGTGGATCTTACAGCCAAGCTCCTTCGTCGTATCATCGGAATCCAGGCGAAGCTCGGCGAAGGTTCGCTCGAAACGCGTTCGCCGGTGTCGAGGCTCGTCACGGTGACAACTTACTTTCATGGCTCCTTGACCTGCGGCTACACTCTTTCCATCTCGAAGGATATCGGGAGCGCCGTATCGCAGCACATAGCAGGCGAGGCGCCCGCAAGTCCGGACAGTGAAATTGTTATCGACAGCGTGAAAGAGCTTTGTAACATCATCAGTGGGAACGCGGCTGCGAGATATGCCCAGCTTGGCCGCAAGGTCGAGATCAGTCCGCCGGCGGAGGGAGCTCCCACCCTGGATTCCGGTAAGACTTTCGTTGTGTTTCCCCTTCACGTGGCCGAGGGCGCGGTCGAGGTGCGCATCTCGAGGTGAGTGCTGTCGCGGATTTGGATCGAATTCTCGGTCCGGGAGGTCAGTTGTCTCGGGCATCGCTCGCCTACGAGGAACGCCCGATGCAACGAGAGATGGCGGGCAGGGTGCTGGAAGCCTTGAGCGAAGCCAGGCATCTGGTCGTCGAAGCGGGCACTGGAACCGGAAAGACCCTCGCCTATCTCGTCCCAGCCGTATTGTCTGGAAGGAAAATCGTCGTCAGTACGGCGACCCGTGCTCTTCAGGAGCAGATAGTTCAGCGAGACCTTCCTTTTATCCGGGAGGAGCTGGGCCTCGACTTCCAGGCGGCATATCTCAAGGGTAGATCCAACTACCTTTGTCCGCGAAGGATGGGCTCATTCGATGCACAGCCGCTTTTCCCTTTCCAAGAGGATGCGGCGCTGTACGAGCGGGTTCGCCTGTGGACGAGAACGACGAGCACGGGCGACAAGGCTGATGTGGCGGATGTCCCCGAGGACTGGAGCACATGGAGGGAGATTACTTCCTCCACGGAGTCATGTATTGGACAGCGATGCAGTCATTCCGACGAATGTTTCGTATGTTTTGCGAGAGCCGAGGCCGCCGTTGCCGATATAGTTGTTGTCAATCACCATCTCTTCTTCGCGGACCTGGCGCTTCGTGCAAGTGAAGCAGGAGCCTCTTGCGGAGCCGAAGTAATACCATCTTACGAAGCGGTCATCTTCGACGAGGCACACGCCATAGAAGATGTTGCAACGACCTTTTTTGGTTTTTCTCTTTCCAACTACCGGCTTCGAGATCTCTCCCGTGATGCCGCCAGGGCGGCAGCAGCGGGAGGTGCCGCCGTGAGCAAGGATCTTTTGGAGCTTGCTGCCCGTTTGGACGAACGAGCCGAGCGCTTTTTCTTGTCGCTGGACCTTCAGGAGGGACGAGAACGCATCGACTCCAAGACAGCGGCTAAAGCGGACAAGCACCTGACCTCGCTCACCGATGCATTGGAACTCTTGGCCGCGAATGCGGGACGAGACGAGGAAGACGAAAGCCTGCTGGCACTTAAACGCCGGTCCCTCGAGCTAAGCTCGATATTGAGACTGGTTTTGGACATGAGTACTCCCGACCTAGTTCACTGGTCGGATGTGCGCGGCGGAGGGATCTTCTTGCATGCATCACCGGTCGAGACCGCGCCGGAACTCCGAGAGCATTTGTTGAGCAGGGTAGCTTGTGTATTTACTAGTGCGACTTTGTCCTCCGGCGGCGATACTAGATACTTCGAGAACAGGATAGGTTTGTCCGAGGGAAGCGAGCCGCTTTATGAACGGGATGTTGCTATCTTGCCTTCTCCCTTTGATTTCGAGCGGCAGGCCGCCTTGTATGTTCCAAAGGATCTTCCTTGGCCCAACGAGCCGAACTTCGCCGCCGCCGTCGCGGATGAGGTGGCGTCTTTATGTGACCTAACCGAGGGCAGAGCTTTCGTTTTATGCACCAGCTTTAGAAACATGGTGGCCGTCCACGAAAGCCTGTCGGCTACGCTCGAATGGCCCGTGCTCAAGCAAGGCGAAGCACCAAAGTCGGCACTGCTGAAGAGGTTCAGAGAACAGGCGAGCGTGCTCGTGGCGACGCAGTCGTTTTGGGAGGGCGTCGACGTGCCGGGTGATGATTTGTCACTGGTCGTTGTGGATAAGCTTCCGTTCGCTCCGCCGGGAGACCCGTTGCTTGCGGCGCGAATGGATATTCTGCGCGACAGGGGGGGTAGCCCGTTTTCCGATCTCCAACTGCCGAGAGCGGCTCTGGCTCTCAAGCAAGGGTTCGGTAGACTGATTCGTACCAGTCGTGACAGGGGCATCGTAGCTGTTTGCGATGCTCGTCTTGCCGAGAAGAGTTATCGCGGGCATTTCTTGAGGACACTCCCCCCATGTCCTCGTTTCAGGCATTTTGAAGATCTTCGCCGCTGGTGGGGCACGGGAAATGGAGGAAGGTCCACTGCACGAGTTTGAACTGATAAGTGCTTGGTTGCGACCTTTTCGGTCAGATCACCGAACCGTTCTCGTTCCTCCGGGTGATGATGCCGCGGTCTTGCGGCCCGGCTTGGGCCGAGTCCTCGTCGCAACCACGGACGCGCTGGTGGACGGAGTGCACTTTCGGTCCGTGATATGGCCGCCGCGGGCCGTTGGCGGAAAGGCCGTTGCCGTAAACCTTTCGGATCTTGCGGCTATGGGCTCCAAGCCGTGTCATGCGCTCGTTGCACTGGGCCTGCCGTCCGAATTCTCCGAGAAGTGGCTGCGGCAGGCGGCACGCGGCATGGCCTCGGCCTGTAGTGCTGCCGGCGTATCGTTGGTCGGAGGTAATGTCACGCGTGCTTCGGACCTCTCTTTTACGCTTACGTTGCTCGGGGAGGCTCGCGAGGATCGTTTGCTGAAGAGATCCGGCGCTCGCCCTGGTGACATAATCTATGTAAGCGGGACGATCGGCGACTCCGCCCTCGGCCTCGAATCGATGCTGCGCAGACGCCATAGGCCTCGAAGGCTGAATAAGCTGGAGGCAAGGCATTGCACGCCCACCGCAAGAGTCGAGCTTGGATTGCAGCTTGCCGGGAAGCGTGCGGCAAGCGCGGCCATCGATATATCCGACGGGCTTGTTGCCGACCTTGGCCATTTGCTGGCTGCAAGCGGTGTCGGAGCCGAAGTGTTACTCGAAAAGATCCCGCTGTCGCTGTCCTACCGCCGCGCCACGGCCGGCACCAGCAATCCCTTTGGCGCCGCCCTATCGGGTGGCGAGGACTATGAGTTGCTTTTCACCGCGAAACCTTCCAGGCAAGAGGCGATCGCCGCGGCGTCAAGGAAGGCTGGTGTTCCGGTCAATCCGATAGGCCGAATCGTCGAGGGCAAGGAGGCGAGGTTCATCGGGTTGGACGGGCGTTTGTCGAAGATTGGGGTAGGGGGCTGGCGCCACCGGTGATAGTCTGGAAGTCAACCCCGGCCCCTTCTTCTCGGAGATTGAAAACTGGCTTTTCCAAGAATGAGAATCAACCTCTTCTCAAAGATACTCATAGGGTATCTGCTGATACTAGTGGCCTCGTTCGTCACCCCTATTCTTCTTGGCCGCTTTGAGTTGAGTAATGAGTTCAGGACTACAATTACCCTTGGGGTAAGTCTTGCGTTGGCATTCGGCTTGGCGCTTGCTCTCTCCAAGGTCGTCGGCCGTGTCAAACAGCTTGTTCGTTCGGCCGAAGAGATAAGCCATGGGGATCTATCCAGCCCTGTTCCCGCGGTGCGCGGTACGCTCGGCCGTGACGAGATAGACGATCTTACTTCGTCCATCGGCCATATGCAGGGAAACCTTCGTGAGCTCGTAAGGCATTCTCAGCGAACAGCAGCGGCCCTCTCGGACTCGGCCCGCGAGCTGCAGCAATCAGCGGAAAGGGTCAATGCGGCCGCCCAGGGCGTTACCAGCTCCATGGAGGGAATGGCAACTGGGGCTGAGTTGCAAAACGAGTTGGTAGAGCGCACCAGTCGACTCATTACACACATTGCGGAGTCGATTAAAAAGACGGCCGATAGTGCGACGGATGCATCCAGGACCGCCTCCGAGACCAGTAAGGCCGCGCAGTCCGGTGGGGAGGCCGCGGCCAGCGCCGGCAACAAGATTGGCGGGGTGTTCTCTCGTATCGAGAGTGCTTCTGAAATGGTTATCGACTTCGGCGCCAAAACACAGCAGATAGACAAGGTGGTACAGGTCATTTCCACCATCGCCCAGCAGACCAACCTCCTGGCTCTAAACGCCACCATTGAAGCAGCGCGCGCCGGAGAGTATGGACGAGGTTTCGCCGTGGTGGCGGAAGAGGTGAGAAAACTGGCGGAGCAGGCCGGGGATTCAGCGGAACAGATATCTCGTATCGCGGACGATATCGGCAATCATGCGGACCAGGTCGTGGGTGCCATGCACGTAGCTATCGAAGAACTCGGTGAAGGCCGTGAAAACCTGACCACTTTGATCTCCTCGCTCGACGGTGTCGTCCGCCAGGCGATGCACGGCTCGGAGAAGGTGGACCACATCTCCATGTTTGCCCGTGAGCAACTGAAGGGCAGTGAAGAAATGGTGCGGGCTACTCATAATATCTCGGAAGTTGCACAGGATAACGCCAGGTCGACGGATAAGATCCGCGAGGTAACAACCGAGCAAACAAAGTCCATGCAGCAAATGGCGGCAAGCGCGCAGGAGCTTCTATCCTTGTCTCGAGAGCTCCAAGCCACCATTTCTAGGTTTCAGTTATGAACCGAGTATCGAAAGCCTCGGGGCAGCCCACAGGCCTCGATGAAAGAGCTACCGAAGACGGGGGGCTTGCGGAAACCGAGAACGAACTCCAAGTCGAGCCGCTCGAGTCGGACTCGAAAGCGCCCACCATTGGTCCCGATGCCGTCGTGGAGTTCGAGTCTTCCGGACAACGCTTTGCGCTCGCGTTGAGTGCCCTACGCGAGATAGCAGCCACGGGTGTGATTTCTCGTATACCGGGGGCCCCACCCTCGGTGCTCGGTCTTATGAACAAGGGCGGTCGCGCTTACACCATAATCGATCTCTGTGCCCTTCTTGCGGAGGCCGAGGACGACTCCCGGTGCGTGAACCGACGGGCTGCGGAGAACGGCGAAGGCAAAAAAATAGAGGTGGAAGCCAGGCTTCGCTCTTGGGTCATGTGCTTGGACGTGCCGGGAACATGCCTCGGCCTCTGTGTGGATCGTCTTGGCGGAATAGGACCCTTGACCTCGGAGAAGGATCATGAATCTCTTGGAGGTGGGCGCGTGAAGGTTCTTTCTTTGGATGCGCTGTTGAACAAGGTTGACTCCACGTTTAGATAGGGTTTCTCTGAGGAAGCGAATAGAGGCTGGGGCCGATGAGGGAGGAGATCCGATGCCGAAGCGTGTTCTCGTGGTCGACGATGCGATCTTCATGAGAAACATGATAAAGGACATCCTGGCCGAGGACGGCGACTTCGAGGTGGTGGGCGAGGCGTCCCATGGTCTGGAGGCGATAGAGAAGTATAAGGAGCTGGCACCTGATTTGATTACTATGGATATCGTCATGCCCTTCAAAAGCGGCATAGAGGTTACCCGGGAAATACTAAGGCATGATTCTAGGGCCTGCATAGTAATCTGTTCTGCTTTGGGACAGGAGCAGCTCGTGATGGAGGCCTTGGAGGCGGGGGCTGTCGACTTCATTGTGAAGCCTTTCAAGTCCGAGGAGGTTCTCAAGGTAGTTCGAAAGACCACCGGCTTGGGATAAGTTGCCGAGATGCGATAGTCTGCCCCCATGGATGTGTCTCGGTACCTGGACCTTTTTGTCCACGAGGCGACGGAACACCTGGAGGCACTAGGCCGCGACCTAGTAGCCCTCGAGCGTGAGGCATGCTCCAAGACTCTTGCTTCCGCCTTTCGCCACGCCCATTCGATCAAGGGCATGGCTGCTTCGATGGGATTCAGTCCTATCGCCGACCTTGCCCACGGTCTGGAGGATTTGCTCGATCAAGCCAGAAAAGGCGCGACCACGCTCGGCCCCGATAGCATGGACGTGGCCCTTCGTGCCGCGGACACCGTGACGAGGCTGGTTGAGGATGTCGCGGAGAAAAGGCCTCTGGATGCCTCCGACTCCGATGTCGCGAGACTCTTGGCACGCCTGCGCGCCGACAGGCACGACAAACTTGGCGGCATGGAACTGCCAGGAGAACTCTCGAGGAGGTCTTTTGGCAAAGCGGCTTCGAGCGGAAACGTGCGTACAGTTCGAGTTCGCACCGACGTGGTCGACGGTCTCATGGACGGGATTGGAGAGCTGCTCCTTGCCACCGATCGTCTCAGGCAAGCCGCCTACACGGCTGAACAACCGTCTTCTTCATTGTCCGAAGCGGTGGACGGCATCAACCGAATTGGCAAGAGCCTTTATCAAAGGGTCTTGGCGGCGCGAATGATCCCTCTCTCCACGCTTACGGATCGTCTGCCTCGCGCACTGCGCGAAGCAAGCCGGAGTCTGGGCAAAGAGGTAGTGCTGGAGACTGACGGAACCGATATCGAGCTGGATAGATCGGTTCTCGACGAGATCGAAAGCCCCCTAGGTCACCTCGTGCGTAACTGTGTCGATCACGGCATCGAAGCGCCGGAAGAGCGCCGCCGTAATGGCAAACCTGTCACCGGTAAGGTCAAGCTGTCGGCCAGGCGGGACAGAGATCGGGTGATCGTCCATCTATCGGATGATGGCCGAGGGTTCGACGCCTCGGCCATAGCAGCCAGCGCCGTGGAAAAGGGTGTGGTTGATTCTTTCGCGGTAAGGCGTCTCTCTTCGCGGGAAGTCGTCATGCTTGCTTGCGAACCGGGGCTTTCCACAACCGAATCCGTGTCCGAAGTGTCGGGGCGGGGTGTGGGTCTCGATGTGGCAAAAAGCAGCATCGAGTCCATTGGGGGGTCGTTCGAAATAGAGAGTGTGAAGGGAGAAGGCTCCACCTTCGTTCTTTCCTTGCCCCTCACCGTGGCCATTCAGAGGCTCTTGCTGGTCGAGGTTGAGGGAGAAACCTTTGGAATGCCGGTGAGCAGGGTACTCCGCGTACTCGAGATCGAACCGGGGCAAGAGCAGAGGAGCAACTCCTCGAGGAAGGTGCCCCTCTTTGACGATTGGGTGGATGCGTATGAGCTTTCCTCGGTTCTTCGGATGGCTGAAACTCGGCAAGGGAGGCACTGTGGCAACACGGGCGGGAGAGGAGCCGGCTCGTCGCCAAATGGGTCATTCCCTTACGTGATCGTCGAGCCCCGGCCCGGTAAGCTGGCTGCTTTGGAGGTCCATGGGCTTACCGGACATCTGCAAGGCATGGTAAGGCCCCTCGAGTGGCCCGTGTCCATGCTTGGGGCGTTTTCCGGCGTCTCGCTCTTGCCGGACGGCAAACCAATACTCGTCCTCGACCTTGCCTCAATCTTGCGAACAGCGGAGACTGGGGCTTGAGAGCACAAATCTAAAAAGGGCACCTACCTTGGCTGTGCATGAGAATAGAACCGTGGAGGGAGGGGGAAGAGTCGCCGGCAGGCCGGGCCGAGTGCTGCTCGCGTGGGTCGCCTGTACGGCCGCGGTCCTGGTTTTGATGCTGTTAGCGACTGATGCCTTACTGCTCCGTGGGCGGCAGGTCGCGTCGTTTCGATCGGTTGAGTTTACGGCCTCCGACCCGGAACCGAGGAGACAGGTCCCTTCATATGCCGAGTTGGAGTTCCTCGTTGGCAGTGCCGACGAGCCACACACGCTCATCCTCGACACCCGACCTCAGGAGCTGGCCTTGGGATGGTCAATCACTTCTCCCGAGGGCTGGCTCGTCGTGGAGGACCGCGACATTCTCAGGCGAGCCGAGCGGCGCAGAACGGACTTCGTGCCAACGACCACGGGCCGCCATGTACTAAGGATAGAGCGAGTGGCCTCTCAACCGGATAGCGCTAGAGGCTGGGGCGCGAGAGAGGGGAGCATTGACAGGGTCCACGTAACGGTTCGAGAAAACGACAGGAGCTTCCTATGGCGACTCTCCCAGCGTCGCCGACCTTTTGATTGGCTGCCTCTATAGGTGTCGTACGTGCTATCTTTTGCAAAGGATGGGCGCTGACGTGAACCAAATCCTCGTCATTTGCGGCGACGCAGAAACCAGGCGGTCTCTTCGAGAATCTCTCGAAGAGGCCGGGCACCGGATTGTCGAGGCGGAGACCGGACGGGAGGGGTTGTCGATAGCCTCGAAGTCTCCGGATTTGTCCCTTGTCATAGTCGACCTGGAAGCGAAGAATCCCTCCGGTTTGGAGGTGTGCGGTTTGCTTCGGTCAAACACGGAGGGGCACCGAGCGCCCATCATTGGATTGGCTTCACAGGACGACGCGGACCTGCTCGACGAGGCGCTGTCCAGCGGGGTTGATGACGTGATTCGCGTGCCGCTGGTGGATGGTCTTGTAAGCACTCGAGTTGCTGTTCAACTTCGAAATCGGCAACTGCAGGCCTCTCTAACCGAGCAAAAAGCCGATCTTGAGCTTCTGCTTGATCTTTCCTGGCGATTGGCGGCTACGGTAGATGTCAGGGAGATCCTGTTCGAGCTGGTCTCCCGAATCGCCGGGGCGCTGAGTATCGATCGTTGTTCCTTGGTTCTTTCGGACGAGAGTGGTCGCCGGGGTGTGGTTTTGGCGGCAAGCGACAACGAGACATTAGAGGATCTGGAGATCGATTTGGCCTCTTACCCGGAGATTCAGAGAGTTCTTTCTTCCGGGGAGCCTCTGGTTCTTCAAAACGTGGCCGATCATCCGCTTCTCGCGCAGGTCAAGGAAACGCTTGCCGCTCAAGGCGTGTGGGCACTGGCGGCTTTTCCTCTACAACACCATGACGAGCCAATGGGCGTTCTGCTTCTTCGCGCATCCGCTCGTCACGGTCCTTTCCCAGAGCAGACTATCCGTCTAGCTCGTACAATCGCTCACACCACCGCTATTGCCTTGAGGAATGCTCGTCTGTTCGAGCGAATAACCAAGGAATCGGTTCGTGCCAGCGAAGGGAAGGCGCAAGCCGAAAAAGAAGTAGCGGATCTCAAACAAGTCGAAACCGAACTAAGAAAGACAAAGACCTTTTTGGAGAACCTTATTGATTCTTCCAACGATGCAATCGTCGCAGCGGATATGAAAGGCCGAATCATCGTTTGGAACAAGACTGCGGAAAGAATACTGGGCTACAGTCGCGAAGAAGCGACCAAGATGCACGTATTCGATATTTACGATGAAGATGCGCGCGACATCATGGCCGCGCTACGGTCCGACAGCAAGGGGGAGAAAGGAAAGCTGGAACGTACGGTGCAGGTAGTCTCCAAGGATGAAGAGCGCATACCTGTGTCTTTGTCGGCAGCCGTTCTTTATGAAGACGGCCGTGAGATAGCTACCGTGGGCTTGCTTACGGACATACGAGATCGCCTCCGCATAGAAGAGAAGCTATCAGATGCCCAAGAGCGTCTCGTTGATAGCGAGAAAGCAGCCGCCATAGCGGAACTGGCCGGCACCACCGCCCACGAGCTGAACCAGCCGCTTACGTCGATAATGGGTTATTCCGAGATGATGCAACGGCGAATGCCCGAGGATGATCCCAATCAGAGGGCCTTGAACATCATTTTTAGGGAAAGCGATCGGATGGCAAAGATTGTTCGAAAAATCGGCCAGATCACGCGGTACAAGACCAAGGACTATCTAGGCAAAACGCGTATCGTGGACCTGGATCAATCAGTCGACGAAAGCGACTGAAGCACTACCATGCCCAAGACAGCCGAAACAATCGAGAGACCAAGCAAGGAAGCCGACATGGGACCGGCTCTCCGAAGCTTCTTCGATCAGTCGGAAACCCCGGCGGCCATATGTAATAATAATTTTGATATTGTTGCGGTGAATCGGGCGTTTTGCGAATGCCTCGACGTTGCCGACGCAGCCGTCTTGAAGAACAGAGCATTAGCGAGCTTGTTTCCCAAGGCTCCCTTCCTGGAGCCCGGCTCGGAAGACGATTTCGTTACTATGGAGCTTCCAGGTGGCGAGCCTGCTATAGTAAACATGTCGCCTTCAGGCGAGCACCTCCTAGTGACCATTCATGCTCGTAGCGACTACTTCGTTTCGAAAGTAAAATCAGGGGAGATCGAGAAGCACTATCGAGTTCTGGAAACCGGCCATCTTCTTTCCATAGTCATGACTGAAGAGGATCTCGTAGGCGTAACAGCTAGATGCCTCCGGGAGCTTTTCCCAGGCCGCTGTTTCGCAATTCGGGTAATCGATCCCGGCACCAAGGATTTGGTCAGCTTCTATTCGGACGGCCCTCTCATTCCAGGCGAGCACGGATTGCTGGTGATAGATGAGTCCGTCATCAGTGAGCATCATCTTCCGGACGATGCTTTAGGAGACGACAAAGTAGTCATAACAGACAGCTATCATAGAATATTCGAAGGTACCGAGTTTGGAATTGGAGTTCCTCTAGTGTCTGGAGGTCGGTTGCTTGGGCTGATCAACATAGAAGATTCAGCAGGTCAGCTTCAGGAAGCAGACTTTGACAAACGATTACTGAACTCGCTTGCCGATCAGCTCTCTACCGCCTTGGCAAATGCAAGGTTGCTGCGAGAATCCCGATATCTCAAAAATTATCTTGAAAAGGTCATAGACAACGCCAATGCTCTTATATTGGTCATAGATAGGCAGGAGCGCCTATCCATGTTCAACAAGGCTTTCCAAGAGTTGACCGGTCTTGCTCGAGATGCAGCAATAGGTTCGAAGGTTCAAGATGTCTTTGTTCCCGAGGATAGGGCCGAGATTTCGCGTGTGGTTGAGAAGGCGAGTAAGGGCGTATCCACCAGCAACATCGAGGCGTCGGTCATAAGGCAGGATGGAAGACACGTTAGGGTGGCCTTCAACACCGCCACCGTCTTCAATTCCGACGGGCGAATCGAGAGCGTAATAGCTATAGGCAATGATTTGACGCGGCTTTGGGATCTCGAGCGTCGAGTGATACAGGCCGAGAAGCTTGC
Source organism: Deltaproteobacteria bacterium (assembly GCA_007130885.1). Lineage (GTDB taxonomy): Bacteria > Myxococcota > Myxococcia > SLRQ01 > SLRQ01 > SLRQ01. The sequence goes on from SLRQ01000058.1 coordinate 77,057, forward strand.
AAGTGTGGGACAGCTCTCAGCCGCGGTGATTCACGAGCTCAACAATCCCCTCACCAGTATCGCTGTATACGCCGAGTATATTCGCGAGCGTCTCTCGCAGGTAGGAACGGATCGGGATGTGGATCGCGCGACACGTATACTAGAGTCCACTGATCGTATTATGAAGTTCACCAAGAACCTCATCGCTTATGCGCGTCCCTCCGATGATCGCATGGCACGCCTCGATCTTCGTCAGGTCATAGAGCAGTCATGTCGGCTATGCGAGCATGTCATGAAGGACAGTAACGCCGCGTTTAATCTGGAATGGAACGATGAGATTCCTCGCGTCATGGGGAATCTAGGAAAACTGCAGCAAGTTTTCATCAATCTCCTCACAAATGCGTGTCACGCAGTTGATAAGGGAGGTTCCATCACTGTCAACGGGATCTCGGTCGACGACAAGGTTGAGGTTCGCGTGAAGGATGATGGGCAAGGAATGACGCCCGACGTGAGTAAACGCATTTTTGAACCGTTCTTCAGCACTAAACCGGCCGGTCGCGGTACGGGGCTGGGTTTGCCGATCGTTCAAGAAATCATACGGCGTCACGGCGGTACCATCGGGGTGAGCAGTAAACCGGGAGAAGGCACGGAGTTTTTGATTCGGTTATCAAAGTCTCCGGAGGATGACTGAAGGGCCAGTTACGTGAACGCGCCAAAGCGAATAGTTTCCGGTGGGCAAACAGGCGCCGATAGGGGTGGATTGGAGGCGGCCTTGCGGCTCGGCATACCGCATGGGGGATGGTGCCCGCTGAATCGTCGCGCGGAGGACGGACGGATTCCATCTAGGTTCGTAATGCAGGAGGTTTCCTCCGAGATTTATGCTGTACGGACGCGATGGAACGTACGAGACAGTGATGCCACGGTGGTGTTTACCAGGGGTGCACCGACCGGCGGTAGCGCGCTAACCCTCGATATAGCGCGGAAGATGGGACGGCCGGTGCTTCATCTCGACCTACATCGACTGGATCTGACGAGTGCCATCGAGGCCCTCGAGAGGTGGCTCCTCGAGAGCAGGCCCAGTATTCTCAATGTGGCGGGGAGCCGAGAGAGTCAGGCGCCGGGAATTGAGGAACAGGTCAGGAGCGTACTTATGAAGGCTGTTGAGTATTTACTCGACGCTGATGACCCTATGTCGTAGATTGCCGTGCCATGCCTTCATTCGACATTGTAAGCGAAATAGATCGCCACGAACTCGACAACGCGGTCAATCAAGCCCGTAAGGAGATTGCCCAGCGGTTCGATTTCAAGGGTACTGGAACGAATGTGGAGGTTTCGGACGATTCCATAGTCTTGCGTTCCGAGACAGAAGGTCGTGTCGAGGCCGCTTGGGACGTAGTGACGTCCCGGCTCGTTCGGCGTGGCCTGCCCTTGGAGGCTTTCAGGCGGGGGAATCCACAGCCTGCCGGTGGCAAGACGATTAGGCAGGATGTGGAGATACAGGTGGGCATTCCCATCGAAAAGGCCAGGGAGATCGTGAAGCTAATCAAGGGCACCAAGAGCAAGGTGCAGGTCTCCATCCAAGGCGATCGGCTGCGCGTCAGCGGAAAAAAGAAGGACGATCTTCAGCAAGCCATCTCCACCGTGAAGGAAGCCGAGCTAGGGATCGCCATGCAGTTTACGAACTATCGGGATTAGAGGTGGCGGAGAAGGATACCCGGTCGGTTTTTTTGCTTTCTCTGGGGTGCCCCAAGAACCGGGTGGACTCGGAGACGATGTTGGGAGAGCTCCTTCAACGTGGGGTTTCTCTTGCACCGAGCCCTGAAGCCGCGGATCTCATGGTGGTCAATACCTGCGCTTTCATAGGGCCGGCAAAGGAGGAGTCCATCGAGGCTATTCTGGAGCTCGTCCGTCAAAAGGAGTCCACGGGTGGCAGGCTGATTGTTGCTGGATGTTTGGCGCAGAGATACGGAAGCGAATTACTGGACGAGATACCCGAGATAGACCAGATCATCGGAACTGGAGGCGTCGGAGAAGTCGCCAGGGCGGCATCTTCTCTCTCGATGGAATCTTCGACGGAGGCACTTCCTCGATTGTTTACTCCGCCTCTCGGTCAAGGAGACGGAGCCTTCGGGACACGTGTTCGAAGCACACGTGGGGGCTCGGCCTACCTCAAGATCGCGGATGGTTGCGACAATAGGTGTGCGTTTTGTGTAATCCCCTCGATTCGAGGTCCGCAGAGATCAAGACCGATCGAGTATCTTATCGAGGAAGCAAGCGCGCTGATTGACGGCGGAGTCAGGGAGCTGAATCTCATAGCACAGGATCTCTCGGCTTATGGGCGTGATCTCGAGAAAAAACCCCATCTGGCGGATCTTCTCGACCAGCTCTCCGGCCTCGATGGTCTACGCTGGATTCGAATGCTCTACGCCTATCCGCGGCCCATGCCACCCCGCTTTTTCGACGTCTGGGGTAGTCGTGAGAACATCCTGCCCTATCTCGACATACCTCTCCAGCACGCATCGGATAGAATGCTTCGACTCATGCGTCGCGGCCCGGATACGGCTTTTGTACGTCGTCATCTCGAAGACATTCGAAGCCGTTTGGCTGATAGCCATCGAGACTTGTTCGTTCGGACGACATTTCTAGTGGGTCATCCTGGTGAGACCGTCGATGATTTCAAGCTGCTTCGAGATTTCTTGGAAGAGATGCGCTTCGAGAGGGTGGGCGTGTTCGTTTATTCCGACGAGGAGGGAACACCGGCTTACGAGATGGACGCCAAGGTGCCGCCCGAGGTTGCGGAAGAACGGCGAGCAGAGTTGATGGCTCTTCAGCAGAATATCAGCGCAGCTCACCAGATGACTCTGGTAGGTAGCCGCATGGAGGTCCTTGTAGAGGGTGCCAGCGAAAAGAGCGATATGGTTCTTCAGGGTCGTCACGCGGGTCAGGCACCGGAGGTCGACGGCGTCGTCTATTTGGAGCAGGGTTGCGCGGCTCCTGGTGATATGGTTGATGTCGAGATTCATAGAGCCCATGAGTACGATCTAGTCGGTAGGATCCTTCGGGTTACTTCCAAAGCCGCCGAGCCCGTCGGAACACTGTTCGATTCGGAACTCCCGTTGATCCGCGCGGGCGCCACGCTCCGGGTGGACCCTTCGAAGGTTGGCCGATGAGCACAGGGAGCAAAAAGCTGCGTGAGATGGCGGCTCGGTGCCTCATGCTGGGCTTCGAGGGGTTCGAACCGCCGCCGGATGCCCTACGCTTGTTGGCCGCGGGCGCGGGAGGGGTGATTCTCTTCAGCCGAAACGTATATTCGGCTGGGCAGGTTCGTTCTCTTACACGCCGGATTAGGTCCGAGGCTGCAGCTCCCGTTCTCGTGTCGGTCGATCAAGAAGGAGGTCGGGTCGCTCGGCTGCGAGGTATCGCTACCGACCTCCCGGCAATGCGAGAGGTAGGTCTACACGGAGAAGAGGCGGCGGGTAACGTGGGGAGACTATTGGGCCTCGAGCTGTCGGCGTTGGGCTTCGACATTGCTCTCTCTCCGGTTGCGGACGTTGACACCAACCCCAACAACCCGGTGATAGGTGACCGCTCCTTCTCGTCGGATCCTGGGGAGGCTGCACGTCTCACGGTTGCGTTCGTTTCCGCGCTCCAGCAGGCCGGCATAGGTGGTTGTGCAAAGCATTTCCCAGGTCATGGTGATACCTCGGTCGACAGCCATGTCGGCCTTCCCATCGTTCGGCACGATCTTGACCGGCTCGAGAGAGTGGAGCTGTTGCCTTTTTCAGAGTTGGCTCGGGCCGGCGTGGCCATGATGATGACCGCGCACATAAGGGTCGATAGTGTGGATGATAGGGTGCCGGCTACATTGAGCCGGCCGGTGCTCGATGTCTTGCGAGGCAGGTTAGGCTACCGGGGCGTCGTTTTGACCGACGATCTCGAGATGGCCGCGATTTCTGGGCGGTATGATACAGGAGATGCGGCGGTTCAGGCGCTGAATGCAGGCTGTGACATGGTCTTGGTCTGTCACCGTTCGGATCGACAAGAACGCGTCATCGAAGCTGTAACGGAGGCGGTGGAGTCGGGCCGGCTCCCAAGGTCACGGCTCGAGCAATGCGTTCGCCGGATCGGAGATCTTTCACGCCGCTTTGCTCCTGGTCGCTCCCGGCCGGACTGGAGGGTGGTACTCCGCAGCCGCGAGCACTTGGATTTGGCCGCCGCCCTCACATTGTCGTCGCCGGTTCCTACCGGGGGCTCGGATCCCACCGCTCTACCTTGATCGAGCAAGAGGGTTCCTTACCGGCCACTACCGGCTCGAGTAGTCAGGTTGTACACAGCGGCTTCCAGTGGATGAGAAGACCTGGCAAACTAACCAAGAGGGAGTCTTCATGAAAGCGCTGGCACTGATTTTCTCGATTCTTCTTGGTTTGCTGGGGCTTGTGTTCGTGGCGGGACACCAGGGTCAGACTATGCGAATAGTGGCTGGGATCATTCTGCTTGGCGCCGCCGCCGCATTCACTCTCGTGGTGCGAATGAAGCCCGAGGTGCATCAGCAACGAATAGTGCAGAAGCTGGACCTTAGCGGCGACGTCTCTCTCGAGAAGATGAAGTGCAAGCAGTGCGGTGGAAAGCTTTCCGGGGACTCCGTCAGCATAGAGGCCGGAGCAGTGTTGGTCTCATGCCCGTACTGCAATACGAGCTACCACTTGGAAGAGGCTCCAAAGTGGTAGCCGGAGCCATCGCCGATGAGCTTCGCGCCGCCGGCCGGCTCATGGGACTTTGCCGGGATAAACTTTCAGCGATCGGCCCTGAGCGTGGGCTTTATGCGTACCATATCGAGCGACACGGTGGCTTGTGTCGAGTTCATCTTCGCATTCAGGACGATGGGACCGGGGTACTTTTCGTGGATGTATCGGAGGCGGTCCATCTTTCCGAAACCGCGGTGGAGCTTGCCTGGTTGGTGCTCGAGGGTGCGAATGAGGCAGAAGCAAGACGGTGGCTGGCACGTCGCTATCGAGGCGCTCGAAGAGCCCAGGTGCGAATGCACTACCGGTTCATGTTGGAAACCATTGACCGGCTGACGGATCCACGATCGGCTTGTAGAGTCTGCTCGACGGATTTGTCCAAGATACCTCTCTTTTCCGCTCGCCCGTCGGCGCCATATAAGGCTGATCTGGCTCTTACCTACAAGTGCGACAACGGCTGCCCTCACTGCTACAACGAGAAAGATCGTTTCGGTATCGAGCAATCACCCGCCACGGAATGGAAGCGGGTGGTCGAAGTGCTGAAAGACGCCGGGGTCCCCCAGGTGATACTGACGGGGGGAGAGCCGACTATCCATCCCGGACTCGTCGACATCGTTGCCCATGCCACTGGAGCGGGATTGATCTGCGGTATGAACACCAACGGACGTAGGTTGGGCCGCGGCGCGTACATGGAAGATCTTGCTGCCGCGGGGCTCGACCACGTGCAGGTCACTTTGCAGTCCCATCGCGGCGAGATACACGATGCGATGGTGGGTGCGCCGGCTTTCGAGCAGACGGTGCGGGGCATCGAGGCTGCTGTCGGGAGCGGCGTCCATGTGATTACCAACACGACCTTGACCCGTGTCAACTACCGTGACGCCGAGCAGGTCGTTCGCTTCGCGCATTCCATGGGGCTGCGATGCCTTGCCATGAACGGGCTCATACATTCCGGCGGTGGGGGGGCTAACCCCGACGAGCTTTCCCTGGAGGCCCTGCCTGCTATCCTTGCGAGAACCAGGGACGTAGCATCCGAGCTGGGCATGCGGTTCCTTTGGTACACGGTCACGGAGCACTGCCGCATGTCACCACTGGAACTCGATCTTGGCGTCAAACGATGTAATGCCGGGGAGTATTCGATATGCATCGAGCCGAACGGAGATGTGCTCCCTTGCCAGAGCTACTATGCCGTTGCGGGCAACATCCTTCGCGACCCGTGGGAGCAAATCTGGAAAGGGGATCTCCTTCAGGGCATTCGCGAGCGAACGGACAACCCTCGAGCCGCGGGGCTTCCGGAGAGGTGTTGGGATTGCCCTGACTTGCAGGTATGTGCGGGAGGCTGCCCCTTGGCACGCAAAGCTTCGAGATCCCGGCTTTCCATCTGCGAAAGGTTCGCCGAGGAGCAGCATTCGAATGCAATCACGCACGGAGATGACAGACGCGGGTCAGGGGCGCCGGCCATCGACCGCAGCGATATCAATAGAACAATTAAGGATCGCCCATGTTGATTGACAGAATAAAGGATGCGCTGGTGCCGAGATTGGCAAGCAGTGAAAGAGGTGCGGAGCCCGGCTTGCGGCACTACGAGCGGCAGGTGGCCGACCACAATGTGCGTTATCATCTTCGTGTGGAGCCTGACGGCGCGGGGCTACTGTTAGCCAATGCCGCCGCTGCTTGCCGCCTCTCACCAAGCGGCGTGATGATAGCGGAAGGGCTGCTTTCGGGCACGACGGAAATGAAGATCAAATCTAGGGTGAGGTCCGCCTTCGCCGGATCCACCCGCGAGAAGATTCAAAACGACATGGAGCGTGTGCGGCAAGTAATAGACGACATGGCTTTCCCCGGTGGACGCTATCCCCTATTCAACCTCGATGAGCCACAGGCTACCGCAAGAGATCGGGTGCTGGGGGCGCCGCTTTCGGCCGAGATCGGTGTGGACGGAAGCGGTGATTTGAAAGCGCGAATAGACCGCCTTTGGGACGTGGCCGTGCCGCAGGTGGTGTTGATTCATCTTCCTGGAGCTCCGGCGGACAAGCTCGTGGACGGTATAGAGCGGGCGGAGGATCATGGCCTTATAGCGGGAGTGCGAGCTCCGGCCGCCGCTCTCATGGAGGAAGATCTTTTGGAGCGGCTGGCCGAGGCGGGTGTCGACCATATAGATGCCTACTGGGCGAGCCTGGATTCACAGCACCACGATTCTCTTCTGGGAGACGGCGACCACGAGGCAGTCCGTAAAGTCTTTGAGATGTGCCAACGCCTGGAAGTCTGCCCCGTCGCCGTCATACCACTGGTTGGCGGTGGACTCGAGCACCTCGAAGCAGCAATGTCGGCTCTTCCAGAGATGGGCGTTGGGGCGGCCACGGTGTTCTTTTTGGCGGAGGAGCGTGGCGCCAAGCGTTCCGGTGGCATAGTCGCCGAAGCGCTGCGGCAAGCAATTGCAACGGCAGAGGAGCAAGCCGATCGTCTGGGGCTGAACCTGGTCCTTGCTCCTCCAGTGGAGCGCAACCCGGATGAGCCGCTCGCGGTGCAGGTGCGAAGGGGCCCACGAGCTGCTGGTGAGGCAGCCATTCGCGTTATGCCCGATGGTTCCGTCATACCATCGCACGGACCGCGACGCGCGGTAGGAAACCTACTTTCAGAGCCTTTCCAGGCCATATGGGAGCGCGATGCCTTCAGGCATCTTCGTGAATCAGTCGAGGCGCCCCCGGCTTGCGACGAGTGTCCTGGGCTTGCGGCATGCTCTAATGGCTGCCCCGTGGATCCATCCGGATGGGCTCGTCTGGAAACCGCGGAGGAGGCGTAAAGATGACACGACGATGTTCTCTTGCACATATTCTGACGCTTCTTGTCATCTGTATCGTTCCGGTGAGAGCCTCCGGGCAGGCCTACTTGTTCGGGATTCCGGAGATGCGGATGGAGATCTTCGTGAATCCGGATGCATCAGTTCGGCTCGAGTACGAGATTATTTTCGAGAACACCCCCCATGGACGCCCAATCGATGCTGTGGATGTGGGTCTGTTTCACGAGAATTATGAAATACGAAATATGAGCGCATCGCTGGATGGGACACCTCTGCCGCGCATCAGGCCGTCTCCGTATGTAACTGGAGTGGAGGTGAATCTGGGGAGACGTGTAATAGGGCCGAGGGAAAGGGCTGTTTTTCGTTTTACTGCAACAATGCCGGATATGGTTTACCAAGATACTACTCGAGACGACTACGCTTCTTTACAGTTTACACCGACATGGTTCGACCAAAGGTTCGTGCTTGGGAACACTAATCTGCGGATGGCCGTTCATCTCCTTCCGGTCGTAGAGGCGGAGGAGGTGCTCTACCACGACGTGCCTTTTAGTGGAAAAGCGCTCTACGGAGGTCGTGCAGTCGCTTTCTGGGAGTCGCCGAACGCAAGAATGGTTGGGCCTCACAGGATGGGTCTGTCTTTTCCCAAGACAGGAATGGAACGAGTGGTTTCCATGTCGCGGTGGGAGCTCTTGGTGTTGTGGTGGGAAGGAAGTCCAGGTGTCCAGATGGGGTCCGGCATGGTAATACTCGTGCTCTTCGCGGCCTTCTTCTTCCGTCTCACTGGGGGAACGGGTTGGTCATTATTTTTTATGGTTGGCGGCATCGGCGGCTGGCTTTTCTTTAACAACCCAGTCATGCACCTTGTCTCGTTGCCGTTTTGGCCGTTTATTTTCGCGCTCATGTGGTATCCGGCGCGGAGAGCCAAGCAGCGCCCGAGCTATCTTCCTCCGATTGCGTCGGTCGAAGGGGGAGGCGTGAAGAGAGGTCTTACGGCGCCCGAGGCGGCGGTGCTGCTCGAGATGAAGCCCGGTAAGGTCGTTACCCTGGTAGTTTTCGGTCTGCTGAAGAAGAAGGTTTTTACGCTGACCAACGAAGAGCCGCTCAGTGTTGAGGTAGCTCCAGGCTACGAGAAGGAGCGACCATCGCGTCTCGAGGTAGCCGCGGAAAACGGCATAGTGCTTCATGCATACGAGCACGGGTTCATAGAAGCAGTTTCAAAAAACACGGATAAAGTTGTTGGAGAGGCTGATTTCTCCGCCGCGGTCAAGGGATTGATAGATCACGTCGTGGGAAGGATGACGGGGTTCGATCTGGACGAGACGAAGCAGTACTACCAGTACATAATCAAGCGCGCTTGGTCTGAAGCAGAGAGCATCGGAGAAGTGGAGCTGCGGGACAAAACAGTCGACAAGAACCTGGAATGGCTGCTCTTGGACGACGGCTACCGAGATGGCTTTGGGCGCTGGGAAAGGTCCGGGTATCGTTATCGCCCACTTTGGATAGGGTACGGGCGGCCTCGCGCCGCCGCGGGCTCCGGTTTATCCGGACGGGGTGCTTTGTCCGCTGCCCGAGCGTCCGGGTCGGCGAGCCCGACTTTCGGTGATGTGGCCGGTTCGTTCGCTGGCTGGACCGAGAATGTGGCCGGGCAAGCAGCATCTTCAATCATGCCAAGCTCGATCGGAGCAAGAACCTCCGTTCTTGATCTGTCAGGTGCCGACAGCGCGACGAAGAGCTTTTTCGATTCCATGTCCAGCAGAGGGAGCAGCGGCGGTTTCGGGGGTGGGTGCGCGTGCGCCGGGTGCGCGTGCGCCTGCGCCTGTGCGGGAGGCGGCAGGTAAGGGGACATGCGCAAACCCTACATGCGTGCCGGCTTGGTTCCTAATCGGCCAGCGGATCTTCCTCCACGAGAACTGCTCGCGCGGCAGTCCAGGCGTCTATCGGCAATGAGGGGACGGCTGCTTCGTCGTGTCGGAGTAGCACGTAGGGGGCCCGTCTTGGATCTCGGAGCAGGCCATGGAGCGGCAGTGGGAGAGCTGGTGAGGCGCAGCCGCGGACCCGTTGTGGCTATCGACAAGAGAAAGGAAGCTCTGTCCGCGTATGCGAACAGTGAGGAAACGTCCTTTGATGGTGCGCTGCGGGTTGTGGCGGATGGTGAGACACTTCCCTTTCCAGACGGAATCTTCTCCTTGGTGCATGGCCAATTAGTGCTGATGTGGCAACCTCGGCCCGAGGACTTGGTCGCCGAGATAGCTCGTGTTCTCGAGCCCGGAGGGGTGTGTATCTCAATAGAACCAGATTATGGCGGCATGATGGAATGGCCACCTGGTGTAGCGCTGCGCGGGATTTGGATAGAGGCACTGAATCGGGTAGGCGCCGATCCCCTCATTGGTCGAAAGCTGCCGGCGATCTTCGCTGGGGAGGGGTTGCAAGCAAAAGTCGATCTCCTCGGAGCAACATCCGCCTCGGATCCCGATCGTTTCGAATTGCTGGACGGGCTTCCACTTACTTCTGAGGAACGAGCAATAGTCGATAACGCTCGTGAGGAAGACTCCAGTTGCTCAAATGAGCAAAGCTTCATCCATCTCCCTTATGTGTTCATCACGGGCACTCGTCTGTGAGTACAGTGAGAAGGGCGGAGGGAGTAAGAGCAGGGTTAAAAGAGAGACCGGCCGCGTTGACGCGGCCGGTCGACTACTTTTGCCGAAACTTCAATTGCCGTGATGCTTGTCTCGATTACGGACTACCGGAAGTCGGTTCCGAAAGAGACGCTCAGAGCGTAGTTGTTGCCCTGATCGAAGGCGAAGCCGTAGGGCTCGTTTATCGGCATGGTAAGGCGGATGCCCATGAAGCTACCGCCAGCACCGAGCTGGGTACGGAAGCCAGGCTCCAACGCGAAGGCGAAGTCATACTCGTCCAGCGTCGGTGCCCAGTGTCCGAGCGCCCTCAAGCCGAGGGTAGAGGTCGGAGTTACGCGGTATCCGATCTCAGCGCCCATCTGCGTCACGTAGTCGGTGTCCTCGGCTCCGGGGCCGGTCCACAGCATGGCCGCGAATGCAACATCCGCTCCCAGAACGACTCTATCGGCGATGGTCTCGATGCGAGCGGGGATCACGAAGCTCAAGCGATCCGGGGCCCATAGGTACATGTCATGCCCTATTCGGTTACCTATGGCGTAATCATAACCCAGTGCTCGGGCTTCGCCGCGTGTGCCATCGGTGCTCGCCAAGGGAATGGCTATACCAAGACCGATGCTGTAGGCGGTTCGTTCCAAGGCCTGTACGAAGTGGGCTGACAGGTAAGGGTTTCCAACGCCCACCGCGCTATCCAACTGGTCGAGAGGATCGTTCCACGGAGCAACCCAGAGCAGCGGCAGATCGGCCCCAATTTCCAGACCGGCCAACAGAGCGTTGCCGTTATCGACGCCGAGCATGCCCACCGGTATGCGAGCTTGAAGAACCGGACTGGTTATGAAGGCTGTGAGATCGTCCGTGACATCACTCAAGTGAAGGTTCATGTCGATGTTCAGTCGGCCGAAAGGCTCCGCGGACACCATTGGGTTGAGGCCGAGAGGTCTGTCTACATCAGGAACCAGCACCTCCGGCGGAATTAGCTCGGGCTCTTCGGGCTCCACATCCACGTCGACTTCCACCTCTACATCGACGTCCACGTCGGGTTCCACGACGTCTTCGTCGGCTGCTTGGGCCATCGACCCGGTGAGCCCGATAGCGAATATTGCTATCAGTGAGACAAACAACTTGTGTAGTTTCTTGAACATAACATACCTCGTGCGCTTGGCTGGCCTCTCGATGCATGTTCAGGACATCGACAGGGCCGGGGTTGATTGAAAAGGCGCCTGGACTTCTTCAGAACGACGCACCGATAATCGGGCTGGGTGGTGCGTGCTATCCGCACCGCACCACCCATACCCAAAGTTGTTACATGCTGGTGCCGAACGTAACGTTCAGCGCCCAGTTGCCGCCTCGCTCGAAGGCGAAGCCGAAGGGATCGTCAACAGGGATGGTGAGGCGTAGGCCAAGGAATCCCATCCCAATCTGAGTACGGAATCCGGGCTCTATGCCGAACGCGAAGCTTGGATCATCAAGGTCGACATCCGGCAACCAGTGACCCAGCAGGCGAAGGCCCAGAACGGATCTAGCGGTTATCTGGTAGCCAATTTCACCGGCAAGCTGACCGAAGTAGGTCGTGTCTTGATCTCCGGTACCGGTCCAGATTAGCGCGCCTAATGCGGCATCAGCACCGTACAGGACGCGCTGTGATACACCTTCTATCCTAGCCGGAAGGACCAGACCTAGGCGATCGACCTCCCAAAGATAGCGGTCGAAACCAACACGGTTTCCGATAGCGTTTTGGTATCCAAACGCTCTAGACAGTCCACGGTCACCGTCCACGCTGGCTAGAGGCAGAGCAATGCCTGCTCCAATCCGATAGTTGAGGTTCAGATCCTCCATCGAGCGGACGAAATGGAGCGACAGGAAAGGGTTGCCCACCCCGACAGCGTTCTGAAGCTGGTCGAATGGATCATCCAAGGGGTTGACCATCAGCAGACCCAGATCGGCGCCCAACTCGAAAGTAGCGCCTTCCAGCTCCAGCTCACCGATGGGCAGCCTGGCCTGGAGCACGGGGGTGAGAAGGAAGAACGTCAGATCGGGATCCCTCTCACTCACATGCATGCCGAGGTCAACTGCCAGTCGGCCGGTTTCTCCACTCATGAGTGGGTTGACCGAGGTAGGCCGGGCAATTTCTTCCGGTGGTATGGGGACCACGGGAGGTATGAGTTCCGGCTCTTCCTCCTCGTCAATCTCCACCTCGACTTCCTCTTCTTCGTAAGGTTCGGGCTCCCATGGATCCTGGTAGGGCTCTTGCGCACTGGCCGCGTAGGAGCCGCCGAACGCAAGCGCCAGGATCGCGGTCAATGAAATGAACACACGAAACGAGTTTTTGAACATGACACACCTCGCGCGACTGGTATGCCCTCCCACAATTTCTCGTAGGCACACAAAGTGTGTCAGTCAACAGCATTGACGTGACATTCAAGAAGGGGCGGTGCGGATCAGCGCTCGGTCATGACTTTTAGTGCGTCCGGAAGGTGAAGCGACCATGAGGACCTGTACTCCGCTCCTGAATGAGGGAAGACCGGCCTGTGGTGCCTGAAGTCCGCGGCAGGGCGAGTGCCGGTCGCGGATGGGTTGCTTTCCTGTTGTCATTACGGCAAAAGGCTTGATGCAAATATCCCCGCGCAGGCCCTTTCTCCAGCGAGGCGCAAGCTCCACGTAAGTGGTGTGGAAAAGAGGGCTTGTATCTCCGGGCAGGAGCAGGACCAAGAATCATGCATAAGGACGTAGTTGGAATAAAGGGAATCGAGATTGACTGTGTTGTCGGGGTGTACCCGCATGAGCGCGACATCCCGCAGCGGCTGATTGCCGATGTATCCATGGTGCTGGATACAAGCGCGACTGGTGCCAGGGAAAGAATCAGTAGTACTGTTGACTATCACCAGGCCGCGGCACAGGTGGTGTTTATTCTGGAGACATGCAGGTTCCGACTGATTGAGACGGCGGGTCATGCTTTAGCACGCCTCCTATTACTTCCTTCCGCCACCAAGGATCCACGGCCGCGCGTTGAGCGCGTGGAGATTTGCTTGACAAAGCCGAAGGCGCTCGATGGAAAGGCGATCCCGTATATTCGGGTGGAACGTGATGCTTCTTGGGGCATTTGCAGACGAAAGGAAGAATGCTTCGGCTCGGTCGATCTCGTTTATGAGACACCCGAGGTGGGAATATATCGATTGAATATCAAATCTCGTGGAGTCATTCCCCTTCATGTTCATCCGGATGGTGAGGAGTTCGTGTTCGTAATGGGTGACGGGATTTCATGCGACGGGAGACCCGTCGCTCCCGGAACCATTCATCAGTGGGCTCCTGGCGCTGCTCACTCATACGAAAATGGCACGGATCTCACGCAGTCACTTCTGTGCGTTCGTGCACCACCACTCGCGAGGAAACGCGACCATTGTGGTGATGAGCCGAAGAAGGCGCGCACGCACATCAGCGTAAAGGAAAAGCCGCCCTGGCCGGATTGAGCCTCTTGCAGTCGGTTTTCTTATGGGGGCGAGTGCTGCTCATGCCAGGAGGCATTGCCGAACCACATTCCAAGCTCTAGCGTTGGAGTAGGCGTGAAGGGGAGGGCGCGCCGCGCGGAGGTGTGCCATGCTGCGCTCCACGTCGCCGCATTTTGTCTTGCGACAAGGCTTCGGCTTTTTTCTACTAGGACCTGTTGTTGGGGCTCTGATGGCTGCACAAGTCGTCATGCTGGGAGCCTCGGCTGTTTCGGCCTCCCGCGACGAGGTTTCTTGCTCGGGTAATGAAAGCGGTCAAGCGAGCACGTTAGGGGACGATGAGAAAGCTTCCCGATCAGAGGAGATCCTCTGCCTGAACGAACAGCGAGCAATCGAGGCGGCCGTATGGGAGTACCTATGCGAGGAAATGTGGTGGCATTACGGGGTGATCCGGCCACGCGAGCTAGCGGGGCGGGAGCTTGTGCCTCTGTGGCTCGAAAAGCCGGTTGCCGTAGGTCCGGATAGGTTCGAGGTCGCGGTGGAAACGATGGCTGTGCAGCTGAAGCCGCAGGATTTTCCCGACATCGGCGATATAGGTAAGCACCCAAGGCTCATTCCAAGAACTCCGGAGCAGGCGGCAATGCGAAGAGCCCGGGTTCGGGGACCAGGCGCCTGGCAACTGACCTTCGAGGTGCGCCGCGTGGCGCCCGGTGAGTATGACATTGTGGACTATGGAGTGACGGGTAGGCCGGGCGAGCCGCGAGAGCCCGTTTGCATCTCGGAGTAAGGCAGCGGGCTGTAGACGACGCTTTGCTAGCGCTCGAAGCCTGCCGACTCGCGTCCATCTCCATCGATGCATGCTCGACTCATGCGTTGGCTGTTGTACGCCAGCCCCAGCCCGCCGTTCTTGTCGATCACGATGATGCCGCCTTCGCCGTCAATGGCTCCGAGTGCTTCCACGGCCGCCTCCGCCGCTCTTTGAGCGTCGTCACCCGCCGCGATTCGGTCACAGGCGTGCTTGGCCATGACCACCCGGGCTATGGGCTCCCCATAGCCGGTTGCTGACGCGGCGCCAGTAGAGTCGTCGGCATATGTTCCGCAGCCCGGTAGCGGAGTGTCACCGACCCTTCCGGGGTACTTACCGCTGATGCCGCCCGTTGATGTTGCCGCCGCCACATGTCCGGCGGCATCGATTGCTACCGCCCCTATGGTGCTGGGTCGCCTGGGCCAGCCCGCTTCCTTTTCCTTTCGCCAGCGGTACAAAGCCCGTTCGGTGACCAGCTCGGCGGGGGGGCAGTGCTCGAAACCGTGTTCGCGGGCGAAGCGCGCGGCTCCTTCGGCGGCCAAGAGAATGTGAGGAGACTCATCCAAAATACAGCGAGAGATGAGAATGGGATTCTTGAAGGCTTTGATCGCGGCTACGCCTCCCACCTTGAGCTTATGGCCGTCCATGATCATGGCGTCCATTTCGAGATCGCCGTCGATGGTTAGAGCCGAGCCGGTGCCCGCATTGAAGTTGGGATTGTCCTCGAGCACTACCGCGGCCGCTTGAGCAGCATCGATCGCGCTGCCTCCTTCCCGAAGGATCGCGTAGCCCGCCCGAGCGGCGTCAAGACAACCCTCGGCACAAGCCCTGGCGCGGTCATCTTGCCAAATGCGGCCGGCGCCGCCGTGAACTATGATCGAAGGTTTTGGGGTCTGCTTGTTCATGACGTTCTTACTAGCCCGCGAACGGGCTCGGTGCCAAGTGGTCGACCCTTAACATCGGACCTCTAACATCGAGATTCGGTCAAGCTGCACGGCTAAAACCTATAGTAGTCAACGAGGGCGCGAGGCTCTTCCCTCATCTCGCCCGACCACAGCTCGGCTGCAATCGCGCCCGGGCTCTTGCCTTGCTCGATAAGACTATAGATAGGCTCCAAGAACTTCGTTTCGTCTTCCCCATGATCGTTCAAGGACCGTTGATCAACCAGCCCTTGGTGAGCTATGTCGGTCAGCTCGCGGGCAAGGTCGTTTATGCTTCGGCCGTTTACCTTTGCTGTCAAGCCGTGCCTAGCCACCTCGACCAGTGCCTCTTCGCGCTCTAGTTCGGACCAGTCACTCGTTAGCTCGCAAGCCGCCTCCGCCGCCGGCGGGTGATACAGCAGACCTTTCCAAAGGGCGGGGTAGGCGCAGTTGAGCTCACGGTCACAGCAGTCGGCTCCGCGTACTTCTATGTACGCCTTTAGGCGAACCTCCGGAAACAAGGTGGTCAGGTGATCTTCCCAATCCGAGTGCCTTGCCCGGTGGCCCTCGTGGCCGTGCTCGAGAAAGTGCCTGAAAGGCATGCCCGTCACATTGTCCAGATACTTGCCACCACGCCGAATGAAGAACATCGGCACATCCAGCGCCCATTCCACGTAACGTCTGTAACCGAAGTCCTCATCGAACACGAAGGTCGGAAGGCCGCAGCGATCCGGGTCCACGGAAAGCCACACTCGCTGCCTTTCGCTGGCCCAGCCTGTCGTTTTTCCCTCGATGATGGCGCTGTTCGCATAGATGGCGCTTACGATCGAGGTGACGGCGCTGGCTGTTCTCACCTTCAGGACCATGTCCGCTTCGTCCGACCAATCGTAATTGGCCTGCACCGTGCCGGTGCGTAGCATCATGTCGAGTGCCCGCTCTCCGCGCTTCGAGAGGTATCGTCTCATGATCGAGTAGCGCTTCTTGGGGACCCAGGAGATTTCATCTCGCCGAGCAAACGGGGTGTGTCCAACGCCCAACCATATGATGCCAAGCTCGTCACCTATGGCTCGCGTGATGTCCCGATGATCGTTCAGCTCCCTGCATGTTTGATGGTTGTTCTCTAGCACCGCGCCTGAAAGCTCGAATTGACCTCCGGGCTCAAGAGAGATCGTCGTGTCGGCCTTGGTCAAGGCGACCAGGTCACTATTCTCCGTGTAAGAGGAGAACCCGAAACGATCCACCAGCATCTTGAGGACCGCCTCTATGCTTCGCGTTCCCGAGAAGGGCACGGGCTGAAGAGTGTCTTCGAGAAGACCTATCTTCTCGTGCTCCATGCCCACTCTGAAGGCCGAGGGCGGCTTCTCGGCGGCTCGGAGATGATCCTCCAGCTCGTCGATGCTCGTAATCTCAGGGGCGTCTTCGGGTCTGTTGTCCAGAGTCATGCGGCTCTTGGGTTATGCGAACCTCGGCCCGTGTGCAAGCAGATTGGCTGAGAAGTGTGTTATGTCGTCTCTCATGCGACTGCTGTTCATAATGGATCCACCCGAGAGAATCGATATCGACCGGGACACTACGTTCGCGATGATGCTGGAAGCACAAGAGCGTGGCTGGGAGGTTGCGCACACGCGGCGCGAGTGGGTTTGGCACCGGCAAGGTCGGAGTTTTTGCCGCTGGCATAAGGCCGGCATGAAGCGAACCGCTGCTCCGGACCATATCGTGCTGGGAGAGGGAAGAGAGGGCCCTTTGGAGGAGCACGATGCGATCCTGGTTCGTACTGATCCTCCGTTCAACCTGGAGTACGTCAAGCTTACTTGGCTGCTGGACACCGTGGATCGAAGCCGCACCTTTATCATGAACGAGCCTGGAGGCATCCGCGCGGCCAGCGAAAAGCTGTATACGCTGCGGTTTCCGGATTTGACCCCGCCGCAAATGGTCACGCGGGATATGAGGCGGCTTGAAGCCTTTCTCGAGGAGATGGGCGGCAGAATCGTCGTCAAGCCGATCGACTGGATGGGCGGATACGGTGTTTTCGTCGTCGACCGAGAAGACGGGAACAGGAAGGCTATACTGGAGGTGTCTACACGAAAGGGGCGGGATCTAGTCGTCGCTCAAGCGTATCTTCCCGAGGCCAGGCTGGGTGACAAGCGCATCATTCTATTGGATGGCGACCCAATCGGAGCGTTTTTGCGGGTTCCGGCTCCGGGGGAGCATCGCGGCAACATAGGTGTGGGAGCCGGAGCTCGGAAAGCGGAGGTGACCGGTGATGACCTCCGTATTTGCCGGGCTATTGCGCCAAGCTTGAGAGCCGACGGTCTTTACTTTGCCGGCATCGACATAATAGCCGGCAAGCTTACCGAGGTGAACGTGACGAGCCCGACCGGCGTTCAGGAGATCGGCAGGCTGGACGGAGCTTGCCTCGAGGCCAAGGTCATGGACTTTGTGGCGTCCAAGGTGCCCTCCGGTGGGCGTTAGCATTGCCCCGCCGCTCGTTGTGGGCCGTACAGAGGTCGGGTTTCGGCCTTGGTACCAAGAGGCCCCGGGGCGCCCCGAGGAGTGGAACGAGGACGTACTCTCAGGCTACAACGGGCATACAACCCCACACCGCCGGAGAAAGCATGCACAGCCAGCCTTATCGGACTCTGATAGAGCCATTTCGAATTAAGTCGGTAGAGCCAATCAGGCTTTCAACGCCAGAGGAACGAGAGGTTTGGCTGGAGCAAGCCGGCTTCAACCTCTTCGCCCTCCATGCCGAGCAAGTGATCATCGATCTGCTAACCGACTCCGGAACGGGCGCCATGTCGGCGGAGCAGTGGGCCGCCTTGCAGCGAGGAGACGAGAGCTACGCCGGTTCGCCCTCTTTCCACCGATTTGAGCAAGCGGTTAAGGATCTCTTCCCCTTCAAGCACGTCATTCCCACCCACCAGGGAAGAGCCGCCGAGAAAATTCTAATGTCGGCTATAGGCGGACCCGGCAAGGTGATTCCCAACAACACCCATTTCGATACGACGCGAGCCAATATCGAGCATACCGGGGCTCGCGCCGTGGACCTGCCTGGACGGCAGGCTATGGATCCCCGGTCCAGTCATCCTTTCAAGGGCGACATGGACATCGATGCCTTGGCCGCCATCCTTCGCGAGGAAGGTCAGTCGGTACCCGCCGTATTCGTAACGGTGACCAACAACTCGGGCGGCGGTCAACCCGTCAGTCTCGAGAATCTGCGTCGTGTACGGGGTCTTTGCGATGAGCACGGTATACCGCTGTTCCTTGATGGGTGCCGTTTCGCCGAGAATGCCTGGTTCATCCGAAAGCGTGAAGAGGGGCAGCAAGACAGGTCCGTAACCGAGATCGTAAGAGAGATGGGGTCGCTGGCCGATGGCATGACCATGTCCGCAAAAAAGGACGGGCTTGCCAATATCGGCGGCTGGTTGGCGATGAACGACGACGACCTAGCGGCGGATTGCAAGCGTATGCTCATCTTGACCGAAGGTTTTCCAACCTACGGTGGCTTGGCGGGCCGAGATCTCGAAGCCATAGCTCAAGGGCTGACGGAGGTGGTTCAGCACGACTACCTTCGTTATAGGGTGCGATCCGCGGAATATCTGGGCGAAGCCTTACTCGCTGCTGGAGTGCCGATAGTTCAGCCGGCGGGCGGCCACGCGGTCTATCTCGACGCTCGAGAGCTGCTCCCTCACATCCCGCCGCTTTCCTACCCGGGTCAAGCGCTTGCCATCGAGCTTTACCGTGAAGGCGGCGTAAGGGGCTGCGAGATTGGAACGGTCATGTTCGGCCTGCAGCCGGATGGAAAAGAGGCGCCGGCGTCGCAGGAGCTCGTGCGTCTGGCGATTCCGCGGCGAGTATACACGCAAAGCCACGTCGACTATGTCGCCGAGGTGGTTCAGCGGGTGGCTAACCGGGCAACAGAGATGCGTGGTTACCGAATAGTCGATTCCCCACCGGTCTTGAGGCATTTTACTGCTCGTTTTGCTCCGCTGTAAGCGCGGCTTTTTCCGGAAAGCTCAAGGCAGCTCGCGTATCTCGGCTTCGCCAGTTTGGGCCCAGGTGTCGAAAAAGTGCCTGCTGAGCTCACGCACCTCCGAAGCTTGCCCCGTATTTGCGTGCCCCGCTTGCTCCGGCGGGTCGCCCACAGTATCAAACTGCAGGAAGGCCGCCGTGTGGTCACCGGCGTTGCCAATGAGGGGAAGTGGGCCGGCGTTGGGCAGCAAGGGCACCGGATCGAAGATCGGCTCCGCGTGAGGGAGGCGTAGGGCACGCGCGATGGCCCGGCCGGTAGCGGGGGGGACGATCTCGTCGTGCAAGGCCACCGGCATGAGTAGGTGAGGTGCGTTACCGCCCAGCAGCCGCTCGTCTCGAATATGGGCTCCGAAGACGGCGGGATCGGCCGGGTCCGCCAGGGTCTGCACTGCGAGCAAGGTCCGCTTGAGGGCGGCCTCGTCATAGTCGAGAAGCTCGAGCAGTAAGTCTCTCAGTAAAATGCCGCCTACTCCTCCCAAGGCGAACTCGGTAAGGTATCCTCCCGCCAGGGTGAGCACGCCCGCGTCGAAATGCTCGGAGATTGCGAGTTGGATGGAGCCGATCATGGCTCCAAGGCTTATCCCCCAGTAAGCGAATCGTTCGGGGTCCAGATCGGGGGTCCCGTCGCCGTCCACGTCGGGGTCGGCACGCAGCAGCAAGGTTGCCTGGTGACGGTCGAGGGCGGTCTGAACAAAGCTGCCTCGCAAGCTTCGCCCGTCGATGGTTGGGCCGGACAGGTCGATTCCTAGAAAGTCCAAGACCTCCGAGTCATCGTCGGATGCCGTTGGATGATCGCCGTGATGGAGCGCGTCGACGCTTGCGACGGCTATGCCGTAAGGCACGAGGCGCCTTGCGGCGCTTCTGCCCTCCGAGCGGCTGCTGCCGAGGCCGTGGCCGTACATGACGAGCGGTGAGACGCTTTCTTCGTTTTCGGGCAGCCATATGGTTATGGGCACTTCCCAATTGTCCTGGGCCGTCGATGTTTC
Organism: Deltaproteobacteria bacterium; assembly: GCA_007130885.1. Classification (GTDB taxonomy): domain Bacteria; phylum Myxococcota; class Myxococcia; order SLRQ01; family SLRQ01; genus SLRQ01. Next base: position 97,394 of record SLRQ01000058.1, read on the forward strand.
CACGGCGCCTTCCGAGCGAAAATCGCCGGCAAGGAACACTCCCGTGCAGCGCCTGCGGTCGCCGTCGGGCTCACAGGACGGGCGGCTGACCCAGGTAGGAGGGCTCTCATTCAGTTTTCCGGCGATCTCCGCCACCAGGGCGACGTCGTCATGGGTCGTAAAGGTGAGGGCCGCGGAGACATCCTCGGGCCGAAGGCCCAGTACGTCCAGGGCCTCATGGATCTGCCGCGCCACGCGAGCGAGCTGGGGCTCTGTCGCGGAATACTCGTCAGAGAGAATATGCCGCAGGAGACCGGAAGGTGAGATGCACTCACCGTCATCCGCCAGGTGGGTTGCCTTTAGGATAACCGCATGGGGACTTGCCGCTCGCAGAGGACGCAGAGGTTGAAGGCGTATCTGCCGGCCTTCATCGTCGACCTCGAGCGCGAAGGGGACCAGCTCCGGATCCCCGTCTTGCCAGGAGAGGAGCAGCAAGGGACCCTCGATGCTCGGCTCTTCCCAAATGCCGGGATAGAGTCCGGCATGAGCGCTGAATCGAAGAAGTGCGGCGCCCTGGCGCGCGAAGCCGGTGGGCCCGGCGATTGAAGCGAGCATGTCCTGGATGGTGGGAGGCATCGATTTCATCCATGGAACATCGTTGGTGAGGCGCAGTCCTGTAGAGGTTTCCGCTTCTTGCGCGAGAGCGTCGTCCGGCCAGGCCAGCAGGGCGGCGGAATTGGGATCGTACAGATGCCGGGTCGTTCCGCGGCAGAAGTTCGGCTCCGACTCCGGTTCCGCGGCGCAGGAGACAACCGATCCTATTGCCAGAAGATAAACCAAACGACGTATCAAGACTGCCTCTATCAGTTCAGTTTGGGTTTGGCTTTGGAAAGCCGCTGATGGTTTCAATGGAACGGTCGATCTCCTCCTGGGGGAGTGGGTAGTTGGTGAGCTCTCCATTGAAATACTTGTCGTATCCGGCTAGGTCCATCAACCCGTGACCGCTCAGGTTGAAGATGATGCACTTCTCGCTGTTTTCCTCCCGTGCCTTATGGGCCTCTTGAATGGCTGCCGCCACGGCATGACTGGTTTCCGGAGCCACTATGATACCTTCTGTTCGAGCAAAAGTAACAGCCGCCTCGTAACACTCGGTCTGCTGCATGGCCCGGGGAGTGACTAGGCCGTCGAGAATCGCCTGGCTGATGAGCGGTGCGACGCCATGGTAACGCAAACCGCCCGCGTGTATGGGCGGCGGGATGAAGTCGTGTCCCAGGGAATGCATTGCAAGCAGCGGCGTCATTCCGGCGGTGTCACCATGATCATAGCCGAATGGTGTGCGGGTCATGGTCGGGCAACTGACGGGCTCAACGGCCAGGATCTCGATGTCACGGCCGTTGATCTTGTCATGTACAAATGGAAACGACAGGCCCGCGAAGTTGCTTCCGCCTCCGACGCAGCCGATTACTACGTCTGGTTCGGTCTCGCCGAAAAGCGCGAGCTGCTTTTTAGCCTCCAGACCGATTATCGTTTGATGCAACATGACGTGGTTCAGCACGCTTCCGAGGGAGTAGCGCGTGCGGCCGCTGGTATCGCTCACCGCCGACTCCACGGCTTCACTGATCGCGATACCCAGGCTGCCGCTTGTCTCCGGAGTTTCGGCGAGAATGCGGCGTCCGGCCGCGGTTTCCTCGCTGGGGCTTGGAACGCAGGTTGCTCCCCAGGCCTGCATCATCAGAGCGCGAAAAGGTTTCTGATCGAAACTGATGCGCACCATGAACACCTTGCATTCCATGCCAAGCAATGCTGTGGCATGTGCGAGAGCGCTTCCCCACTGTCCGGCGCCCGTTTCGGTGACAAGGCGATTGATTCCGAACTGTTTATTGTACCAGGCCTGGGCGACAGCGGTATTCGGTTTGTGACTTCCCGCGGGAGATACGCTTTCATTCTTGTAGTAGATACGAGCCGGCGTTCCCAGCTTCTGCTCGAGAGCATGGGCGCGATGCAGCGGGGTCGAGCGCCACCGCGAATAAATCTGAAGCACCTCATCTGGAATGTCGATCCATCTCTCGGTGCTTACCTCCTGCTCGATCAAATTCATGGGAAACACCGGGGCCAAAGCCTCTGGGCCGATGGGGTTTCCATCCGGACCCAGCGGCGGTTGAAGGCCTCCGGGAATATCGGCGGCGAGGTTGTACCATTGCCGAGGCATCTCATCGTCTTTGAGAAGAACTTTTGTTGTATGGGTCATGATGTTTTCTCCCTTACGTGTAAAAATTTAGGTCAGCGTTTCTCTTCCCCTAGTGAGCTCTCATCCACAGTTCAACCACACGACGTACCGGCGAGTTTGGCTTCTTGAGTTCTTTTGATCCGCGAGTGATTTTGCAGAGGCTCATGCCCAACTCCTTTGCGATGGACCTTTGCGTTTCGCCTCCATGGAGGCGCTTTACAAGCTCCCAACGTCCGGTGAGATCGGCGGCCTCGCGATCCGTGAGTAGGGCGGCAAGAAACCTCTCCATCAGCTCCACGTCTCGTATCCGGAGGAGCACATGTGCAATCTCACGCAATCCGCCGCCGTCCTTTCGTTTCCGCATATTTCCTCCGGGATGTTTAGCCTCTGTTTCTACACGTAGAAACAGGCTGCGAAGTATGCGGTGACAGGGGATGCAGGTCAAGTGAAATATCGAAAGCTGTGAAATATCGAAACCAGCGACCGCCGGAACAAGGCTCAACTCTACGTTGTCGTTTCCACTCGTGCCCCATCCTCACGTTCCCGGCCGTAGGGCGGCGGCTCGTCCGGCGCCGCCCCCGTTGTCCGTGGCAACGGCCATAATGGACCTCGGCGGAGTTCTCGGAGGCGGCATACTTCCCAGGACGGGTGACGCGCGATCTCGCCTGGTTTAGGCACCTGATACAACAAATATTGCGGTGGAAGTCACAAGTGGCCCCAGCGCCTTCGCAGGGACCACTCCGCGGCTATGGCGCCGATCAGCAGGGCGAGCCAGCCCCAGCGGTCCCATATGTCGTGGTTCTGCTTGCGACCGACCTCCACGACCTCGGGGTCGACGAACGACAAAGGTGGAATCCCGCTCCTTGGAAGCTTATGAAGGCTCCCGTCCGTAATGCTTGCGATTTCGCGCAAAAGATCGGCGCGGGGAGCGGGGTCCACCATCTGCGCCGCTGTTTCGCTTATCACGAAGGCTCCTTCGTCGCTGCCGAGAGATAGATCGTTCTCTCCGCCGAAGGCTTCGGCGATAACCTTGAAGGGGCCGGTTCCAGGGAGCTCGTCCAGCTCGAAGGTTGCGGTGCCGTCCTCGCCGGCCACGCCGTCATGCAGCGACACCCGGCTTTGTCCCGCGGCCTCGTCGCCCTCGGCGGTCGGTATGGGCCTAGGCGTTCCCTCGCCGAGCAGGTCTCGGTGCCGGGCATAGTCCTTGGAACGGACCTCCAGCCTCACTCTTGCTCCCTTTGCGGCGCCATAGTCGCGGTCTCGAACGTCGACCTCCACCACGGGAGTATCGGTGGGCTCGTAGGTTTCGCGTCTCGGGCGGACCCTGACGTTAGTCAGATCCGGGTCTCGCACCAGCCACCGCATGGCGTTTGTCCAAAACCGGTCGTACACCCGCCTGTCACCGTCGCCGCCGGCCGCTGGAAACGACCAGAACCAGGTTCCGTCGGTCATCACGGCCATGGTGCGACCGCGCTTGGCCTCTCCCACCACCACCACCGGCGCGCCGCCGCCCACGTCTCCGCGACGAAAGGGGTGCTCCAACAACACTTGGGCATCCCTTCGGACGCGGCGCACCCGGTTGAAGCCGGGAAGCTCCGGTCCTTCATCGAAGACGCGATCAAGGCTCTCGCCGGCGCCGCTAACCTGGGTGATGGGGTGACGTCTCCCATGCTCGGTGAGCCTCGGCCCGAACGGCTCGGCGTCCACCGTGCCGCTTCGGGCCGGCAGGAGCTCCACCGGCAGAATGTCCTCGATGTACGTTCCTTGGTAGCGGCCCTCCGAGAAGCTCTTCTCTCCGCCTATCATCACGAAGGAGCCGCCCTCCTCGACGTACCGGCGAATGTTACCCAGGTACTGGGCCATCTGGTAAGGCAGGTAATCGAAGTTCTGGAACACGACCAGATCGAAGGTCGAAAGCTCCTGAGTGAATAGCTCGTGGGTGGGAAATGGTATGAGGGAGAGTTCGCTGTTGTGGACTTGGTGAGTGTTTCTGGGGGTGCGAAGAATGAAGAAGCTTATGAGATCCACGTTGGGATCTTTCTTGAATAGCCCGCGCAGGAAGCGCTGGTCCCAGGATGGTCTGCCGGCTACCTGAAGCACCCGCACGCGGTCCCTTATTACTTTCAGGACGAAGGAACGCCGGTTGTTCGTGGTCACGGCCTCGCCCGAGAGAACCGGCACCTCGACGGTGTATATGAATCTTCCCGTAGTATCGGGAGTGAAGCGGAAGCTCGCGCGGCTCTCCTCTCCCGGCGCGATTCTCACCGTCTTGGTGGCTATTGCGCGCCCCTCTCGGCGCAGGACCACCGGGATGTCGCGTGCCGGAAAGCCACGGGACTGAATCACCACGTCCACTTCGACCGCGTTTCGTACGAAAGCGAACTCGTCGGCCTCGACCCGGGTGATGGCAATATCCTTGATGTCGTCCTCGCTTCCCGCTTGGAAGACGTGCACCGGGGCGCCAAGCTCCTCGAGCTCTCGGCGCGCCGCCGAGGTCATCCCTCCGGCAAGCGTCTCCGTATCTACGCCGTCGGTGAGCAGAAGCACGCCGGCGAGCCTGCGTCCCCCGGCTCCAGAGGAGCGGGCCACCGCCCCAAGGGCTGCCATGAGGTCCGTTGTTCGACCTTCGGCATGCTCGACGCTAAGGAGTCGGCGCTGATCCGAGGGATAGAGCGCGGAGTCGAAGGTGGCGTGCTCGAAGACGAAGCGGTCCGATAGAGAAGCGAACCATGCCGGGTCGGACCTCAATAGTTCTTGTGCGCTCTCGAGGCGGGTTTGGTCACCGGATCCCGCGGGCAGGGACATGCTGCTAGACGTGTCGAGCAGCACGGCTACGCGGTTCTTGATGCGCTGGACCTCCAGAAGCTGGATCGCGGGCTCCAACAGAAGGAAGGCCGCTGCCAAGGCTGCAATTCCTCGCAGCGAAGTCAGCAGTACCCTGCGGCCGCGCCGGCGCTCACCTCGAAGGCCCAGGTGGGCCGCCACCACCGCGGCGGCCAGCAGCGCGATTACGAGAACGAGCAGCCACCAAGGCAGCGGCGAGAGGAAAGCCAATCTCCACTCGTTGAACTCCGGATGCTGGTCCAACAGGCGCTGCACGATCCCTAGCCTCGCCGTCTTTTCAGGATAAAGGGGATATGAACCTGGTCCTCCTTATAGTCGAGGCACATGGCGTACATCACCAGGTTGACCCCCAGCCGAAAGGCCATCTCTCGTTGGCGCTGCTCCACTTCGTGCTCCCACATGCCCAGGTCGTCCCGAGCCCAGGCACCAAGCAGGTCGTTTTGACTGTAGACCACGGCGTAACGCTCATCGGTGAGTATGCCTTCCAGGTACGGCCGCCGGATTACCCGCCCGGAGGGGTTCTCGATGAGATAGAACGACTGGTAGAGCACGTTATCCCGGGGCACCGGCTGTAAGCCTTGGCCGGGAAGAACGTGCTCCAGGAGCGTTCTTACCGAGCGGTCGAACGGTGAGTCCGGTCCGCCCTCGGTGCTGTCGATGAGCAGCATCCCTCCATAGGTGAGATGACGCCGCAGGTTGGAAAGCCCCGCCTCGCTTGGCAGCTCGATCTCGTCCTTGCCGGCTAGAACCAGGAAGGGCAGGTAGAACAGTCGAGGGTCCTCCGGCCGCACCAGCTTGGTCTCCAGCTCCGCGGCGATGCTGGTCCTGCGTGTGAGCTCCCATGCCATTCTGCGCAGCGCGGTAGGACGCGGGTTGGAGCCCGGGCCGTGGTCCAGCAGGCCGAAGTTCAGGTTGTTCGCGCGGGTAATCAGGCCATCGGCCCGGCGAGCCGGCATCGTGGGAAGCAAGAGCCCAGCCGCCGTCGCCAAGCTCGCCCGAAGCAGATCCCGCCGCCCCAGAAGCAGCGGGCCCGGGCGCTGCCCATCCTCGCCGCCCGCAAGCCAGCTTCGCCCTTGGCGTGTTTTCTTCTTGTCACGCTTGTGATCGGACACCGGTCAGCAACCTTCCGCCGTTGTCTGCATCGGCCACGTCATGCCATCTGTTACGCGTATTCTTCCGGCGGCGCAACCGGCACGCCGCGCGAAGAGGATCGGCATGGCCGACAACATCCTCGCCGGGAGGCGCATTCCCCCACAGCATGCCGGCGGCAAAGGGCGTCGCGATACCCTTTCGAGACCGAAGCTCCGTCGCGGTCCTTCCGCCGTTACCCAAGAAGTGGGTCCCTTCCACAGCCCGGGTCACGCGAACGCGATTCGACCCACGACCTCCCGTGAGCGACGCTATGAACGCGACTTCCCGCGCCGGCATGACTTGCCGGGGTTCGCGACACCCTCTTGCGCACCGAAATACCGTCGTTCCGGCGAAACCTGTCCCCGCGAAAGCGGAAAGCCGGACCCCAGCCACTGGAGCCGGTCCTGTCCACAAGAAGCACCTGTGAGCCCTTGAAAACAAGCATCTTGTGGACCTTCCGTACTTCTCGGTGCAAGTTCACACGGTCTGGATGCTGACTTTCGTCAGCACGACCGTTGATGCCGCGCTCGCCCCGCGCATCTTGAAGAGGACATGGATAGCCGCTCCGGCAAACCACTCGGTGTCAAACCACTCGGTGGTTGTACTACTCGTGCGCCATGGGCTAGACTACTATCCAGTCCCCGGGGGAACGGTTGGCTACTGCTTACGGGGACAGATAGGAGCCCCGTAATGAGCCGCGTCGTGCGCAATATGTCGTGCAGCAAGTCCGCCCCCCCCCAACATGTAGGGCATGTTCGCCGGGTCAGGCTGAATAGCCTTGCACTGCCGCTCGTTTTTGCCCTGCTCTTTTTCGGGCCTGAGCTCTGCGATCCTTTCGGAGACGGGGCGCACCCTGGTTCCGGATGGCCTCATGACTGCGGCTGGGGAGGTGGAGGCCCGGAGCCTCCGGCCGAGGAGCACGAGCTTACGCTGGAGGACGATGAGGATGTGAGGGAGGCGCGAAGGCGCTTTCTGGCGGAGGGAGCGATCGAGTGCGACCTCTTGCCTGTCGAGGATTTTCTGGACGACGCTCTTTGGAACCTTGCCGGCATCGATGCTGTCGAACTGGATGTGGAGGAGCGAAACACGATCCTGTTCGAGCTCATCGGTCTCGGCACCGACGCGCCGGGGCTGTACGAGCTCGTAACCGACATTCGAAGCGAGGCCTTGGATGTGGAGATGTGGCCGTCTCTCGAGGATCTGACGATAGCCGAGAGCGAGACGACCATCATGGCCGCGCTGATACACATCGACCCCGA
>SLRQ01000095.1 GCA_007130885.1 Deltaproteobacteria bacterium
CCTTGGTGGGGGTCGGTAACTGCAAGAAGCGCTTGGGTGGCTTCAGCTCGAGCGCGTCCAGGACGCGCTTCTGTTCGCTGCTCACGCGGTTGGTTCTGCGTCACCAGACCGTGCTGACTCTGCTGGTACGCCACCGACAATGGACGCATGAACTTCATGAGCTGATGCTAGGTCTGCTGGGTGCGCTCTTCGATCAGGCGGATGAGCAGCAGCGCCAGCCAGCACAACTGCACGTGCGAGCGGATGCGATCCTCACGCCGGTGGTAGCCGCGCCGCACGTCGACGGTGTGCTTCAGACCCCGATTCAAGCGCTCGATCTCGTGCAGCTGCTCGTAGCCCAGCACCACGTCCTCGGCACTCAGGTAGTCGTCGCTGGTGCTGATCAGGTACTTCCCGTCGAGCTTCGCCTCCTGCCTGAGCTTGCCCCGATCGATCTCCAGCATCCCGCCCTTGCGCTGCCGCAAGTAACGACCGAAGGAGCGGCCGGCCCCGCGCCCGACGCATCCTCACCGACAAGTCCCCCACCCAACAGCGGCTCCATGACCTCTTCAACCTCGACCGCTACGCCCCACCCGAGACACCCGTCAATGCCCCTTGCCGCCGCCGCATGGAAGTGAATGCGAGGCCTTGACAAATGCTGTGCCTAGCTCTAACATTGCGAAATTACCGCCTTCGGCGAAGCCACCGCAGCGCTAGGGAACGACTCCCAATCCAAGGCGCCCTCTCGTCGCTAGCCCACAAACCTCCACGAACCCTCCCGCGGTACGCTTATGCATTCAAGATGATGTCATCGGAGAAGATGACGCGGTAGGACTGGGGTGAGTTTCGGTGAATGGGCGAGGTGACGCAGATCATCGTCAACAGGTTTCCGTCGAGCCGAGCTTTGCTGCCTCACGAGGCATTTCGCTACCTAAGGGCGGGGGTGCCATTCGTGGGGTGGGCGAGAAGTTCGCAGCCAACCTCGTCACTGGCTCCGGCTCAACGACCGTACCTCTTGCCGTAAGCCCTGGTCGTTCCGGCTTCAGCCCTGAGCTCTCGCTCTCCTATGATTCCGGTGCGGGCAATGGGCCCTTCGGCTTCGGCTGGACTCTCCCCGTGGCCACCATCACCCGCAAGACGGAGAAGGGCCTGCCCCGATACCGGGATGATACTGAAGAGCCAGACGTCATGATCCTATCTGGCGCGGAAGACCTGGTGCCACTGCTGGGTAGCCGGTATGAGGACATTCACACTGCCCCTGGCTACACGATCCATCGCTACCGCCCCCGTATCGAGGGGCTGTTTGCCCGAATCGAGCGCTGGACCCGGAGTGACGGCGATATCCACTGGCGCTCCATCTCGAGACATAACGTCCTAACCATCTACGGTACGGACAAGGATTCACGGATCATGGATCCCGACGATCCGCGCCGTGTCTACAGCTGGCTGATCTCTGAGACACGTGACGATAAGGGCAACGCGGTTCTCTACGAGTACAAGCAGGAGGACGGAGCCGGAGTTGACGTTACGCAGGCGCACGAGCGAAATCGCGTGCGCACCGCCAACCTCTATCTCAAGCGTATCCTCTATGGAAACCGCGTGTCGCTGCTGGATAGAGCGGGCCACCGACCGCGCTTTCTGACGCAGAACGAATTACAGGACGCTGGCTGGATGTTTGAGGTGGTCTTCGACTTCGGTGAGCACGACCCCGATAACCCCACACCGGATGATGCCGGTGCGTGGCTCTGCCGCCATGATCCCTTCTCGTCCTATCGCGCCGGTTTTGAAATCCGCACCTACCGCCGCTGCCACCGCGTCTTGATGTTTCACCGGTTTGACGAGCTGGGCGGAGAGCCCTGCCTGGTACGCGCCACCAAGTTTGCCTACAACGATCTCGACTACTCACAATCCCATAGCATCGAGGACGAGCTCGCCCATCGAGGCAGCACCCGCGTCGCCTCGTTCATTCGAGCGGTCACCCAGTCGGGTTACATTCGCCAGGAGAACGGCACCTACCTGAAGAAGTCGCTGCCCCCGCTCGAGTTCGCGTACAGCGAAGCCCGTATCGACGAACAGATCCACGAGCTGGACGAGGACAGCCTGGAAAACCTGCCCTACGGCCTGGACGGCACCACCTATCGATGGGTGGACCTAGATGGCGAAGGTGTCTCAGGCATCCTGACGGAGCAGGCAGGTGCCTGGTTCTACAAGCCCAGCCTGGGCGGAGGCAGGTTTGGCCCGCTCGAGAAGGTAGCAGCCCAACCCTCACTTGCCGCCCTGAGCAGCGGACGGCAGCAGCTATTGGATTTGGCCGGCGACGGCCAGCTCGACCTCGTCGAGTTCGCCGGCCCGGTGTCCGGTTTCTTTGAGCGCACCCATGACCAGGACTGGAAACCCTTCACCCCGTTCACCTCCCTACCTAACATTCCCTGGGACGACCCCAACCTGCGCTTCATCGATCTCAACGGTGACGGCCATGCCGACGTGCTGATCACCGAGCACGAGGTGTTCACCTGGTATGCGTCCCTGGCGGAGGAAGGATTCAGCTCAGCTCAGCAAGTCCGCAAGCCGCTCGACGAAGAGGAAGGTCCTAGGCTGGTCTTTGCCGACCTCACGCAGTCGGTATACCTGGCCGACATGTCCGGCGACGGCCTCACCGACCTCGTCCGCATCACCAATGGCGCCGTCTGCTACTGGCCCAACCTCGGCTACGGCCGTTTCGGCGCCAAGGTGCAGATGGATAACGCCCCCTGGTTCGACTTTCCCGACCAGTTCGACCAGCGGCGTATCCGCATGGCCGACATCGATGGTTCCGGCACCATCGACATCATCTATCTCGGACACGATGGCGTTCTGCTTCACTTCAACGAGTCGGGCAACCGCTGGAGCGAGCCACGTCGCCTAAGCCAGTTTCCCCCCATCGACGATCTCACCTCGGTGACGGCGGTGGACCTGCTCGGTAACGGTACTGCCTGCCTCGTCTGGTCGTCACCGCTTCCCAACGACGCGCTCCGGCCCATGCGCTACATCGATCTGATGGGCGGGCAGAAGCCCCATCTGCTCACCAAGGTGACAAACAACCTCGGCGCCGAGACGAAGGTGTGGTACGTCGCATCGACCGAGTTCTATCTCGCGGACAAGCTCGAGGGCAAGCCGTGGATCACCCGGTTGCCCTTCCCGGTTCACGTGGTCGAGCGGGTCGAGACCTGGGACCACATCAGCCGCAATCGCTTCGTTACCCGCTACAAGTATCACCACGGTTACTTCGACGGTATTGAGCGCGAGTTCCACGGCTTCGGCATGGTCGAGCAGTGGGACACCGAGGAATTCGCCGCTCTGGACGACGGCGGGGAACTCTCCCGGGGCGACAACATTGACGAAGCGTCGCACGTCCCGCCGGTACACACCAAGACTTGGTTCCACACCGGGGCCTATTTGGATAGAGAACGTATCTCGCGCCAACTTGAAGGTGAGTACTACCGTGAACCGGGCCTAGACGACCTCGGTGACGAAGCATTCCCGGCGCTGCTGCTCCCCGACACTACACTGCCCACCGGCCTGACGCTCGAAGAAGAACGAGAGGCCTGCCGTGCCCTCAAGGGCATGATGTTGCGTCAAGAGGTCTATTCCGACGATGGCACACCAGTCTCATCCGAAGAGGCAATCCCAAGAGCTGAGACGCCCTACACGGTTGTCGAGCAGGATTTCACGATCCGCCGGCTGCAGCCCCGCGCCGACAACCGTCATGCGGTCTTCTTCACCCATCCGCGTGAGGCCATCACGTATCACTACGAGCGAAGTCTCTTTCCGATTTTGAACGACCAGATCGCGGCAGAGGCCGCGGCAGTAGCTAATCCGAACGTCGAGTGGCTTCCTGATCCACGCGTTCACCATGCATTGACGTTGGAAGTAGATACCTATGGCAACGCGCTGAAGGAAGCGACGATCGGATACGGCCGCCGCTACGACGCACCAGACCAATCGCTCTTGCCCCAGGACCGCGGAAACCAACGGCTCACACACATCACCTATACCGAGAACCGCGTCACCAACCCAATCGACAACGTCAAGGAGGACCCTGACGATTACCGCTCGCCGCTTCCCGCTGAAACGCGCGCGTACGAATTGCGCACGCCAGAACAAGAGAAGTGCGGAAAGGGACGAACTAACCTCTATCGTTTCGATGACATCTTGGAGCACATTGCCCAAGCATCGGACGGCGAACACGACGTCGCCTACGAAGACATTGCCTCTCGCGAGGCAAGAGATGTGGCAGCCAATGATGCCCATGGAGAACGTACGCATTCCCGCCGTCTCGTCGAGCACGTCCGCACGCTTTACCGCCCCGACATCCTTGGTGTAGCTCAAAGCGACCCGCTGGCGTTGCTGCCGCTGGGGATGGTGGGGTCTTTGGCTCTGGCGGGCGAAAGCTACCAGCTCGCCTTCACCCCCGGTCTGCTCACGAGGGTGTTCCAGCGCGAGGGCCAGTCACTGCTGCCGAATCCCGCCGATGTCTTGGCTGGTCAGGGCGCCGACCGAGGCGGTTATCTGAACAGCCAGACCCTGCGGAATCAGAATCTGTTTCCGCCGGACCCCACGCATGACTTCTGGACGCGGAGCGATGCAGACGATCACTGGTGGATTCCCGCAGGACGCGTCTTCTTGTCACCTGACAGCACCGACACCGCCGCGCAGGAACTGGTCTACGCCCGCCAGCACTTCTTCCTGCCCCACCGCCTCCGCGACCCGCTTGGACACGAGACGACCCTTCACTACGATGACTACGACCTGCTCATGCTGGAAATCACGGATCCCTTGGGCAATAGCGTTACCGTTGGCGAGAGAATCCCTCGCCAAAGCGACGATGCCGAGAACGGTTATGAGATCGAGAACAAGAACGACTACCGCGTGCTGCAACCCAAGCTCCTCACCGATTCAAACGGCAACCGCTCGGAAGTAGCATTCGACGCGTTGGGATTCGTGGTGGCCACCGCGGTTATGGGCAAGCGAGAACATGATGAAGATCATCTGGACGACTCGCTGCAAGGCTTCGAGCCAGACCTGACTCGTCAGGAGACCAGCGATTTCTTCGGCGACCCCAAGGGTCAGGCCGCTTCCTTCCTTGGAAATGCCACAACGCGGATCATCTACGACGTCGAGAGCTTCGTGGCAGCTGGCAGCCCCACTTGGGCCGCCACGCTGGCTCGAGAAACCCATCTAAGGGACCCAGTCCCCGACGACGGCCTCAAGATCCAGCTGGGCTTCAGTTACTCCGACGGCTTCGGGCGTGAAGTTCAAGAGAAGATCCAGGCGGAGCCCGGGCCGGCGCCGCTACGCGATGCCGAGGGCGTGCTCAGGTGCGACCACAACCTTCAACACGCAGATTCCCGCTGGGTCGGGACCGGCCGCACGATCTACGACAACAAGGGCAATCCGGTCAAGCAGTACGAGCCTTTCTTCAGCCCCACACACGAGTACGAAACCGAAAGAGAGCTCGTGGAGTGCGGCGTAACGCCGATCCTGCGCTATGACCCCCTAGGACGTCTCGTCGCCACCCTGCACCCCAACCATACTTACGAGAAGGTCGTTTTCGACGCCTGGCACCAGGAAGTGTGGGATGTCAACGACACCGTTTTGCAGGCCGACCCGAAAGATGACCCCGATGTAGGGGACTTCTTCCGCCGACTGCCGGACGAAGACTACCTGCCAACCTGGCACGAAAGCCGCAAGGATGGCCAGGAGGGTGCAGCCGAACAAGATGCCGCCCATGGAGCCGCCGCGCACGCCAATACCCCTGGGGTTGCCCACTTGGATACCCTTGGCCGCACCTTCCTCACGGTTGCCGACAACGGCTTGGATGCACAAGGAAGCGAGCGGCACTATGAGACGCGCACCGAGCTCGATATCGAAGGTCAGCCGCTCGCCATCATCGATGCGCTCAACAGACGGGTAATGGCCTACGCGTTGCGGACTCAGCCTCCTGGCGAACCCGAGCGGATCACGCCTGGCTACGACATCGCCGGGATTCAGCTCTATCAGAAGAGCATGGATGCCGGTGAACGCTGGATGCTACATGATGTGGCCGGCAAGCCGATCAGAGCGTGGGACAGCCGCGGGCACACCCTCAGGACGGTCTACGACGCGTTGCAGCGCCCCACCCATCTGTACGTACAGAAGGCGGCAAGTGTCGAGCCCAACGATCTTGGGCACGCCGAGCGGTTAGCGGAGCGAACGGTGTACGGCGAAGCTCATCCCGCTGCCGCATACCTCAACCTGAGAGGCCACCCCTACCAGCAGTACGACGGCGCCGGGGTCGTAACCAATGAGAAGTACGATCTCAAGGGCAACCTTCTCAGCACCACCCGGCGGCTCGCCAAGGCGTACAGGGGTCAAGTCGATTGGCTGGCCGCTGTGCCGCTGCTGGGCATCTCGCCGCCAGAGGTTCTCGAGTTCGACGCTATTGCCAGTGAACTGGCTCCTCTGCTCGAAGACGACGCTTTCACCATGACCACTGCCTATGACGCGCTGAACCGGCCCACCAGCCTGACCACGCCCGACGAGAGCGAGATCGAGCCCATCTACAACGAGGCCAATCTGCTCGAGTGGGTGAACGTCCGCCTGCGTGGCGCGGAGCTTGCAACGCCGTTCGTAACCAACTTCGACTACAACGCTAAGGGCCAACGGGAGCTGATCGAGTACGGCAACGGCGTCAAGACCACCTATGCCTACGACCCCCTCACCTTCCGCCTGGTGCGACTGCACACCACGCGCGGCGAGACTGCCTTACAGGACCTGAGCTACACCTACGATCCGGCAGGCAACATCACCCGAATCCATGACGCGGCCCAACCAACGACTCACCGTAACTGCCGACGGGTAGAACCCGAGGCGCTGTATGAATACGACGCCCTCTACCGGCTGGTCGAAGCTGCGGGCCGGGAACATGAAGGCCAGATTGCTCACGACCGCCCTGAGCGCAGGCCGGAACACAAGCCGCATTATGACTTCAACGATTCAACCCGCCTGAACCTGCCTCATCCGAACGACCTTCAAGGCCTGCGCAACTATCGCCAGGAGTACGTCTACGACGAAGTAGGCAACATCCTGAAGATGAACCATAGGGCGGGCGCCAGCAGGAACGACGGCTGGACGCGCCATTACGCCTACGCGCCGGACTCCAACCGGCTGATGAGCACGAGCATGCCGGATGATCCCGATGGGGGGCCCTACACCGGAAAGTACGAGTACGACGCACACGGCAACATGACCAAGACGCCGCACCTGCCCCAGATGGCGTGGGACTTCAAGGATCAACTCCACGCCGCCCAGCAACAGGTAGTCAATGGTGACGGTCATGGCGAGAAGACCTACTACGTCTACGATGCCGCGGGTCAACGGGTTCGCAAAGTAACCGAACGCGCAAACGGCACGCGCAAAGCAGAGCGCCTCTACCTCGGCGGCTTTGAAGTCTACCGAGAATATAACGGCAACGCAACGAACCTCAAACTCACCCGCGAAACCCTGCACATCATGGACGGCGAGCGCCGTCTTGCCCTCGTCGAGACCAAAACCCATGATGGGGGAACGGAGGTTGTCTCTCCAACGTCACTATTTCGCTATCAGCTCGGCAACCACCTCGCGTCCGCCAGCTTGGAGCTTGACGAGAGCGGGAAGGTGATCTCCTATGAGGAGTTCCACCCGTATGGCAGTACCTCCTATCAGGCGACCAGCAGCCATATCGAGGTGAGCCTGAAGCGCTATCGGTATACGGGTAAGGAGCGAGATGAGGAAAGTGGGCTGTACTACCATGGGGCGCGGTACTACGCACCGTGGCTGGGGAGGTGGACGAGTCCCGATCCAAAAGGATTAGCCGACGGCACGAACCTATTCGCATTTGTGCGTAGCAGTCCGCTGATATATGCGGATCCTAACGGCGCGCGAGCAGTGAGGATGCAGGAGGAACCCGACGATGACGCCGGCCTAACGGACGCGCAAATCCAGAGGGCGCAAGAACTTCGGTCCCTGTTTGAAGAGTTTGCCAGAGCTACCAATCATAGTGATTTGCTCAAGCAACTAGGGGCAGCCGCTGATGTCGTTGAAGACGCCAAGAAGCAATTTGACAGGTTCGAGAAAGGGCGCCGAGCGCGTAGAGGTGTACAGCAAGGTAGATCAGGCGCGGGACTCACCCTATTGATAGATGCAATCATCGGTGGAGTGCAATTCAGCCGCGACGTGAGCCGTGGACGCCACCGGAGGCGGCGGGAGGAAGCGTGGGTGAGGCTGATAGAAGGGACGAGAGAATTGGGAGTGGAAACCTTCTTTGAGCTTCAGGAAGTCATTGGGCCAGGCGGTGGTCTACAAACACGGGCTCGGCCTAACTTCATCCCTGTCGAAGATATCGAAGCAAGAGTCGAAGCCAGGGTACAGCTTAAGGATTTTCTCGAAGCGGAGTTGATGCGATTTCCAGCGGGCACGCTCTCACCGAGGAGAGAAGAGTTCTACGGACGGAAGATCGAAAGTCTTCAGTGGCAGATAGAGCGTCTGGAAGCTCTGCAAGGCCTAATCGGCGCAGGGGTGCCACGGGGAGTTAGTCAGGATCTCCGTAGCCACTTCGAGATGCAGGTTGAACTCTATGATCTTGGAGACGTGGACGCCCTTACCCATGTCGGAGCCGTTGGCATAGGCTTCTGGTACGAGCTGCTTAGGTTACGGCCTGGCGTCGTTAGCTCGACGCTCCAAGAACTACGGCACGAACACGAGAAACGGAGATCGGAGCAAGAGCGTTGACCCCGACGGCTTGGTGATCGGTGCTGGCGTTTCACGAACCGTGGTTCGTCGAGCGCGTGCGCGAGCACCTCGACCGCGCGCTGCGCACGTTCCTGCCAGCGCCACAGAACGTGGCGCCACTCGGCGACCGTGCGGGCATGATCGGGGAGGCGAACCTGTCGGCCTGATTGGCTCGGCGGTACGGGGCTGCCTCGCGATTTCAGAAGCACAGAGGGGCGACTGCGTGCGGCCCGAAACTCCTTCATCTCGGTGGACAGTGGGGCTCGTCTATGCTATACAAGGTCATCTGGGACTACTTGGTTCGCAGTATTAACGAGGACTTCGGTCTGGTAGAACGAGCGACAGAAAAGCAGATGGCTACGAGCACAACGAAGGGTCCTAGATTCGAGGGAAGTGGCCTTAGTCGTACTGCGTGTTGAAACGTGTCGACGGCCTCTTCCGTGAGGGCCGGCTCGCAAGAGCCGGCCCACTCTCTGGCCCTGGTTGCGACGACGTCGAAGGTTTGCGGCGCGAATGCCGTGCTGGCCCTCAAGTCCCGCGAGTTCGACAAAGGTCCTGATCAAAGAGCCGCGTGCCGCCGAAACCTCTGCGGCCCGTGCATTGGGCGGCATTACCGACACACCACATGCGCGTCCAACACCACCATCGGCTGAGCCGACACCCCCTGTGTGTTGACAAACGGTTGAACGAACGTGCATGTTGATGCATGGATGCCGAAAGCGGCTCCCCTGTGGTGACGGCGGCGACGGCAACTGGGGCCCTCACGAGGGCAAGGCCCGTCATCCACGACAAACCGCGCATGGTAGGCGACATCGCCTGCCTGGTTCGGCGCTACCGCCCATGCATCGAAGGGCTCATCGCCCGTATCGAGCGCTGGACCAACACCGCCAACGGCGGGATCCACTGGCGCTCCATCACCAAACGCAATCGCACGGATGCGTCGCGCTCCGTGCAGCGCAACTGTAGCTCGAAACACCGTGATGTGGCCGGCTGTCGTCTTGATCGCGTTGCTGCCGTGGAATCGAGGTCGAGACCATGAAGAGGAATGCCGCTTCTCTCGAGCGCGGAGTCCAGTATCTTGCCGTCGTTGAGCTGCAGGAGGCACCGCACCTGAGGTGGGACCAGCCAAACGCACCGGATGTGGAATGGCCATGAAGTACCTTCTCCCAACCGACTTCGATCCGAGGAACAAGAAGCACATCTCCCGGTTGCAAGACGCACTCGCCAAGGCCGTACGCCCCAACATCATTGGTGCTGACGGTCCAACGATTGGAAAGGCGACGCGAGACGCGATCAAGGCCTTCCAGAAGCGCCACAAGATCACGGATACGGGGAGGCCAAATCGCGCCTTTCTGAACGCTCTTGATGAAGAGCTGCTGGCCCGACAGTGGTCCCGGCCAGCACACGTCAAGAAGCTCCACCAGCAGATCGTGAGCGCCGCTAAGGCGGGTGGGATTGCCGTAGACCTGGGCGCGGAAATTCGCTCTCGAACTATTGGGGCGGATACACGGCGCGCCATCAGCGCTTTGGAGAGCTTTGCCGGCATAAGACCGAAGGGTGACCCGACCCCAGCTGTCGTTCGTGAAATCGCCACGATTGCCGCAGGGGGACGTAAACGCGAACCAAGCTATCTTCTTGCTCGAAGCTTCGATTCGACCGATCCGAAGCACGTGGTTCAGCTGCAACGAGCCCTTGAAGAACTCGCGACACCAGACTTCACAACTGCGATTTCGAAGGAGCTCGAGAAGGTCGAGTCCGGCGAGATCCTGAGGATTCAGGCCCGGTTCGGGTTGGAGCGCACCGGAAGGCTCGACGATGCAACGATCGTCGCAATCAAGACGACCGAAGAGATCAAGAAGGCACAGCATCGCCTGAAGACGCGAGCCAAGACTGGCAACCCGGACAAGTCGACCATCGATGCACTGAATCAGGAGATCATCGACCGCCGGTTCTCAACCAAGACTCAGGTGAAGGAGCTTCACACCAAGATCAAGATCGCCAGCAGAAACGCCGGTCTCGGGCGCCTCGATCTCGGGGCGGACCTGAGGAGACGTTCGCTCGGTGGACCCACGAAGGCTGCCCTCCTCAGACTCCAAGAGAAGTACGGCTTGAGAGCGACAGGAGCGCTCGACGTCGAGACGATCGAGCTGATCGAGTCGATCGTGGCGAGCAGAGCGAGACCGTCGCGCGTCATGCCGAAACCAGGGTTCGACGAGCTCGGGCTGGTCCGGCATCCACTCCGGCTGAACATGCGTCGGCCCAGCGTGCGCAACGCACAGAAGGCTTTGGTTTGGTCCGGTCACGCGTTGGCCGAAAGGGAGTTCAACACCGGGGCGTACGGCGCGACGACGCGGGATGCTGTCAAAGCCTTCCAGCTCGCTTGGCGTTTGTCTCCCACTGGCGAGATCGATTCGGCAACCGCTCGAGCACTGAACGTTGTTGTGTCCCGCGCCAATCCCGGTGCCATCGCTGCCTTCGAGGGTGCATACCGGGTCCGCGGATCGTTGCGTGATGTGGGGTGGAAGGGAAAGGGACGAGCCACTGTTCAAGTGTTCGAGAAGGGCCTCCGCGGGTTGGTTCCGCTCGGTGAACGCACTTCGTTTGCGAACGGTTTCTTCGACATCGGGTACGAGGCTCCCAGGACTCCTGCCGGGAAGGCAAAGAATCGTCTACACATCCTGGTGCGCATCATCCCGCCCGCGGGCCCTCGTATCGAGCGGGTGTATCACAACGTCGGCCGGATCCACTGGGCGAACTTCACCGACGGGGATCAGGCGTACCGGGGCGACTCCAGATTCACCATCCTCGATCGCGGCCTGACGGCGTCCCTGGACCGAGGTGTCACCCTCGAAACGATCGAGGAGAGCGGCGATACCCGCGATGTGACCTACCTCTCGGCGAACACCGGAGCCGTCCCCGATGACGTGATGAAGGTCTCTCTGGCCTACCGGATAGCGAGCAACAACGGGGGCGCCGCACTCACGCCGGAGGTCTTCTACGCCTTTCTGAGCCAGAACTATCCGCCTGAGCTTCCATCCGACCTGCAACCAGACACACCTGCTGAGTGGCGTCCTTGGATGGACGCGGTGACCGAGGACGCGGCCGTCGGCATCGCCTTGCTCGAACGCGACAGCCAGGAGCGGATCCTCGACGATGCGCTCGAAGCCAATCTCGTCTCACGAGAGGTCTTGCTCAACAAGGACGCGATTCTCGCGGAGTTCGATGCGCTGCGGCGGGACTTCGTTCTCGAGAAGCCGATTCTCGACGGTGGAGGGAACCTCAAGGCGCTGTTGGGCCTCGCGAACGTGCCTGTCCAGCTTCACCACCGGATCGCCGATATCTTCGTGACCCACTGGTGCGTTGGGAACGAGTTCTGGCACGAGGTCAGCAGGATCGAGGACCTCGCGGTCGGAGAACTGAAGCAGGTCGCCGACCTCGGTCGCCTCACAGCCAATCAGGTCGAAGCGATCCAGGGATTGCTCGACCGCATCGCAGATGTGAACCAACCCGAGCGGACGCTGCAGGACTTCGCAAAGTGGCGCCTCAACGATTGGGAGTCTTTCGTTCGGGATCAGGGTGATCACGTGCCCAAAGGCACGCCGGGGAACACCGCGGCGGAGCAGCGCAGCGCTTTCGCGACAGAGATGAAGAACAGGTCGGAAGAGCTGTTCCCTGCTGTCGCACTGATGGCTGAGGCGAAGAACTCGCCTTCGCATGGCCTTGAGCACCTGACCAGGCTGACGCAAGTCATCGATGAGCATCCCGAGATCGACCTCGCCCAAGTCAACTTGGACCGCTTCAACGCCGATCCGAGCCCCGCCGCACACCTCTCGGATGCCCAGCTGTCCGAGCTCAAGCTGCTCCAGCGCGTTCACCGCTTGGCCCCCGGCCCGATCACCGCGACGAGGCTCTTGGAGGCGAATCTCCACAGCGCCGTTCAGGTGTACTCGTATGGCCGAGACCGGCTAGCCAAGAAGCTCGGAGTCGATGACCGCGAGGCGAAGGCCATCTGGGAGCGGGCGAAGTACCGCCACGCGAAGGGCCTGGCCTTGCTCGGCGAGTACAGGATGGAGTTTCACCGCGACACGCCGCGAGCGATCCAGTCCTTCGTGTACGACCCGCAAGAACTCGAGGATGCCGCGGGTGACATCCCCAACCTGGACGTGCTCTTCGGGTCGCTCGACTACTGTGACTGCCGTCACTGCCAGTCTGTCTATTCCCCTGCGGCCTACCTCACGGACCTGTTACGCTTTCTCGGCGAGAAGGACGCGGTCGCTGGGAACCGGACCGCCCGAGACGCCCTACTCGATCGTCGCCCCGACATCAAGAACATCAAGCTCAGTTGCGAGAACACCGAGACGCCCGTCCCGTATATCGATCTCGCGTGTGAGATCCTCGAGAACTGGATCGTGTCCGGTAACACGAACGTGTCGTACCAGACGACGCTGCCAGCAGAGCAGCTCCGTGCCGTATCCGAGTACGTGGACCCCGATGCGTACGACCAGTTGCGGAGCGCCGAATACCCCATGGGTGCTCCGCTCAACCTGTGGCAGGAAGAAGCACGCGTCTTTCTGGATCACCTCGGCGTACCGCGCCACGAGTTGATGTGTGCATTTCAGAACCGGTCTGATGCGAGTGTTGCGAAGCACGCCCCCAGCATGCTGAGCATTGCGGGGGAGTACTTCGGGATTCCTCCGCACAGCCTCGAGCTGATCGTGAATCAAGCCGACGGGACCAAGGCCAGGCAAGACGCGCTGTGGGGAATCACCAACAGCGGGGCTCGTTCGCAGCCTGTCGCCACCCTCCTCGCCCGAGCTCAGCTCCATCCCGACGAGGGGTACTACCAGCTTCGCGAACTCCTGCAGTGCCAATTCGTCAATCCTGAAGCCTCGCAGAGCACTCTGACGAACCTCGAAGCGTGCGACGTTGAAGCGCAGATCGTCGACCATTTGGGTTTCGGAAAGCTCGACCGTATGCACCGGTTCGTCCGACTCTGGCATGCCGTGACGTGGCAGATGTGGGAGCTCGACCGGCTCATTCAGAGTCCCGGCATCGGCAAGGGCAGACTCGATGCGTCATGCCTGGAGAATCTCTACCGCGTCGCGAAGCTCCAGAAGAGGCTGCACCTCAGTGCCGAGGACCTCTCGGTGTTCTACGGTCCGATCTCGACAGAGGCGCGGACATCGGTTCGAGCGTCCGTGGATGCGCCGGTCCCGTCGCACTTCGATCGCCTCTTCCAAAACGTCGCGACCACCCATCCGATCAATCCTGCTCTCGCCTTCGGGGCGCTTGCCGGGCGCATTGCGGATCAGCGCGCGACGGTGCAGGCAGCGCTCTTCGTGACGGACAGAGACCTCGACGATCTGCTCTCGCTCTCCCTCATTGATGGCGAGCTCACCCTCGACAACCTGAGCATCCTCTTCCGCCACGCGACGCTGGCCCGGGCCATGCGTCTCTCGATTGACGACTTGTGTCGGCTCCTATTCATCACTGGAACCGATGATCCGTTCTCGACTCCGGGGGTGACGCTTCGCCTCCTCGAACTCCACGAAGACATCCAGGGTTTCGGTGCATCGCTCCGTTCTCTCGAGTACGCCCTGTCCGGAGATACCGAGTCACCGTTGGGGGTGCGTGAGGAGACACTGAAGCAATGGGCCCAAGGCCTTCGAACCAACCTCGCCACAGTTCGGCAATCCGACTCAGCGAGCGACGAAGAGCAGGGTTCTCGGGCACGTGTTCAGCCCGCTCTGCAAGCGTTGCGCGAGATCGAAGTCATCCCTGCAGCCTCGGACATCGCGAGGATGCTGGACTTGGTCGAGGGGAGTTGGGCGGACTCAGAGCCTCAGCGCCTGGCCTTCATCGCGGAGCACTTCGGTCCATTCGTGCGCGACCTCGCCGCCGCACAGGCACTTCTGACGAGTGAACCCGGGTTGGACGACGACGGCAAGACGGCACGATTCGGAGCCGTGATCGCCGAACTCAGGTCCTTCCGCGTGCTGAACTCGGTACGCGACCATGTCGCCTCCATCACCGGCCTCGAGGCAGAGAAAGCCGCCGTGATCATCGGCAAGGTTGCCGTTCCGAACTCAGCAGCGAAGATAGGCGACGTCCTCCGCGATCCCAGCCTGACCGACACGGATTCCGATGGGTCGTTCGTCAACTCGCTGGATCCAACCGGGATGCCCGACCTCTACGCTTCGTATCGAATGTTGCATCGAATCTCTGCGCTTCTCGAGGGCGTCGAGGTCGAGACCGAGGACCTGTCTTGGTTCATCGACAACCACGCTACGGCGGGGACCCTGGATTTCGATAGGCTTCCGAACGTTGGGGGCGCTGTATTGCCCTTTCACGAGTGGCGAGACCTGCGCCGACACCTCGCGTTCATCAAGCGCTTTCCAGAGCCCGAAGAGACCAGCTTCAGACAGATCCTCTCCATGATTGCGACAGGCACGGCGCTATCGGAGGTGTGGGACGCCCTCTCCATCCTCACCGAGTGGGACCGAACGGACCTGGCCACATTGCACGCAGAACTGGGATTCGCCAACCCGAGCGTGGCCAGCGACTACCTACGTGCCGAAACGTATGCGCGCCTCCGGCGTTGCTTCGAACAGATGCGCAGGACTGGCGTGAACGCGTCGACGGCGGTCCGGTGGGCGAAACGCGACGTCCATGCCGATGAGGGGCTGGTCGCGAGAGAGACGCGCGAGGCGGCAAAGTCCAAGTACGACGATGTGCGCTGGCTCGAGGTCGCGCCGGACTTGCACGACACGATCCGGGAGAAGAAGCGAGTTGGGTTGGTGGCCTACACGGTAGAGGCCTCCCAGCGCAACGAACCTATGACGGTCGACGATGGCAACGGCAATCACGTTCCGAACCCTCTCGTGTGGCGCAAGCCTGACGACATCCATCGATACCTCTTGATCGACGGGTTGATGACCGCCTGTCAGCCGACGTCACGCATCAAGCTTGCGATCAGCGCGGTACAGCTGTTCATCCAACGGTGCATCGACGGTCTCGAGGAGCGTTACGTGCGGCCTGCAGATCACGGTGGAGTGGCCCGGGCGAACAGCTGGAAGCAGTGGCACTGGCTCAAGAGCTACCGGATCTGGGAGGCGAACCGAAAGGTCTTCCTCTACCCCGAGAACTGGATCGAGCCGGAGCTCCGCGACGACAAGACTCCGTTCTTCAAGGATCTCGAGAACGAACTGCTTGGCGGTGAAATCACGGAGGAGACGGTCGAAGCGGCCTTCCGAAGCTACCTGCAGAAGGTGGACGATGTCGCTCACCTAGAGATCTGCGGGCTGTACCACGAGGCAACTGCAGAGACGAATCGGATGCATGTGGTCGGGCACACGAGGGGAGTGCCGGCCAGTTACTTCCATCGTCATGTGTGTCTCCACAGCTCGACGTGGTCGCCCTGGCAGAAGATCGATGTCGAGATCGAGGGAAATCACGTAACGCCGGTTGTCTACAACCGTAGACTTCACCTGTTCTGGCTGACCTTCGAAGAGAAGCCTCTCAAGACCAAGAGGATCCCCAAGTCGCAAGTGTCCAGTAGTACCCAGGAGGCACCCGAGGCACCGGTCATGCTTCAAGTGCGGCTCGGATGGACGTCCAAGACGCACGAAGGGTGGTCGGCGAAGCGGATTGCCAGGCAGAAGCTCATCAATCCCTGGAAGCGCCCGGAGCACTCGTACAATCTGAGGCCCCGCTACAAACGTGTCGACAACTCCCTGTGGCTGGACGTCTTCGTTTCGACATCCAAAGCCTTCAACGACGCTACCTTCTACGACCAGCACAAGGGCCATCGGGTCCGGCTGACGGACGTACCCTTCCATGAGACGTTCCGACCGTGGCATGCCGCCTCGTTCGTATTCGACGGCGATCTCGTCGACATGCGGCTGCGCGGACTCGCCGGCACGTATTTCCTTCCGGACAAATCGCGCGAGTCCTACACCAACTCCTTCGAGTACGTCCGACAGAATTTCGAAGAAGAGAGTGGCGGCCGGATCAATCGGCTTCGCCCCCACCAACCTTCGCTCGCTCTTCCCTCTGGAATGCACTTCGAGTATCGGTACCTCACCAACAACCGATTCCATGCCAAGAACGACAGGCGCTTGGAGGTCCTCGACAACGACGTTTCGCGCAGCGTCCTGAGGCGCGCCCCGACACCGTTCCGCGTCGTCGAGACACAACAAGAAACGCAGTTGGGACGTGCCGCCAGGCTCTTCGTGTACCAGGATCGCAATCGCGCGTTCCTGGTCCGACCGGAATATCGGCAGCTCCTGGCCGATTGCCGTACCCGTGTGCAGCGACGAGCATTCGAGTTCAACCCCTTGTATCACCCCTACGCCGGACTCTTCATCCGGGAGCTCAACCGTGGCGGCGTCGACGGCTTGTTGCGCCGAGATCTGCAGACCAGTCCCGCATCCTTCCCTCCAAGGAACACGTTCGACTTCGCCCACTACGAGCCAGCGGACCTCACCAAGGCGACGGCGTCAGGAACGAAGGACGTGGTCGACTTCGATCTCTCCGGGGCATATGGCGTCTACAACTGGGAGATCTTCTGCCACGCGCCGCTCATGATCGCCTCGATGCTGAACCGGAACCAGAAGTTCGCTGGAGCCATGAAGTGGTTCCACTACATCTTCGACCCAACCAGCACCGAGGCGGATCCGGTTCCGCAGCGGTACTGGATCACGAAGCCGTTCTACGAGAACAACGGGGCCGATTACAAGCGCCAACGTGTTCGGAGTATCCTCGAGCAAGTCGGAGCATTCGATGACGCCGTAACGGCATGGAAGGACGACCCTTTCAAACCGCATCTGGTAGCACGCTACCGCCCAGTAGCTTACCAACGCGCAGTGGTCATGAAGTACATCGACAACCTGATCGATTGGGGCGACCAGCTCTTCCGGCGCGACTCGATCGAGTCGATCAACGAAGCGACGCTGCGATACCTGCTGGCCAAGGAGCTTCTTGGAGATCGACCCACACGGGTGCCGAGTCTGCAGCGTTCGTCGTTCTCGTTTGCGGAACTGGACGCCAACGAGCTCGACATCTTCGCCAACACGCAGGTCGCCGTTGTGGCAGACCATCTGGCGCAACCACCGGTGCAGGTTCCGCCAGCACGAGAGGAGGAAAGTGAGCCCCTACCGATTCTCTCGACGCTCTACTTCTGCATCCCGTGCAACGACAGGCTGGACGCGTATTGGGACCGTGTAGCGGACCGGCTGTTCAAGATCCGCAACTGCATGAACATAGAAGGGGTCGGTCGCCAGCTACCCCTGTTCGAACCGCCCATCGACCCGGCCTTGCTCGTCAAGGCGGCAGCCGCTGGCGTGGATCTCACGTCCGTACTTGACGACCTGAGTGCGCCTCTTCCGCCCTACCGGTTCGAGGTCATGGTGCAGCAGGCGCGGCGGCTCGTCGGAGAGGTCCGAAGCCTCGGCGGTCTGCTCCTCTCGGCGCTCGAGAAGAAGGATGCGGACGAGCTGGCGGTCCTTCGTGCCGACCACCAGGAAGACCTCCTCAAGGCAACGAGAACCGTTCGTCAATTCCAAATTCGTGAAGCCACACAACAGGCCCAAGGGCTCAACGAGAACCGAAGCCTGGTCGAACAACGGCACGAGTTCTATGCGAGCCGCGAGTACATGAATCCCTGGGAGATCACGGCAACCGCGCTCGAAGCATCTTCGCTCGTATCGCATGGAGTCGCAACCAATCTCGATTTCCTCTCTGGCAGCGTCGCCGTCGTACCCAACTTCACGGTCGGCGCGGCGGGGGTGGGGGGTACCGCAGTTGCGACGATCGAGCAAGGCGGACAGGGAATGTCCAAGGCATCCGAACGAGCCGCCAGCGCGCTCTACCAGATCGCGGCGATCCTATCGAAAGCGGGGGGCATGGCCGCCACTCAGGGCGGGTACCGCCGTCGCATGGACGACTGGAGTTTTCAGGCCCAGCAAGCTCGGCAAGAGCTGCAGGCGGTCGATCGGCAGATTGCTGCGGCCGAGATCCGAGTCGCAATAGCTGAAAGGGAACTGGCGAACCTCGATCTCCAGATCGAGCAGGCTTCCATGGAGCACGAGTACCTCCGAACGAAGTACACGAACCAGCAGCTGTACGGCTGGATGCTCGGTCAGTTGTCGTCTCTGTACTTCCAGTCCTATCAGCTTGCCTTCGACGCTGCCAAGCGCGCAGAACGCTGCTACCAATACGAACTCGAACAACCACGTTCGTCGTTCGTCACGTTCGGCTATTGGGATGGTTTGCGCAAAGGCTTGCTCGCAGGGGAACGTCTCTCCCAGAGCCTCGACCGCCTCGAGGCAGCCTACCGCGACCGAAACCGACGAGAGTACGAGATCACGAAGCGCATCTCGTTGGCTGAGGTAGCTCCGTTGAGCCTCTTGAAACTCAAGTACACCGGCGAGTGTACGCTCAATCTAGAAGAATCGTTCTTCGATTTGGACTACCCAGGCCATTACATGAGGCGAGTCAAGAGCGCCGCCGTGACCGTGCCGGCAGTAGTGGGGCCATACACGAGCTTGAATTGTACGGTCACCATCGAGGCGAGTGAAATCCGCGTGGACAACACGGTCCCCGGTGGACGATACGAGCGTGCCACCCAAGGTACAGACTCGCGCTTCCGCGACCAGGTCGTTGCGGTCCGATCAATGGTAACCAGCCACGGTCAAGGCGATACAGGCGTGTTCGAACTCCGCCTAGCTGACGAGCGATACCTGCCGTTCGAATGCGCAGGAGCAATCGGCCGCTGGAGGATTCGATTGCCGCAGAATGACAACCAGTTCGACGTCGGCACCATCACAGACTTCATCCTCACCCTCCAGTACACCGCGAGGGAGGGAGGGCAGGTCCTGAGAAGCGCAGCCGAAAAGCACCGCGACGATGTCGCTCCCAAGTCCGGCGAGACGATGCTGAGCCTCCGACACCACTTTCCGACCGAATGGCACAGGTTCCTGCACCCTGCGAAACCGGGGGATGACCAGGTTCTCCGTCTGAAGCTTCGGCGTGAGCACTTTCCGTTCTTCGTCCGTGGACGACAGCCGCGGGTGGCTTCGATCCAATTGGCAGCCGAGTCGACTCACGCGGGGGACTACGACATGCAGGTCACACTACCGGGCCACGAGGCTCGCGACTCGACGATGAAGAGATCTGCAGAGGACCCCGCAGAGTTTGGTGATTTGCATGTTCCTGCAGAGGACATTGGGTTCCACGAAGCACCACCGGTCGCGTATGGAGAGTGGAGTCTGAAGCTCAAGCGGCACGCCGCAGCGGACTTCGCTTCGCTCGCAGGCGACGAGATCGAGGACGTGTTTCTCCTGATTGCCTTCCAACTCTCGTGAGGGGGTTGGCACAGGCCACCTTCAACGTGCCATCACACTGGCATCGTCCCCGCTGAGCTCAGGCCGCGGGTGCCCGGGCTGGTGACCGACCCCATTGGCGCACCGGTCCACAGTTCGTCAATGGACACGCCGCAGCGCCTCGGACCCATCCGTGAGGGGCTCGAGACGGCCCTCGCCGCCCGCAGCGAGCACCAGGCGCGTGACCTTCGGCTGGCGTTGAACAGCTTGTAGTGCCATCGAGGCAGCGTGAACGCCGTCGGGTACGGCAATCCCGTCCCGTTGGTTCGGTTGGGTGTTGGTAACTACAGGTTCTGGGGTGTCGGCACGTCCGGGTAGCGCGCCGGCGGCTTCACGCGGAGCGCGTCCAGGACGCGCTTCTGCTCACTCGTCACGGCGTTCGTCTCGCTCACGATCCCGTGCTTCGTGGCGTGCTGCGCCACCATCAATGGTCGGAAGAGTTTCTTGAGCTGATGCCAGGTCGCTCCGCTGTCGTTCTCGATCACGCGGATCAGCAACAACGCCAACCAGCACAAGAGGACGTGCGCGCGGATGCGATCCTCGCGCCTGTGATGCACCGGCCGGATATCGACAGTGTGCTTCAAGTCTCGGTTCACGCGCTCGATCTCGTGAAGCTGCTTGTACCCCAGCGCGATGTCCTCCGTGGAGAGGTGCGGATCGCTGGTCGAGACGAGGAACTTGCCGTCGAGCTTCGCTTCGGTGGCGATCTTGCCGCGGTTGATGGCGTGCTTCCCGGTCTTCGTCTGGCGCACGTAGCGCCCGTAGGTGGAGTGCGCCCTGAGCGCGCAGGCGGCCTTCGTGTGCGCCTTGCCCTTCAGGTCCCCGAGTTCGGCGAGGCGCCGTTCGGTCTCGGCGACGATGTCGTCGCGTCGCTCCTTGTCGAAGCGTTCCTGCTCGGGGTTGTGCACGATCACGAAGCGCCGCTGCGTGACGCTGCCCTCGTTGATGCTCACTTCCTTCACCCGAAGGCCGCTCTCCAAG
>SLRQ01000078.1 GCA_007130885.1 Deltaproteobacteria bacterium
GACGCCTTGGAAACCATGGCTGTCGAGCCTATCCAGTACCTAGTGGCTCCGAGGATACTGGCCGGCATCATAATGGTTCCCGCCCTGACAGTCGTCTTCAACATTGTAGGCGTGTTCGGAGCTTACTTTGTTTCAGTCGTATGGGAGGGGCAGGCACCGGGCACCTTCATTCAGCAGACCCAGTACTACGTAGATCCCTACGACGTGCTCTCCGGAGTCATCAAGGCGGGGGTCTTCGGTCTGCTCATTTTCTTGATTGCTTGTTATAAGGGTTTCACTGCCGAAGGCGGTGCCAAGGGCGTTGGGCAGGCGACGACTCAAGCCGTGGTCGCGGCATCCATAACAATCTTCATCGTCGATTACGTGCTCACTGTGATGCTCTTTCTATGACCAACCCAAGAAAAGCAGACTCGGCCGGCGAAGGTCCCATAATCAGCATCCGGGATATTCACAAAAGCTTCGGGGAGCACCGGGTATTGAAGGGCGTCGATCTGGAGGTCGAGGAGGGATCTACCGTAGTCATCCTCGGCAGCTCCGGCTCCGGCAAGAGCGTGCTGATGAAGCACCTCATCGGACTCCTCAAGCCAGACCGAGGAGAAGTCATCGTCGAGGGACGTGATTTGGGGACGCTCGACAAAATTTCCCTGCAAGAGGTCAGGCGCGGCTTCGGCATGGTGTTCCAGACCGCGGCCTTGTTCGATTCGCTCACCGTGTATGGGAACGTGTCCTTTCCCTTGAGAGAACATTTTCGCCGTATGCCGGAGGAGGAAATTCGCGAGCGCGTAAACGACAAGCTCGCCCTGCTGGGGCTACTCGGCCATGAAAATAAGTACCCAGGAGAGCTGTCCGGCGGAATGCGAAAGAGAGTGGGGCTTGCGCGCGCGGTGGTGATGGAGCCCAAGATCTTGCTCTATGACGAGCCTACCACGGGGCTGGATCCCATAACCTCTCAAGACGTCAACGACATGATTTTGGAGGCGAGGGATGCCCTGAACGTGACGAGTGTCGTGATAAGCCACGACATCGGAGGAGCCTTCAAGGTAGCCACGAAGCTCGCGGTGCTCTACGATGGGCGAATAATCGCCGAGGGGCTCCCAAGCACCTTACGGGATCATGCTCATCCGCACGTCCAACAGTTCGTGGAAGAATGGTTTAGCAGGCACTGACCACGGTATCGGTTTATGAACACATCCTTCTGGACACCCGTAAAAGTTGGATTCCTGACGCTTGCTGTGATCGCGGCGCTGGTCGTGGTGATTACACAGCTGAGCGGCGATGCGCTGCGTGAGCACGAGTCGTACCAGGTTTATGCCATCTTCGATGATGCGACGGGTCTTCGAAGACGCAGCAGAGTTCAGATAGCCGGCATCGAAGTCGGTCAGATAGACAGAATCGAGCTTGTTGGTCACAAAGCCAAGGTCACCTTGCGGATACACAAAGATGTCGTTCTTTACGCCAACGCCCGTCTCACAAAGCGCGCCGAGGGACTCATCGGTGACATGGCCATAGATGTCTTTCCAGGAAGCGAGCTGTTCCCGGTACTTCCTCCCGGTGGCGAAGTCCGGCAGGTGATCAGCACCGGCTCGATCGAGCAGGTGTTCGAGGTGCTCGGAAAGATAACCGAGGACATTCAGGATGTGACCAGGGCATTGCACCATGCCCTCGGCGAGGATACGGCGGAAGCGGTCCAGGGCATTGTTTTGGATTTGTCCAGGCTGACCGAGAATGTGAACGCGACCATAATGGACAGCTCGGAGAAAATCTCGAGCATTCTTGGGATGTTCGAGGGCCTCACAGCGGAGATCCATGCTGTGGCCATGGGCGAGCGACACACGGTGACCTCGATCCTCGAGAACGTGCAGGATGCCTCTAGTCAAATGAGCGATGTTCTCACGACCGTCCAAGGCATTCTGGGCAGTGGGGAGGACGAGCTTCTGGAAGGTGTGGCCGATCTTCGACACACGCTCGATCGTTTGAACGTGGCCTTGGATGATGTCTCGGTCATTACCAGCCAGGTAGGCGAGGTCACACAAAAGGTGTCGAGAGGCGAGGGCACCTTGGGACGCCTAGTCTCGGACGACGGCCTGATGCGCGATATCGAGGAAACAGTAACGGGAGCCTCGGGCTTCGTGGACCGACTCATTAGGCTGGAGACGGAGGTCTCGCTGGGATCGGAGTTGCACTTTGACAGCGGCGCCGGACGCACCACGGCCCGGGTTCGTCTAATCCCCAGAGAGGACAAGTATTACTCAATTGGGCTTGTAGACCCAGTACGACCCACGCTGGAGATGGTCGATGTAACCGAGCTTATCGATGGCGTCCCATCCACCACTCGAACATGGACGTCCCGGCAAGCATGGCAGATTGAGGCCTATCTAGCCCGCCGTTGGTCGATGCCGCGAGTTTCCTTGACGGGAAGATTCGGGTTGTTCGAAGGCTCCGGGGGAGTTGGGGGTGACCTCGGTCTCGCCGGTGACAGGCTCAAGCTTTCCATGGAGGCCTTCGAGTTCACCAGCTACGACAGGCCGTACCCAAGGCTGCGTGCTCTTGCCACCTGGTCGTTCCTAAACCATCTCTACATAAGCGGCGGTGTCGACGACGCCTTGAACGAGCGAACGGAGCCTCCGGAAGGCCTTCCCGAAAGGCAGGCCAGGGACTTTTTCGTCGGGGGCGGCCTATTCTTTACGGATGAGGATTTGAAGGCACTTTTGACCACGGTAGGTGTGCCTCTTCCGTGAGTTTCGCCCGGTTTGAACTACTGGAGGGTTGACTAAACCAGCGAAAGTCGCATATCGATGCTCGCTTTGATGTCTCGGTACTCCGGCCGTCGTCCGGAGATGCCCCCCAAAAACGTCCCGAAGAAGGTGTGGAAGTCATGGCCACGGTCATTCGTTTAGCTCGCGCCGGCGCAAAGAAGGCGCCTATTTACCATCTCGTTGCGACCGACAGTCGCAATCCTCGTGATGGGCGCTTCCTCGAGAAGCTGGGAACATACAATCCTCGGTCCGAGCCCGAAGGGCTCCAGATCGATACGGACCGTCTGGAGTACTGGCTCAAGACCGGCGCCCAGCCTTCATTGAGGGTATCCAAGCTCATCGATGCCTGGCGGAAGCAACACCAAACGAGCACCGCAACGTCCGGCTGATCCGCCCGTCCGGCGGTGTATGAAGACCGGAGGATGTCTTGTCCCTCAAGGACCTCATCAAAGCTATTGCAGCCTCGCTGGTCGATGACGCCGACTCCGTGAGTGTCAAGGAGATCGAAGGTGAGCAGGTGTCGGTAATCGAGCTGAAAGTGGCGAAGAGCGATCTCGGAAAGGTCATCGGCAAGAAGGGTAGAACGGCGGGAGCCATGCGAACCATCTTGTCGGCGGCGGCAACAAAGCTCGGTAAGCGGGCCGTGCTCGAGATCATCGAGTAGGTTCTCATCCAAGCGAGGAGCAGTTAGGTCACTTCCCCTGCCTGTCGGGGGCGTGAGGAGTGAGCCCGTGAAACGCGAGGAAGACGAACTGATCGAAGTTGGGCGTTTCGGGCGTCCTCATGGGCTGAGTGGTGAAATATCTCTAATCCCCCACAACCCCAAGAGCACCGTCCTCGAAGGTTTTGCAAGCCGCCTGCCGAGGAAACGTCCCAAATGCCGCGCCTCGGAGACTCTGGATGAAGACGGCAAAGCCACCCCGCCGCCGGCTGCCTTGTACCTGGAAGACGGGTCAAGGCTTCGAATCTCCTCGATTCGGCATGCGGCATCCGGCAGATATGTTCTCAAACTCGAGGGCGTGGGCGAGAGAGACTCGGCTGCCGGTCTAACGGGACACCCGGTTTACGTTCGAAGAGAGGATATGCCCGAGGTCGAGGAAGGCTGGTATCTTACAGATTTAATAGGGCTGGAGGTTTTCGATGAGCAGGGAAGGCTGTTGGGGTGGGTAGAAGGAGTGCTGCCCACTGGAGGAGTGGACGTCTTGGAGGTGGAAGGTGAGCTCGGAGCCTGGATGCTTCCAGCGGCGGACGAGTTCATAGTGGAGGTCGATTTACCGGGAAATCGCATTACTGTTGCCCCCCCCGATGGCCTGCTGCCTCTGGCGGATGAAGACTGATCATGCTTTTCGAAATACTCACATTGTTCCCCTCCATGTTGGAGGCTCCGCTATCCGAGAGCGTGCTTGGCAAGGCGCGCGAGTCAGGCATCATAGAAGTGCGAACCCGGAATATCCGTGACTTCGCGGAGGGGCGCCATCGAGTCTGTGACGATGCGCCTTACGGCGGCGGAGCAGGAATGGTGATGAAACCAGAGCCCCTCGTTTCGGCCATCGAGGAATCGAGGGCACGGACGTCACGCGAGGCACATGTAATCCTGCTTACGCCCCAGGGAAGACTTCTTGATCAACGGTTAGTGGAGAAGCTTGCCGCCGAAAGCCATATAGTGCTTGTCTGCGGTCGTTACGAAGGGGTCGATGAGCGCGTCCGAGAGTTCGTCGATAGCGAGGTCTCGGTCGGCGACTATGTCGTAAGCGGCGGTGAGCCCGCCGCCTGGATCCTGGTGGATGCCGTGAGCCGGCTGATACCAGGCGTGCTCGGAAACGACTCCTCGGCCGAGGCCGACTCCTTCTCACAGGGCCTCCTAGAGCACCCTCATTACACTCGCCCACCAGACTTTCGTGGGCGAAAGATCCCAGAGGATCTTCTCTCTGGGGACCACGCCAGGATTGCGAAGTGGCGACGCAAGCAAGCGCTGATTCGCACCAAACAGCGCCGCAGGGATCTCCTGGACAGATTGGAACTCACCGACGAGGATCAGCGACTTCTCGAGGAGGCTGAAGAGGAGCTTGCAAGGAACGAAGAAGCATCGTAAAAGGTGCGTTTGAAGTCGAGAAGTGAAAGCCGACCGCTTCAGTATGCCTTCTAGTAACGTAGGCACGTTCTGCTTCGGCGAATTGCGGTGCATCGGCTAACAAACTTCGAGACGGTTCCCGCTCAACGGCGGGAGAAGAAGATCGATAGTTTGCACACATGGCAGGAGGCATCGGTGATGCGTCATAAGAGCATCGAGAGGATCGAGAAGCGGTTCATCAGGTCGGACATTCCGGTCATCCGTAGCGGAGACACCGTGCGGGTCCACAGCCGCATCATCGAAGGAGACAAGGAGCGAATCCAGGTCTTCGAAGGTGTGGTCATTCGCGCAAATGGCGGCTCGAACCGCGCGACCTTTACTGTGAGAAAGGTCTCTTACGGGATAGGTGTGGAGCGCGTATTCCCGCTACATTCGCCTCGTATCGACAAAATCGAGGTGGTGCGAAGCGGTCGCGTTCGCAGAGCCCGTCTCTACTACCTGCGGGATCGCACCGGCAAGGCCGCGCGTCTGCGCGCCAGGACAGTGGGCGACCGAACTCGTGCCGCCGTCGAGCTTGAAGTAGAGCAGGCGGAACCATCGGAGCCCACCGAAGCGAAGGCGGAAGAACCGGTAGAGGACACCGGCGAAGAAAGGCCCAGCGAGGCCTGACGGGCCAAGGCCCGCTTGTCCCATGCGAATTCTAGAGTTGGTCTTTCGGGGGGTCGCCGGAAGCCCGGAGCTCACGCGGCTGAAGTTTGGGCCCGGCAATGTGGTTGTGCAGTCTTCGAGAGCCCAGCTGCCGCTGGGACGTCTGTTGTCGTACGCCCTTTACGACGAAAGCTTGGAGGCGCCACCGGAGCTGCGCGGGGAGGGCGCACAAAGCTCTCGTGTCGGGGTGACTCTTCAAGACCACAAGGGATCAATCTTTCGCATTCTCCGGGACCTCGAAAAAGGCACGGTCCAACTCGCCCGCTATGATGCTGACTCGAAGAGCTTCTCGGGCATCTCCTCCAATGCTTCCGAGACCAGCCAGTACCTTCGCGGCCAGGCTCGGCTCGCACCGGAAGACCTGTTCAGCGAACTTTTGTGGCTTTCCCCCGAGCAGCTACCCACGAAGTGGGTCCCTCCAGCGGTAGAGCAGGTGCCACAGGCTGCACGGCCTAGGATGGCCGCTCCGGTCATGGGAGGGGCCGCCGCCGCCGCCGCGTACGAAGAAGAGGCACAGCGGGCCAAAAGAGAGCAGGCGACGGAGCCCATGCAAATCCAGCGCTCGACAGACTCCTTTTCCATGCAAAGCGACGCCGGCAACGACTCGAACCGCTTCGATGACATGCCCCTCGAGCAGAGAAAGAGCATGCTGGCGGATCTGGAGAAACAGAAGGCCACGCTCGACGAAGCCGACCAGATTGAATACGCGATAGAGGGCAAGCAGAGCGAGCTGTTCGAGCTGGAGCAGTCGCGAAGTCGGCTCCAGGAGCTCGAGAAGGAGGCCGAGGGCCTTAGGGCGGAGGTAGACAAGCACGCTCTACCCGAGGAGCTCGAGGCGAAGGTGGAAGGGAAGCTGAAAGAGTACCGGTTTCAAAGAGACAAGCACGAAAAGGCCTTGAAGCGGATCACCGAAGACAAGGAACGCCTAGCCGACCTCTTGGAGGAATCGGTGCGAGGGCCTCTGCATAGCTTGCTCTTGCAGATCGGCGCGGCGGGCGCGTTGTTATTCACGTTGACCGGTTTGCTTTGGGAGCCTGCTAGATGGCTCCTGTTCCTAAACCCTGTCGCTCTTGGGCTCGCCGCGATTGGGATAATCGAATGGATTGGCAAGGTGGAGGACAGCGAGGCTCTTCTGGCCCGAAAGGCCTCACTCGAAGAGCTCGAAGAGAAGGAGAAACGAAAGTTCGGAGCGGAGACTACCGGGGCCAGGCTGATAATGGAGAAGCTGGACGTCGATACGCCGGAGGCCGTGGAGAAACGTCTGGCCGCGCGGCGCCGAGCAATCGAAGAGTACGAGGAGGTCAGCGGGCGACTGGAAGACATACTTTCTTCGGAGGAGCACTCCGAGGCCGAAGAAGAGACGAAGAGGCTAGAGGAAGAGATCAAGGTTATGGAGCAGCGTCTGCGTGATTTGGCGGCAGGTGACAACCCCGCGGACCTAATGCGCGATATCGAAGCCCTTCGAGCCTCTATCGAGAAGACCGAAGTCGGCGAAGCCGGGACAACCGAGCAAACGATTTCCGGAGACGCTTCCTGGGGAGACCCGCTGGAGATGGATGATTCCCCAAGTGCTGAGTTGGATGCTCTCGACAGCGTGGCTCCCGAAGCGCTCGAAGCCGGCCGGAGGATGCCCGATCCAGGGCCTAGAATGCTCTCCCTCCTCTCGGATGCGACCTTGACGGACCCGGCCGTGGCCGGCGAGCGAATCTCCGCCCGTCTAGACAAGTATGTCGCTGCTCTAAGCCGGAAGAAGTGGGAGTCCGTTCGATTTCATGGGCGGGGGAACTTGGTGTTTTTTAGCGCGGGCTCCGAGCTTGCTTGGGATGACGTCCCGCAAGAGGACATCGACACCCTATATCTCGCGGTCCGTCTTTGCCTGGCTGAAGCGGTATTGGGCCAAGGACCGCAGCCTCTCGTTTTCGAAGAGCCTTTTGATGAGGCTGTCGATCGTGCGGTATGGCCCATGCTGGCGCGGATGCTGGGGCACCTCGGCGGGCTCTCGCAGGTCATTCACACGACGCCTCAATCGCACTGGAGTGAGCATTGCGACAGAGTGCTCTCTCATACCCAGCAGTGACATGTGCCCTGCGGCACGAGCCTTTGGGATGCAATCGTGGGCGGAAAAAGCAGAGAGGATGGGAGGCAAGCCTCGCTGGGCTTGATTTCGGCGCCCAGTGCCCCTGGGGAAGGTGAGCGGTGGGGAAGGGCAAGAGGTTACGATAGAATCGCAGGAGTGGATGAGGTGGGGCGAGGCCCGCTCGCAGGGCCGGTAGTAGCCGCCGCCGTGTGGCTCCCGGAAAGAATCGAACTCCGCTTGCTCGAGCTGGGGCTGAATGACAGTAAAAAGCTTTCGGCGGAGCGCAGGGAGATGCTAGCCGCTATCATCAGGTCGGACGCCCTGAGTGGAGTTGGGTTGATAGATGCCGCCCGAATAGACGAGATCAACATATTGAAGGCAAGCCTCGAGGCCATGGGTATGGCGGTGGACGAACTCGACGGGGCGATGGAGCATCTTTCGCCGAACTTGCTGTTGATAGACGGAAACCAAACAATATCACCGCACCCCTTGCCGAATGTTCGTCAACACGCCATGGTGCGGGGTGACCAAAGGGCTGTCTGCATCGCGGCCGCATCGGTCGTGGCCAAGGTTTGTCGGGATGAGAT
Source organism: Deltaproteobacteria bacterium (assembly GCA_007130885.1). Classification (GTDB taxonomy): domain Bacteria; phylum Myxococcota; class Myxococcia; order SLRQ01; family SLRQ01; genus SLRQ01. The sequence continues at coordinate 8,200 of SLRQ01000078.1, forward strand.
CATGGTCGGCTACGATGAGCTGTACCCTGGATATGGCTTCGCTCGGCACAAGGGTTACCCATCAGCGGAGCACACTCGTGCTCTCGCGAGACTTGGTCCTTGTCCAATTCATCGCCGATCCTACCAAGGAGTGGATCCGAAGCGCTCCTTCTTGCGAGAAAAGAGTTCATGATGGCGGCCACTCCACCACGGCGGAGAAGAGCAGTCGGTTTTGCGGCGGAGGAGACGGCCGCGGCCTGGCTCGCAGAGCGAGGCTACACGGTTCTCGATCGCAACTTCACCGTTCGGCAAGGAGAGGTCGATCTGGTTGTGCGAAACGAGGAAGTGCTGGCTTTCGTTGAGGTTCGCAGCAGAAAAGGAGACGACTTCGGTACGCCCGAGGCCACCATCGGCACCCGCAAGATACGGCGAGTGGTAACGGCGGCCAGGCACTGGCTCGCGCGGTACGGTGATGCAGGGCTGGACATTCGTTTCGATGTAATCGCGGTGGATCGCTCTCCCCGCGGTTCAGGCGAGGTCCGTCACCTTCCGGCCGCCTTCGAGGCGGGACTGTGAGCGATATAGGCGTCCTCTATTTAGTGTCGACACCGATAGGTAATCTTCGGGACGTGACCTTGCGGGCCCTGGACGTGCTTCGCTCGGTCGACAGGGTGGCCTGCGAGGACACACGACGCTCTCGCAAGCTCCTTGCCGCTTACGAGATCCGAAAACCACTGCTGGCGGTCCCCGCGGCCGACGAGAAAAGACGCGCCCGAAAGCTGTCTGGACACCTGGAAATTGGAGAAAACATAGCGTTCGTAAGCGATGCTGGAACTCCGGCGATCAGCGATCCGGGCCGGATCGTGGTGCTGGAGGCGCTTCGGGTGGGAGCCCGGGTGGTCCCCGTTCCCGGCCCCAGCGCGCTGACCGCCGCGGCAGCCGCGAGCGGGCTTGTCTCCGGACGATTCTGTTTCTTGGGCTTTTTACCTCGAAAGACAACGGAGCGGCGCGAGCTCATCGAAAAATTCGGGGCTCTTCCGGCCGCGCTGGTCATCCATGAGGCTCCAACCAGACTCGATAAGACCCTATCCGATCTGTCTCATTCCCTGGATGACGATAGGCGGGCTGTGGTTTGCAGGGAGCTTACAAAAATTCACGAGGAGATCGAGCATGGATCCCTCGCCGATTTAGCTCTGCGATACACCGATGGTGCGCGCGGTGAGGTCACCATAGTCATAGGTCCACCTGCGAAGGAAAAGGAAAAAGACGCTCTTCTTACGATGGAGGAGGCTGTTCCTCTGGTAAGAGAGCGTGTGCGCGGAGGCGAGCGCCTCAAGGACGCTTGCAAGGCCGTGGCGAGGGACAGCAAGGTCGATGCCCGAACGCTATACCGAGCCTGTACCTGACCCCGGCTTACGCACGGTTCGTCTCTGCCGCGGCAATTCCAGCCGCATCCACAGCCGCCTCCTCACAACGCCGGCTTCCAGCTAGAAAGTCATCTCACCCACTATCATCAGGGTGTAATGCATGCTGTTCTCGGCACCGAAACGGCGGCCCACCTGATCCCATCGAAAATCGTAGTTGGGGTTACGCTCGTCAAGCTCTATATCTTCTCTGCTGTACGAGAGCGTTATCACATCCGGCTCACCTTCACCTGTCTCGTAGTAGCGGTCCCTTCCTATCGTCTCACGAGTGAGGAGATGAGGCGTATCGTATCCGAAGGTGAACAAGGTATGCAGCTTGCCGTACCGTGACGGCTGCGCTCGCAGCCCGATTGTGGTGTAAAGATGAGCATACTCGTCGTGATAGGTGAGCCGTTGCAGAGCGTCCGAGAGTATGGTGAAGTCTCGCCCCTCCGAGACGTATGTGGCACCAGCCGAGAGCTGGACGGCCACGCGAACGTACTCCTCCGGGATGACATAAGGAACCACCTCGGTGCCGAACTCGATTCCGCCCATGTGAGCAGGGCTCATGCCCCCTAGGTTGCTGCCCTGCCGGGTCCATTCCAGCCCCATGCAGGTGTTGTCCACGCTCGATGTGTTCAAGTCCATGTCGGCTAGCGAAGAGGCCTGGTCACAGTTGTGGAAAGCGTTGAGTTGAGGGCGGGGCAAAGTGTAGTGGAACCGAACGAAGGGAACCAAAGGGCCTGCAGTGCGCGACAATGCCGTCTCGAAGTTCCATCGATTGACCCGATCGGACACTGGGGCCGGGTCGGCCGTCGCATGCGAGACGACATTGGGAGCCCTTTCGGCCTGCATCGGAAATGTCCATGAGGCACCAATCACCCAGTTCGCGCTCCAAGGGTGCCGGTCTTCATTCAGTACCCCCCACCGAAAACCCAGCGTCCCATTGTCCAGCCCGCCGCGGTAGCTCGAGTTTCCACCCATGGCGTCGGTGAACGCAAGCAAAGGTTCGGCGCAGTCCTGGTGCACCATCCCGCTTGCGCACAGTCCTTCCGTATTGTGCAGCGTCGAATGCTGAACGCGTCCGGCAAGAGTTCCCCGATCCCAGTCCTGCGCCTCCCGGAATACATACGGCCAGGTGATGAAGATCTCGAGATCCTTGTATAGGCCGGCGCGAATCGTGGGACGTATCTGGTTTATGGTTCGGGAGTACTGAAGCTCGGCGGCGTTCACGATGCCTAGGTTGCCCGTCTCCGGGTCCGTTTGATTGTGCTCGCGGGTGATTCTCGCCGAGTGCCAAGAGTGCACCCACCCGAGTTGAATCTTCAGCTCGAACGGAGTGTCCTCTTCGAATGCACTCGAAACCACCGTGATCTCGGAGGCATGTAGCGGCGAAGCAAAAATCACCGCGGTAGCCAATACCGCGAGCTTCCGGAGCCAACGAGCCATGTTGCCGTCCTTCTTATTGGGAAATCAAGGGTTTACGTGAAGGTACCAAGGGGTGATCCGGCGTGTCAAGAAGACTAACCTGGCAAGTCCCGCAGGCCAAGCTCCTTCATCTTGAGTTGGAGGCTCTTTCTGCTGATGCCTAATCTCTTCGCGGCCTGGGTGACGTTTCCCCCGGTGGCCTCCAGCGCTCTCGATATGAGATCGCGCTCCAGGGACTGGGCTGCCTGTCGGACGATATCCTTCATGGACTCCCCGCCGGACTCGTCCGAGATGTGACTCTGGTCGAGGCCGAACCCGCCGCGAGGACGTACGGGCTCCGGTAGATCATCCGCCCTGATGCGGCTGCTGTCAGTAAACAGTAGAGTCCGCTCCATCACGTTTTCGAGCTCTCGAATGTTCCCAGGCCATGAGTAGGCCTGAAGAATCGCGAGAGCGTCCGGCTCCACACTTTTCACCTGCTTGCCCAGACGAAGGTTGAACTTCGCGACAAAGTGTTCCACCAGCGAAGGGATGTCGGCTCGTCTCTCCCGAAGAGGTGGCAGCCGAAGCGGCACTACGGCCAGCCTGTAGTACAACTCTTCGCGGAATCTGCCGGAACTGATCTCCTTTTCGAGGTCGCGGTTCGTAGCGGCGATGAGTCGTACGTCCACGGATATTGTTTTGATCCCTCCTACTCGCTCGAACTCGGACTCTTGAAGCGCCCGCAAAAGCTTCACCTGCATTTCCGGGGGGATCTCGCCGATCTCATCGAGGAACAAGGTCCCACCGTCGGCAAGCTCGAACCGGCCGGGCTTGCTGGATACGGCACCGGTGAAAGCCCCTTTCTCATAGCCGAAGAGCTCTGCTTCCATGAGCTCTCTAGGTATGGCCGCGCAGTTGATCTTTATGAACGGACGGTCGCGTCGCGACCCGCCCTCGTGGAGTGACTTCGCTACAAGCTCCTTGCCCGTTCCGCTCTCTCCGGTAATGAGCACGGTAGATGGGCTGTCCGTAACTCGGCGGATAATCTCCAAGATCTCGCACATCGATGGAGAATTCCCGGCAATTAGAGAAAAACTCTCACCGGCCGCCAAGGCACTCTCCGGCTCGGCCCTGCTTCTTATGTCACAGCGTGCAAGCTCCCTGGTTCTTGCCGCTTTTCCGACGATGACCCGAAGCTCTTCTTGCTCGAACGGCTTTTGCAAATAGTCGAAGGCTCCGTTCTTCATGGCCTCCACCGCTGTGTCCACCGTGCCATGCGCCGTTATGAGTATCACTGGTATCTCCGGATACTTGACGTTGACCTCCCGCAGCAACGCCAGACCATCGACGTGCGGCATCCGAAGATCGGTAATAACCACGTCTATGTCCGCCGGTTCGGCATCCAGGAGTCGAAGGGCCTCGGCACCGTCGGTGGCTGTCTTGGTGTCGTGACCTTCGCGCCGTAGTAAAGCGGCCAAGACCTTTCGGATGTTGGCTTCGTCGTCTGCGACCAGGATTCTAGCCATTTATAAAGCTTGTATACCTTTGAACGGTCCCGTGTCGACCGCTCGAAACTCGCTTAGGAAGCCTGCTCGATCTCTTGCGGCGACTGAATACTCTCTCCTTGCCCGGATGGAAGCCATATTCTGATCTCCGCACCCTGGCCGGGCTCGGAGTGGACATCTATCCGGCCACTGTGATTCTCCACAATCCGCTGGCATATGGGCAGTCCGAGGCCGGTCCCTCGCTCCTTTGAAGTGAAGAAGGGAACGAAAAGGTGAGGGCGCATATGCTCTGGAATTCCCGGCCCGTCATCACTGACGGCCACGAACACGGAATGTACGGACGGGGAGCCGCTCCCCTGCTTGTCATCCACGCCAACGGTTACCGTAAGAGTCCCTTTACCGGACATTGCCTGGACGGAGTTCAGCATAAGGTTGATTAGCACCTGCCGTATTTGCTCGGGATCGGCATCTACAGGAGGAACATCGTCCGCCAACCGCTGAACCGTCTCTATTTCGCCGGAAATATCCTTTTGCTCCAGCAGGCGTAGGGTTCGCTTCACTACCTCACGAAGGTCGGTCTTGATGAAGCTCGCCTTCAAGGGACGCGCATAGTCCAGGAACTGGGTCACTACGCCGTTAAGGCGATCGACCTCTTCGACAATGACCTGAAGAAACTCCGCTGCATCGCCGCAGTCGTTGGGGTCAAGCTGGTTTTGCTCGAGCCCACCGGCACCCTCGGCCGAAGAGTAAGAGTGATCGGGCGAAGCGGCCGGCCGGAGGTACTGGGCCGCCGCCTTGATTGCTCCCAGCGGGTTGCGGATCTCATGAGCAAGGCCGGCAGCCATCTCGCCTAATGCGGCAAGCCTATCGCGTTCCTTCATCCGTTCGTAAAGCTTGCTGTTTTCAACGACGGTCCCGGCAAGCTGGCCGACCACAACCAGTGCCTTTATCTCGTTGGTCGAGTAAGCCTCGTACACGCGCTCATCGTATAGCGACAGCAATCCGACCACGTTCGCGCCACTCATCAGGGGAACGAGGACTCCCGATGATAGCTTCTCCAAGCACTCGTGAAGTTCGCGCAGGCGGGCTGCTTCGTCCGTGAAGGTGGCTTCCGGTGTTTCGTCATCCGTGGGGTCAGGTAGAAAAGAGGTGCTCTGTTGGAGTCGCCGCTCCACGGTTTCGCGGAGCACCGCTTTTTGGCCCGCCTCCGCGGTGCACACCACTTCGCGCACCAACGTCGCTTCAAGCCACTTTGGTGGCTCCGGCCCCCGGTGTCCGATTCTCTTGAAGCCGGTGCCGTTCTCGGAAAGGAGATAGACCGACGCGTGTGTTGCGCGCCCCGTTTCATATAGACGGTCTAGAATATGCTCCGCGCAAGCAACAGGATCGATGATGAGAGGGACCTCTCGCTGCAGGCTTTGCAACACACGTTGAAGAAGGATCCGCTCCGAGAAGACTATCCCCATGACATGATGCTCGAACCGCGCTCGTAAAGGTTCGAACAATGTCATCAAAGCCAGGCTGATTAGGGACACATTGAACACTATTAGTGCCGGATCGTTGCCCGCCAAAAGAACGATCACGCCGTAGACGAAACCCAATAAAAGGGCCAGGGTGCAGAGGACCACAAGTTTGGCCAAAAGCTCGTTCAGATCCAGCAGCCGGTGACGCAAAATGGCTTGTGACAGCAAATAGAGGTAGAGGACCACCACTGCCTTGCCGACAGAAGGAACCACCGCGGGTAGGCCGGGAATGAACCCCGCAACGGCACAGCCCGCGGCTGCTAGACCACCCAGGACGAGATATGCGAGCCTCCCGCGTTCTATGAGGCTTGGAGTAGCGGTTCGGCTCTGATGAATCTGCCAGAGCACCGCCGCCAGCGCGAGAAACACGTAGCCGAACACCACTCCTTTCAGCGCGGAGTGGTGTGCGAGGGGAGTCAGCGAGAACAGCACCCCCAGCGAGGTACCGAAGACGAGGGCACCGCGCAGTCTCTGGGCCGCGATCTCGCTTGACTCGATCTCCATGCCGGCGGTTTGGCTGGAGAGGAATGCACGGAAGAACTGATGTGTCGCCAAAGGGATCGCACACGCAACGGCCAGCCGTAGCCGTTCGAACAACGGGCTGCCGCTGAAACCCAGAAGCAGATCACTCAGGAACCAGAACCCGAGCGTACCGGCGAACACCCCGAAGAGAAGCGACAGGTTCCTCTCTCTCGCTCTCAATGCAACGCCGACAGCCACGCCCGCCGTCACGATCGCTGCTAGAAACGATGTCTGTAGGTGTATGTCCATGCGGCTTTCAAGAAGCTATCAGCATTTCGAGGCGCCGTGTAATCCGCTCGCGGCACACTACCCAACCGAGGCGTTTGGAAGGGTCGCTGCCGAAGTAAGCGACTCAGCGTGGAATGCGGGATAGACTACCCATATGAGCGCCGAACGAAACGAGCTGTTACTCGAGCTCCCAGCGGTGCCTGAGATCTGCGAGCGTCCAGGTGTATCGACCCTTATCGAGCTTCACGGGCGACCGGTGGTCGTCCATGCCGTGAGGCAGGTGCTCGAATCAGCAAAGAACCGAATACTGTCGAATGAGCCCCCGCCGGCTAGGGAGGAGATTCAGGCGCTTATCGGAGACGAGGTAGTCGCGGTGGCGGTGGCTGGTCGTCTCAAGCCCGGCCTGAGGCGCGTAATCAACGCCACGGGGGTCATCCTACACGCCAATCTTGGCAGGGCACCTCTTGCTCCGGAGGCCGTTGCGGCCGTGGCTTCAGCGGGAGGTGGGTATGCGAGCCTCGAGGTGGACGTTGTGAGCGGAGGAAAGGCCCCTCGAGAAAGGCACGTAGTAGGCTTGGTGCGCGACCTTCTAGAGTGCGAAGCGGCCACGGTCGTGAACAATGGTGCCGCGGGCGTCCTGCTTGCGCTCCAGGCGCTGGCCGGCGGGCGTGATGTACTTGTCTCGAGCGGGGAGATGGTGGAACTTGGCGGCGATTTTCGCGTAGTCGACACCACAGTGAGCATCGGCTGCCGCCTAGTGCCGGTTGGAAGTCCGCAGCGAACACGACTCTCGGACTACGAGAGCGCTATCGGACCCGAGACCGGCGCTATCCTCAAGGTGCAGCGTTCCAGCTACGATGTGCCGGGGTTTTCCGAGGCGGTAGCGGTTGGTGAGCTTGCGCCGCTGGCTCGAAAGAAAGGGGTGTCTCTCATACACGACCTTGGGTCGGGCTTGTTGTCGGATGATCTCAATGAACAGATGCTCGAGGGTGAGATGACCCCCAAGAATAGCTTGCGTTCCGGCTCCTCGGTTGTCTGCTTCTCGGGTGATAAGCTCCTCGGGGGGCCGCAAACAGGCGTAGTGGCGGGAGAGGAAGCGGTAGTGCGCCTTCTCGAGGAGCATCCGCTGATGCGTGCCTTGCGTTGCGACAAGCTTGCGTTGGCCGCGCTCGAGGCCACGCTGCGCTTGTATCGAGACGAGCGGGTGGAAGCGGTACCGATCGGTCAAATGCTCAGGGTTACTAGTGCCGAACTGGAGGCCAGGGCCGATGCGATTCTCAGTCATCTGTCCAGGCGAAAAGTGAAGGCCAGTATGGTCAAGTGCGTGGACTCGGTCGGTGGAGGTACCGCGCCATACTCGGACCTGCGAGGCATTGCGATAGAAGTGCCTCATTCCCGGCCGGGCCGAATGACCTCACGTTTGCGCACAGGGGATCCCGCCGTCTTGGCCGTGATGCGCGACGCTTGCGTGCATCTCCACCTGCGCACTGTCGGGGAGTACGAAGGTGATGCCTTGGCCGCGGCTGTCGAGAAGGCCGCTAGGGGCTGAAACCGCCCTCTGGGCCGTAATCGGCGGCCGCTGCGCGGGTCTCTAGATCGATTCACGTGGGGATTCGCACCCTCTATGCTTGCGCGACGCTGCTGGCTGTCTTTACACTTACGATCCAAATGTTGAACACAGCCGTCCTGGTTCTCAACAAGAACTACCAACCGATTCACGTCACCACGGTCAAGCGAGCCTTCGGCTTGCTGTACCAGGGAATGGCTCGCGCCGTGGACCGGCACTTCGATACCTTTGATTTTCCCTCGTGGGCGGCTTTGTCGGCGAGCGTCCATGACGAAACCATAGGCACTATCGAGCAGCGAATTCGCGTACCTAGAGTGATTTTGCTGCATGCCTGCAACCAGTTCCCGCGGGCGCGGGTTAGATTCTCGCGGTTGAACATCTATCTTCGGGACGGCAATCGTTGCCAGTACTGTGGGCGTGGCAGAAACAAGGTGGAGATCAACCTCGACCATGTCGTTCCGCGGAGCCGAGGGGGCAGCACCACATGGGAGAACGTGGTCTGCTCATGCATACCTTGCAATATACGCAAGGGAGGGCGGACCCCCCAGGAAGCAGGCATGAGCCTCCGGCGGCGGCCCGCTAGACCTCGGTGGTCACCTTTGGTCCAACGGGAGATCGGCTCGACCATCAGGGAGGCATGGAAACCTTTCTTGAGCCGGACGGACGCGGCATACTGGAACCAGGAACTAGACCCCTGAAGCGAGTGGAGGAATCATGGCTCTCATCGTAAAGCCCGAGATGGCATGGCGCCGGGCGCGTGCAATTGCATCAGATGTATCTCTTTATAACGAGAAGAAGATCATAGAGGGCATCAAGAACGACGATCTCTTCGAGCGACTGCGTGATGAGCTCCATGAAGGGCGCGACCTGTACCGCGATAGTGTCGATCCTGACCTATACGAGCGCACCAACTACTTCGACCGGGCGGTCATCGACATCATCGTTCGAAGCAAGGGGCACGTAGAGTCGAAGATCTGGTGACCCTGCTGTCGGTAAAGGCCGAGCAGGCCGGCCGGCGCCTCGATACATTCGTGTCTTCCTCTTTGCCCGAGCTGTCCCGGGCCAGGGTACAGCGGCTGATTGAGGAAGGGCACATTACTGTTGATGGACGGTCGTCTCGAGCATCCACGCGCATCAAAAAGGGTGATTCGGTGAGGGTGGTGGTCCCGCCTCCACGGCGTCCCGGCAGGTTGGAGCCGCAGGACATTCCGTTGGACGTTCTGTATGAGGATGCCGATATCTTGGCCGTCAACAAGTCAGCGGGCTTGACGGTGCATCCCGCACCGGGCAACCCCGACAGAACACTGGTCAATGCCCTGCTTCATCACATATCTGATCTCTGCGGCATAGGCGGAGAGCTGCGTCCGGGCATAGTCCATCGCCTCGACAAGGACACGACGGGCGTAATGATAATTGCCAAGAACGAAAGGGCACTGACAAACCTGCAATCACAGTTCAAGGCTAGAAAGGTGAAGAAGATCTACCGGGCCCTGGTGCACGGTGTGCCGAAGGCCGAGGAAGGGGTCATCGATCGCCCAATTGCTCGCCATCCTCGAGATCGAAAGCGTTTTTCATCGCGGCACGCGATTCGAATGCCCCGTGCGAGGGAGGCTCGAACTTCGTATAGAATACTCGAGGTCTTCGATGGAGCTTCGCTCCTGGAGGTAGGACTCGAGACGGGCAGAACGCATCAGATCAGAGTTCATCTGTCCGAGGAGGGGCATCCACTGCTTCACGATCCGGTTTACGGAGGAGCAAGGCGGGATCGTACCGCTTCACAAGGGGGAGTCAGGCATGCCGCCGCTCTGCTGGGTCATCATGCGCTTCACGCGGCCCGGCTCGAGATAGAACATCCACGCTCCGGCATCTGGATGGTGTTTGATGCGCCGCCGCCGCCCGAGTGGAAACAGGCTATAGCCGCTCTCTCTGGAGAATGCGGGGAGAAGCCTCAAAAAGCTCCACCGAAGCCGAAGTAAGGCGCGGCGACGGCGTCTGGTCCGATACCACGGGCCCATCCGAGCCTCAGGTCGACATTGATCTGGTAGCCGAGAATGATGTCGAGGCGAACTTCACCTCCGACGCCCAAGAGTGTCCTCGCATCAGGCAGGGCCGCGGTGTCGAGAGAGACGGCACCTACATCGACGAAAGCCGAGGCATGAACTCGCCGGAGAAAAACAGGTAGCGTTCCCAGGCCGCGCTCCGGAGTCAGCAGGGGGAAGCGATGCTCCAGGTTGGCTACCCAGTAAGCGTTTCCGGACAAGCCGAAAGGAGGAAAACCGCGAAGGATCGGCCCGCTGGGTGCGGCGCCCAGATTCTGGGCAAGCTCCAAGGGATCAGAGACCGACAGCCCGCCCAAGGAGAAGAGATTGCGTCCTCCAGGCGTACCGTGGCCGAGTCCGACCTGCAGCCGGCCGGCGATGACATTGTCTCTTCCGAAAGGCAGCAGACGGTGGCCGGTCGCGGATCCCGTGACCAAAGTGTAATCGAAGTCGCCGCCAAGAAACCTGGAAGCCCGCTCCGCTCCTAGACGGAAGCTGGTCCCTTCGAATGGAACATGGCTCTCGGGAAAACGACGAACCGAAGATGTCGACCAAGACAGCCTGGTCCGGGTGATCAGTCCTGATTCCGGAAGCACCGGAACAGCCTCGCCTGGGTCGGGCCGAGGAACACCGCTCAACACCTTCCTGTGGTCCGCCGCAACAGAAAGAGAGAGCGACTGCGAACGTTCGTTGCTGGGGATCGATAGCGAGGCTGTGCCGGTCAGCCGCCACGCTCGCTCGTCGTACCTTTGCGGCACCCCATCCCTGATGTGAGAGTTGGAGGTCCGGTACTGATGACGAGAAGAGGATATGCCCAGCGTCGGGTACAGCCCGCGCCATGAGTATTGTGCGTTGTAACCTGGGTTTCTCGAAGTGGTACCAATCCAAACGGACGTGGACCAGGAATGGTCGCCGATCGCGTCAGAGCCTCCCGTATTGAGCCCCAATGTAGTGCCTTCCGAATCCACGCCGGCAAAGGGCAGCCAGTAATATGGTCTCAAGCTTGCCCAAGGGCTGTAGCTTCGCACGGGATAAAGGCGGCCCGGGTTCGGCGTCTTGGGTTCTCGATCTCTTGGAACGGGCGGGGGCTCGAGCTCCTCCGAATCACCGAGGGTGAGCAAGGCAAGATCGTAGCCGGAGGCGGTGTAGGTGACGTATGCGACGGCGGTTCCATCCGGACTCAAGGCGGGCTCGAAGGCACCGGTCAATGTACGTGTTAGCCGTTCGAGCTTGCCTGGTGAGCCGCTCTCGTCGAGCGGCACGGCGTAGAGGTCGAAGACGCCTGTTCGGTCAGAGGAGAAAAGGACTCTCGTGCCGTTCGGATCGAATACCGGGTATATGTCCTGTGCGCTGTCCCGGGTCAGCCTGACGACGTTGCCGGTCAGTTCTTCATCAGCAGCCGACTCCTCGATAATGTCCGGGGAAAGCGAGGGATCGATGGGCGGCCCCACCGCCCCTCGTTCGTCGATGGAAAGGACAGGAGCGGGCAGGTCGACGCCCTCCAGGTCGAGCAGAATCAAGTCTCGGCCGGTGTCGGTTCGGCTTCCCGAAAAGACCAGCGAAGCTCCATCAGGGGAGAAGGAAGGCCTATCGAGATGGACTCCTTTCTCATGAAAGACCCGGACCGGTCGGCCCAGCCGCACGGAAGGCTGTCCCGGAATCTCCGTGTCGAGTTCTATTGAAGCAACGTAAAGTGCCGTCTCTCCGCGGCGCCGAGATACAAAAGCAAGTCGCCGGCCATCCAGCGAAAGTGCGGGATCCCGGGCTCGCAGTCCCCGGGTCAGCCTGAAGAGCGGACCTCCACGCACATCGGCCGCCCACAGATCGTCGTAGCGCTGCTCGATCCGGTAGCTATCTCGGATCGCGATCACCATCATGTCGCCCTGGGGGCAAAGGGCGAAGCTGCTGGCTCCAATTGCTCTCCTGACATCTTCGGTCTCCCGCGGTTCAGCGGGAATGGGGCCTTCGATGTCGAAGCTTCGAATCGCGGGGGCTGTTTCCTTCGCCTCTACGTAGGCGAGGATTTTCGAGCCATTCCCCGCCCAACGAGGGGATGTCACCCTGCGGCCTATGGCGCTAATCCTTCGGCCTTCCACGACACCTTCTCGCCGCAGGTTTTCTATTACCCTGCCATGGTGTTCCGCCTCCTCCTCGGCCCATTCACCCCAGATCTCCTCGAGCGTGGAACCAATGGCCTTTCTCGCCGAAGAGTTGAGTGCGAAAGGAAGGATCCTTCTCCCGTAGTCCTCCGGCAAGGCCACGCCGGCTACCTCTCCGTAATGCTCGATGAGGTATGCCCAGAACCGGCCGCCGAGGAGATACCAAAGATTTCCGCCCGGCCAGGAAGAAGGCGCTCCGCTCAAGTGCTCGATAGGCCAAATCTCCTGATCCTCGAGAACCTTCGCTCTTATATACATCTCGGCCAACGACGAGTCGTTCCGCCCGCCGGCCGATAACGTAGATTCGAACAATGTAGCAACACCCTCGATCATCCATTTTGGGGCGAGATGATTCGGCGTCATCCGCCTGCCGAAGATTCGATTGGCCACCTCCGGGAGGCCGCCAGCGTTGTCCAGATGCAGAACGTGGGCATACTCGTGCACGAGAAGCAGCCACAGGAAGTCATCGTAGTGGTTCAGCAGGCTATCTACCGTGGGCGGCGCCATGTAACCTCGAACCAAGGGGTAGGGTACTACTCGGGCGGAGCCATTGGCGAAATCGACGTCATCAGAGAGCACTACCTGGGTTCGCAGCCGGGGCCGATGACCAAGAAGAGGAGCTAGACTCTGGTGAGCTGTTTCCAGGTATCCAGCGGCACGCAATGCCACCTCGTAACCGCCGTCAGGAAAATGAATGTCGAAGTGCTCGGTCTCGAGCGTGCGCCAGGTTTCTTGTGGGTGGGCGGAAGCCGGAGCCGCCGGGATGAGCAGGACCGCCGCCGCGGTCAAAGCTGAAAGAGACCTACTGAAGATCCTCATTCTCACCGGCGTCTCAGAAGCTTCCAGGGATGTCGTCGAATATCGCTAATCAGCTCTCGAAGGTCATCGTATACCTGGCCGTCGTTTATCATGGCGCCGAGCGTACCCTCGCCCTCGTCGATTCTCTCGACGACGCGGTGTATGTCCTCTAGAAGACTTTCGGCTTGCACCCCCGTCGCTTCGTAGCGAGCCAGAGTCTTTCGGAGGCGAGTGAGGTCCTTCGAATCAATCTTTGCCAGGACCTCCGAGGCGGACTCCAACCGTTCGACCGCGACACCAACGCTGGAGAGCAAGGCCGGAACCTCGGAGCGCAGCGTTGCCATGGCGACACTTGCATCGGAGATGAGATTCGCGAGGTCCCCGCCCTCGAGTTGACTTCGAGCAGAACCGGCCGCGGCGGCAAGATCGCCGCTGGCGCTCGTCACGTTTTCCAAAATCGCCGCAAGGTCATCGCCGTTCTCGGCAAGCAGATCCTCGGCGGCGGCAGCCAGCCGGGAAAGTGAGGCGAGCAGTTCGCCGATGCTTTCCCCATCCCCATCGATGGCTTCCGTCAGATTCTCGATAAGAAGTGAAGCCCTCGACAGCAGCAGGTCGGTACGCGGAGGATCCACGCCGCGAATCGTCGAGCCGGCTTCGAGTGGGCTGCCTTGCATTCGACCGGTGTCCACATCGATGTACGCTTCGCCAAGGACTCCGGCCGTGCCGATGTGAAATCTGGTGTCCTCACGAACGATCCCCCGCACGCGATCCTCTAGATCCAGCTTCAAGGTGACCATCAGTGGCCGGCCGAGCGAATCTCGGCGTTCCTCTTCCATGAGATCCACGCTCGCAACCCTGCCGATCTGTACCCCGGAGAGCCGAACCGGCGCGCCTGGATGGATGGAACCGGAAAAACCGTATTCCACGTTGATGGGCCAGGTCCGCTTGAAGGAGAGTTCGCCTATGGCAATGACGAAGCCGACCAGAATGGCGGCGGCCGCCAGCACGAATACACCGACCTTGATCTCTATCGTTCGTTCATTCACGTCGATAGCTATAGCAAATATCATCGTCCTGCGTCGCGAGGGCTTCAGTCGATTGGGGGTTGCCACCCAAAAGAAACCGCCTGACGACCGGATCGCTGGATGCCCTCAGCTCATCCAAAGTGCCCGTTGCCCTAAGCCTCCCACGGTGAAGGAAGGCGACTCGGTGAGCGATAGCCAGGCTCCTCAAGTCATGTGAGACGACTATGGTGCTGACATCTTGCTCTTCCGCATGCCGCTTGATGAGAGCGTCGATTCGGCGCGCGCTTACAGGATCAAGCCCAGTGGTGGGTTCGTCGTAGACGACATATCGGGGTTGCAAAGCGAGCACCCTGGCGATGGATGCGCGTTTCTTGACGCCGGCGCCCACCTCATCCGGGAAGCGGCTTCCTTCATCGACGATGCCTACGCGTCTCAGCCACAACCGCGCTTCTTCGGCGGCCTGCGTTCCGCCCATGCCACGGCGCCTTCGCAGCGGCATGGCGACGTTACCTTCAAGGCTCAAAAAGTCGAGTAGAGCGGGATGTTGGAAGACGAAGCCGCAGCGCTCACGCACCGTGTAGAGCTTCTTCTCGGGCAGACTGTCGACTCTCTCCCCGTCGACGTACACCGAACCCCAATCGGGCTTGTGAAGACCAATTACATGGCGCATGAGAACACTCTTGCCGGCGCCGGACTCGCCTACCACGAATAGGATCTCTCCCATGCGGACCGAAAGATCCACGCCTTCAATCACTGTCTCTCCACCGAGACGCTTGGTCAGGTTTCTCATTTCGATGCCCATGGTCACAGCCCCAGCCCGAAAACGGCCGCCCCGATTACGGCGGACAAGACGATGACGCCCAGCGAGCCGACCACCACTCCAGCGGTGGTGGCCCTCCCGACTCCCTCCGAGCCGCTCGACGCGGATAGGCCCGCCCATGACGCCGCAAGAGGTATGTAAAATCCGTATGCCGACGCCTTGGCTAGGCCGGTTACGAGATCTCCGGTGCGGGTCATCGAGAAAGAAATGAACGTGTCGTAGGAGAGACCGAAAAGCAAATTGGCGGTCACCGCGCCGCTGACGGCCGCGACGGCGCAGCCGAAGACGCACAGAGCCACGGTCATGATCCACACCGAGACCAATCTTGGAGCCACGAGATAACGGGCAGGGTCGGCTCCGTTCATGCGCAGGGCATCGACTTGCTCGGTCACCACCATGGAGGCGAGCTCAGCGGAGATTCCGGCTCCGACCCGGGCAGCGATCATGAGTGCCACGATGGTCGGTCCGAACTCGCGAATGATTAGCTGCAAGAAGGCGGGACCAACGAGTGACATCTCTCCTAGCACCCGCTGCGACTGAATGCAGGCGTGGAAGACGAGAACCATGCCCACGAAAGCGAGGGTAATCGCGACGAGAAGCAACGAGCGGTTTCCCGCCAGGTATGCCTGCGAGAACAATTCTCCGGCAGGCCAGGTCGGGCGTCGAAGGCCCGAGAGGGCGCGACCCCCCAAAAGAACCATCGATCCGACGGTTCGAATTACCCCTACCGCTGTCCTTCCAAGGAAGAATACCGCGCGGTGTGGCTGTGCCTCGATAACCATGTGATGTGTGATTCGCGGGTCAGGTGAGAGTGTGAGTGAGCAAGTAGTCGAGCAGGAAGATTATTATCGCGCTGGCGACCACCGAACGGTTGACCGCCCGGCCGACCCCGGCCGCTCCGCCTCTTGCGGACAGCCCGAAATGGCAAGACACAACGGCTATGGCCAGACCGAACACTCCGGCCTTGACGAGCCCGTGAAGCAAGTCCTCGATTCGGACGTAAGTGGTGAAAGAGTTCCAGAAGACGGGGTAGGAGACCCCGATGAGGCTGTCGGCGGCAACGGCGGCGCCGATTATCGCCAGAAGATTCCCAAGAAGCGTCAGGCCGACGAGAACGACGACCATCGCGAATAGACGAGGTATTATCAAATACGCATAGATGTCTATTGCCAGAGCTCGAAGTGCCTCGAGCTGGTCCGTGACCTTCATTACCGCAAGCTCCGCGGTATTGTTGCTGCCTACCCGGCCGCTGAACATGATCGCAATGAGAACAGGCCCGAGCTCCCGAAAAGTAGCGTATCCGGAGGCCCATCCAACCAGCACGGTCGCTCCGTACTGTCTTACGTGGACCGCTGCCATGAGGAGCACCACCACACCGGTGAGGAATGCCGTTGCCACTACCAGCGGTATGCTTTGAACCCCAAACCGGTACATTCCACGAACCATCCCCGCGGGCTCTATGCGGGGCGGGAGTAGCGCGGCCAGGCTGCGGCCCACTATTATCGCCATGCCGCCGACATCGGAGGACACTCCGATGGCGGTGCGGCCGGTTCGGCGCAGCAGGCCAGCCTTGCGGGCTTTCGCCGCGGCCGGGTCTTTCCGTTTGCGACCGTTGCCTGGCCTCACGCTCACAACGGACCTTCCTCGCTGCCCATGAAGAACTGTCTTACCGCTAGGTGCTCGGCCTCGGGCATCTCCGAGGCGGACCCGAGATATACCAGCCGCCCGTCGAGAAGCATTGCCACCCTGTCACATACCGGCAGCAATGTGTCCAGCTCATGCCCCACCGCTATGCTGGTCACTTTCCGTTCGGTGCTGGCGGTGCGCAGTAGGTTGAGTATGCGTGAGCCTGTTACCGGATCCAGGCCGGCTATCGGCTCGTCGAAAAGCCCTACCGGGGGATCAGTTACCAGGGCCCTGGCGATTCCGGTGCGCTTTCGCATGCCTCCGGAAAGCTCCTCGGGGAGCAGATGAGCGGCGTGGGAGAGGCCGACTCGCTCGAGCTCAATCAACACCCGATCCGTTATTTCCTGCTCCGGCCAATCGCGGCGGCGAAGTGGGAACGCGACGTTCTCGAACACGCTGAGAGCATCGAACAGGGCGCCTTGCTGAAAAAGCATTCCAATCCGCCGCCGCAGGTCGAGGATCTCATCCTCCGAGAGCTCGTTCAGAGGAGTTTCGGCGATCTCGATCCGGCCCGAAGTTACTGGAATCAGCCCGCAGGCGGCTTTCAGGAGAACGCTCTTGCCCGCCCCGGACGGACCGACTAGCCCCATCAGCTCACCAGGCTCGACGCAAAGAGAGACCTCTTCAAGGGCTCTGACCCCATTGAGTTCAATGGTGACGTCTTGGAATGTGATCATGGAACCGAGAAGGAATGTCTCGCGACCGATGCTTCGGTCAAGTGGGGGACAAGAAATGGCACCTAAAGCGTACGAGGCGCAATAGGTCGGGTGACGCCATGATGAATGCAGGCTACAAATGGCACTCATGGCGTCAAGAGAGGACAACGCTAAAATCCTAGAGGGCCAGGAAGCCGGCACGGCCATGGAATCAGCCGAGGAGCGGCTGATTGGTGATTCCTCCATGCCGAGGAGTGCCGATGAGTTCGCGCGCACGCGGCGCATCACGCCCATGGTCCGCCAATATCTCGAGCTCAAGAAGGCTCATCCGGACTGCGTGCTTTTTTATAGGCTCGGCGATTTCTACGAGTGCTTCTTCGAGGACGCACTTACCGCCTCGAAGCTGTTGGAAATCACGCTGACAGGACGGGGAAAGGGACGCGATCGGTTTCCCATGGCAGGTATTCCTCACCACGCGGCCCGAAGTTATATCGGCCGTTTGGTGGAGGCCGGGCACAGAGTTGCCCTCTGCGAGCAGACGGAAGACGCTTCCGCCGCCAAAGGGCTGGTTCGCCGCGAGGTCGTACGAATCATCACTCCGGGAATGGTGGTCGACGATGAAATGCTCGATCCTCGCAGCGAGCACCTGGTTTGCGCCTTGGCTCCGCGAAGGCCCGGGGAAGGTTGGGGGCTGGCGTTATTGGAAATATCCACCGGTTCTTTCAGGGTGTCTTTCTTGCCAAATGACGACGTGCTCGCCGACGAAGTGGCCCGGGTTCGCCCAAAGGAAATAGTTCTTCCGGAAACGGTCGATGAAGCCCGCTCTCAATATCTGACCGCCGTGTTACCGGGTATTGCGATTACTACTCGGGAGCCCGGATTGTTCGAGCACAGGAGGTGTAAGGAACGGTTGACGCACCATTTCGGTGTTTCGACTCTTGCGGGTTTTGGCGTTTCCGATGGGCCGGAAGGAGAAATCGTGGTCTCGGCGGCCGGTGCCGTTTTGAGCTATGCCTCCGAGGCCAACAGGGAAGCGGCGGTGCACGTGGATCGTCTCGAGGTATATGAGCCCGGCAAGCACCTAATCGTCGATACGGCGAGCCGTGCGAACCTCGAAGTACTCGAAACCCTGCACGGTGGGCGAAGAGCGGGGTCTCTTCTTGGCCATGTGGATCGTACCGTCACCGCAATGGGTGGAAGAAGATTACGTAGCTGGCTGATGCGACCCCTTACCGATATCGGTTTGATTAGAAGACGTCAGGGATCGGTGGCGCACCTCGCTTCAAAGCCGTCGTTGGCCGAAGACCTGCACTGTGCGCTACGTCAAATCGTCGACATCGAGCGTATCGTTGGTCGTCTGGCGTTTTCCCAAGGGACTCCTCGCGACATGCGAGGGCTTCAGAGATCCCTTGCCATGGTCCCCGTGTTGAAGGGCTTGCTTTCACAGGTATCGCCGTCCCCCTTGGAAAACTCACCCATCGGAGACAGCAACAAAGGAAATTGCCCTGAAGCTGCCGCCGCTTTGGAGGGATGCTCGAAGACCGAAGACGGTAACGCCTCCGCGCCCGAGCTCCTTCTGGAGCTAGGTCGGAAACTCGATCCACTCTCCGATTTGGCGACCCTTCTGGATCGCGCCTTGGTCGACGATCCTCCCGCGACTGCTCGAGAAGGGGGGCTCATACGGCGAGGGTATGACCCGGACTTGGACGAGCTGATTCATCTTGCAACCCATGGCAAGGATTACCTGCTCCGCTTGGAGGCCGATGAAAAGAGTAGAACCGGAGTGTCCTCACTCAAGATCCGGCACAACAGGGTGTTCGGTTACTACATCGAGGTTACCAAGGCCAACTTGCATTTGGTGCCGGATGACTACGTTCGAAAGCAGACCACGGCCAACGCGGAGCGCTTCATCACGCCGCAACTTCAGGAGTGGGAGCGAAAAATTCTAACGGCCGAGGAAAAACGAAGGGCTCTCGAGCTTCGAATCTTCGAGGAGATCAGATTGAGGCTCCTAGAGGACGCAGGGCCGCTTCGAGCAGTGGCGGACAGAATCGCGGACATCGATTGTTTGCTGTCTCTGGCAAAGGTAGCAGCGGACCTCGACTGGTGCTGTCCGCATGTCGACGAAAGCCGCGATCTGATTATCGAGGACGGACGGCATCCGGTGGTGGAGGCGGCGCTTCGATCCGAAGGCGGGGAGACGTACGTGCCAAGCGATGTTACGCTCGAGTCGGACAAGTTTTTAATGATAGTTACTGGGCCGAATATGGCTGGGAAGTCGACGGTCTTGCGCATGGCGGCTTTAGTCGTGCTACTGGCGCAGTCCGGCAGTTTTGTTCCGGCTCGTAAAGCGCGAGTAGGCGTTTGCGATCGAATATTCACCCGCGTCGGAGCGAGTGACGATCTTGCGGGCGGACGTTCCACCTTCATGGTAGAAATGACCGAAACCGCCGCCATACTGAATCAGGCCACCAGACGTTCATTGGTGGTTCTAGACGAGATCGGGCGCGGCACCAGCACGTTCGACGGTCTGTCCATCGCCTGGTCCGTGGCCGAGGACCTGCACGATAGGCTTGGATGTAAAACGATGTTTGCTACTCATTACCATGAGCTGACCGATCTGGCGAAGGAACGAGATGGAGTCGTGAACTACACGGTGGCTGTTCGGGAGTGGAACGAAAGGGTGGTGTTTCTTCGCAGACTGGTGGAGGGAGCGGCCAATCGCTCCTACGGAATTCAGGTGGCCAGGCTTGCCGGGCTCCCCCGGGCGGTTCTAGACAGAGCTTCCGAGGTGCTCGCCAACCTCGAGTCAGCCGAGCTTGACGAGGTAGGCCGGCCCGCGCTTGCTCGAGGCGGCGGTAACAAGGGCGATGCTCCAGGTCAGCTCTCTCTTTTTGCACAGCGATCCTCGGCGCGGCACGACGAGGTGGAGTCGCTTCTTTCCGGCGTCGAGCCCGACACTCTCTCACCCAGGGAGGCCTTGGATCTGCTGTATCGCCTAAAGGCCCTAATCGACGAAGATCGGAAGCAGAGCAGTTGACCTAAACCGGGGATTGTGATTCGGCAGTAGAGCGAATCGCGAGGCGCGGCATCTGCCAAGGATGCATGACCGTGCCGGGAAACTGAACGGACGTGCGGAACAGCAGGGGCTCGCCCGCGAGATACTTTTGGTAATCGGCAATTTATGGCTTGGCGGAAAAAAGGGGGTAACCTGAAATCATGTCCGCGCCAATTGAAATCGTGGATCCCGTACATCCCCAACCACGACGAATCTCGCGAGCAGCCGAGATAATCGATCAAGGCGGGCTCGTCGTCTATCCCACCGATACCAACTACGGTATCGGTTGCGATCTGCTCAACAGGAAGGCAATCGATCGCCTTTACCGGTTGAAAAAGCGGGATCCGAAGCGGCCCATGACCTTTCTTTGTTCCAACATCTCTCAAGCTGGACGGTATGCGCAGGTGGGCCATCTCGCTCACCGAATAATCAAGCGGCTTACTCCCGGTCCGTATACTTTCGTCTTGAACGCCACTAAAGAGGTGCCCAAGGTCGTTACGACCCGGCAGAAGACCGTCGGGGTTAGAATACCGGAAAGCCCGGTGGCAATAGCTCTGATCGAGCAGCTCGGACGTCCTCTGCTCAACACGACCGCGACCTCTCCCGACGGTGAGCTGATGGGCGACCCGAGAGAGGTTAGGGATGTGCTGGGGCACGGGGTCGACTTGATTCTGGATGTCGGCCTCAACCTGTTCGACGTTTCCACGATGGTGGATCTGACCGGTGAGGCTCCGGAGGTCCTGCGCGAGGGCAAGGGGTCGGTGGAGCTCATATAGTGGACCACCTCCTGGATATTTACCTCGCTTGGATGCGTGTCGAACGAGGGCTTGCGACCAATACCGTGCAGGCATACGCCCGCGATCTCGGACGATATATGGAACATCTATCCCAGAAGGGGGTGGCGGTCGCCGAAGGCGTAGCGCGAGGACACATTCAAGAGCACCTAGGCGATCTTACGAAGAAAGGCTTTTCACCGCGGAGCAGGGCAAGGGCGCTAGCAGCCATTCGGACGTTTCATCGCTTTCTATTACGAGAGGGTCTTTGTGAATCCGATCCAACGGCCGACCTCGACACGCCGAGCACCGGCAGGCCGCTGCCTGTTTTCCTGACGCTGGAAGAGGTCAACGCTCTTCTGTCCGCGCCGGTTGTGAGCAAGCCGGCCGGGTTCAGAGACCGGGTAATGCTGGAAACCCTTTACGCCTGCGGGCTTCGCGTCAGTGAGTTGGTAGGCCTTCGCGTCGAGGATCTGGAGCTCAAGGCCGGGTTTCTCATAGTCCGAGGAAAAGGCGGTAAAGAGAGATTGGTACCTCTCGGAGAGTCGGCCATAGACTGGCTGGAGCGGTATCTCGGCGGCCCCAGGAACGAGATCTTGAGGGGGAGGTCAAGCTCCGCGCTTTTTCCTTCCAATAGAGGAACGCCCATAAGCAGACAAGCATTTTGGAAGTCGCTTAGGGCTTACGCCAGCGCCGCGGGCATAGACAAGAGAGTGAGTCCGCACAAGCTCCGACATTCATTTGCGACACACCTACTAGAGGGAGGCGCGGACCTTCGAGCCGTCCAGGCAATGCTGGGGCACGCCGATGTCGGTACGACCGAAATATATACCCACGTGGACAGGTCCCGCTTGAGAGAGCTTTATGAGAAGCATCATCCTCGTTCTTGATGGTTTGTTCGCCTCCAGCCGGCGGAATGGGAGCGACTCGAGAGAGAGAGAAGGCCCCTTCAGCACCGTGGATGCTTGACAGCCCGGCCGTCATCAGTATCTTACATTTCTTCGACCCCGCCTGACGTGGGCGGGGTCTTTGCTTTCAACGGCACCGGTCAAGCCGGCTACGCCCTTGCAAGGAGAACGTAACATCAGAAGAGACCACCGTTCGCACCAACGAGAAAGAGAACCACGGATCAACAAGCGCATACGTGCCCGAGAGGTGATGGTTATCGCCGAGGATGGGGACAAGCTGGGAAATATGCCCATCGATGTTGCACTGAGGCGCGCGGAAGAAAGTGGGCTGGACCTCGTGGAAGTGGCACCGGAGGCGCGGCCGCCCGTTTGCAAGATACTCGATTACGGCAAGCAGAAGTATCTCGCCAAGAAGAGGCAGGCCGAAGCCAAGAAGCATGCAAGCCAACAAGAGGTCAAGGAAGTCAAGATGCGACCGAAGACCGACGAGCATGACTTCGAGTTCAAGCTAAAGCATGTTCAAAGGTTTTTGGTCTCGGGAGACAAGGTCCGTGTTACCCTTATGTTTCGCGGGCGCGAGGTTATCCACAAGGACATAGCATTCAAACGCATGGAGCGTATTGCTCAGGCTGTCGAGGACATCGGTCAGGTAGAAGTCCACCCCAGGATGGAGCAAAGGCATATGTTCATGATTCTTGCTCCAACCAAGCGGACGATGGCCAAAGCGAAGGCCCGGGACGGCGAGGCGAACAAGGCCGCAAAGGCCGAGAAGGCCCGTAAGGCGGAAGCGAAGATTTCGGAGAATCAAGAAAAAGATACGGCCCCCTAGGCGGGTGCCGGGTAAGGATGCAGGAGTCGTAGATGCCCAAGCTGAAGAGCAATCGTGGTGCGGCCAAGCGTTTCAAGGTGCGCAAGTCCGGCAAGGTCAAGGCCAAACACGCCAAGTCTCGTCACCTTCTCACTTTTTCCAAGTCCCGCAAGGACAAGCGGGAAAAACGCGGAACCTTCGAGTTGTCGCCAACCGACGCGAAGAGGGTGAAGCGAGTGCTTCTTCCTTACGGTTAGGAAGAGCACCATCCATCGACCAAAGTCGCTTCGGTTCTTGCAGCCGGGCGCTCCTTACCACCGGGGTAACTCCAATAGGTGCGTAGGGGAAAGGAGCACGACACATGCGAGTCAAGAGTGGAGGGCCGCACCGCAGGCAGCGGAGAAAGAGTATTCTCAAGCTTGCCAAGGGTTTCCGCGGACGCCGAAAGAACACTTTTCGAAGGGGAGTCGAGGCCGTTGATCACGCCCTTCAAAACGCCACCATTCATCGCAAGCAGAAAAAGAGAAACTTTCGAAGGCTTTGGATCGCCAGAATCAACGCCGCCGCAAGAGAAAATGGAATTAGCTACAGCCGCTTCATGAGCGGGCTCAAGCAGGCCGGTGTTCAGCTCGATCGAAAGGTTCTCGCCGAATTGGCTTGGCATGATCCGAAAGGCTTTGCTTCTCTCGTCGACCTCGTCAAATCCAACGAGTCGGCCAAGGCGGCCTGAAGGAAACGACTAGGTCATGTCTAGCCAAGGTGGCCCGAGCCCCGCGGCGCTGCTCCAAGGCCTGGAAGAAGCAAGAGGCTCCGCTGAAAGAGCTCTTGAGGAGGCAATGGCGGCCGGCGACCCAATTGCCGAAGTTGATTCGGTAAGGGTGCGGTTTCTCGGTAAGAAAGGCGAGGTAAGCCGTCTTTTGAAGCAGATGGGAAAGCTGCCGCCCGATGAACGTCCAAAGGTAGGGCAAGCAGCCAATACCGTTCGCGATGCCATCGAGACCGCCGTCCGGCAAGCACTGGATAATGCGCGAGACGAGGCATTGCGTCGTGAGCTGGCGGGTCCGCCTATCGACGTCACACTGCCCGGCCGTCCTTTGGACGTCGGGCCTCGTCACCCCGTCTCTCGGACGTGGGACGAGGTCGTGGATGTTTTTCGGAAAATGGGCTTCGAGGCGGCAAGTGGCCCCGAGATAGAAGGTGATTTCTACAACTTCGAAGCATTGAACATCCCGCCCGAGCATCCTGCCCGGGATATGCAAGACACCTTCTATTTGAACTCCGGCAGGCCCGCGCCCGCCATGACGACCGAAGGCGGAGAAGGGCCCGACCCTGGTGACGTGCTCTTGAGAACCCACACCTCTCCGGTGCAGGTGAGGGCTATGCTACGTCAGGCTCCACCGGTTCGAATCATCTGCCCCGGAAAAGTATATCGTAGAGACTCGGATCCGACCCATACTCCGATGTTCCATCAGATCGAAGGGCTCTGGGTCGACCGGAATGTGACCATGGCGGACCTGAAGGGAACGCTTCAGCTATTTGCCAAAGCCTTCTTCGGGACAAAGGCCCAGGTGAGGTTCAGGCCTTCATACTTCCAGTTCACAGAGCCCTCCGCGGAGGTAGACGTCAGCTGCAGCATATGCGGCGGTTCCGGAACGGCGGCAGGTGCCTCGGCAAGGAGCACCGTCGAGCCCGAATCATGCAAGACTTGTAGCGGAACAGGATGGCTCGAAATACTTGGAGCCGGAATGGTGGATCCGGCCGTCTTCGAGGCGGTGAATTACGACCCCGAGATATGGTCGGGCTTTGCGTTCGGAATGGGCATCGACCGGGTTGCAATGCTCAAGTACCAGATCGATGACCTGCGGATGCTTTTCGAAAACGATGCTCGCTTTCTGGAACAGTTCCCCTAGGCAATCGATGACTTCGCTCGGTCTACGGAGAATGCGATACGGCGAGATCCTCCCACCGGGTGTTCACATGCCCGGTCAGACCATGCCTTTCGCGTTCCAAAACGCGGATACGCAAGCAAAGGGAGGCAAAGCGCGATGAAGATACTGCATCCATGGCTGGCGGATTACATTGACGGACCGCTTCCGGATCCCGAGTCGACAGCTAGAAGTCTTACCTTCGCCGGGTTGGAGGTCGAGTCGATCGATTGGTTCGGCCGTTCGACGGGCGGGATCGTCGTCGCTCGTGTGGAGACCGTGGGGCCGCACCCAAATGCGGCTAAGTTGTCGGTCTGCGAGGTTTTTGATGGGGACTCTCATCGAAAGGTGGTGTGCGGGGCTCCTAATGTTCGCGCGGGCATGTGTGCACCTTTTGCCGGACCCGGAACGCGGCTAGTCAACGGCATGGAGGTGGGTGAGCGTGAATTTAGAGGGGTTGTCTCCTCCGGCATGCTTCTGTCGGCGGCCGAGATAGGACTTTGGGACGACGCCTCGGGCCTTCTCGACTTGGGAGGTGAACGGAAGCCCGGCACGCCGCTGAGGGATTTGCCAGGGTTTTCGGGCGCGGTGCTCGATGTTTCGGCCACCCCCAACCGACCCGACGCTCTCTCCCATATTGGAGTGGCGCGAGAGGTGACGGCGCTCACCGGCACGAGGCTTCGAATGCCGGAGACCGACCTCGAAGAGAACGCCAAGCAAACTACCGAGGTTGCGAAGGTCAGGATCGAGGATCCCGAGCGTTGCGGGAGATACGTGGCAAGAGTCATCGAGGGTGTCAGCATCGGGCCCTCGCCGGCATGGCTCCGCGCTCGCTTGGCCGCTGCCGGTATCCGCCCGATTTACAATGTTGTCGACGTTACAAACTACGTGCTCTTGGAGATGGGGCACCCTTTACATGCCTTCGATCTGGACCTCTTGGATTCGGCCACGATTATCGTACGCAGAGCCAATCCTGATGAGACTCTGGTAACGCTTGATGACGTGGAACGACGTTTGGACCGAGAGGACCTCGTCATAGCGGACGCGTCCTCACCCGTGGCGCTTGCCGGTGTCATGGGCGGCCAAACCTCGGAGGTCTCGCCGAAGACGGAGCGCATTCTTCTGGAGAGTGCATGGTTCGAGCCCATAGGCATAAGAAGGTCCGCTAGAAGGCACGGGCTTCATAGCGAGTCGTCTCATAGATTCGAGCGGGGGGCGGATCCCGCCATACCCTTGTTGGCCGCGGATAGAGCTGCATCGTTGATATCGAGGCTTGCCGGCGGAGTAGTTCTAGGTGGAGCCCTCGATGTACATCCCCGGCCGGTCACCCCTCAAAACGTGACTCTACGGTTCGATAGGACCTGTGATGTTCTCGGCCTTCGCATCGAACCGGAGGACCAGGAACGCGCGCTCGTGGGATTGGGGTTCCGAGTCGTCGACCGCGCACCAGACCGGCTGTTGCTAGAGGTGCCGTCGTTTCGAACCGAGATGTCGAGAGAGATCGACCTCATCGAGGAGGTGGCGAGACTTCACGGTTACGATGCCATTCCCTCGACTCTGCCTGGACGTTCTCCCGAGTCATCGCGTCCGGACGAAGCCGGCCGCGAGGAGGAGGTAGTCAGCCGGGTTCGCGAGGCCGCATCGGCGGCTGGATGCAGAGAAGTCGTCAACTACAGCTTTCTATCCGAGAGTGATGTCTCGATGGGGCTGGATATGAAGACACTTCCTGAAGCTAGACCCCTCAGGCTATCAAACCCTCTCACCACCGAACACTCGGTGATGCGTACGACCATGTTGGCCAGCCTTCTTGGAAATCTACGCTACAACCGGCGGTTCCAACGCAGTGATCTCAAGCTTTACGAGGTCGGGAGAGTTTACCTGGCCGGCCAAGGAGATCTCATCGAGGAGCCCAACCGGCTCGCCGCTGTTTTCAGCGGAAGACGAGCTCCGCTCTCTTGGACCCAGGAAGGCGCGGTTGTGGATTTCTACGACGTCAAGGGTCTCGTCGAGACAATCTTGCGGCGTTTGGGGGTGAACCTGGCCGAGTGCCAGTTCGAGATTGATGAGAATGGACTGCCGTGGTTGCATCCTCGCTCCGCCTGCCGCGTAGTTGGGCCGTCGGGAGAGCGGCTTGGCTGGCTTGGAGAGGTTCACCCCGGGGTGGCGGCTCACTTCGAGCTCGCGCCGGGAGTCATGGCCGTCGAACTAGAGGTCGATGCGTTGACCACCATTTCGCACCTGGTACCTTCATACAAGACCATTCCTCGCTTCCCCGCCGTCTATCGGGATCTGGCCGTGGTCGTCGGCGAGGATGTAAACGCCGAACAGATTCGCCGCCTGATCGAGGCTCCTCTGCCCGAAGCTGAACACATTGGGGCCAGGGTGGTGGACGCGACGCTCTTCGACATGTACACGGGGCCGCAGGTGGGGGAGGGGAAGCGGTCCCTGGCGTACGCCATCAGATATCAGGCGACGGACCGGACCCTTACGGACACCGAGACGTCGAGGATGCACCTGGCCATAGTCGCGCGTCTCGAGAATGAGCTGGGGGCGGCGCTGCGCGTTTGAGGATGCATTGACAATACAGGGAATCCGTGGCCAGATTTCGGATCTTCTAGTGGAGGAGCGGCATGACGAAGGCGGACATAGTCGAGCGGGTTTATGAGAAGGTCGGCTTCTCGAAGAAAGAGAGTGCCGAGATTGTCGAAGCTGTCTTCGACAACATGAAGGAAATCCTGGAGCGCGGCGAAAAGATAAAGATCAGCGGCTTTGGTAACTTCATCGTCCGCGATAAGAAGCCACGTGTAGGGCGCAACCCACAGACCGGTGAAGAGATAGAAATCTGCGCGCGGCGAGTGCTCACTTTTCGACCGAGCCAGGTGCTCAAGAACATCATCAACGGTTGATTGACACTCCGGCGTTGCAAGGCTAGAAAGCCGTCGGCACGGAAGAGCGGACACGGCGGGTTCGTTTAAATCATTTCAAATCGTTTCGGGACGTGGCGCAGTCTGGTAGCGCACTTGCTTGGGGTGCAAGTGGTCGCTGGTTCAAATCCAGTCGTCCCGACCAAGGGCCTCCGGAGGATTTTCCCTCCGGAGGCCGATATTAGGGTTCACGAGCCCCAAGTTACAAACGACATGAACAAGGCTCGAATCCTCATTACGAACGACGACGGCATCTATGCTCCGGGAATCATTGCCTTGGCTGAAGCGCTGGAGCCGGCCGGCGAGGTCACGGTAGTAGCACCGGATAGAGAGAGAAGCGCGTCCAGCCACGCAATAAGCCTGCACCGCCCACTCAGGGTGTGGGAGATTGCTCCCCATCGTTTTGCTTGTGATGGAACCCCGACCGACTCGGTTTACTTGGGAGTGAATCACATAATGGCCGCCAACAAGCCGGATCTCGTGGTCAGCGGCATTAACCTCGGCAGCAACATGGCCGATGATGTCACATACTCCGGCACTCTCGCGGGCGCCTTCGAGGGAACCATTCTTCGAGTGCCTTCCATAGCGATCTCGCTGGAGGGCAGATCTCCTTGGGACTTCACGGTAGCCAAGGAATTCATTTGCTCGCTTGCCTCGGCGGTGCTGGCTCGCGGGCTGCCCCCTGGCGTGCTGCTCAACGTGAATGTACCGCCCGGCAAACCGGAGGGATACCGGGTAACCAAGCTAGGCAGGCGCAAGTACAGCGAAAAAATAGATGTGCGAGAGGATCCGAGAGGTGGCCGTTACTTTTGGATCGGCGGACCCGGCAAGGACCATGAAGACATCCCAAACTCCGACTGCAACACGGTCATCGATGATTCTCTCATTTCCGTGAGCCCGTTCCATCTCGACCTGACGGCTCATCACGCCATCGACCTCATCCGAAACTGGAAGCTGGACGGCTTTGACGCCGGATGAAGGGAGAGCACATGGACCATGTAATCTCTTTGATACGAGACATCCCTGATTTTCCGAAGCCGGGCATCGTCTTCAAGGATATTACGCCGGTCCTAGGCGACGCGAACGCCTTCGCGAGCGTCATCGACGCATTCCAGTCAAAGCTGGAGGGTGACGCGGTTCATAGAGTAGTCGGAATCGAAGCTCGGGGATTCATCTTCGGCGCGGCTTTGGCGCAAAGACTGGGCGTAGGTTTCGTTCCGGTTCGCAAGCCGGGAAAGCTTCCGTCCAACATCGATAGAATCACCTACGACTTGGAGTACGGGACGGATGCGCTGGAGATGCACAAGGACGCGCTGAACTCCAGCGAGCGTGTCCTGATAGTGGACGATCTTCTCGCGACCGGGGGTACCGCGGAGGCCACCGCTTCGCTGGTTAGGAAACAAGGCGCCGAGGTTGCGGCTTTCGGTTTCGTGCTCGAGCTCGGCTTTCTGCGGGGGAGGGCACGTTTGAACAGTGACCGGGTGATATCCCTTGTCACTTTTTGAGCGGGGCTTTGCCAATGCGGCCCCGACAGGACTCGAACCTGTGGCCTACGGTTTAGGAAACCGCCGCTCTATCCGCCTGAGCTACGGGGCCGTTGGGAGCTGTTTAGCGTCATGGCTCCTTGGACGCAAGGCGCTTCGGACGAGAAGGTAGACAAGAAGGCATGCAAGATGCTCTGACCATCGATTGCGTACCTCCCGCCGTACTGGAGGTGGTACGGCGCCTGCAGGAACGCGGCCACCAGGCCTGGCTCGTTGGAGGAGCTGTGCGTGATCTGCTCCGCGCGGGCCGGGAGCGCCCGGCGGAGGACTGGGACATAGCTACCTCGGCAAGGCCGAGGCAGGTAATGCAAACCTTCGAAAAGGTGATCCCAACAGGAGTCAAGCACGGCACCGTTACCGTTCTCTCGCAAGGGGAGCCCGTGGAAGTGACGACCTTTCGCGGTGAAGGAAAGTACAGCGACGCCAGACGCCCCGACGAGGTCGAGTTTCTGGAGGAGGTAGACGACGATCTGGCCCGCCGAGACTTCACGATGAACGCTATCGCGTGGGATCCTTTCACGGGCAGGATGCGTGACCCGTTCGGCGGGATGAGGGATCTCGAGGCGGGAGTGATACGTGCCGTGCGTGATCCCCTCGAGCGCTTCACGGAGGACGGCCTTCGTCCCATGCGTGCAATTCGACTTGCCTGTGCCCTGGAGCTTACTATCGAGGAGGAAACCCTGAAGGCCATACCGGCGGCCGCAAGCAGCTTTCGTAAGGTCGCGGTGGAGCGGGTGAGGCAGGAGCTCGAGAAGATTCTGGATGCCCGCCTCCCATCCAGTGGATTTGGCTTGTTGGCCGAAACAGGACTCGCGTCACTCGTTCTGCCCGAACTCGCTCCGCTAGAGGAGAATGATTGGAACAGGCGGCTCCGCGCCATGGATGAGGTGCCTCCCGGCAATCGGCCGATAAGGCTGGCGGCATTGCTGGCTTCCTCGGGCGAGCGGAAGCAAATAGAGTCAAGTCACGCCCCAATACTCCGGCGCCTTCGTTTTCCGAAAGCCACCATTTCAGAGGTTGGCCTGCTTGTTTCGGTTTCGAACTGGAGAGAGGTCGACCCCTGCAGGCCCGCGGACCTCCGGCGCGTATTGGCCCGGGTCGGCGCTGATCGAGTCGAAGCCGTGGCCGCACTGTGGAGAGCACTTGCCCGCGGAGAGGCCCACGGAAGCGCCGAGGAGACGGTCGAGCGCTTATGCTCCGCTCTCTTGGAAGAGGCCGGCCGAAACCCGCCCTTGGAGGCGGCGAGCCTGGCACTCACGGGAAAAGACGTGATGAGGGTGCTTGGACTGGGAGCCGGTCCCGAGGTTGGGCAGGCGATCTCCTATCTTCTCGACCTCGTCATAGAGGATCCAAGCAGGAACAGGCCGGAGACGTTGAAAAAAGCGCTCGAAGGCTGGCGGCAAGCCTAAACCGGAAGTCACGATTCTGGTTTAGCCGGACTTGCGGTTTTTAATGATTCGCTCGAGAGCAGAGCCCAAGTCCAGCGCCACCTTGTCCAAAAGCTCGCGTGGCGGTTCGAAGCTGGCCCCTTCTTCGTAAACGTCACCATAGAGTATGCAGGTGGGCCTTCCCGCCAACATTACCGGGACTACCGCCGCTCTTGTCGGAGGAGGATCCATGATGCTCAAGAGCATGCCGTCGCCGGGGATTACCTCCAAGGGCCCGTACCGTGCGCTTCCCTCGATTGCCGCTTCCGCCAAAGTAGACGGGAATGCCAAGGGCAACTCTAGTGAATCGACCGCCTTCCGGGAGGGCATGGCCGTGGACATCCAGCCGCGTACGCTGCCGCCGCCCACACGCAGCACCGCCGCGCGCTGAAAATACTCTTCTAGGAGGGCTAGCACCGCCTTCGCGG
Organism: Deltaproteobacteria bacterium; assembly: GCA_007130885.1. Taxonomy (GTDB): domain Bacteria; phylum Myxococcota; class Myxococcia; order SLRQ01; family SLRQ01; genus SLRQ01. The sequence continues at coordinate 39,315 of SLRQ01000078.1, forward strand.
CGGCGTCCGGCTTGGCAGCCGTTTTCAGGGCCTCCAGCGTCCTCTCCGCTGGAGTCGCCTCCTCCATGGGAGCCGCTGTCTCTTTTGCGGCCTCCGCTTCCTTGGATGTCCCCACGTCCCGGGGTGCCGCTGTCTCAATGGGAGGCGGGGTTTCCTCGATGGGTTCCGCCGGGCGCGGCTTGACCTTTTTTTCGGTCAGGTCGATGACGGCTTCCGCGCGATCGGTGAACAAAGAGCGAATTCCTCGTCGCGCCGAGCTGCTGGCCGCCGCTCTCTGGGGTCCGGCACTGGGCCGGGCCGTTCCGGGATCTCTTGACGACATGTAGCTTAAGGATTTAGGGGGGGTGCCGACATAGAGTCAAGGCGCTTCGTTGCCTTGGCGCGATTTTGCGCTTCTCACCCATCCGGGATAGGTTGTTTTCGCAATGCCTGAACAAGCTGGAGATACGGCAAGCCGGCAAGATCAACCGGCCCGCATTCTACACATCGGCGGCACGGAAGAAGAGCGGACATTGGTGCGCCAGATCCTTGATCGCGAAGGGTACGAGGTAATCGAGGCGCCGACCGGGCGCCGCGGCGTGGACCTGGCGCGAGAGGTTCATCCCGAGCTGGTGCTGCTCGACTTGATGAGCCTGCCGAGCGAAGGTGGATACGAGACCGCCACCCGCCTGCGCTCTTTCCCCGAGACGGAGAGCGTTCCCGTAGTAACACTCGGTCCAGCCGAGAATCGCGACATGGCGTTGTCTCTGGGCTGTGACGGTTTCATAGCCACTCCATTCAAGGAGCAAAGGTTTCTTCGAGACGTAAACGCCTTCCTCAAGGGAAAGAGGCAAAGAGTCAGATCCGACGTCAAAAGAGAGCATCTAGAGGCATACAGCAAGAGCCTTGTCGAGAAGCTCGAGGCAAAGGTAAACGAGCTTACCGAGACAAACGAGAGGCTGCGAAAGGTCGATGATCTGAAAAATCAGATTCTGGAGAATGTCTCACATGAGCTTGCTTCGCCGCTGACGCCGTTGGTCGGTTACCTGGATCTTCTCGAGACGGGCCGATTGGGACCACTTGTGCCGCGTCAGCGCAAGGCACTCACGGCAATCTCGCACGGCATTCGGCGCCTTGGGCGAACCGTGGACAACCTTCTGGATTTGGCCAGCCTTCAAGATGTTGCAGGCGCTCGGCTTCAGACGGAGGATTTCGATCCTGGGGGGGTCGTCGAAGAAGCCATGGAGGCGCTTCGTGAAAAAGGACGCATCCGCAAGGTCACCGTGAGCACGCGATACCCTGATCCCATCGAGGTCCGCGCGGACAAGGCCCGCCTTCGCCAAGCGCTCGTACACCTTTTGGACAACGCCGTTACCTTTACGGTTCGGGGGGGGCAGATTCTAGTCGACATTTCTCGAACCAACGACAAGGCTTGCTTCACGGTGTATGATCAGGGAGAGGTAATTCCAGCCGAGCTGGAGTGGCAGGTGTTTGATCTGTTCTCGCCGCCTGGTCGCCGCAGCCCGGAGGGGGTCTCCGGTCCCACGTTGGGTCTGGCCGTGGCCAGGCAGATTGCGGAGAGCATGGGTGGTCGCGCGTGGGTGGAAAGTCCGCCCAGGACACAACCTGACACGCCCACCTCTTACAGGGGTGCCAGGTTCGCTATAGAGATTCCACTGCGCCCGGCTGATTGAACGGAAAAAGACAGTCGAGGATGCTCGTTCCCATGAGAGCGGATCCCCCAGAAGCACCCTCCGTGTTGACGGCCATGAGCGGAGGGGTTGATTCCTCAGTGGCAGCGGCTTTGCTGCTGGAGCGAGGCTGGAACGTCACGGGCTTTACGCTCCGCCTCTCTGACGAGCCCGGCTCGGCAGGGGAAGGTCCGTCGTCGGCTCGAAACGTCTGCGAAGTCTTGGGAGTTCGTCATCATGCAGTGGATCTGCGAGAAGAGTTCAAGGAAAAAGTAATCCGTCCTTTCGCTCTTGCTTACGCGGAAGGGCTGACACCCAACCCTTGCGTTTGGTGTAACGAGGCCGTCAAGCTGCGCGCGGGTCTGGACCTGGCTCGCGAGCTAGACCTGGGAGCAGTGGCAACGGGTCACTATGCCCGCACTTCCTTTGACGAAGAGAAGGGGTATCGGCTTTTTCGGGGAGCGGATAGGACCAAGGACCAATCCTATTTTCTTTATCGCCTGGGCCAAGACGAGCTGGCTTTCCTGATTTTTCCCTTGGGTAATCTTCGAAAGGAAGAGGTGAAGACAAGGGCCGAGGCGCTTGGGTTGTCCATGCCCCGCCGGGAGAGCCAGGAGGCTTGTTTCGTGGGAGGAGCCGGTTACGCGGCGGTTGTGGAGGAGCTCGTCGACAGACCGAAAGAAGGAGACATCGTCCACGTTGACGGCCGCCGTTTGGGAAGGCACGGGGGCGTTCACAAGTTTACCGTCGGACAGCGGCGGGGACTCGGCATAGCATGGAGCGAGCCTCTCTACGTAGTCTCGATGGATGCCTCCAGGGCCGAGATCCGCGTCGGGAGCGTACGTGACCTCGAGCGAACCTCGCTGCGACTGACCGACACAAGCTGGGTATCGGGTCGACCTCCCTGTGGCTCTTTTACTGTCCAAGTAAGGTATCGTCATTCCGGGGTGGCGGGTACTCTATGCGATGAAGGAATCGGTAGAGCACAGGTTCGTCTCGAGCAGCCGGTTAGGGCACCCGCCGCCGGACAGGCGATCGTGTTATATGACGGCGAGGAGGTGTTGGGCGGAGGAACCTTGGAGGAAGCCATTTGAAAGATGACTATAGAGAACTAGTCGAGGCCCTCGAGACGAGGATTCACTACCGATTCGAGGACGCGACGTTGGCGCTCACTTCCCTCACGCACAGCTCATGGGTAAACGAGCATCACGAAGAGAAAGGAGAGGACAATGAGCGCCTAGAGTTCCTGGGCGACGCCGTCATAGATCTGGCGGTGAGTCAGGCTCTCATGGAAAGCTTGCCGGATCTGCGCGAGGGCCCGCTCTCTCAGCTTCGGGCCTCGCTCGTAAACGCCGACATTCTGTCCGAGGTCGCTGTGGAGCTCGATCTCGGACCTCTTATGCGGCTTGGCAAGGGCGAGGACAGAACCGGTGGCCGGCGCAAGGTGAGCCTGCTTTCCAACTGCCTCGAGGCCGTAATCGGGGCCGTCTACCTCGAGAGTGGCCTCGAGCCGATCAAGAGCCTGGTTGAAAGAGTGCTGATGCCGAAGGTTTCTCCTTCGCATGGGGTCGACCTGTGGGATGGATGGGACTACAAGACTCGTTTGCAAGAGCGGGCACAACTAATATTGGGGGCCACGCCTTGTTACAGAGTGTTTGCGGAGACTGGTCCGGATCACGAAAAACGTTTTGAGGTGGAAGCCCTGGTCGCTGATGAGGTGTTGGGGCGCGGCGAAGGCCGCACGAAAAAAGAGGCCGAGCAACTAGCAGCCAGGGTTGGAATCGAAGAGCTGGAAAAGAGAAATCGCTCTGGTGGCGAGACTAACGGCCGAGACACAGGGCTAGAGGAGACGCCCGAAGGAGAAACAAGATGAACAGAACTATCGAAGGAAACATGAGCTCGTTTAGGCTTTCTTGCTTTTCCAGGTGCCCGGAGTGGAAGGCGTCGCTTTTCGTGGCGGGAATGTTGGCGTTGCTGCTCACGGCGGGGTGCCCGGCGGATCGCAGGTCCGATCAGGACGCTGAAGTAGAGCCCGATGCCGCGGCGGAGCCCGAGCAGGAGACTGCCGCGGAAGCTGTGGAGAGGCCCTCCGCGGAGCCGGCTGCCGGGCCGGAGGCCACCGATCAGCTCGGGCCTCCCAGCGAGCCGCCCTCCAGCCTGGTGAGCGGAGAAGGGAACCTATATGGAATTCTGCGGACCAACCACGGCTCCATAGTGGTCCGCTTCTTCGAGGAAGAAGCTCCCGTGGCCGTGGCCAACTTTGTCGGCCTTGCTACGGGACAAGTCCCGTACAAGAATCCCGAGACCGGCGATAAGGAGACGGGGTCATTCTATGACGGAACGATATTCCACCGCGTGATTCCCGACTTCATGATTCAAGGGGGCGATCCGACCGGCACCGGCAGGAGTGGACCGGGCTATAGGTTCGATGACGAGCGCCAAGAGTTGGAGTTCGACAGGCCCGGTCTCTTGGCCATGGCCAACGCGGGACCGAACACCAACGGCTCCCAGTTCTTCATTACGGAGCGCGCCGTTCCTCATTTGACCGGCCGCCACACCATCTTCGGCACGGTGGAGTCGGGGATGGATGTAGTGAACGCCATCGCGAGGGTCGAACGCGGCGCCATGGATCGGCCAAGCAACCCAGTAGTGCTGGAGAGAGTGGAGGTTCGCCGCGCAACCGAGCCGCCCACTCCTTGAGGCCGGCCGAATGACCGATAATAATGATACCGGAGAAGGGGGGCACCGGTCCGGTTTCGTGGCGCTTACAGGCCAACCCAATGTTGGCAAGTCTACCCTGCTCAATAAATTGCTCGGTGAGAAGCTGGCCATCGTAAGCAGAAGGCCACAGACGACCCGGACCCGAATTCTTGGTATTCATAACGGTCCCGGTGTCCAGATAGCTTTTCTCGATACGCCCGGCATCCACGAGCCGACGACTCCGCTCAACCGCGCGATGGTCGCCTTGGCGCGGGGTGCAATCGAGGAGGTGGACGCTTCGTTGCTCGTAACCGACGTGAAGATGGCGGTGCGCTCGACACGGTATGGGGGCGCCACCGTTCATGAGGGAGACCGTGAGGTGATCGCCGCGCTCAAAAAGGCCGGGCGACCTGCCGCGCTTCTCCTAAACAAGATAGATACAGTGTCGAGGGATCGCGTTCTTCCCGTGATCGATGCCTATAGTGAAGCGCACGAGTGGGCCTTTATCTATCCTCTCTCGGCTCGCACCGGAGAAGGAGTAGAGAGACTCCCCGAGCTGATTGCTCCTCTGCTTCCAGTCTCACCCCCATTGTTTCCTCCGGATGTCCTGACGGACCAGGCAGAGAGAATTCTCGCATCGGAGTACATCCGGGAGCAGGTATTTCGATTTACCCACGCCGAGGTACCTTATGGCGTCGCGGTCGAGGTCAGGCAGTTCGATGAGACCGAGCGAGGCGAGGGCGAAGGGGGGCTGGTGCGCATCAATGCTGACATCATCGTCGAGAAAGAGTCGCAAAAGGGAATTGTAATCGGCCGCCGCGGGGCTATGCTGCGAAGAGTCGGAACGGCTGCTCGCACAAACCTGGAGCGCCTATTAGGGACGAAGGTTTGGCTGGGTCTACACGTCAGAGTGGAGAAGGACTGGACGCGCGGACCGAGCGGCTTACGCCGCTTCGAGTAAGCCGGGCATTTGGTACCCGCCGGGTAAACAGCAGTGGATAAGTAGTTGGGATCGGAGCGGAGAAGTGAAGCCCCTAGTCGCCATAGTCGGTCGTCCAAATGTGGGGAAGTCTACGTTGTTCAACAGAATCACCGGCCGGCGCGCCGCGATTGTGGAGGACGTTCCCGGCGTTACCCGCGACCGTCACTACGCGGACGCGGAGTGGACCGGCAGGGCCTTCGTCATAATCGACACCGGTGGTTTCGAGCCCTCGGCGGAGGACGAGGTTCGGTCGGGCATGGCTCGGCAGGCGCGCCTAGCGGTGGACGAAGCTCAAGCCACCATACTCGTGGTCGACGCCATGGCGGGAATTACGGCGAGTGATGCCGAAGTAGCCAGGTTTCTGCGCAGATCGGGCCGTCCGGTGGTCATCGCCGCGAACAAAATCGACTCCCTCTCTCGGGAGCATAAGACGGCGGTTCTTGGAGAGGTCCACGCCCTAGGCATGCCGGTCATGCCCATTTCAGCGGAGCACGGGCGTGGTATCGGCGACCTCCTGGACGCGACGCTCGAAAATCTGGAGGCACCGCTTGAACGCGAGACTTCAGCCGTGGAGGTCGACTGCCGATTGGCCGTCGTCGGACGGCCCAACGTCGGGAAGAGCACCTTGATCAACCGCCTGCTAGGCGAGGAGAGGATGCTCGCAACGGAGCTGCCCGGAACGACTCGAGACAGTGTTGATGCGAGGCTTCGCTATCAGGAGCGCACCTACTTACTGACCGATACCGCCGGTATTAGACGCAAGAAGAGCATCTCCTACAGCGTGGAGCGATACTCGGTCGTAAGGGCCATTCGCACCATAGAAGCCTCCGATGTTGTCGCGCTGCTGCTTGACGCGGCTCACCCACCGGTAAGCCAAGACGAGCGGTTGGCTCATCTGGTTCTCGAAAGAGGCCGGGCTTTGATGCTGGTTGTCAACAAATGGGACCAGGTCTCGTCAGAAGGAAACGTCGCGGAGCGTCTTCGCCGCAGCGTTAGGCAGAAGCTTCCAGGTGCCGCTCATCCACCGGTGCTTCTGATCAGCGCGCTGGAGGGCAAACGAGTGTTCACCGTCTTGGAGACGGCCGCCAAGCTGAAAGAGGCCTGGAGCGGACGAGTGCCGACCCCATTGCTCAACCGCTGCCTCGAGGAAGCGGTTGCTCGGCATCCCCCTCCATCCTTCAAGCAGAGACCCGTGCGTCTGATGTACGCGGCGCAAGTGGCAACGAGCCCCCCTTTTTTCAGCATCTCGGCCAGCAATGCCCGGGGCGTTACGGACACCTACAGACGTTACCTTGAAGGCTGGTTCCGGGAGAGCTTTGGCCTCGAGGGCGTTCCCATCCGACTTGCTTTCAAGGAGAAGCGTCGCTCTCGAAGGTGAACGAGTTTAGGAAAGCCGATGAGAGGCTGGATGAGATCTCTTCCTCCTCCGAGGCAACCAGTAGCTGGTATATCCTAGAGTCCGTGGCGAAGATGCGTGTACGGTAGGCTCCGCCGTCGACTCGGACAAGGGTCTCGAGCCCCGGGTACGGCGTTCCTTCGAGTACCTGGTCGCTGATTATCTCGCCGCCGGTACTCCCCACACTTCCGTCTCTGGCCGCCGCGAGCTGATGTTCCGGCTTGTCGTGGGCAATGCTTCCCGGGGGAAAGATATGGTAGGTTACGACGTAGACTACGCCCTGGTGCTCACAGGTGTAGGTGACTGATCTCAAGACGCCTTGGGTGGTTTCGTATGCATCATGCTCGACCTCGGGAGAGGCCGGCATGCGAACCGAGAACCCGCCTGAGCGATCCCGTAATAGATGGGGTAGCAGAGGGTGTTCATCAGGCGGCGTTTCGAGATGAGGCGTGGTGCGGCAACCAGCGACGACAGAGCAGACGGTAAGCAACATGATCAAACGGCCGCCGGGGAATCCCGAACGGCGATGGTATCGCGATCGGTCGTTTAGGGGGGCCGAACGAGTGAACATGCAATACTCCCCCGGTGGAGCTACCACCCCCACCGGACACGCAAGGCGAACGTTTTCAGAATCGGCGAAGGTGCCAAATCCATTGTACCTAGATACCGCAGCTCGGCGCCGAGCGATACACCCCTGAAGGCTCCCTGGGGCCACCAATCCAATCCGACCGTGAGGTGTGTAACCATCTGCGCCATCGGAAAATCAGTCGCTCCCAAGGAGAGGGCACCGGCGCCGAAACTTAGAGTAGGGATGAATTCACCCCGGTCCATCATCCATTCGGCTTCGACGGCGGCATGCCAAAGCTCGAGTATGCCTCCTCCATCAATCCGATGCTTCGAAACGCTGCCCATGACGCCGAAAGCGATATGCTCGCTTGCGGCCAAGGAAGCACGAAAACCGAATGATGGGCTGAACTCGAATGGGGCTCCCGGGGCCGTGATTCCAAGGCCGAGGCCGGTATGAACCGTCGGATGGTCTTGCGCCGCGGCGGGTGGAGCGCTGTGGAAAAGTGCTGCGAGAAGAAAGGCGATGAGCGGAATCCGCGCCGGTATTTGGTTGTCGTCTCTCGATTCGAGCATGGGTCTGATCCGCGATGGCCGTTCAATCCATGGATATCATGGCCAGGCGGTGCAGTCGGCAATATCCGGATAAATCAGCCGTATAGTGACCCTCCTGGGGCTCTCCCGCCGGGGTCCGGGGAAGGCGTGGCTCCCAAAGGTGGTTCATAAATGTGCCTCGAACTAGTAAAGGAACGGATCCTATTCGTTGACAGGCTGGTGTGGCCGTCTCTATAAGCTTTTCATTCAGCCAGGCGAATCCACAGCAAACGCAAGGGAGAGTTCGCGTGTCCGCATCGCGCAAGCCGAGTCGGAAGGACCTCAAGAAGGACGATGAGTTCGTAGCCCGTGGCCGGGAGGTAGTGGCCTGGGCAAGTGCCTACAGCCGCCAGCTAGTGGCTGTCGCGGTAGGTATTGTTCTTATAGTGGTCATCGGCACCGCCACAACGGCGGTCAACCAAAGACGGGCCACCCAGGCAGCGAGAGCCCTTGGCTCCGCGCTGGCGATAGCCGAGCGCCCTGTGCTCGATGTCGACGTCCAGCCGGCCGGCATGCCCGGAGACGCCTTCCGAGACGAAGAAGAAAAGAGAGATGCCTACGTTCAGGCTCTCGAAGAGATTAGAGCAGAGCACCGGCGAACACCGGCTGCGGCGTTGGCCAACCTATACCTCGGAGACGTAGCCCTCGAGTTGGAGGAGTACGATCAGGCGATGACTCATTATGAGACTTTTCTCTCGGAAGCGCCGCGCGGACACAAGATGCGCTTTGCCGCCTTGGAGGGGATAGCGATCATTCACGAAAGCCGCGGTGAATTGGAGCAGGCCATCGATGCCTCCAAGGAACTGGCACGCGCCGACAATGAGTTCTACCGGCCTTTTGCTCTACTGCGGCAGGCGCGCATCCTCGGCGAGCTGGAACGATACCCCGAGGCTAGGGACGCGGCCCAGCAAGTCGTGGATGAGTTTGCTGGGTCCGATGCCGTACGAGATGCCCGCGATCTCCTGAGCAGACTCCCCGAGCAAGAAGGTTCCGCGGTCGAAGACGTGGCGGAGAATTGATCGTGGATGCGCGTCCCGAGCGCAAACCGGTGCAACGTAGCTCCCGCGCACGACGGTCGATTATTGCGGGCGCCGTACTGGCAGGCTCTTTGTGTGGCGCGGTAGCCGCTTCGAGTGAAGCATCGGCATCCGTAAAACGGGTGCAGCCCGGGCGATTCAGCGTGAACTGGCACGAGCAACTAACCCGAGCGGAGCTTCTCGAGTACGCGCCCAGGGAACGAAGCCGCCCCGCCGTTCATGCCGCCCACGGTTGGGTTTTCGTGGCGGATAGGTTCGGTAAGGTTCGTTCTTTGGAGCCATCCGGAGAGAAGCGATGGAAGATTGACGCCGGAGGACCGATTGATGCCGGTCTAATAGTACAAGGGGACACCTTGTACGTTGCCACGGCCCGGGGGCTGATTCTGTGTCTGGACGCCGAGGCAGGCGAGGAGCTGTGGAGGTACCAAACCAGGGCCGAACTCGGCACCACGCCAACCTACCATGATGGGCGTCTGCTGGTGCCCAGCCTTGCGGACAGCTTGTTCGCCCTCGATGTCGGTGATGGCGAGCTTCTATGGTTCCATCGCCGCCGGCGCCTGGACGATCTCACCATAAGGGGAGCGGCCAGGACAGTCGTCGAAGGTAGCGTGGCTGTGACCGGCTTCAGTGACGGGGCGGTGATCGCCTTCGACGTGAACGACGGAAACACCTTATGGAGCATGCAGGTGGGTACCGGCGGCTTCAAGGACGTCGATGCGACTCCGGTGATCCATGAAGGAGTGGTCTACGTCGTGAGCTACTCCGGTGAGCTTCTTGCGCTCGATCTGGAGACCGGGCGGAAGATCCAACGGGCCTCCGTGCCGGAGGGCGCCGTTAGAATGGAGTCCAAGGGCAACAAGCTATTCATTGCCGGACCAGGTTTCGTCTCCGCTCATACAGCGAAAAACGGTGGAATGGTTTGGCGGACCGGGCTCGACGGGGGAACGCCTTCGGATCTCCTAATCCACGCCGGAGTCTTGTACCTGGGTACCGAGGAGGGCCCCCTGGTTGGGCTTTGCGCATCTACAGGCCGGCCATTGGCGGCTTTCGGGACGGGCAACGGCGTAGCGGCGGGGCCTGTGCGCGCCGACAGCGGAGTGTGGGCGTGGAGCAACGGCGGCTGGCTCTATCACCTCTCCTTGCCGTCTTTCGATTGAGCACTGATCTCGAGAGAAATACACCGCCTTATCTCGAGCTATACAAGTCGGGGTCTCGCGCAGAGACGCGGAGGAGGGTGAATGGGGAGGGGGCTACGGCTCCTCGCTACTGTCCTTGCTCCCTGCTTCGTCTGTCTCGCTACAGCGAGAGGTATCCTCTTCCTGTGAACGGATGGATATGGATAGGTCCTCGTACTCATATCCATGGTAGTCGGTGATCCTGTCTCCAAGCTCGGGCTCTAGACGCAGAGCGTAGTCCCGGCCTTGTTGAAGCTCACCTGCCGGTGTCAGCCGCACCCATGTGCCGCCGGGCTCCGCGTTGCCGGAGGAACGTAAGGCAACCGGGCCCGCTTCCAATGAGAACGGGACCAGTCTGTCGTTCGAGTCGACCAGCCTGACGCGGTAATCGTCCAGGCGCTGCCAGGTTTCCAAGTAGAGGCTCCCTCCCCTGGGAATTTCGACAATACCCGCGGGATCGACCGGTTGAGGCATCCCTTCCTCGGGGTCGACCTGCAACGCCACCAGCCGCAGGCGGGCATCGTACGGCACCACGATCTCCTCTTTTTCCTCGGTCTCTTCCAGCGGCTCGGTCTCATCACGGTGCTCTATCGGGCAGCCGAGGAGCAGCGGCCACGCAAGGATAAGCAGCGTACAACCGAGGTGACACGACCTCGGCGGCGAAGAGTAGGTTGCATTCATCGCCGCGAAGCTAACCGCCGGGAGCAGGTCTTGGCAATGGGTAGCTAATCCGAGCTATCCCCTCTATCGTCCGAGTTGCTTGGTAGAGGAATCCCGATGTATTTCGATCGCTTGGGGTTCAATCTTAAGGCGAGGAAGAGTCGGGGTGCAAAGTAGGCCGTTTGAATCAGGCATCGGGCGAGTTTGTACTGTTCTTCGAGACGCGTGCGGGAGCGAGGAATGGCGAGCGCGGGGAGTGGTGGGCGGGGGTGCGGATCGCGGCAGATTTCTCCTGGACGGGCCGCAACCGGAGGCGGGCCCAACGCTTGGGCGAGACCCGCCGCCACCGCGGCCCTAACCCAGGAGAAAGCCATGATCACTCCGCACAGCACCCACACCGGAAACCCTCGCCCTCTACCTTTCCATAGCCTCGATGCGTACGGGGTGGCACTGGACCTGGTTCGCCCTAACCTGTCACTATCCAAGGGAATTCGAGCCGACCCGGTTTCTGGATAGCGGGGATCCTTCAGTCCAAGCTCTCATTGAGAATGCGTCGCATATGCGAGCGAGGCCGCAACCTCAACGGCTAGATGGGCTCCGGCGAAGACTTTGAAGGAGGCACTCGTACCGGTACGGGTTGGTTGTTTCGTTTGGCCTCCATGAACGTGCGGCCGTACATCTTCTCCGCCGC
>SLRQ01000102.1 GCA_007130885.1 Deltaproteobacteria bacterium
CCGAGGGGGACCCGAGCGCGCGGAGGCGGATCCTTTGGGAGAACGCGGCGCGACTTTTCGATATCACCTGACACGCTTCTGCTTCATTATGCCGGCTGTTTGAAGCGAAGGGACCGGTGGTACCTTAGCTCTGGAGGCGTCCTGGAATGTATGGACAGTTTATCGTCGGGGTATTCCTCGGAATTCTCGCCGCGCTCTTGATCAACGTGGGCAAGGCGGTACAGAAACAAAACGTGCAGGTCTTTTTGCACGGCCGCGGGGCGTTCCGGCAGCCACATCGCCGCTACCTCTACGGCTGGCTCGTGGGTCTGGCGATGACCGCGTCGGCCATGATCCCTTTCTCCCTCGCGTTGAAGCTCACGGAGTCGCCGTCGATAGTCTCGTCCATGACGGGCGTCGGCTTGATAGGGCTGGCCGTGTACGCGATCCTCGTGATCGGCGAGCGTTTCGAGCGACTGGATCTCGCGGGCGTTGCGCTGGTGGTCGTCGGGACCTCGGTGCTCTCCTACATGGGAGCGGGAGAGCCCATCGACGGGCGACGGGTGCTCGGTCTGGGCATGCTGCCGGCCATCGGATCGATGACGGTCCTCTGCGCCGTCGCCTGCATCGCTTCCTTTCGCTGGAAGCGCATCTGGGGACCGGCCTGGGGCGTAACGTCCGGCGTATCCCTGGGCATTGCGCTGATCTTGGGCGACACGGCCTTGATGGAGGCTGACGGAGATTTCTTCGGTCAGCTCCGCAACCCGTATCCCTACATAGCGATAGCATCTTCCATACCTGCCGTCGTCTGCACGCAGGTAGGCTTCCTGAAAGCCCGAGCGCTCGACGTCGTTCCCGCCGTCAACTCCTCCGTAATTCTGACCCCGTTATTGCTCGAGAGACTCATGTACGGGGCGACCCCGGGTCTCTTTCGTCTTACCGTAATCGCGATGATCGTCGTCGGGGTAGTCTTCCTGTCCATGAGCACGGGTGCCAGGGCCTCCGAAGCTCCCGCGGCGACGACCGGCGATGCCTTGGAGGCTTTCGATGTAGACGATGCGCCGGTAGCGAAAAGCGGCGGCGGTGCGTCCGGCTCGGCCGGGCTTTCGTGAGGTGAGACGTGACCGAGGTGCTCATTGCAATCATCGTGGCCTTTGCTCACGCCGTGGAGACCACGACCGGCTTCGGTGGGACAGTGATAGCTCTCGCGATTGGCGCGCACCTCGTTCCCATCGATACCCTCATCCTTTCGCTCCTGCTTATCGGTTGGCTGCAAGCGGCCTGGATCGTCACCAGGGATCGGCGTCACATCGCCCTGGATCTACTCTTTCGAGCCGTCATTCCCTGCGCGGCGGTCGGGCTGGCGGCGGGCTTCCTCTTGCGTGTCGGTATCCCGTCCGACGGCCTGAAAACAGTCCTGGGAGCATTCGTCATCGTGGTAGCGGTGATCGAGCTGCGGCGCCTGGCGCGAACGGCTCCGTCACTACCGCTCCCGACATGGCCCGGGCGCCTGGTCTTGAGCGCCGGCGGTCTGTTTCATGGAATGTTCGCCTCGGGCGGGCCGGCCATCGTCTACTGGGCTTCTCGCATGATCCCCGAAAGGCGACGCTTCCGCGCAACGCTCGCCGCTTTGTGGCTGGTGCTCAACACGACGCTTCTGGCCGCCGCCGCCGCCACGAGCACGTTTGAGCCAACGTCACTACGGCTCGCATTGGCGGCGCTTCCCGGCCTCGCGGCCGGCATCGTGGTGGGAGAGATGCTTCACTCCCGCATTCCTCAACGCGCGTTTCGGGGGGTGGTAAACGGCTTGCTTCTCTTCGTGGGTCTGACACTCGTCATGTAACGCTTCAGGACGAACGTCCCGGCTCCCAAGATGAACAACCCGCGGAAGCGGGAACCCACGCATTTGGGAGACGACCTATTGCGACAACCTGGAGCGCAGGAGTTTGGTCACGCGGCGGCGCAGCTCCGATGCCTGGTCCAGCGCGGTCATCAGGTCGTCGCCGTACCTGTCCACGAGCCTGAGGACCAGCCCGGACTCCTTGCTTCCACCGACTCTTTCGAGATCCGGCACATCGAACGCATCGGGAGCATACATCCGCTCCATGACCTCCAGGACGCTCTGCTTCACCAGGCCACGAAACGGCACCTTGGCCATCATCCCGTAGAGCGCGGCATCTCCCTTCCGGCCGGCCTCGGGATGCTCGCGCGCATACGACACGGCATCGGCCAGGTCCGAGAGGTACCGCTCGACGATGGGCGCCTGATTCGCGTTCACGGTCATGTGCACGCAGCTCGGGTGTTGCTGCCTGCCGACCTCCCATCCCCGAGCCCCCATGCGATCGGCGATGACGAAAACGTCCAGACCTTCGTCATCGGCCATCCATGCGACGACGGGCGCGTCCGCCTCGCACACGAGAGCCACGCCGGGCAGCTTTTTTATCCCCTCACGCAACGCCTCCGCGGTTTGCATCGCGAGCCGGGAACGTTCGACATATCCGTCCTGCCCCATGGACATCAGCGACGCCCACGCCGCGGCGATCGGGCCGCCGGGACGAGTGCCGGGAATGGTGGGTGAAACGTAAATTCCGCCGGGCCAGTCGGTGCTCACGAAGAATTGATGCCTCATGTAGCCCATGTCCCGGTAGATGATCGACGAAGCGCCCTTGGCGGCGAAGCCGTACTTGTGCAGGTCGGCGGAGATGCTCGTTACTCCGTCGACCCGGAAGTCCCAGACGGGCACGTCGTACCCGGCCTTCTCCAGCCAGGGCAGCACAAAGCCGCCGAAGCAAGCGTCCACGTGGAACGGCAGGCGCGTTTCGGCGGCGAGAGATCCAATGCGCTCGATGGGATCGACAACGCCGTGCGGGTACTGAGGCGCCGAGGCAAGGAGCATTACGGTACGCCGATTGACCAGCTTTTGCATCGCCTCCGGATCGACCCGGTAATCCGGCCCCAGATCCGCGTAGCGGGGCCTTACTCCGAAGTAATGGCAGGCCTTGTCCACAGCGGCGTGAATGGTGCGCGGCGCTACCAGCTCGGGCCTTCGCAGCCAGGGTTTATTTGCGCGCGCGCGGTCGCGGTAAGTCTTCACCGCGAGGAGCAGCGACTCCGTGCCTCCCGACGTGAGAGTGCCGACGGCCTCCTTCCCCGCGTTGAGCATGGTCGCCGTCATGCGGATGATTTCGGCCTCCATCCGCCGGAGACTGCGAAAGGCCATCGGATTGAGCCCGTTTTCCGAGAAGTACAGAGCATGCGCTTTCTTCAGCAGATCACTGTGCTCGTCACCCGCGTGATAGACGAGCGACCACGTCCGCCCGGCTCTCCAGTCCGTGTCGTCCGCGCGAAAGGACGAGAGACGGTCCAGTACATCGTCGTTTTCCAAACCCTTTCTTGGAATTGCCAGGCTCATCGAAACCTCCCGATTCTTGACCAAAGCGCAAAGCCCACGATGCACCCTACCACCGCTCCGTTAGTAACGCCTCGCGCTGGCGCGCCTTGACGTCGCCCCGCGCAAGAAAACGATCGAGCCATTTTTGGGCCTCCAGCGCAAGGCAGCCATCCTCGCCGAGTCATGTACCTCCCGCTCGTGTAGTTCGACGAGGGGACCGTCAGGGTGGTCCATTTTGGGTCGCTCCATCCTCTCGAGTAAAGGAGCCTCTGTGAAACCCGGGACGGTTCAGCTTTCGATGCAGTATGCTGCCTGATAGGACATTATGCGCCTCTACAAGCAGTCAAGTCAGATCGGTGATGTCGAGTGAGGCAACGATCGGTGCAGCGAAGGGATGAATAGATGACCGAAGCAGGAGGATCACCGAGTCTTCCATATGTAGTCCTGCATGTGGCCGTGAGTCTCGACGGGCGGACCCAGGGCTTTGCCCCGAATATTGGGGCATTCTACGGGCTTGTGCGGCACTGGCAAGAGGATGCGACACTGGTTGGCAGCCGTACGGTGTTGGACTCGCCGGAAGGCGGGAATCTGGACGACCCGAGCTCTCCAGCCGCTTGGTCGGAATCGGCTCGTTCCGAGCGTCCGTTGCTGGCCGTCGTGGATTCCGGTGGCCTCGTGAGGTGTTGGGGTGCGTTGGGTGCGGCAGGCCTTTGGAAGTCAGCCGTTTCGCTGGGGTCCAAGCGAACCAAGCCCGACCATCTGGAATACCTCAACACGCAGGGCGTTCAGTCGCTGATCGAAGGCGAGGATCGAGTGGCGCTTCGTCCAGCCCTCGAGCAACTGCATCAGGACTATGGGATTCGTGTCATTCGCGTCGACAGCGGCGGGGAGTTGAATGGGATCCTACTCAACGAGGGGCTGGTGTCGGAGGTGAGCCTCCTCGTACACCCAGTGCTTGTCGGCGGCGCCGAGACGAGTTGTTGGTGGGGGACCACAGAGGGCCCGGAGACCAACCGCACGACATCGCTTGCGCTTGCAGGACACGAACAGGTGAGCAACGAATTGCTGTGGGTTCGTTATCACGTCAAACCCGCCTAGCCGCACACAACTCGCGATACGATATTCCACCCGCCCCGCGGGTGGATGCTTCACCTCCCGACTTCGGTTCATCTCATGAACCGAACTGCCGAGGTGGCGCCTCATCTCCCGAGTTCGGTTCACCACATGAACCGAACTGCCGAGGTGACGCCTCATCTCCCGAGTTCGGTTCATCTCATGAACCGAACTGCCGAGGTGACGCCTCACCCCCCGACTTCGGTTCATCTCATGAACCGAACTGCCGAGATGGCGCCTCACCTCCCGAGTTCGGTTCACCTCATGAACCGAACTGCCGAGGTGCTGCCTCACCTCCCGACTTCGGTTCACCTCATGAACCGAACTGCCGAGGTGCCGCCTCACCTCCCGAGTTCGGTTCACCTCATGAACCGAACTGCCGAGGTGCTGCCTCACCTCCCGACTTCGGTTCACCCCATGAACCGAACTGCCGAGGTGACGCCTCATCTCCCGAGTTCGGTTCACCACATGAACCGAATTGCCGAGGTGACGCCTCACCTCCGGAGTTCGGTTCACCACATGAACTGAACTGCCGAGATGGCGCCTCACCTCCCGACTTCGGTTCACCTCATGAACCGAACTGCCGAGGTGACGCAGCAGTTGCTGCCCGGCTGCGTATCGGTCCCCGCGATTTGGCGGATGTCGATGACGATCGCGTGGCGATGACGAAGTGGTACTGCAACGCCGCGATCCTTGAGCGCCGGCCACATCTCCTGTTCACACACGCCAGGAGCCCGCAATGAATCCCATGCCCATCAGGAGCCAGTACAGAGCGAAGCCTGTGGGGCCGGCCTCGTAGCAGACGGCGATCTTCCGCCGGTCTCCGCGCCTCTTGATGAACTTGCGAAGCAACTCAGGGCGGTTGGGGAAGGTGCCGGGGGACGGACCTCCCCGTCCTTCTCGGCTATGGCGGCGGCGATGGTGTCAGCACCTCTTACTTGGGTTAATCAACAGGCGCTCTAGCCGATGGTGTGCGTCCAAAGAGTTGAGCGGCTACTTCCTCAATTGTTTGCAGACGCTGGAACGCAAGGCGAGGAACTTTCCGTATCTGCGAACGCTCCGCCTTATAACCCTGCGCATTGCCGCGTGTGTGGCGTGCTGCTGGGAATACCTCAAGATCCGGAAGGCGATTCCCAGGTGGCGCACCAAGGAACAGGAACTCATTCAGATTAAGTGTTTCCGGTTCGAATCGGATCCATACGACACATCCACTTGGCTTCTCGGTGAGCAGTGTGTGAATGTTCTGCCGTTCGGTCCTCGATGTAGAGGCGGATGCCTTTAGCTGAATGTGCCGAAGAATAGGGCCGCATTGGATGGCGAGATCGTAGCCGGCAGCATCTACATTCGGTTTCATAACTTCCACGGAATAAATTCCATGTATCCACAAGTGCCGAAGAAGTTCTCCAACGAAGAGGTGCTCGATAAGCGTCTCGCGGTAAGATGAGTACCTGTAGTGTTCCTTCATATCTAATCTCGTCCACGAGCAACGGCGGGGGGAAGCGCTGAAGAAAGAGGGCCGGATCCTATTTGGCCAGATTCAGAATCAAGGGGTCGTCGAGGGTCACCTAGGTGCGATCCTCGCCCACGAGATGTCCAAGCAGTGTCGTCTTGCCGACCTGGCGAGGGCCGCTGACGAAGACCATTTGCCGGTAGGTCGCGAGGTGCTCCTCCAGCAAGGCGTCGTACAGGCGTCGGATGATCCGCATGTATGACTGCTAGCAGCATGGCCGTAAAATGGTCAAGACCATTTTACGATGTTCGCGATTTTGGGTGCTGCGCGTACCGTACTGGGACCCTGGGACTGGGACAGGTGCCACCTGGACAGGTGCGGACAGGCGGACAGGGGCGGACAGGTGCCCGAGTGGAAATGGCTTGCGCTGCGGCTTTGGCTGCATGGAAATGGTACGGGAGGGAGGCGGTGTGGGTTCACAAGGCGGAACCGCCGCTACACCCATACGACTTTGCATGCTGAACGAAAAGCGGCACAACCGGCCGTCGCTATGCCCCAGAGAACTTGGCGTTCGAGAAGCCGGCGGCTGATGAGGAAGGTGGACGACACATGCTGTCTATTCCCAGCCGGCGTCGAGCATCCAGTCATATAGCTTTGGGAGCAGCTCAACCCGAGTGCTGACTGCTTCGGCGATGGCGTTGGAGCGAAAAAGCGAATCCTCGAAGCTGACCGCCAGCAGGGTTGCATAGGCGAAGTGAGATTTCATGTAACGGTGCGCTAGAGGCAAATCCTCTCCGTAGGCGTCGGCCGCCGACAGGTCACTCAGCGCGATGGAGTCCTTTCCGATGCGCTCGAAAACGTCCTTCGACATGACGAACCATCCATTGACATGTAACCCGTAAACTTTGCCCCCTTCTTGGTCGACCGGGTTCGCATACAAGGATAAGCCGAATTGTGCCGGTGCAGGCCGATCTCCCGCGCGGGCATCAAAGTACAATTCTATCCAACTCTGGTACGAAAATACGCGACGTTCCGGTTTACCGTAATCCAATTGCTTTAGTTTCTCACTGGCGACCGTGGCAAGGTGCTGAGTAACGTTGTTGCGTTCCTTCAAGAACACCGTCCGCGCCTCTTCGACCTCGAAGTAGTTCCTTGCGTAAACCAGACCGACTTCGGAGAGAAGCGAGTCATCGTTATTCATTGATTGTTCCTTGCAGATGGGACAAAAGCTCTCTGGCTTGGGAGAGATCAATCCAGGATGATATGCCTTGTCGTTGTGGCAGCGGATGTTCCAGGCCGATGAGATGCCGCTCGATCGCGGAGATGGTCTCGATGGCGGGCCAGAGTTGCAACAGCCCTGCCGGTGAAATGCTCTCATGAAGCATTGGCCCAAGCAGCCGTCGCATCTCGATAGCAATATCCTGCCAGCCGATCATGACGTAGTCATCCGTGTGATCGGTAACCTGGTATGTCGATAGATCCTCGAGAGCGGACACGAGCACCAGCCCGAGCTTCTGTTGCGGACTTCGTCGAAGCAGGCCGATTCTGCGGTAGCGAACAGCCTGGAGCTCCGCCTCCTTGGCCCCCCAATCGTGCCAATGAGCCCGGACCTTGAATTCGACGACAGCGAGCAGCGACTGAGTCGAGGCGATCAGGTCGACGTAACCGAGTTCCTTCTCACCCGTTTCTCGTTCAACGCCCGCGATACTCTCGCCGGCCGCTCCTCGCCAGTCCTCGGCGCCGGCAAGGAGCCCCCGAGTGTCCGCCGTCGCCTCCGGGGCTGTGGCAAGCACTTGCCTCTCGACTGCATTACAGAAGGCTTTCCACGCGAGCGTACCCGCCGGGCATCGATGACGAGCGCGACGAAGGAGGGCGGCCATCCACTTGGTCCAGCGCGGCTCCTCTTCCTCGTGACCGAAGGCGCCGAAGGAGCTCCACGAAAAATGGAGAGGGTCGATGGGGAGCAACAGCTCTTTGATCTCCGCCTCCAAGCGGTTGCGCAGAGCCTCGCCCTCGGCTCGCAGGGTCTCGGCTACCTCGATAACCGCCTCGCACCGCGCTTTCCCGATGGCCTGATCGCGCTCCGCCGCGAACTTTCGCCAGACGGACGCGACATCCAGAATGCCCCGGGTCCGCCGATCTGCATTCAGACCATTCATTATCCCCGTCGATCCCGGGCTGGGAGGCCAGAAAGCGGTACCACTCGAAGTCGGTGTTGCCGATGTAGCTGCATGGGAGCATCCGATCGAAAGGCTATGCCGGGAGTCTACCGGCATCGATCGGGCAGGGTCCACCGAAGTAAGCCGAATCAAGCCGGCGTTCGCCTTCGGCCTGCTCCCGTCATATTACGAGCTAGGAATTACTCAAGATTCAGTCTGTGTGGTGGGTCGCTTTTGGCGTTCTTTCAAGCGCGTGGCCCTGCGAACGCCTGCCAGAATTAGGCCGTGATGGAGAGTTCTCATAACGGGTCAGTCTCGGCTAGCGTCCAAGTGATCTGGTTGGAGCGAAAAACTCGGAATGCGGCGGACAGTGCTTTGACGGCGTAATACTGAACTCTCGACACTCATCAGAGGTTGACGTCAGTTGCAACCCCTTGAGATAGTTTGAACCAAGCGGGGACAGAGGGGGCTGCGATGTCACACCCCTCGGTATGCTCTGGTCCGGTGTTGTTGAATTGAACGCCTTAAGGGGAGGTGGCAATGTGGTTTCTCGTCGTTGTGCTTGGCGTCGTTGTGGTCATGCTCGCAGTCAAGGTGCTGAAGCTGCGGCGGAAGGTGAAGGAACTCCAGCCCTTCGCGGAAATCGTCCCGGAGTCTAAAGCTAGGGCTTCGGCCATCGTGGAGGAAGCTCAGCGGCGCCATGAAGAGGTGGTGCAAGACGCACACCGGATCTCTCAGTCTCTCCAAGCGGAGGCAAACGCAGAGCTGCAGTCGGCAAAGATGGAAGCCGGCGAGAAGCGCAAAGAGGTCCGAGAATACGTTGCCAAGATGCAGGCCAAGGCGGACGAGACCTTCACGAACGCGCAGGAGCACTACACGCGCATGGTGGAGGAAGCAGAGGAGAAGGCGAAGGAGGTCGCGGGAGACGCCTACGAAGCTCTGAGGCGGGCGGACGAACTGAGCGCCACCGCTAAGGCCATGAAGAACATCATCGAGGGTTACGGAGATCAGTACCTTGTTCCCGCGTCCTCTCTTCTCGATGATCTGGCGGACGAGTTCGGCTTTACCGAGGCTGGTGAGGAGCTTCGAAAGGCGAGAGAGAACTCGCGCCGCATGTGTACTCTGGGGCAAGCCGCGGACTGCGACTACGCGGAGCCCAAGCGACGTGACACCGCCATTCGCTTCGTGGTCGATGCGTTCAACGGGAAGGTCGACTCCATCCTCAGCAAGACCAGACACAACAACGTCGGAACCTTGCGGCAACAGATCCTCGATGCATTCACCATCGTGAACAGTGAAGGAGCGGCTTTTCGAAACGCTCGCATCAAGCAGGAGTACCTGGACGCGCGGTTGGAAGAACTCAAATGGGGCGTGATCGTACAGGAGCTAAGGGAGAAGCAGAAGGAGGAGCAGAGAAGGATCAAGGAGCAGATGCGGGAGGAGGCCAAGGCGCGCAAGGAGTTTGAGAGAGCCATGAAGGAGGCGGCCAAGGAAGAGGACGCCCTGCGTAAGGCAATGGAGAAGGCGCAGGCCGAGATCGCCAGAGCCACCGACGAGCAGAGAGCCGAGTACGAGAGCAGGTTGGCGGAGCTGGGGGCCAAGCTCGCCGAGGCCGAGGAGAAGAACCAGCGTGCTCTGTCCATGGCGCAGCAGACGCGCCGAGGCAATGTGTACGTTATCTCCAATGTCGGTTCGTTCGGCGAGAATGTCTACAAAATCGGAATGACGCGTCGCTTGGAGCCGATGGACCGCGTGCGCGAGCTAGGCGACGCGTCCGTGCCGTTCGATTTCGACGTCCACGCGATGATCATGCATGACGACGCTCCTGGCCTAGAGTACGAGCTACACAGGCAGTTTCTGCGAAATCAGGTCAACAAGATCAACCCGCGCAAGGAGTTCTTCAGGACGGATATCGCCGGCATCAAGAGGGTGGTAGATGAGATGGGCATCAAGACGCACTGGACCCTTACGGCCGAAGCACAGCAGTATCGCGAGACCCTAGCGCTGGAGCGTGAAATGGAGGCAGACGTCGAGAAGGAGCGTGAGTGGCTGGAGAGCCAGCGGAAGTTCGAGGTGCGCGAGATGGTGCAGGCGGATGAGGAAGAGATGGCTACCGCCTGAGAAGGAATACCGTTGGAGCTGAGACGCGGAGGGAAGGAATGAACGCCCGCAGAGATACAGACACTCCATTCATCATCGGCATCGATCCTGCTCCTGCCAAGGAGTCAACTGCATACGATGGAACCCGTTTTCACGCCATTCCGCCGCAGGAGCTGCGGACGTGGTTGGAAGAACAACAAAGGCAAGCTGGTCCATCGGGTCTGCTCGTAGCATGGGACGCGCCTCTGACCGTCGATCGAGCCTACACGTGTCCGCGCGGCAATCACATGGTCGGCTACTATCGCCGGGAGTTCGATGACGTTGTGAGAAGGTGGGTTGCGCAGTGGAGCGGAAAGCGTCTCGAGGAGAAAGCTGTCGGCGTTGGCCACCTCGCGGGAGTTCCCCACTGGGTCCTGACATGTGATGTGCTCGGCCTACCGTTCGGCACCCCGTATGCGTCGATAGCTCGTGGGCCGGAAGACGTGAAGCCTGGGAGCGTTCACGTGGTGGAGGTCCATCCTGCTGTATCGCTCGCTGTTTGGTGGCTCGAGTTTGGCTGCTGGAAGCCCATGCCTCGCTATAAGGGCGCAGGTAACGAGGGTGGCGAGGGGCTCGAAACCCTAGTTCGGCGCCTGCGCAGCCGGAGCGATCTCGAGATACCCGATGAATGTGTCGAGTCCGATGACAAGCTTGACGCCTGGGTGGCGTGGCGGATGGCTCATGACTTCGTCCATGGTGGCGCTTCCTGGGCTGGCTGCCCGGATAGGGGCGGCTACATTCTGCCCGACTCAGCCAGCAGCAAGAAGGTGGGCCTGCGTTGGGAGCCCGCACTTTCTCGCTGATCGTGGGCTCTGGTGAGGAGCTTGGTCGCCCGTAGAGGGCCGCCGAGGGGAATTCGCACAAGCCGTTTTGATTCGCGTGGATTTGCGGCCTGGCCCCAGCCTTAATCCCCCTCAAACCCCTGAACCTTGAACTTGAGGGTCTTGGCGTTCTCCGTGACGGTCCGGACCACGTGCTCGGGGGCGCCGTCCTCGATGTAGGCCTCGATGTCCAGGGTGATCGTCACCTTGGCGCCCACTAGGCCGCTTAGGTGCGTGATGACCTCGTTGGCTATCTCGCCGGCGTGGGTCGAGACTCGCTTCGGGTTTAGCTCCACGCTCCCGTGAAACCGGCGAAGCACGGTCGTGGGCGAGTCTGTGGAACTCGTTTGCTCTTGCCCCGTTCCGGGCGGCGGAACGGCCGGATGGACCGTCGTCGCGCCGCCCCCGTCGGTCTCGGTCGAAGACTCGCCCCCCTGCTTCTCCTTCTCCGCCTGCTCCTCCTTCATCTGCCGAAGAGCCGCATCCGGATGCACCAGCAGGCCGGACAAGTCCGAGGTCGATAAGGGTACGTTCCTTCCCCCGCGTAGCCCGCGATATCGACCCGCGTCCTCGTCGTAGCTGTCGGCATAGGCGAAGGCGTCCTGTGGCCACGAAATCTGCGCGACACCGTCTCGCACCGCCTCCACCAGCACGCCGGGATCCTTGAACCGGGGAAGATAGACGTAGCGTGCAAAATCCTCAGCGATTTGATCGAGAGATACGTGCTCGCCTCTCCATAGTGGGATGCGCTCCAGCTCGAGCCTGAGGGTCGTGCCCGCCAGCTTGGTCAAAAGAACCTGGTCGCCGCGCAGCTTCTGGCTTGCGCGTTCGGCCAGGGCGCTGCTTCCCGACAACCGGTATGGGTGAAGCGTAACCGGCCCATCGGGCCTGTCCTGTGTCGGCGCTAGCAGCCACTGATATCCCTCCGGCATGCGTGAGTTCACCACGCCGTCCGCTATCCCTCTTTGTGTCTCCGCCTGCTTCATCTGGTGCGGCGAGAGATCCAGCTCCTCTTGGTCCTCGAGAATGGATACCCAGGCTAGGTAGCGCCGTATGGCGTCCTCGAGGTCTTGCAGGCGGGTATGATCCACAGCGAGGAAGACGAGCGTGTTGCGATACAACCGCGGCGCGTTTCCGCGCGACTCCAGGATCTTGCGGGCGAAGCGCTCGGCCGGGCTGTCATCTTCCTTGCTGTAAGGATGCTCACTGCAGAGCACCACGAGCCTGGCGTCGCGATCATCCGGAACGTCCTGCGTCGATTGCGGCAATGTGTGAACCCGGCTGAAGTCTCCACTACGCTTCAGCTCGATCCGCAGTCTACGCTCGATCTCTCGCGCCGTGGCATCCGGATCACGGCGAAGCTGCTCTGCTCGGTCTTCGGCGAGCTTCGTGACGGTCGGCTGTGTCGAGTACCAATAGCGAGCCCCGTCCTGATAGAGGTAAGTGGCCTTGGCGGAGAGACGCCGAAGGGCATCGCTGAAGATGGGAGCCGATTCGCCCGGCATGAGGCAGCCAAGCGTGATGCGACGTTCCTCCAAGCCCCGGTTGGCGGCCTTCATGGTCGGGGCCGAGCCCATGTAGATGGTTCGGGCTACGCGGCGGCATGCGGCGTGCTTGCCGAGGTTCGTTACCTGCGAATCGATCTGTAGAGGCAAGGCATTTGGACCATCGACATCCTTTTCGATCACGGGCGCCCAGTTGTCCGAAAGGTAGCGGGTCAGCTCGAATGACACTCTAGGATCGTCGATGGGTACGTTGGAAGGCAGGATGAGAGGGTTGCGATCGTTCTTCTCCCAAAGGCTGTGAATGACAGTCGCCATGAGCCTCAGCACGCCTCGCGTTCGCTGGAACTTGAGCAGGCTCGACCAGTCGGTGTAGAGGCGGTCGAATACCTCGGGGTGGATGGGATAGGCCGCCTTCAGGCGCCGCTCGTACTCGGGTTCGCGGCACTCCGGCGGAAACTCGTCGTGTTGGCTCCTGTAGAGTTCGCTGAAAGCCTTGGCGACCGTGTCTCTCGAGATGAACTGTGAGGACTCCATGAGAGGCTGAAACAGACGTCGCCTCACTATCTCGAAGCCTTCCTCGGCGCTCGCTGGCCGCCAGGAGGTCTCGACTCTGCCGACGGCGTTGCGTAGCCTGTCCAGGGCGGCACGTCCACGCTCCCCGCCGACTTCTACGTCGTCCACTTGAGTATGGGGCGAGCCGTAAGAATGAGAGGCCGGAAGGCTGACCACCAAAAGGCAGCGGTCGGCTATTTTGACCGACTCTGTAAGCGCTTGTGCAAAGGTGAAGTGGGTCTCGAAACTGCCACCGGGAAGATCGCTGGAGTCGTGTAGCTGCCGAGCGTAAGCCACCCACTCGTCTATTAGAATGAGCGTAGGAGCATTCTCATTCAGAATCTCGCGTAGCACGTCTCCTGGACAAGTACCTCGCTCGTCGTCGGATCTTACTCGCTCATAAGTCTTCTTGCCTCCAAGCTGCCAGGCTATCTCCCCCCATAGGGTGTGAACGACGCAGCCGTCCGATTTCGTTGTTGGGTTGCCGGGAGAGATTCTGTTACCGACCACGACTACCGGCTTGACCGTGGGTAGCTCCGGCACCTCGGCCTCCTTCATCACGTCGTCTATGCCGACAAGCTCACTTGGCTTCGAGCCCGAGAAGAGGTGATACAGTGCCAGCATGGAGTGCGTCTTACCTCCGCCGAAGTTGGTCTGGAGTTGCACGACCGGATCGCCGCCTGCTCCCTTGAGCCTCCTTGCAGCCGTAATCAGCAGGCGCCGCAGGCTTTCGGTGAGGTAGGTTCTACGAAAGAACTCGACCGGGTCGCGGTATTCGCCGCTGCCTTCGCCTATGCTTACCTGCCAAAGATCCGCGGCGAACTCCGCCTGCTGGTAGCGTCCGCTGGCGACGTCCTTGTGAGGGCTCACGACATCCCTCCACGGTGGGAGGCTGCCGGTTACCTTGCTTTCGACGGCCGTGCCCGCGGTCTTTCGCTTCTCCGCTCGGGCCTGCTCGTCAAAGCGAAGGCGCAGCAGCTCCAGCTTCATACGTTCTATGTCGCGGGCTTGATCCGCTGAGACGGCCGTCAGAAGCCTTTCCGCCGAGTCGAGCGCCCGGTAGGCGTTGTCTGAAGAGAAGGGTCTTTGGTGTGCCCACTCGTTGCGCACTTCTCGAAGCTCACTGACAAGCGAGCGCTCGGCCGGTCCGAGCGTCTTTCGGAAAACCGAGTTCCAAGCGTTCCACAGAACTCCCAGTGTAAGCGAAACATCCCAGGTGGCCGGGTCGGCCTCCAGGCTTGTGACTGCCTTGGGATCTTTCATTGACGCGCCGGCTTGTTCGAGCCAGCCATCGCCGAGGTGAGCCTTCAGCTCGCGCTTTGTGAACGGGCCGAGTCCCTGCCGGAGCAGGTCGAGCATCTTTCCGATTCGTTCATGGTTGCTAAGTGCCATCTCTTACCCCTATCCGAAAAGAGCGGTCTGGGTGGCTTCAGTGGGTGCGTCCATCTCTTGTGCAAGGCGGCTGATCTCGGGCCAGCTCTGCACGAGGCCGTTATACGAGAGGGCTTCTTTCGCCCATTTCTTTCTCTCGCAGACTGTGTAAAGGCGGTAGGCCAGCTCGCGGGCCGTCTCGGCCTTGGAGCCGAGGCTCTTGACAATCCCTGCCGCGGCCTCTTCGCCGTCCGATTCGAGCACGCGGATCAGGTAATGAACCATCTCCCATACGGTCAAGCGGGCGTCCTTCTCCGGATCCCAGCTCGCTGATAGCTCGGCAGGCTTGAGTAGTCGCACCTTGCCGGACTTCGATGCGAGGAAGCCTGCCTCGACCAGGCCCGAGACGCTGGTGTTCTTGGCCTTGGAGAGAGTCTCGGCGGTGCCGTACTGCCCTTCGGTGAAGCCCACATCATCGAACCAGGCGATGGCCCAGCGAGTGTCGGAGTCGAAGTCGCCTTCCTGCTCGGCAAGTACCTCGTCGAGAACCTCGTTGATCAGGGCGAGGGCTTCTCGAACCGTTACCGGCTTGCCGTCCGCGTCGATGACCTTGGCGTAACGGGTGTAGATTCCCATGCCGGGGCCGATCGCTGCTTGGGCGAGATCTACGGGGGCGATGTTGCCGGCCTGGAGGAGGCGGAGAGCGTCGGGCAGCTCTCGTTTGAGAGCGGAAAGAAGCTCCCGGCGGGTGGCGGTGGCGGCATCAGCGGAGCGCTTCTGGCAAACGAGGACGATACTGGAGGCGAGGGCGTTGCTGCCCGAGCCTATCATCCTGCTGCCCAGCTCGGTTCGCATAGGCCAGGTACCGGTGATGGAAAAGCCCGCGCGTATGGTTGCGTCGAGGAACGTTTCCCAACCGGTGCTTGCGGTGCCGCCGTTGGCTCCTGCTTTCTCACTCTGCTTGAAGGCGTAGTAGATGGTCACAGGAGACGATGGATGGGCCTGTTCGGCGAGTCGACCCATCGCCTTCGTCATTCCGTTGAGGAAAAAATCCTCGGCCTTCTGCTTGCTCCCATGCCGATAGGGCGTCGCGACTAGCTCGTCCGCCTTGGGGACAGCGAGGGTGGCGAAGAGGTCCGGGTAGACCGGTTGGAGGGAGCGGCGCAGCCAGACATAGAAGAAGTCGGACAAGTCGGCGTAGCCAATGTTGTCGTAATATGGGGGATCGGTGGAGACCAACTTTCCGTCACTCCGCTGCTGGTTCTGTGCGCTTATCTGAGCCGATTCGCCTGCCCCGCGTGCCGGGAGCTTATCTAGAACTTCGCAGAGAGAATGCACAGTGCCGTAGATGTCGCCTCCGGCACCTGCCAGAGGATTAGTTTCGACGTAGTCCCACACCATCGGAAGCGCTTGACGTCCGAACGTGCCCCGCATGCGGTCCATCCGCTGCTCCCATACGCATAGCGAGGTATTTCGGTCCGCTGCCTTACTGACACCAAAGGTTAGGTAGCTCTGCACGGCCTGGGCATAAGCCGCAGTGGATCTATCGCCATTGGAGGTCGCTACGGGTTCGTGGAGAAGACCGGCGGTTATGGCATCGGCGCGGACGCGCTCCATCGCCTCCCCGACCAGGTCGGAGAAGATCGTCAGTGCCACAAGCTGGCGAGGGGTGAAGAGGTCGCCCCATTGCGTCAGGCCATAAGGAACACATGTGCCACCTGTCAATCTCGCAGGGACATCTCCAGACGGTCGCCACTCCGGGTTGGCTGCGGCAGCAACAGCCTCATGCTTCGCCGTAGGCGTGAGATACACCCGTCCCCGGTCCCCCTCCGCCACGATCGCCAGTAGTCGTGCCCCCATTCTGCCGGCCTTGCCTTCTGCCTTGATGTAGTCGCCGGCGATGGGCTCCCCAGACATCACACATCGGAAGTTCGATCCCCGTCCATACTTCGTACCCGCCTTGGCTGCCTCCTCATCCTTCGGCTTCCCTACCTTTACCGTGAAACGGTAACCGCCCTCCTCGATCACAGGCTCAACGTAGGCCTCCTTACCCTGCTTCGTAGACAGCATGAAGGCCGAGACCAGCGGCACATCTACATCCCGGAACGCAGGGTTCGGGCTCTTCACCGTCCGCGCCCATAGCCACGCGATCACCGTCAGCTCGCGACCGATATACTGCTTCAGATCCGGCCGTTCCTTCGCCATCTCCTCCGTGATCTCCACCTTCGGATACAGGTGGCCGATGCGCTTCTTCGCCTCGTCACGCATCCACTCGCCGTAGTAGCGGACATCCTCTGCAAGACCCTGCGCACCCTCCCACTTCCTGGCGTAGTTGTTCCTGTCCTCGCGCGAGCGAGGGTTCACCGGCGCCATCCCGGCGAACTTCGGCGGAATCTCGATCATCGCCTTGTTGATCAGCACGGCCACTGGGTTCAGGTCCGAGGCGTGCGCCTCTAGCCCGAGCCGCTGCGCCTCGAGCGGCAACGCTCCCCCACCGGCGAAGGGGTCATGAAACGCGGGTAGCTTGTCCGGATCGAATAGCTCCGCCGCCCTCGGATGATCCTTGTTGTCGGCGCAGGTCTGCCGCCAGCTTCGCCGTATCTCTTCGCGGGCCGGATCGAGCACCTTCTCGTTCGTCGTGCTCTCCCACTTGACCAACTCCTCTATCAGCCGGAAGAGCCGGTCTCGCTCGGTCTTCTGCGCCTCCTCGGTAGGGAACCGCTCCGGGTGGCTCGATGGGTCATCCACCATCTGGGCGAAGATCACCGCCCGGGCCGCCGCCAGCGGCCGCCGCGCCCACCACAGATGGAGCGTGGAGGGGTGACCGTGGCGAATCGACTTCTCCCTGGCCGATGCTTTGTTGATGGCATCCAGGGGCAGAGCCACCTCTATGAGCTTCTTGCGCTGCTTCATTGTGTCCTTGAATACTACGTCCGCGTAGCATTCCGAAGACATAGAAGTCCTCGGAAGTACGGGCGAATCATGTCTCTTATGTCCACAAGCACGCGAATTAATTCCTATCTATGTTGCTACGGGGTCGTAGTGAGCCGAGTACCACGGGCGTAGCGTCTAGAGCCCTCAAGGCGCGCCTTGCCTTCATTCCGCAGCTCGGCCAGCAGCCGCTCCAGCTCTTCTACCGTCGTCCGAATCACTAGCTCGGTGCCTCGGCGCGATCTGCTAGCTCGCGCAGACCGTAGTTCACGCTCGTCACCCCGAAGTCCGGCTCCTTTTGGAATGGCTGGCGAAGGTAGCGCACTTGGTGGCCACCTTCCCCATCGAAGAGGACGAGCGCCAAGATGAAGTCATCGGGCTTGTTCAGCGAGTAGAGGATCTCGTTCCTCGTCACTGTCACCGTCTGCTCGTCGGCTGCCCGCCCCTTCACCTCGATGAAGCGCAGCTTTCCCGTCCCCGGCACCCTGCTCTCGATGTCGTAGCCGAGCTTCTCGAATTCTCGATCCTTGGGCACGAAGCCAAGATTCTCTTCCACGGCCATGACTATCTGCCGCGCGCGGGCGGCAATGGCCTGCGTGTCCTTCAATCGCGCGACTCCTTCGGCCACGACCCCTTGCATCTTCCGAACGAGGCCGAGCGGAACCACCAGGACCCCACCAAGCACCACCGGCGGTAGTGGCGAGAGCTTCTTCTCCAGGGCAAGCTCCCCCATTCGCTTCTCGAGGCGAGCCTCCAGGGCATCTACACGTTTCCTGGCCTCCCCGGAGTTCATCCGGGCATTGGGCTTACCTGCCTGCTCCTCGAGCTTGAGCTGCTCACAGCGATTGTCCCAGAAGCTGATCTCCTTGGTGAGCCTGTCCTTCACCGCCGCTTCGGTCTTCGCTATTAGCTCCAGCTTGCCTCCGCGGATCTCCTCTAGATGGCCCGGTACGACCTTGGACACCGCATGTCCCTGCGCCTTCTGCTCCAGCTCCCGGCTTATCCATGCGCACTCGGGACGAGAGAGAAGCTCGTCGATTGAGGGCTCGGTGTCTTCGAGGGGACGCAAATCAAGGTACGGCGCGTAGTGGAGATGGCTGGCGTTCCCTTCAGCGTCAATCTGCACGTAGAGCATGCGCCTCGAAACCACGCGCCGCGCACCGGTTCGAGTGACTCCAGCGTCCTGAATCGCGTGCTCGAGATAGAAGAGCACCCTCGGCGACTCGCTCAAATCGCGCTCGTCAACCAGCACAGTGCCTCGACGAAGCAGGTCGCGATGACGCTCCAACGTAACGTCTAGGGTCGCGTCAAGAAGAGGATGACCAGGGCAAACGAAGGCGGCTAGCGCCAGACCTTCAGGCGCGACCATCTCCTTCTCGAAGGCGATGCGCTCGTAGCGCGGCAGCACTGGCTCGCCGATGCCTATGAGCCGGTCGCGATTGCGGACGGGCGCGGGGACATGCGTCACCTCGTATCGCCGGCTCTCACGGCGCTTGGCAGTTCCGCCGAGTCGCGAAAAGGCTTCCAGGAAGAAGGACTCGATGTAATGAGGCTGAAGGCGCCTCGCCTCCGCTCGTTCCATGTCCTCCCGGATGCGCTGCACCCGGCTTGCGTCCATCGCGTCCTGGGCAAGAGCGTGAGTCTCAAGCAGACCTTGCAGGTGCTCTTTGTCCAGAGCTTCGGCCAGCTCGCTGTCGTGCCGCTCCTTGACCTCCGGCGCTTCACCATGCCGGATTGCCTCGATCAGCAGATCTCGAAGCGGCCTGCCTCCGAACTGCACCTTGCCAAGGACATCGAAAACCTGACCGCCGAGCGCCTCTCTCGCTCTCTCGAGCTTGTCGAGCAGCGTCGTGTAGACGGAGCCCTCGCGTGTCTCCTCCGCCACGAGGTTCCACAAGTAACAGATCTCGGTCTGGCCTATCCGGTGGATGCGACCGAATCGCTGCTCGAGGCGGTTCGGATTCCAGGGCAGGTCGTAGTTGACCATCAGATGGGCGCGCTGAAGGTTGATGCCCTCCCCGGCG
This sequence comes from Deltaproteobacteria bacterium, assembly GCA_007130885.1. Classification (GTDB taxonomy): domain Bacteria; phylum Myxococcota; class Myxococcia; order SLRQ01; family SLRQ01; genus SLRQ01. The sequence goes on from SLRQ01000102.1 coordinate 19,436, forward strand.
GCATCCGTCGCCAGCAGCACCTGCACCGATGGATCGTGCCGGAACGCGTTCTCGGTCTTGCGCCTATCCTCCCGGGCCATGCCGCCGTGGATGGCCACGACCGCTTCGTCGCGACCGAGCAGGGTGGTGATGCGTCGGCGCAGATACGAGAGGGTGTCTCGATGCTCGGTGAAGACCACCAGCTTCTGCGTTGGCGACGGCCTAGGATCCGGTAGCGCACCCGAGCCATAGGTCGGAAAGTCCTCGGCCGCCCGGTCGGCGATGGCGGCTTCCGTGAAGACCTTGGTCAGGACCCCGGCCAGCTCGCGCCACTTCCGATCCTCCCCACCTCGCCGCACCTTCAAGGCGAGTGACTCCAGATCCTTCAGCGTGAGGATCTCCGCCTTTAGCTCCTCGATGGTTCGAGCTGCGGTGGCCTGATCGAGGATCTCCTCCTCGCAGGACTCCAGCTCATCACCGGGAGCGTCCTCGAGATCCTCGATATCTTCATCGTCGAACGGCCGAATCGAAGAGGCCAGCGCCTTGGCTATGTCCCCCCCTCGGCGCAGCAGCTCCATCTCACGCAATCGGTCCTCGAGGCGCTCTCGGCGCCGCTTGAGGGATTGGTAGATTGCTTCGGGCGACGATGCCAGCCTGCGCTGAAGGACGGTGAGCGCGAAGCCTACGGTGCCCGCTCTCTTGTCACTTTGCAGGGCGTCCGCGCGGTTGAACTCCTCCCGCACGTAGTCAGTCACGGCCTTGTAGAGCAGAGCCTCGTCGTCGGAGAGCTTGTAGGGGACCGTGTACGCCCTGCGAGGCGGAAACAGAGGCGAGCCATCGAACTTGAGGAGGCGCTCCTTGACCATGCGCCGCATGAGGTCGGAGGCATCCACCATATGGACGCCGTCTCGGAACTTCCCTTCGAATCGGTCCCCATCCAGCAGCGAGAGGAAGAGCTGGAAGTCATCCTCCTTCCCGTTGTGCGGCGTGGCCTTCGCCGCCGGTCAGAAACTGATCCATTTTCGGCGGATGCAGTGATCCATTTGGGGTTGCGGAGCGGGAGTTTGATTCAGGCCCGAGCCAACAGAATGGATCTTGGCTGCAAAGATGA
>SLRQ01000100.1 GCA_007130885.1 Deltaproteobacteria bacterium
GGCTTTTACGCCAACGTTTTCATCGTGGTATCGATATATTATGTTGTAGATTCCGGTTTCATCGGTTGAAAAAGTTTTTCCAAATCCAACTTCACTTCCGCAAAGGCACTGAAGCTCGAGGGCAACATGTTCTACTATATGGCCGGCCCAGGTTCCCCTGATCAGTCGCTCAAAGAAACCTCCAACCTTGCCCGGAGAGCATCGGTGCTGCTGGAGGGTCGGCATCATCATCGCCATATTGTCCTTGAGATCCGGAACCAAATTTGTTGGTTTCATCTCAAGCTCTTGAAGATCCAGTTGCATGAAAATAACTGGGTGTCTGCTGTAGTAATTGGGCCCTCGAATGGCTCTCATTTCAACTATTTTCATCAGTAGTTACCTCACTTTTCCCGAGATCCATTTCTCTCAAATCATCAGGTTCAAGATATTGTTTTTTACATAAGTTATAGCCATACCCGTGAACCATGGTATGGAGGATTAGATTTTCAATAGCGATAGGTTCATCAGAATCAATATTTGCTACATTTGTAGATTTGAGATGCTCTCCATCCAAAATAACCGTGGTGCCGCTTCCAATGGCTCTTAGGATGGACCCACCCTCGACAATGATACCGGAATCTTCCCCGAGACCTATTCCTGTATTGCTTGGATTCATGCTTACTATTTGCATCAAGCGGCTAAATCGTCCTCGTTCCACAAAATGGGTGTCGATGATCACGTTGTCGATTAATCCCATACCGGCGGAAACACCAAGGGTTCCTTTGCGCAGAGCTTCGCTGCTGTCTCCCCCCACAATCATGGTTTTAGACATGACACTGGCACCGGCGCTTGACCCGGCAATGACGCAAAACTCTTCTACATACCTCCGGAGGATTTCTTTCTCTATGGGAGATCCTCCTAGAATACTGGTGATCCGCAGTTGATCCCCGCCGGTAAAAAAGACGATGTCCGCTGCAGTAATTCTTTTGAGCAGGCGGACATCGGAGGCCTGTTCGCGCGTTGATATATGCATCAATTCTACTGCATGATCGTGATCTTTCGTAAAGGCCTTGCAATATTCCCTGCTGGCCTCTTCGGGACATTGGCTGGCTGTTGTAATGATTTCTATTGTTTTCTTACGTTTTTTTACCAGGGAGAGGATGGTGGATAAAATCTGCAGTTCGTTTTCTTTGTCTTCATTTCCCCCGATGACCACTAACAAACCTTTGGGCTTGATACGATTGGTCAATCCGGGGGATGGGTGTTTCTTCATGTTCTAACTCCAATAGACTTACGAAGCTGTTCGGTCTAATCATATCAGCAAAATGCACCCGGGTGTCCGCGAGCCCACTGACCGTCTTTCGAGGGCGTTCGGCCGGAGTGCCTATTCGGCCGTTCCCCTCGAGCCTTCAGTCTCGATCATAAACGCTGCCGGACGAACGCAACGAAACTATGGCTCGTTGGCTCAACGAGAAGCCTCGGTCGTTCGACAGGAGAGACCGGACGGGGCTGGCGGGCAGCGCTGACACATGTGTCTGTTCGGCACATACCCTTGACGCCTACTCAAGCCGACATCGGTGGATGACACGCGCCAAAGGCCACCGGATGGCCCTGATTAGCCGCATCTCCGGAAGGACGCGCCGGCCTGGCACGACTCATGCGTTCAAGCATGGCAGGCCCGGCACCAAGTCCCCTCTTCGCTGCTGGTGGGCATGGCCCAGCAAAGGGTTCGCCGGGCCGTTTCTCAATTCCTTCTTCTAAAATGGGCGACCCCTCGGGTCGCTGGCTCCAACAAAGACCGACCCATGGACATCCTGACCTTAGTTCATCGACTAGCTCGAGGGATCGATTCCGAGACCAGAGTATACGGCCGAGTGAAGACCATGGACTCCATCCGAGAGAAGGTTAGTCGCAAAAACCTCGCTCTGAACGAAGTCATGGACATCATCGGCCTGCGGGCGATCGTGCCACGAACGGACGACTGCTATCGGCTGAAGGACCTCATCCACGACGAGCTCATGGTGCTTCCCGACGAGTACGACGACTATATCGCCCAGCCCAAGCGTAACGGATATCGCTCGATCCACACCACGGTGATCGTGCCGGCGGGGATACCGGTGGAGGTGCAGATCCGTACCGAATGGATGCACGAGTTCTGCGAGACCGGCTTGGCCGATTACTGGCGCTACAAGAATGGCGATGGCGCACCGTGGGCGCGCGCCACACGAGAAGCCTCGACCATTTGATGCAGCACGATCTTGAAAGGAGGACATTATAACAATGAGCCATCGAGTCATCGACGTTCGCGGGAAGCACCACCGGCCACGGCACGAAAGTGCCGGGCGTGGCATGAACGGCTACAAGCGCATGCGCCGAGCGATACTCGCCCAAGCCCACGTCCTTGTCTACAATGACGAATCCGGCCACTCCGCTCACGTCGCCAGCGGCCTCTCGCGGCTCGGCACACGAACCGTGGTCGTTCACACACCGCTCGAGGCGGTAGTCACCCTGCAAAACGAGTCCGATCCTGTGCACGCGGCCTTCATTCCGCTCGATTCCTCCAACTTCGACATGGCGGCCTTCTGCGCCTTCTTGAGGGATGCCCACCCGCGGGTTCGGAGAGTAGCCTTCGCCACGGGAAGTACGCGCCAAAACGGCACGGTCCTCGCCTGCGCCCCCCACTGCGAGCGGGTACTCTGGACCCCGCGGGATAGAGGCGCTCTCGAAGACGCGCTCGATGCCCTTGGTCCGAGCTAACGAGAACGGGCGCACCAACCCTCGGGGCATATGCCTTGCGAACCGGGCTCCGAGGCGTAGTCCATGGCCTGCGCCCAGCGATAGAGCCCGCCATAATTAGCACACACCTCGAAGCTCCGTTTGGGCGCTCATACGGAAAGAATCCGGATGCGCTACGTCTTGGTGGAGATAGACGAGGAGCAGGCCGCGACAACTCTTTGTTAGATGTGTCGCTGCTTTCCCCGGGTGACGGGATTGACCTGGAGCCGGGCGCGGTGTCCGCAACCGTACGGGACTGCCTCTTCTTTCTCGGAGGCGAGTGCGTGGTGCGCGAAAGATGAGGAACCAGAACTAGGCGGTCGTATTAGGTGCGGTTCGCCAAATCGGACTATGGTCTCCCGAAAGCTGATGCTCCGAGGAGCGTCTTGAGCTACTCTTGGAGCCCGAAAGGCTCCCAGACCCTAGTGCTCCTTGCGGCTAATTCCGTACGCGTCACTAGACGGATATGCGAGCCTGTAACACTCTTACGGAGATCCAAGCGTGTACAGTCTCATTCTGGTTTCCCTCGTAGTATCTGGCTCACCGAGCTCCGAAGCGACCCTCACTGAATCACGAATGATTTCGGTGGGCGGCGGTCTTCTGTCTGCTCACCAGGTGGATAGGGGATACTCTCCGCTGATCTTTTCCGGCCGGCAAGGTTCGGCAAACGCCACCTATTCGAAACTCAGAGGACACAGGGAAAGGGTTTGGGCTCTCGAGTACTCTTCGGGGACCTTACAGAACCGCCACGGAAGAAACCTGGAATGCTGGTCCCTGAGCTGGCTCGGGCTTTTCCTTTATCAGCCACACGAGGAAAGCCCGTTCAGCTGGGGCTGGAGCAACAGCAATAATATAAACAGGCGAACCATTGATGACTTTTTAAACTATACCGGCCGCACGGACTACTTCACTTCATTTGGGCCGGCGGCGAAGTACTCCCTATCCTTTGGCTTCGGGAAACATGAACTCACGTTTCAGGTCCTAGGCCACCTTCAGCTGTTGGGCTTCTACATTCCATCGAGTCATGTGAGTTCCATGCCCAGGGGCTTCGGCTACGAGCAAAACGGTTTTGGGAACGCAGTTCTCAACTCAGCTTTCCTCTTTCATCCGGGTTCAGCCATCAACTTCGGTTTGCGTCCTGGATTGAAATTGAAATTGGGCGAAAACAACAGCGTGGGGCTCTCTTACCTCTATGACTACTCATCGTTGAGTCACGTCCACTCCTCGCAAAGGAGCCGGGGAAGCCTCGGCCTATCACTGACCATGGGGATATGACACATGCGAATTTCCTCCTTCGTCATTCCGGTCGCGTTCTTGCTGCTGGGCCTTACTGCCTGCGAGAGGTACTTGCTGGGCCAGAATGCTTCCGATGATGCGACGAGCATCTTCGACCATCTATGGCAGGATGTGCATGAACGATACTCCTACTTTGAGCTGAAAGGAATTGACTGGCACGAGGTGGGGGACCGGCACCGGGAGCGCGTCCATGACGGCATGCCGGAGAAGGAGCTGTTCAGCGTGTTGGCTGACATGCTTAATGAACTGCGAGATGGGCATGTGAACTTGACCAGCCCGTTCAATCGAAGCCGCAATTGGGGCTACTTCCAGGACTTCCCGCTGAACTACAACCAGGGCGTCATCGACAGGCACTACCTGAAGTCCGACTTCTGGATCACCGGTCCGCTGCGTAACCAGATAATCGACTCCGTTCTTTACGTGAACTACCGGTCTTTCATGGACGAGATTTCAGATGCTCATCTGAACGAGTTGATGGAGCGGGCGCAGGGGCTACGGGGTGTAATCATTGACGTGCGAAGCAACGGCGGCGGAAGCATGCTCAATGCCGAAAGGCTAGCCTCATCCTTCACCGAGCAAAGCTATCTATTCGGAAGAGTGCGAATCAAGACAGGGCCATGTGAGAGTTGTTTCTCTTCATGGAACGACATGAGAGTGTTCCCGCGAAACGGCCCACAATACCTAGGCAAGGTGGTGGTTCTGACTGATAGGACATCCTTCAGTACAACCACATACTTTGCCGAAATGATGCGTCAGAACGAGAATGCCGTGCTCGTCGGTGACATGACAGGCGGTGGAGGGGGGACCCCGGCCTACGGTGAGCTTGCGAACGGATGGATCTACAGGTTCTCCGCAACTCAAGTCGTGAGCGTGGAAGGAGAGCACCTCGAGTTGGGGGTGCCCGTGGACTTCGATGTCCAGTTGCTGCCCGAAGATGAGCATGAGGGAGTGGACACCATAATCGAGTTTGCACTGAGCTTGTTCGAGTGAGAGGCGGGCCCGAAAGGGCCCTAAGCGCCTGGCATCCACCCATCCAATCGGGACTCGGCGGCCCTAAGCGCCTGGCATCCACCCATCCAATCGGGGCTCGGCAGGCAGCATGGCGTCACGCACTTCACTTTGTGATAATTAGGGAATTTCATCATGCTCTGCTGTCGGCGCCTGGATGGGTGTCCGCAAACGCGGTCCGCGTCCGAGCGCGAAAACGCATTCAAGGAGCCACCACATGAGACTCCTACTCTCCAGATCCATTGTCACCTCGAGCCTTCTGGTCTCGTTCGCAATCGCCGCGTCGGGATGCGGGGGATGCGACCTGTTCGCCGAGCCGCTCGGGCAGCCGACGAATCTTCGATACGAAATGGGCCACTACAGCGCGGAGGACCGCGAGTTCAAAGGCATCAGCCTCTACTGGCAGGGGGTGGACGGCGCCTCGGCGTACGAGCTGCAACGGGCGGACGTCGATGGTGGGGCGGACTTTCGCCAGATCCACTGGGGAGACAGGTGGGACTTCACCGACGGCGGACGGGATCTGCCTGGCGGCTTCACCCCCGGCCACTCCTACCTTTACCAAGTGCGCGCCCACAACGGAAAGACCGGCCCATGGTCAAACGAGCTGACGGTCGAGGTGCCACCGTTCCTTCCCCCGAAGAACGTCGTCGCCACCCATATGGAGGCAGGGGGCTTCGTGCGCGTCGAGTGGGACGCCGTCGACGTACAGGGCGTACGGTACGAGATAGTGCGCGGCACGGAGCCGGAGCATCAACATCGCATCGGCGAGGTCGACGGGTCGGTCGCCATGATGTTCGAGGACCACGACAGCTTGGAGCGAGGCCAAACCTACTACTACCGGGTTCGCGCCATGCACCAGCAGTACGGCGAGACGGCCTTCAGCCTAGTCGCGCCGTTCGACATGCCACCCGTGCCGGCTCCCGTGATGGTCGATGCAAGCGAGGGCGAGCCGGACTCGATCATCGTGCGCTGGCTGCCCGTCGAGGGGGCCGAGTACCAGGTCCTGAGGGCGGAAGGAGAGCCGCTGCTCGACGGCTCCTACACGGGAGACGGCTACCAGTGGATTCAGCCCGAAGACGACATCGTAACCTACAGTGACACGAACATCGACGTCGGCAAGCGGTACTACTACAAGGTCAGGGCGAGGATCGACTGGGCCGAGAGCGATCCCTCGGCGGACTACGTTTCGGGTTACGCGGGCGCCCACAGCCCCGACGAGGCTCCGCCGGCTCCCGGCGACCTTCGCGCGGAAGGCGCGGGGGTCTCGATCTATATTCACTGGGAGCAGGTCGCGACGGCGGACTTGTATCGGATTTATCGCCTGGCTTATGAAGAAGGGGTGGATCCCGACACGGCGGGCACCGTGACCGGCGACTTCAGCCTCCTCCACGAGCTGACCGCCGATTCCATGGGAGCGAGCAGCAGGGCTTATTACCACGACGACGACACAGAAACCGGACGAGTCTACTTCTACTTCGTCACCGCAATGAACGAGCATGGCGAGGGAGCACCCTCCGATGTGGCCTCCGCGCACCGGGGCGACGCCGACATCCCCGGCCGCCCCGAGATCACCGCGAGCGACGGCGACTACAGCGACGCCATCGTCGTCTCGTGGTCACCCGTCACGCACGGCGACCGGTATCAGGTCTACACTGTCGCGATCAGCGGCGGATCCTTGGAGATCGTCGAGTCGGTATCGGACTGGATTCAGGAAACCCAGTTCGTTCATTTCACGACCTCCGACACGAGGCTGGCCGTGAGAGCTCTGAGCGACAAGGGTATCGAAGGACCGCTGAGTAACGAGGTGATGGGCCGAGTGGACTCTTCCGCTCCGGAGTACACCGATCCGGTCGATCCGCCGCCCGGAGACTTCGACTACGAGGACCTCGGTGAAGTGCCCGCCTCCAGCGGAGAAGGAGTCGTCCTGGCGGTCGACGGCGCTCATGATGACGGGTCCGTTTATGTCGCCGCCAGCGAGGACGCCGGCGCATATCCGTATGGCAGGCCGAGCCTAGCGGAGCTGTCGAACGAGGAGTGGGCGGCTCTTCCGGACCTACCCCAGGAGATCCTGGACTCGAACCTGGTGAGGACGAAAATCACCGTCGCGGCGGGCGGCGGAAAGCTCTACTTCTCGGCCCTCGACGAAGACACGGCCCACGTCTACGAACTCAGCGGAGGATCGTGGTCCGAGAACCTCGCGGCCGGTCACTTCGGCTACGAAGAGAAACCGAGCTTCGTCACGGTCGCCGTGCACGACGACCAACCGCACGTGGCCATCGTCAGCCCGGACAATGAAAGACTGCGTGTCCTTCGCCTTTCGGGGTCCGACTGGGTGGGCGCCGGAGGCGACGGCTACCTCACCTCCGACGAGCCGGTCACCGACATCGCCGTCGACGCCTTCGGCGACACTCTCTACGTCATCTACAGCCTCGTCGAGTTCGGTGCCGATGACGCCACCCTGCGCATCCACGGCCTGAAGGATGGCGGCTGGCAGACCCTTCTCGACTACACAGGCGAGTACACCGATGTCCCGGCCGAGAGGGCGCGGATCGCCGTGGCGCCGGACGGCACCATCTACTTCATGCACTGGTATCCGCGAGGTATCTACCGGGTCTCCTCGCTCTCCACCATCGAGAGCATCACGCCCGATTGGTGCCAGGATCCCTTCGCGATCGCGGTCGACTCGTGGAGCAACCTCTACGCTGCGTGCATGTTCTTCGAACTGGACCACGACCCGGAGGAAGATGAGCACTATCCCATCTATCAAGTCGTCGGCGCCTACGACGGCATCGAGTGGAAGGAGACGGGTGCCGACTTCAGAGGCAAGTGGCGCCCGGTGACGCTGATATCCGGCGAAGACGAGGTGTACTTCATATACGGCGACTTCGACAGCCTGCCGGACGATCAGAACCTGCCGACCGTAATGCGTTCGATGACGCTGTCGCCCAAGTAACGGCTCCGGACCCCACGGGGCGGCGAGATGTCGCGACGTCAGAACGCGGTGGCCATGGCTGGAGAAACCCAAGCCGCACAAGACCTCCACCCCGTCCTGTCCCCGGTAACCGGTTTCTTTTTCCTGGCTCGACCGATTGCGTCCTGACCGTTTTCAGAAGTATTCGGCCGCATACGCCCAAAAACACGATCGAGCACAGCAACAAAAAGATATCACTCGGGTCGTGTGGGTTGGTTCTTGTTAGGTGCGGCTTCGGTCCTCTTTACTCAAGAATCGGAACGCCGAACCTGTACCCGGGGTTCGGCACACCCCGAGATCGAGGTCAGACCCCCACAGTGAACAAAGGGCCGAACTGTAGCGAATCAGCGCGCTGTGGACATCGGCCGAGTCTTCGGACCCGACGAGGGCAGCAGCAGGGAGCATATCTCTTTTGAACGCGTACCGACCATGTAAAACACTGTCTCCGTAGCCATGCGTAAAACCTCTTTCGAATCGCTGCTGTACTCCTCCGCTGTGTCGAAGACGGCCGCGACCAACTCCCCTACCGAAACGACCCTGAGCGTGTCTGCGCCCATTTCATCCTCCTTTAGGACGCCGTAGCCAGAGTTGCGCCGCGGCTTTAGATAGCTGAATCAACTCAACGCCTTTGAAGCTACTTCGTCAGTTCATCTATTTGGCGTTTACTTGTTAGGCTTCGGAATGTTGGTGCGGTCGAAATTTCCCGATGTCTTGTGTCTCGAGTTTCCCTTGATGCCTGTGGCCCCTCGAGCCTCCTCCAACGCGATTGGAGATACATGCGTCGCTGAATCCGAAGCCTTGACGGTTTGATCGGCTTCCATCATGGCGTTGCGCATTTGCTCGGTGAGTGTGGTGAGATTGCCCGGCGAATGTGGAATCAGGATCGCATTGGTTCGCGACGATGCACCGATCTCCTTGAGCATGTCGAAGTACTGCGTCATTAGCACCAGGTTCATTACGTCCTTGGCCGTCGTTCCGGGCACCGATTTTCGAAACTCATCCACCGAATCGCGGAGGCCCGCTACAATAGCCTGGCGTTGATCGGCAATGCCGCGACCCTGGAGGGCCTTGCTTTGGGCCTCGCCCTCGGCAGACTTGACCTTCAGAATCCGATCGGCCTCGCCTCTTTCAGTGGCCGCTACCCTCATCCGCTGCGCCGCGTTGATCTCATTCATCGACTCCTTCACCTTGGCATCGGGATCAATGTCCGTGACCAGTGCCTTGAGGATTCCGTAGCCGAACCCTTCCATTACCTGAGAAAGCTCGCTTTTCACGATGTCGGCGATGTCGTCCTTCTTCTCGAATACTTCGTCGAGCTTGATCTTGGGAACCTGGGCTCGCACCACATCGAAAACGAATGAAGTAATCTGGCGATTTGCGTTTTCGAGTTTGTAGAACGCGTCGTAGACATTCTCCGGCAAGACGAAATACTGAACCGCGACGACCATTCGGACGAACACGTTATCTTCTGTCTTGGTCTCGATCTCGACGTCAAGTTGCTGGACGCGCAGATTGACGCGACCCACCACCTTTTCGATGAAGGGAATCTTGACGCCGATGCCTGGCTCTTCCTGCCGAACAAACTTACCGAGGCGCTGAACTATGGCCGTGGTTCGTTGCTCCACCGTAAAAAATGTCGATGACAGCAGCGCTATCGCCCCGATCCCCAAAAGGCCTATCCCGAAAACATAACTAAAAAGTTGGGCTTCCATATTATTATTTTTTCCTCTGGGCCGCGGTTTTCGTCCCATTATCAGGTTGTCTTGTCTCCGCTGGGGACCATGGAATGTAAAGGACACCAGCGAATCGTTCTTTCGATCCAGACAGTCTATCTGCAAGTTGCGATCCAAGAGCATAAACGCGGCAATTGGAGCCTTTGCGCTGCCCCACAGGCTCACCCCCCTCGCGCATCAAGTCAAAATGAACGGCATTGCCCCCATGTTGATTGGGCGCGTTCCTGCCGGATCGGACCTCAAGTGGCCGTCAAGTGGCTGAGTTCACACCATTTCGGAATGTGGCTCGAATCCTGCTTTGGCAGGCTTCGGACCCAATCAACGATGCCATCAAGGACAAAATATTGAAAACGACATGGTTTGGGCCACTAACACTTACGAAACTCTGGGAGACGAAATGATTCGAAGACTATTGATGACCCTGGTGATGGCAGTCGCCCTCTTCTCGACCGCTGGCGAAGCTCATGCCGGATCCTTGATGCGTACGTCGGGCAGCATCGGGATCGGGTTAGGTCAGGGTTACGCAAGTGGCCTTTCAGGAAAGTACGTCATGGCGGACATGATGGCGGTTCAGGCCACTGTAGGTACCCATGCCTTTGGCCGGCACCACTACTGGCACCACGACCAGCGGCAGGACGGTATCTCCGTTGGTGCAGACCTCTTGTTCTTGATGCCCATCATTCACTCCGCCGAGCACTTCGCGCTGGGATGGAACCTGGGGTTCGGCCCGGGCGTATCGCTTTGGAACTCGGGTATAGGTATGGCTGTGGAAGCCGTGGCCGGCCTCGAGATGAACCTCAAGGTCATCCCCCTCGACATCGTGCTCGAGTATCGTCCCGGCCTTGGCATCCTGCCTGAGATCGGGCTTGGCCTCGGCAACTTCGGGGCCCACATCCGATTCTACTTCTAGCGGGATCGCAATCAAAGTTGAATGCTCACCTCGAACTCGCCATAGCGGCTGGTGGCAGTTCCAATCACCGTAACCGTTCCAGGCTTCCTTCTGATTTCTCCATCGGAGCCCGCTACCTCCTCAAGAACCCCTTCTATCTGAAGGTCCAGAGTCACTCTTCCATCGAGGTCTCCTTCCATCAAGAAATGCCCTTCCAGAGTGCCATCGAAGGTGCCGTCAGGCATCCCCTTTAACTTGAGGTCCAGCACCGGCAGGATTCCTTCCTCTTCTTCCGTTTCTTCCGTGAAGTAGACGATGAAGAGATCATCTCCGTCCTCATCCTCCAAGACTCCGTCGCTGTACTCATCCAGAGCTACCGTCACGGTTATTACCTTGTTCGCGGACTCGCCGGCATCGACCTTGCCCCCGACGACCATGGTCCCCGACTCATCACCCGGCTCGCTCTGGTCGGGTATGTGCGCGCTCGTCGCGGCGTTGTAACCTCTCATCGCGAGCTTCAGCGCTCGATCAACCGCATGATCGAGGCCCATATAGGCCTGTCGAGCGGCATGCTCGCTGCTGACCCCGCCTCCGCACGCCGCGGGCATGAGAGTGAGAGTAACGAGACAGAAGAAGAGAAAAGCCCCTCCCCACCCGATCTTTACATGACTCATCTTACCTCCATGTGGCGAAACCTCGTTCGGTTAAAAGGAAAGCCTAGACAGGGTTACTGAGCACTGGGTCCACTAATCCTAACAATAGAGATCCCTCCAGAACCCAAAGCCGTTGGATTTGCAGCGACGGTGCTACGTTCATGCCGCAAAAAAGAAGTTGCTGCCGGGCTATTTCTATATACTTCTCTCGCCTTGAGCCAGCTTCACAGCTAACTCTCGGTTCTCTCTTATGAATTCTTCCACTTCTTTATCGCTGATACCAAGGTCACGTAACACCCCGTTATAAATCTTTTCAAACACCTTCCCTGAAGAGCCCCGAAATTCAAACGACACGTTCAATGCCCTACCGCTCGGGCTCCCAATGACACCGCTTCCCCGCCACCATACGGTGGCGGGGAACTCCTATGCCTGTATGTCGTTTACTGCGCGGGCGCCACGATCGTGCTGGCATCGATATCGACCGCGGTCTGCGACAGGATTCTCCCGTCCAACGACGCTCCCGTCTCCAGAGTGGCCGAGGTCTGCGTGAGGATGATTCCCTCGAAATGTGCCGTGGTGCCGATCTCCACCTTGCCGGCAACCTGCCAAAAGACATTCTTGGCCAAGGCGCCTCCGGTCAGGAATATATCCGTCGCACCAGCCATGGTGAGGTCCTGGGCGATCTGGAAGATCCAGACGTCGGTGGAGCTTCCGTCCAGCGTCACATCAGTGGGGATCAGCAGACCGGTGCCCCATTGGTAGACGCCGGGCGCGAGGGTCAGGCCACCGATGTCGCCCGCCCCGAGCTCGGTGATGTCGGGAGCACGACTCGCGGCATCCGTGAAGGCCGTCTCCATATCGCTGACGGCCGTGGTCAGATTGGACGGCGTGGGTACCGCGTAATCGGACGCGTAGATGCTTCCGGTCACCTGAGGCGAGGTCGAGAACGTCTCTGTGGAATCGGCGGTCAACGAGAACCCCGTGATGTAGGTGGCAGAGGCCGGCGAGATGCCGATATCGCCCGTGATGGCGGAAGTGGGCACGGTCGAGATGCCGCTCTTGGCGAGGATGACGTAGTCACCGGCGGTACCTAGATTGACGGGCTCGCCCAGCGCGTAGTCGTTACCGGTGGTGAACTCCCAGACGAAGTCGGCCTCGAGCTCGCCGCCGTCGGCGCTCGTGACACCAGTGGTCACAGTCACGATATATGTAGTGTCTTCATCCAAGTGCTGGGCCGGCCAGAACACCGCCGTCGAATCCGCGTAGATGTAGCTTCCCTCGACGGCCACCCCTGAATTTTCGGAGGTTACCCAGAGGGTGTCGGCCGTGAATGAGCCTGGCGCCATCGACTGGCTGAACGTGACTTGGACGCTTGTGTTGAGGTGCACGTCCAATGCGCCGTCGAGGGGATGATTCGAGGTGACCTCGGGTGGCACGCCGTCGGTGCCGTTTCCGTTGTCGGTGCCGTTTCCGTTGTCGGTGCCGTTTCCGTTGTCGGTGTCATTTCCGTTGTCGGTGTCATTTCCGTTGTCGGTGCCGTTTCCGTCATCAAGGCCGTTTCCGTCATCGGGGCCGCATGCAATGGAAGAGGTGAGTAGAAGAAGCGCGACAGTCGTCGCGAGTATGCTGAATGTCCTTTTCATAATTCTGTCCTTGATGAGGGTATCGGTGATTAGATCTGAAGCATGCTAAGGCAGGATTCGAGCCACATTTTGAAATGGTATGAATTCAGGCGCTTGGCGCCCGACTCGGAGGGAACGCGCAGGAAACTGCATGACAACGACCTGGCTAAGCCATCATTTTGGTCGCGTACCGACCATGTAAAACACCTCTCCGTAGCCATGCGTAAAACCTCTTTCGAATCGTTGCTGTACTCCTACGCTGTGTCGAAGACGGCCGCGACCAACTCCTCCACCGAAACGACCCTGAGCGTGTCTGCGCGCATTTCATCCTGCTTTAGGACGCCGTAGCCAGAGCTGCGCCAAAGCTTTAAGGTAGCTGACTCAACTCAACGCCTTTGAAGCTAGTTCGTCAGTTCATCTATTTGGCGCCTCGCTGAATCCAAAGCCTTGACGGTTTGATCGGCTTCCATCATGGCGTTGCGCATTTGCTCGGTGAGTGTGGTGAGATTGCCCGGCGAATAATGTCTTCAGTAATACGGTCAGCTTGCTGCTTTGCTTTTCTCAACGACTCGGCGCTCCGTGGAAGGAGTCGCGCATCTCGCTTTTATGAACTGAGTGGCAATCAAAGCTATAGCTACCCCTAGTGCCACATGAATGAATCCCCCCAACGTGACCGAAGTAGCCAAGCCGAGCGCCCATAGGAGAAGAAAGATTATTGCTATGGTCCATTGCATGGTGGTTCTCCTTTTGCCCTCGTGACCAGGAAACTAGGCGTTATCTATTCAGCTTTATGACGACTTCCTCGACATCTCCCCAGGCCTTCTTGAAGCTATCGCCCAACATGGTCTTCTTCTGGCCGGAAGCAGTCTTGAGTTCGTCGAATTGGGACTGAGCGGCATCAAACTTCGCCTTAAACTCGTCCAGTAATTTACGATAGTCGTCCTTCGCGGCGGCACCCGCATTTTTAGCCTTTTCTGCTAGGTCATCGATCTGTGCAGCCCACCGCTCGAGTTGCGATTCCATCTTCCCGACATTTGTTTCGTTCGTATCCACGACATCCTCCTCTTTCCAAGGTGCGGTTGAGGCACTGCAAACCATGGGCCAAAACAGGAGAGTGAGGGCGAACAGGCTTTCTACTCGCATTCCGGGTTAGCTCTTTGGTGGACCAACATTTCCGGTGGCTCTCTCATCCACTGTCTTTTCTCTCCTTCGTAGCCCACTGAATGAGCGGAGTTCTTGTTGGACGGCATCTGCTCTGACCACATCGAGTCGGCCGTTAGGGGTTGTCCATTCCATCGAAATGACGCAGGCTGCATTCAAATCGAAGGGGAACAGTTATGCGCGTCGAAGATCTGCACCACAAGGAGTTGCTGGAATTGGACCCGGAAGGGGGCGTGATCCGATTCGCGGGGCAACGCGCCCTTCTTATTGACGCCGTGGCTATGGGGCTTCTTAGGCAGTACCTAGTTGACAACTTTGGCCTGACCGCGGCTCGCGCGGTGCTGACCCAGTTCGGGTTCGCCCATGGATGGCGGATGGCGACGGCCATGAGAGATGAGTTCAAGTGGTCCCAAAAGGGAGATTGGCTACGTGCGGGCTCTCATATCTCCACCCTTGGAGGCCTCTTTCTCGTCCAGCCCGGCAGTGAGAACATCCTCACGAATAAGGGGGCTATGCTGCTCGCATCCTACGAGGCGGAGCAGCATCTACTGCACTTCGGGCGCTCAGATTCGCCCGTGTGCTGGACGATTTGCGGGCTGATGAGCGGTTACGTCAGTCAAACCGCCGGTAAGGAGATATTTGTCCTCGAAGATCGCTGCCTGGGACAGGGTCACGCGGCGTGCCACATCCTGGGGCGCACGCGCCAGAAATGGGGTGAAGAACGGGCCGAGGATCTGAGCTTCTTCGAGCAGGGGCGCCTCAAGGAGTGCCTCGATGTCTCCCTCGCTCGGGTCATGGACACCTTGAAGGCGGCGGAGGTCAAGCTCCAGGGACAACGTCGGGCACTCGTACGTGCAGTTCGTGACGTGGAGGATCCACTGGGACTCGTTGCCAAAAGCCCGAAGATGAGGGGCATTGTGGATCTGGCGCAGCGCGTGGCCAAGGTCGATGCCTCGGTACTCATTACCGGCGAAAGCGGAGTGGGAAAAGAGCGAATCGCGCGACTGGTTCACGACGAGTCGACCCGTGCCGCCGGTTCGTTCGTCGCCGTCAACTGCGGCGCCATCAGCGAGACGCTGTTCGAAAGTGAGCTCTTCGGGCACGCACGTGGTGCATTCACTGGTGCGGAGTCGGACCGTCCCGGACTCTTCGAGGCGGCCAACCATGGAACCCTGCTTCTGGACGAGATTGGAGAGGTCTCTCCAGGCATGCAGGTCAAGCTCCTGCGCGTGCTTCAAGAGCGAGAGATTCGGCGAGTCGGGGAGAACAAGAGCCGACCGGTGAATATACGGGTTCTCGCCGCCACCAACCGTAACCTGGCCCACGGGGTCGCCGAAGGCACCTTTCGGCAAGATCTCTATTACCGCATCAAGGTCGTAGAGCTATTCGTTCCCCCACTTCGCGATCGCAGGGAGGATATCTTGCCTCTTGCCCGGCTGATGCTTGCAGACGCCGCGCTTCGGATGGATCGCAAGATATCGGGTCTTACCCCGAGCGCCGCCGATCAGCTCCTGCGTTACGATTGGCCCGGTAACGTACGAGAGTTGGAGAACACCATGGAGCGCGCCGTCGCGCTCGCTAGAGGAAGTCGCGTGGATCTCGAGGATCTGCCCGATGAGGTTCGGCAAGCGTTTCAAAAACCCGTAGTTCGTGATGGCACCGTACAACCGCTTGACGAGATTGAAAAAGACTACATCCTTGCGGTGCTGGAAATGAACGATGGGAACCAGACGCGCACAGCCCGACAGCTCGGAATAGGCTCGGCCACTCTTTACCGAAAACTCAAGAAGTTTGGCTTCACCGGACGTGCCCGGATTGCCGGAGCGGACCGCGCACGATGAATTCGGAGGAATGAGGCCGGCCGAAACCCCTTCTCGACTTCCGATCCGCGGCACATCCGCTTGTACGTCTTGCGACCCAGCGGAGGATTCGACCCGAGGCACCGAGCAGCGCATGCTAACGGCACGCCTTCGCCAACCGCGAATCTGACAGCATCTCCGGCACCAGATCGGCGGCCACCTCCACTGCCTCGCTCCGCCTGCCGGGAATAGCTCACGTTGAAAGCTTGGAAGAACATTTTGATTGCACGTCCAAGTGACCGAACCGTTCCCCAATGCGTAACGCTCTGTATTTGCGCCACAATCTTGTCTGGCACGCAATCTGCTTTCAGTTTGATGGCTAGCGTTGAGGCTCAAGCTCGCGCTTGCCTGGTTACCGACGCCCAATTTCCGTTGCCAAGGGCGGTGGGCACACTCAGCCAGACAAAACGCCGTTACTTCGTAGGGATTATTGGAGGATGAGACATGAAGCAGGTCGAAAAGGCAGGAGGCTGTCCCTTCCAATGCAAGCTCCGCGATATCATCGACATCTTCGGGCTCCAGGGCCTTCATGTCGACCCATCCAAACCCGTCGATCCAATCACAATCGCAAGCATCGAAGGCACGTGTCGATTTATTGTGTCGTCTGCTTCCGCGTTTCGTCGAACGGCTACTCGTAGACGCCCCGGACTTGCGAGAAATACGAGCTGATGATCAAGCTTCTTCGCAATAGCCAGCGCCTCCATGTGAAACAAGGCCGGCAAGACATCTGGAGCTCCTGCATCGATGCCTTCGGTTTCCTGGTCGCCTTCGATGAGTTGCGTCTTCCGAAAGGTGACAGCACCGAGCCCCATTGCGACGACGAAACGGAGTTGGTCACGTACGTCTACAAAGGAGCTCTCTCGCAGGAGGACACCACGGGGAAATCGGGTGTGGTTCACGCTGGCGAGTTCCAGTGCATGTCCACAGGCGCCCGCATCCGGCATATAGAAACGAGTGTGTCGCGATCCGACTGGGTGCATTTCTTTCGGATTTCCCTGCGGCCCTCGCAGTTGGGACTCGCACCTGGTCACGAGCAAGCGCACTTCACGGCTGGACAGCGCCGCAACGTGTTGTGCGTCGTTGCATCACCTGATGGCCGAAAGGAGTCCCTGCGAATCCAACAAAACGCACTCATCTATTCGTCCATTCTCGATCCCGGACACCACTTCGTCCACGAACTCGAACCAAAACGAAGCGCCTGGCTACATATGATCTACGGCGAGGCAACACTGAATGACATCGTCCTCACAACGGGCGACGGGGTCGGGGTTTCGAGCGAACGCTCGCTCTCACTCACGGTCCACGAGACAACCGAAATCCTCTTGGTCGACCTCGGACCGTTGAAGTCGTGCCCTTGCGAAAGGGTTTCTTGCCCGGAAGATGCACGTCTACAACAGGGAGAGCACTGATGCAGACTCAGAAGACTAACAAGGCGCGAAATGGCTCGAACTCAAGTATTTCAATGCCGGCAGAGCTGGAAACCATTCCCGCCATTGGCCATCTTCAACGAGCCACGGTCTATCTCGAACGCGGAGATGTCGGCCAAGAGCACGCACTTCTTCACATGATGGAAGAAATCCAGGCTCTTGCGTGCCCCTTGAACCCCGATATCCAGGTGTATGGCCGCATCAAGAGTACTGTATCGACTTCGCAAAAGATGCTGGATAAGTTCCTCGACGCCCATGAAATACTCGACGTCATTGGCATCCGCGCGATCACCCGACATACGCGCGACTGCTATCGACTGATTCGCGGCATTCATTCCGCGTTCCCAGTCTTGCCACGCGAATACGACGACTACATCGCAACGCCCAAGCGCAACGGATACCGCTCAATACACACAACCGTGGTCAGCCCCAGTGGTCTTCCCGTCGAGATCCAGGTTCGAACCCAAACAATGCACGAAACCTGTGAACGAGGTTCCGCGGCGCACTCCGTGTACAAAAGAAATCGGGTTGCTTGGTTTCCACTATTTCCGAGCCCACCTCATCGCCTACGCAGTGCCTTAGCCTTCTGATAGAGGTAGAGCCCCGTGCATCTGGCTTTCGGCTTCCCACAGGTCTTCGAGGGAGCGCTGGCGCACGAGCGGATCGTAACGGGCAGGCTCAATGATCTCGTCGATCTGGCCCTGGAGGAGCGAGACCACGCCAGCCAGAGCTTCCTTCGGTGGTTCGTGGACGAGCAGGTCGAGGAAAATGCCACCGCGACCCAGACCGAGAGATACTTTTCGAATAACCCCATTCCTTACCGGGCTGGGTATCCTGTCCTTTTGATTGCTGCTCGACGGCTTGTTCCTGTTCGGTCACTTGCTTGTCTCCTCCATAAGAAGCGCCTTCACTCGAGCACGAATCTCATCTCGGACTGCACGAAACTTGCCGGTGATCTCCTCCTCGGTTCCGGTAGCCTTTGCCGGATCGTCGATGGGCCAGTGGACACGTCTGGTTCCGGGCGACAAAACGGGACAGCTCTCGTCCGCGTGGCCGCAGACGGTGACTACGATATTCGCATCGGAGAGCATCTCGTCGGTCACTTGGGTAGACTCCTGATTCGAGATGTCGACGCCGTCCTCGGCCATTGTGGCTATTGCACGGGGGTTTTTGCCGTGTGCCTCGAGTCCCGCCGAAGCGACTCTGACTCGGTGACCGCCGAGGTAGCGGGTGTACCCCTCCGCCATCTGCGATCGGCAGGAGTTTCCAGTGCAAAGATACAGAATGCTTGGCCTTGTCATCTTTCGTCACATCTTCCCGGGGGCCTTGGGAGCATCGAGGCGAGCCGCCGCCGTGCCTCGATGATTTCCTCGGATTCCGCCTCGGCACGGCCTACGATCTCGAGCACCTCCAGAGCCCACTGGGGAAGATCGGGACTCATGCGGTAGTGAACCCACTGTCCTCTTCGCTGGTCCTCCACAATGCCGGATGCCCGAAGCTGCGCCAGGTGGCGTGATACGAGAGACTGTGGGGCATCCAGCGCCTCGACCAGTTCGCAAACGCAGAGCTCTCGCTCCGTGGAAAGAAGCAGCAGGCAAGATACCCGCGTTTGATCGGATAGAGCTTTGAAGAAGGATGCCGTCTTTCCCATATGCGCAACTCCCGATATGCGTGGCAAGCTAGATGCGTCTTTCCACTATGTCAAGCGTCGCTGTCGCTGTCGCGGCATGTCGCCCGGCTCGGCAGGTCGATGGCCAAATAGAAAAGTGGCTGCCTATAACACCGACTCGCCTGCCGTCTGCCCGAACTTTGCCCTCGCAAACCGTAGTGACTAACTAGTGGGAGCACGCGTGAGCGGTCGCGCGCCCCAGAGTGACGACGGAAGCACGACACGGCAAGCACGGGCGAGCGAAGGGAATCGGATGACAGCGACATCGATAGCGGACTACGCGTTGGTTTCGGACTGCCACACCTCTGCACTCGTGAGCCGTTACGGTTCCGTAGATTGGATGCCACTCTATCGCTTTGACGGCCCCTCATTGTTCACCCGCCTATTGGACAATGAAGGTGGACATTTCAGCTTGTGCCCGGAACGCAATAGCTCAGTGACCCGCACGTATTTGCCCGAGACCATGGTCCTCCGGTCCGAGTTTATGACGGAAGGAGGCGTCCTTTGCCTCGAAGATCTACTGGCGGTGGGCCCAAACGAGGACGAGCATGACCTCGGCGCTCATACGCCGCACGCGCTTTTGCGTAGAGCGAGATGCTTGTCGGGCAGCGTTGCCTTAAAGGTGGAGTTTCGCCCAAAGCCGGAGTACGGGCTCGTCATCCCGCGCCTCGAGAACGCGCCCGGCGGTGTGCGTGGGACCGGGGGAGCGGTTCGTCTCTTTCTCTCAACTTCCCTGGCCCTCACCATGGGCTTGAAGGGGGGGCATGCTCTGGTGCGGCTGGATGCGGGGGACACGCTGAGATTCGCCCTCGAGGCTCGCTGCTCCTCGGATACGACGCCCCGGCACTGGCCGGAAGACAAGTTCGACAGGTACTTCGAGGGCACTATAGATGCCTGGCGCCGCTGGTCCCGAAGGCACCAGCGCTATCAAGGCCCCTACAGCGAGATGGTGCATCACAGCGGAAGGGTGCTGCAGGCTCTGACTTACTACCCCACCGGCGCGATAGTAGCGGCTCCCACGACATCACTTCCCGAGGACGTAGGCGGAACTCGGAACTGGGATTATCGGTTCACGTGGGTCCGGGACGCAAGCCTAACCCTCAACGCGCTTTGGGTCGCGGCGTGTCCGGATGAAGCCGAGAAGTTCTTTGATTATATGGCTGGAACCGCGTTGTCGCAGATACAGGAAGGCCTCGACATGCAGATAGTGTTCGGCGTCGGCGGCGAACACGACCTCTTCGAGCGTGAGCTGCGGCATCTATCGGGTTGGCGCGGGAGCAGCCCGGTTCGGGTTGGAAACGCGGCTTGGTCGCAGCGGCAGATTGACGTCTACGGCGAAGTCATGGACGCCGCCCATCAGCTACGCGACTACCTGGGTGACTCGAGCCCCACGACGCTCCGTTTTCTGGTAGAGGTTGCTGAAGCGGCGAGACGGAGATGGCAAGAGAAGGATCGCGGCATCTGGGAGGTCCGCGGAGGGGAGAAGCACTTTCTGCATTCGAAGCTCATGTGCTGGGTGGCCCTCGACCGGGCCGTCGCCCTTGCGGACCTTCTCCATGCCGCCGAAAAGGTATCCGAATGGTACAAAGTTCGAGAGGAGATTCGATCGACCATCCTCACCCGAGGATGGAATTCAGGGCTGGGCGCCTTTACCCAGGCACTCGATGACAACGTGCTTGATGCCTCGACTCTGCTGCTTCCGATCATGGGTCTTCTCCCCGCGAACGACCCCCGGGCGCTCTCGACAATGGACGCGCTCGAGTACCGACTGTCGGATCGAAACGGTCTCCTCTACCGGTATACCGCCGACGACGGGCTCGAAGGGACCGAGGGAGCGTTCTTGCTCTGTTCATTCTGGCTCGCGCAGGCACGCGCGCTCGCCGGAGACACCAGGAAGGCGCGGGCCATCCTCGAGCGCTGCGTCAGCCATGCCAACGAAGTGGGCCTTCTCTCCGAGCAGGTCTCCTCGGATAGCGGGGAGATGGTAGGCAACTTTCCTCAAGCCTTCAGTCATATCGGCCTCGTCAACGCCGCTTGGACGATAGCAGTCGCCGAGGGCGCCGGAGAAGACGAGCCGTGACGGGAGAGAGACCATGTACCGCCGACGTTTGGGGATATATCTCAATGACCACCTTGCAGCGCTGTGCGGCGTTGAGTCGAGGGCGCGATACAGCGCCGAAGCGAACGACGACCCCGAACTAGTCGCTGCGCTCGAGAAGGTCGCCGGCGAAGCAGCCGACGATCGAGAAGCACTACTCGCAGTCATGAGAAGCCTCGGCGTTGGACGCTCGAGGTTCAAGGAGCTGTCGGTGCTCGTTCTCGAGAGAGCGGGTCGGCTCAAGCTGAACGGCAGGCTCGTTCGTTACTCCCCTCTTAGCAGAATAGAGGAGTTGGAGTTCCTGGCCGTCGGGACAGCCTTGACCGAGCGAGCATGGGAGGCGTTGGAGATACTGCGGGAGGAGTTGCCGCCGCTGGACGGGATGAACGTGTCGGCACGCAGGCTTCGCGCCAAGGCCTGCGAGGAGAACCTCCTTCGACTGCGAAGGCGGTTCGTGCGGACGGCATTTCTATAGCGGTTGTCCCGAGCGAGCAAGCAATGTCACCAGCTTTGATTTGAGCCGCTTCTCCGGGTTGCGTATCTAGGTCGACTGAATACCGAGACTGCGTGCCGCCTCGGATTTTCGGTTCAGCAAACTCGGTCAGTCCTCGGCCACGCACTCATGGTCCTCGCAAACCATCTCGCCGCAGTGCTCATCCTCGACGCACTCCACGCAAAGACCCGATTGCTCATGGCAGTAAGCCAAGCCACTGTCGAAACAGTCCGCGTTCGAAAGGCACGCAGGCCAGCATAGGTCGTGCTCCGACATGTCGCCGAAGCCCTGACAAACATAGCCCTCGGCGGTTCGGCAGTCGTCCGCGTCATCGCAGGTCGCCACGCAGTAGGAGAGGCCTGATTCCGCGTCGACCATCAGACATTCGCTACCCAGCGGACAGGTCTGGGAGGTGCCCGCCGAGCAATCGATGACGCAGTACCCACCGAGCCAGTCCTCGAGACACTTTCCGTACTCGTATCCTCCGCAGTCCCACTGGCCCTCGCACGCGTCTCCCACGCTGCCTTCCCCCGCTGCTCCGCCGGCACAGACGCCTCCGCCCTGACCGTCGTCGACACAGATGTAACCATCTCGGACGCAATCCTCATGTGAGCCACACGATCGCATACAAAGGTTATCATGGGCCGGAGAACAGACGGCTTCTCTCCCGCAATCGGCGTCGGCGACGCAGGCGCGCGTGCAGTAACCGTCGAGCCACCCGAAGTCTTGCTGAGTGCCGCAGAAGCCAACACATTCGTCGTCTTCCTCGCAAGGCTCGCCATCCAGCGCCGTGAGATCAACACAAGCGTTGTGATCACACACCTTGTCGCCGCAATG
This sequence comes from Deltaproteobacteria bacterium, assembly GCA_007130885.1. Lineage (GTDB taxonomy): Bacteria > Myxococcota > Myxococcia > SLRQ01 > SLRQ01 > SLRQ01. Next base: position 22,471 of record SLRQ01000100.1, read on the forward strand.
GGCGTCGTCGGTGCACTCCACGCAAAGGCCCAAGTCGACGGCACAGTACGGCGATTGCTCGGACGGGCAATCCTCATTGGATTGGCAGGGCGGCACGCAGAGGCCAGCATCGCACACATACCCATCCTCCGTCCTGCAGTCAGCGCTTTCCTCACACGAAGCGATGCACTGGTATATGTCCAGCTCTCCGAGACGGTGGCACTCGCCGCCGTCGGGGCAGGGCTCGTCAGCCTCGGGATCGCAGTAGACCGAGCAGTAACCGAAGGGCCAATCGCCTTTTTGACAGAAGCCGTCCTCCCGTCCAGCGCAATCCCAGTAGTTCTCGCAGGCGGCCCCAAGCGCCCCATCACCGGTGGCTCCACTGACGCACACGTTTAGCCCCGTACCGTCATCGGCGCACACATAGCCTTCGGCCCTGCAATCAGAGTCGCTCTCGCATGAGATGAAGCAGTTGTCGTTGTAACCTTGCGAGCAGACGGCTCCCTCGCTGCAGTCCTCATCGCTGTGACACGACCGGCTGCAGTATCCATCGCGCCAGCCCCGTTCGTCCTCGAATATGCAGTATCCGTCGCAGTCCACGTCGCTCGCGCAGGTTTCGCCATCATCGCCACCGGTTTCCACGCAAGTCCAATTCACGCATTCAAGTGCCTCCCCGCAGTGATGCGACTCGGTGCACTCGACACAAAGACCCGACAGGACCTCACAGTGGGGCAGGTCCGCGAAGCAATCGTGCTGCGAGGCGCACGCGGGTCGGCAGAAGCCGACCTCGTTCAAAGGGTCGAGCGTTTGGCACACGTAACCCTCGTCGGAGCGGCAGTCGGCCTCGGACACACAGGCGGCCACGCAATGCTCGAGGCCGTCGTCCAGGGGCAGACACTCACTACCGTCGGGGCAGTCCTGAGCGCCTCCCGCCGAGCAATCAATCATGCAGTAGCCGCCCGGCCAATGCGGAAAGCACAGGCCGTGCTCCTCGCCGCCGCACTCCCATTGCGCGGCGCAGGCATCCCCGGGTGCCCCGCCGCCGGTGGCGCCGCCGACACATACACGACGACCATGGCCGTCATCGGCGCAGACATAGCCCTCGGCCCTACAATCAGCCGAGGTCTCGCAAGCACGGAGGCAGTGGTCATCGTAGCCCGGCGAGCATATGGCTCCGGGGCTACAGTCCCAATCGCTCAGACAAGCCCGCGTGCAGTGACCATCTCGCCACCCAATTGACTGCTCGGTCAAGCAGTAGCCGGCGCAATCCTCGTCCCACATGCATGCCGCTCCATCGGGGTTGCCCACCTCAACGCAGACATTGTCCCGACACGTGCCCTCGCAGTGCGCGTCCTCCAGACACTCGACACAGAGCCCGTCATCTTCCTTGCAATACGGCATATGCTCCGCGAAAGCACAGTCGTGGTCCGAACCGCATGCGGGCTTGCACATGCCGATTGCTAGGTGGCCGCCCAGTGTCTCGCAAACATAAGACTCCTCGGCCCTGCAATCCTCTATGTCGCCGCAACCGGTGATACAGAAATGTCCAGACCCGGGGGCCATACCCTCGACCGGCATACACTCGGCTCCATCAGGACACGACAGGCTGTCCTCCGGGTCGCATTCCAGTGAGCAAAAGCCTCCCGGCCAGTCATCGATACAGAGTCCCCGCTCTCTTCCCGCGCAGTCCCAGTTGCCCTGGCAGCCTTCTCCCACCGCTGCCTCACCCGCGGCTCCTCGCACACACCCCTGTCCGCCGAAGCCGTCATCGCCGCATACGTAGCCTGCCCGGCATTCCTGATCCGTCTCGCAGGAGACCAAGCAATGGCCGTCCGGTCCTCCAGCGCAAAAGGCCCCCACGCTGCACTCATCGTTCTCCTGGCATGGCCCCGTGCAGTAGCCGGCCTCCCATCCCATGTGCAGCGGAGCGGTCATGCAGATGCCGCCGGCACAGTCGTCGCCGTCCACGCAGGGCTCGCCATCGGAGAAGCCCGCCTTCACACACTCGTTGTCCAGACAGAGATGCCGGTGCGGACACGTCCCGCATCTCTCCGACTTCCCGCAGCCTACGTCCACCGTTCCGCACTCCGCACCTACCTCAACGCAATCAAACGGGACGCACTCACAGAAGTTGTCAACGCATTCATGCTGGTACGGGCAATCGTCAAATTGGACCTCACCACCGCAGCCGTCGTCGACGGTGCCGCACTCCGCCTCGACGTCCTCGCTGCCGAGCGGCACGCAAACGCAAGTGTTCTCGATGCACTGATGTTGAGCCGGGCACGACTCGCACTCCGCCCGTCCTCCGCAGCCATCGGGGATCGTGCCACACTCGGCCTCGAGATCCTCACACCGCAGCGGCAGGCACTCACATACGTTATCGCGGCATTCGTGTCGGGAGGGACACTCATCACATTCGACCTCGTCCCCGCAGCCGTCATCGATCGTGCCGCACTGGGCCCCCACGTCGTCGCATCCGAGCGGCACGCATACACAAACGTTCTCGCGGCACTCGTGTTGAGCCGGACACTCCTCGCAAGTAGCGGTCCCGCCGCAGCCGTCGTCAATGATTCCGCACTCGGCCTCGACGTCAGCACACGTCAAGGGTGTGCACTCCTCGACGCAGAGCTTCCCGTCACAGACCTCTCCCTCCTGGCAAGGAGGACATGACACCGTCGCTCCGCAACCGTCGGGATGTGTGCCGCACTCCGCTCCTAGGCTCTCACACGTGGCGGGCTCACACACATCGGACGGGCCCTCGTCACCACCGCACCGGGCGAAAGCTCCCAGCATCATGGCCGCGACCATCGCGGAACCCCAACGATTGACCTTCACCATATTCATCTCCTCGAGGAAAGTGAGTCCTTACTCCTCGCGCTAGGGGCGCTGCTTGCCGGCGCGGTCTTTCATGAATCCCGGCCTGGCGACCCCCGGATCGGCTAGCCCGCGTGCGTCACCGCTCCCGAGCGAAAACGTAGTAGTCCAAGTCATCATTTTTGCGGCTGGCCCCAAAGCAGACATTTCATCGACGAACCTCGAATGAGACCCTGCGGTTGATGGCGCGGCCGAACTCGGTGGCCGGCGCCGCCGGCTGGTCGATCCCTTCCGCCCTGACGTCCAGGCGCTCACGCTCCACGCCTGCCTCAATCAACGCCTCCAGGACGACATGGGCCCGCTCGAGGCTCAGCTCGCGGTTGAAGTCGGCGGAGCCGCGGTCGTCCGCATGCCCCACGACAGTCGCGCTCACACCCGAGTCCAGTAGAAGAACGGCCGCCCGCCGGATATCGCGCGCAGCCTCGGCATCCAAGGTCGCATCGCCCGTCCCGAAATGTATCGCCTTTCGCCGCAGCATCTCCTCCGCGAACGATGAGCTTTCCAGCGAGCCTTGACGTCGTTCTTCCTCGAGGCGCTCTCGCCTGGCTCGCTCCTCCTCCAGGCGCTCGCGGTTCGCGGCCAGCTCGGCGGCGGCCTCTCGCAGCGAGCCCTCCAAGGCGGCACGCTCCGCGCGCTCCTCCGCGCGAGTGATCGCCTTTTCCTGCTCGATCATCAGAAGACAGATTGACGGCTCCATCGTGTCTGGCGCGAATCGGGAGCCCATGCCGATACTCACGAGCCCCCGAACCAAAGGCGTGGGCCCATTGGAGACGGGCGCTAAGCCGGCTCCGGCCTGGATATGGAGATCGCCCAGGTGGTATCGAGCACCCGCGAGGATCTCCAGTGAGGCACCCCGCCCAGCCGCGGAACCGGTCAAGCCGGCTACCGAGTGCCGATAGACGGCGTCCGCCATCCAGCGGACGCCCAAGGCGTGGTAGCCGCCGCCCACGCCGACGTGCAGGGTGTCGCCGAGGAGCTGGTCTCCTATGACCAGCGACCTACCGGTGTCGTACCCGAGTGTCCCGGCGACATCCCATCGCTCCTCCGTGAGGCCCACGGTAGTGGACACCTGGGCCCTGGCCCTATCCTCGCTGATGCCGCTGTGCTCTTCTCCGGTCGGAGCGAGCACGCCGGCCTGAAGAACCCAACCGACGGGCTCCTGTCCGGCTCCGTCCATTAGTAACACTCGCGCACCCAACCGGAGGTCACCCAGCGCGGCGGAGCCGACCGAGCGTCGCGGGAGGTCCGTCCGTTCCACTCCGCCTTGGTACAAGAGTAGGGGCAGACCGGCGAGAATCTCGAGACGTCGCGTGGGGGACAGCGCGCCTTGAAGGAGCATTCCGCTCCTCGAGGATATCCAATCCACGTTCTCGTTCACGCCGTCTCCGCGAACGTCGCCGGTGGCGACCTCGGCGCGGACGACCCGATGCTCGTATCCGAGCAGCGCGGAGAACTCCCAAGACCCGGGTTCCATGAGCCGCGAGGTGGGCAGCAAAAGCGTGCTACGCGAAGACGGCGCGGCAAGCCTCATGGTGAAAGCGTCAACGCTCTCCGCCGCGGCGGGAAAGGAGACGGCAATCATCGAGGACGCCAGGAGGAGCGACGAGATGATACGTGAACGCTTCATTGGGTTACTCACACTGTCCTGTGGGGAATACATCTTGATAGGTGTATCCGAACCGCAGCCTCACGTCGGCCAACCGATCCCATGGAATATCCTGGTTGGAGGCATGACGGAGGTCGATGAGGATGCTGTAGCGGGCCGCAAGCGGCATACCCTCCAGCGTCACGTTCCAGTAGGCGTCGTCGCCATGAGAACCGACTCCGGCAATCGGAGACACGGTCCTCCCAGCGGTCCGGAACGAGGTGACCGATGCGAACGACGTGGCGCCCCGTCCGAATTGACGCACGTACTCGTTGATGCCCGGCTGACAAGACCGCAGGGTCCCTCTAGTGCCGTACACAACGTTCACCACCGGCAGGGCGGTGCCCTCGATCTCTTGCTCGAAGTCCAGAGCCACTGAGACGTTCTCGAGTTTGGCGTTGCAGGTCAGCGGCAGATTGCCCCACTGCTCGACGTCCAGCTCGAAGGACATGGCCAGCGTGTCCCCTCGGTCTATGAAGTCCCCAACGCGAGCACCGGCCACGACGGGCACCCGCCGGTTGTCCGGCACGGCGGCTGTTTGCAGCACCTCCTTGAGCTGTTCTTCCGGTGATACCACCGCACCGTTCTCTTGGAGGTTCGCGTAACGTAGGCCGAGGATGTCGTCTCGAATGGATAGCTCCATGTATTCGCGCGTCACCGGCCCTCCGCAAACGCGCTGCAAGCGTAGGATCTCGTCCGCGATCGCCTCGAGCTGAGCCGGGTTCCTCGCGAGCATTATGGCGAGCCGCTCGGCGACAAAGGGTCGCACGGCGTAATACTCGAGAGCCACGAGCCAGTCGTCCAGGGCCCGTCTTGCCCGGGATACCCTGGACTCCGCCCGGTCGAGCCGGCTGGAGAAAGCGAAAAGCAGGTCCGGACTGCCGATGAGAGCGTTGATATCTCCGAATCGGCCTTGGAGAGAGAGCAGACGTCTCTCGAGGAGCTCTGCCTGCTGTACCACCTCGAAGTACGCCAGTGTCCGCTGCTCGACCGTGAGGTCGGCCTGAACCAGCTCGTACTCCAGCCTGGGAGTCTCGGATACCTTCAGGAGCCATTGGTCACGCCTGTCGCGGAGTTCCATGAGGTCCCGTTCATGAGCCAGATCCAGCTCCAGGTTACGCTCCAGTGCGTCGATCAGCGCCTTGATGTTGTTGATCGAGCGCTCGGACTCGAGCTCCATCTTACGAAAGGCAGCCTCCAGCGACGCTATGCGGGTTTTGCTTTGAAGCGCATCTAGCTCCGCCATGTCCTTCAGTTCATCCAGCTCGGCCTCCCTCAGGGCCTTCTGCTCCTCCAGCTCGATCTCCTTGTCGCGCTCCGCCCATTCAAGGCCATATGCGGCGCCGAGCATCACCGTCGACAGGCCATATGCCTTCTTGCGGTGCAACAGCCTGCCGGCCCAGCTCGGATCGTTGCTCATACCGACGGTAGTCGGCATTCCGTCACGAATGACGTCCGAGAGCTTGTCGACCCGCTCCGCAAGCAACTTCAGGATTGCGGCGCCACGCTCATGAGCCGCCATCGCGTGGAGGTTGTCTATATCCTGCTCGACTCCCTCGATTCGGATGGTGTTCCACCTTTCCATCGCCGTGGCTTGAGTCTCGTATGCTCCGCGGCGAATCTGCTCGCTCTGCCGTTGGGTGCTCAACTCGGCCTGGATAAGCGAATCCCGCAAGTCGCCTATCTCTTCCAGGAGCCCCGCGACCTCGACGTTCACGTCCCGTCGCCGCCGGTCCCACTCGTGAACCTTATCCGCGAAAGCGTACATGGTTTCCTGAAGCAGGTCGGCCTCGTCGATTAGCGCCATGAGCGCGGCCTCTCGTTCCTCCACGCCCCGATGGGCTTCCTTGATCGAGAGCAGGACCCTGCCGGCTTCCGACACGGCTACCGACGCGTCCGGCAAGACCGCCCCGTCTCCGGCTTGGCCTCTTTCGACCACGAACCCGCATTCCCCGGCCTCGGTGGGAGGGGCGCAAGCCGGATCGAAGCCCACGTCGGAGGCTTCGCAGCCTAGCGGAAGCCCACACAGCTCGATGAGCTCGTTTCGCAGGGACACAATTTGGTCCTCGAACTCGGCGCGGAGCGAGAGTTCGTCCACCTCCCTTTGGTGGGCCTCGTCGAGGACCCGGTCCACGCCCTCCTGCGCGGAACTCACGGCCCTACGAGCCGCCCCCTCCCTGTCCTGGAGAAGCGACCTTTGATCCATCTCCGGGTTCACCGACTGTGAGACCACGACTGTGGCGTCGCGTGAGAACACGAGCTGGCTGAATGGGAGATCCAGCGCGATCCGCTCTCGGTTGAGGTCGGCGAAGCCTCTTCCGTACAGGCTGCCGAACGATCCGGACCCTGTCTCCAGACTCAGCTCGTTGAGGACCGCGGCAAAGACGTAGAGGGTAAAGCTCAGACGCCGGATCTCGGCCGCCGCATCCTCCCGGCGATGGTCCTCTTGGTAGAGCACGTTGAGCCTCTGCGCCAAAACCGTCAAGGCGTCCATGGCGGCGCGCCATGACGACGAGAGATCGATCAGGATCTGGTTGCGGGTCGCCATCCCCTCCGGATCGGAGGGCGAGCGCGCAAGAACGGCCATGCCGGCCTCATCCATCTGGCCTAACACGCCGTCGACGTGGGCCGAAAGGACGTCTTGACGCCACTTGCGAAGGATTGCCTCGTTGTACTCCTTCAGCACGGGCGCAAGGAACTCGGGCGCCTCACTCCCCCGCAGCCATTCAAGGCGGGTTTGCATGTCCACGTGGAAGGCGGCGAGCTGCCTCCCGACGAAAGCCTCCCTGCTCAGTGAGTCGTATGACGCCGAAAGCCGCGAGAGCAAGTCAACATCCGCCCCGACGTCGAGATAGGCGTGCGAGACGAGTTCACGCGCACAGAGGAGCTCCGCCGAGGGGCGACACCGGGGTGATGCATCCGAGGCGCATTCCTGGAGGTACTCCGTGAAGCTCAACCCGTCGGGGTTAGGAAGATCCGCATCCAGGAAGGCGCGCAAGTCCGTCTCTATAGTGTTTCCCTCCAGGACATGGGCCGCCTTGGCCAGCGCGCAGGTCGCCCTCCGCCGGGAGGACGCTTGTCTGAAGTCGCACACCCCGGAGATCTCCTCGCAGGGATCGAGGTCCTCCCCCTCATCGGGATCTTTCGGCTCGGTCCTTGGGAACGAGAAGAAAGCGTCCTCGCAGGTGCTCAACGAGGGAGCCGGAAAGGGCGGGATGTGGACCTCGCCCAAGGCATCCGGGTCCACCGCCTCCGCCTCCTGGAAGGCCGCCGTGCGATGCGCCTCGAAACGACCGGCAATGCCTACGACGCCGCTCTCACGAATGCCCTCGGCGCTGAACCGGTCGAAGAAGCCTCGCCACCTGTCGGCCATGGCACCTCGGAGCTCTCCGTCGTCGATCTCCTCTATCTCGACACGAACGCTGCGCGCGATGGGCCTGCCGAAGCCGTCGCCCAGCAGCGTTCGCGCGTCCAGGTTCCGACTGAACGTCGCGACCCACGCGCCCAGCCCCTCGTCTCTTTTCAGCGGAGCTTCCACCCACGCAGCGTCGTATCCCGGCTCGGGGAACGAAATGAGATAGCGCGCATCTCGCGGAAGAAGCAGCCATGCCTGCTTCGCGGCATCCAGGGAAACAGCGTCGTAGGGCTCCGTACGAATCTGGAACGTGACGGGCAGAGGGGCACCCCCAAAGGCGGTCGGTGAAAAATGGCCGGCGTAGAGAGCTCCCACCGGCCGCTCCGGGACCAGCACGAAAGGCCGCGATCCCATCGGCGTGCCCAAATCGAAGTACTGGGAGTCGGGCTCATCCGCGCCCGCGGCCCCCGTGGGTATCACGAGCTGAAACTCGCTGCTGCCCTCGGCCCGGCGCGCCAAGACATGCTCCGCCTCGGCCGGGAAGGTAACCGTGTAGAGAATCGATCCTTCCGGCACCTCTTTTGCCGTCCGGAGTCGTACCTCCACGAACGGCGCACCGCGCGGAACTGGAATGCGCAGATCCGGCCACTCGACCACCTCGTTCGAGCCCGCGTATTCCATGCTGTCCGCCACGGCGATGTCGGTTCTCTCGTCGCGGTCGCCGATATCTTCCAAGCTCGCCGGTAGGGGGCGGACACAGCGGGCTCTTTCCGAGCACCGGGCGCCGTCCCGGCAGTCCTCATCGGACGAGCACTCCACGGCACACCTGGTCCCCAAGCAAAACGTCCCGTCCGCACAGTCGCTGTCGATCCTGCAGGATGAGACGCTGGCGAGGCTGATCTCGGCGCTGTCCATCGGCCGCGGCTCCACCTCTTCATCCTCGCCGTAGACGTGCGAGCCACAGGCCGCCAGGATAGCGATAAGACACGACATTAGAGACGCCGCTCGAAGCGGACACCGCGCCTCCACGTCGCACCGATTCCGAAAGCGCCTCTCACGCGCGGTCTTCACTCGCATTGGCCCTCCGGAAAGAGGTCTTGATAGACGTACTCTATGTGGAAGGTGATGTCCTCGAGGGCTCCCCAGTCTATTCCCGAGTTCTCACCAGCCTCCGGATCGATGAGCACCGTCCAGGTGGACGCCAGCGGCAGGCCTTCCAGGCCCCGGTTCGTGGAGGGAACCCGACCGTCCCCCGAGATTGCCGCTATTGGAGAAACCGAGCGACCTTGGGTTCGAAACTCCGTCACGCGGTTAAACGCCGTGGTGCCCGGATTCAGTGAGGCGACGATGTCCGCGATGTTCGGCTGACAAGAGCGCAGGCGGCTGCTGCCGTCGTAGAGCAGACTAACGACGGGGCGACCGGAGCCCAGGCCGTCGCCCTGAAGAGTAACCCCGACCGACGCGACCTTGGCATTGCACGTCACGGGCAGATTCGCGAAGTCTTCGAGACGCACCTCGAAGCTCGCGGCAAGAACGTCCCTGGACTCGATGACGTTGCCGATTCTCTCGTCACTGGAGTACCGAACCCGCCTGTCCACGGGCACGTTGCCTCGGGCGAGCACTTCCCGGAAGCGCTGGGCCCTGTCGGCCGGAGCGGGACGCGACTCCGTGGCCGCCAGATCGAAACCGAGCTGCATGAGGTCGTCGCGCATCGATAGATCCGCGCTCTGATAGTTGACCAGTCCACCGCAGACCCGCTCGAGCCGCAGCAGCTCCTCGGCGATGGCCTCGAGCTGCGAAGGGTTGCGCGCCAAAAGGATGGCAAGGCGCTGGTCGAGGAAGGGGCGCACCGCGTAGTACTCCAGCGCCACCAGCCAGTCGTACAGGCGCCGTTTAGCGCGATCGATGCGGGCCTCCGCGCGGGCAAGCCGGTTGGCGAAGGCGAAGATGACCGATGGACTCCCCAGCAAGATGTGCAGATTGTCCAGGCGCTCCACCACCGCCTCGTGCCTCCCTTCGAGTAGCTGGGCGCGCTGGACGATCTGCATGTACTCCATCAGGCGCTGCGCGGCCACCACCTCCACTCGGTGAATCTGCGCCAGGAGCCGGGGAGAGTCTGCCAGCCGGCTTCTCACACGATCGCGGCGATCACGCAGCTCGACCAGCTCCCTGTCATGGGCGAGATCCAGCTCGAGGTTCCGGCGCAGAGCATCGATCATGGCCTCGCGCGTCGATATTTCCGCTTCCGTTCGAAGCTTGATTGCCCTCAAGTCGCCGGCGAGCTGCTCCAGCCTCAGCTCACTTAGCTCCTTACTGAGCTTCGATAGGTCCTTGAGTTCTTCGATTTCGGCTTCGCGCCGCGCCTTTTCCTCGGCCATGGCCCGTTCCTGAGCCCGCGCGTTGGCCTCCTCGACCAGCGCGCCGACGCCCAGTCCCGTGGATGCCGCGAAGGCGATAATGCCGATGGTCATCCGCCCCTTCCATGAGGGATCTATGGACGTTCCGACGTTCTTGGGCAGGCCATCGGAGAGCACCTTCGCCAGCTCGTCCGTTCGCTCGGCGCTCCAGGTAAGCCATGCGGCCGCCTTCTTGTAGTCATGGGCCGCCTGCATCAGCTCCATGTCCGAAGTAACACCTTCGTAACGAATCTCGGACCAGCGCTGGACGGATCTCTCCTGTCTCGCGTAGGCAAGTTCCCTTTCTCGTTGAGCGGCCTTGATTGTTTGCAGCTCGGCGGAATCGACCATCGCCTCCAACCTGGACATCTCGTCGCCAAGCGCCTCGACCTCCTCCCTGACGGCTCGACGCCTTGCCGCCCACCGGTCGATCGATTCCTTGAAAGCGGCCGCGTTTGCGTACTCTATGCTCACCTGCTCGTTGTGCGCGCGGTACTCCTCTTGTGCGATCTGGAGCGAGAGGAGAGCCTCTCGATACCCGAGCAGAGCCTTGCCCGCTTCCGAAATGTTCTGCGTCCCCGATTCGAACTCGAACCCATCCGCTACGCCCGACTCCGGATCGACGAGAAAACCGCACCAACCGGGGGCGGTCCTCACCCTGCAATCCGGGTGGCCGGTGATGTCCTCAACGGTGCAGCCCGTGGGCAGCCCACACAGGGCGACCAGCTCCGATGAAAGCTCTTCCGCTTGCGCCTGCATGCGCCCCGTGAGGATCTGCGCGTTCAGCTCCTCCTCCCGCGCCTCCTCCAGAACAAGGTCGACCGAGGACTGCGCGTCCGCCACCGCCCTCCTCGCCAGTTCCTCGAGCTCACCCAGGAGAGTGCGGCTATCGCTGGAAGGATCGACGGAGCGCGAGACCACCACCTCGGCATCGCGCATGAACATCAAGTCGTTGAATGGGAGAGAAAGAGACTCGAGCGAACGCAGCACGGCCGCGAAGCCCGCTCCGAACGAGGCGTTGGTGGCCGAGGAGCCCGATGAGCGCCCGAGCTGGGCAAGCATCGCCGCGGAGAGATACAGATCGAACATCCGGGAACGCACGAGCCCGGCGGACTCGGCTCTCTTTACGTCGTTCTGGTAGAGGGAGTTCCACCGGTCCGCGGCGATCTGAAGAGACTCCATCGCCCCTTGCCAGGTTTGAGCCATCTCCAGGAGCATCTGCCTCCGCACCGACATCGCGAGCGGATCGGTTGGTGACCGCGCCAGAACCTCGAGACCGGCCGGCGCGAATTGTTGGTCCAGGATCTCGAAGTGCGCGTCCAGGACCTGATCCCGCCATCGCCGAAGGATGTCCTCGTTGTACGCCCGCAATGCCGACGCGAGGAACAGGGGCGCTATCTGGGTCCGCAGCCAGTCGAGTCGAATGTTGGTATCCACCTGGAAGGCCGCGAGCTGGCTGCCCAGATACGCTTCCCGCGCGGCGTTCTGGTAGCGATCCAGCAGATCGCCGGCCTGTGGCAGTTCCTCCCCCTGGCTCTGATATGCGTGAGCCAGGAGGTTCGTCGCGCAGAGCACCTCCGGCGAAGGCACGCAGAAGCCGTCTTGGGCGGCACATAGCTCGAGGAAGGCGACAAAGGACAGGCCTTCCGGGTTTTCGACCTTGGGGTCCAGGAAGGCCAGGATTTGCGAGGCGGTCGTCTCCCCCTTCAGTGCCTCGTCCGCGAGGGCCAGCGCGCAGCGGGCACGCCGCGCGCCGCTCAACGAAGTGAAGTCCGCTGGACCGGATACCCCTTCACACGCGAAGGAGCCATCTCCGGGCTCGTCGTGCTCGCCCGGCGGAGGCGCCGCGCCGGCGACGAGCCGGGAGAGCACGTCTCCGCCGCATTCGGTTATCGGAATGAGCATGCCCACGCCGACCGATTCCAAGGGAACATCCACAACCGGTCGGGGCTCATCAGCGGCGTCCGGCAGAGGTCCGGAGCGATGCGCGGTCAGCGAGCCCGCCATCAGCACCGATCCCGGCACCACGACGCCGTCGGCGGTGCGCTCGTCGAAGAGGCCGAGCCAGCGGTCCGACAGCGCGCCGATCACCTGACTGTTCTCCACGCTACCTATCTCGATTCGAAGAGCCCGCACCACGTCCCCGCTCCGTCGCCAGGCGCTCTCCGACCCGAACTCGTAGAAGGATGAGACTCTGGCGAACCAGACGTCGGCGACCTCGTCCCAGTGGAGAGGCACCTCGTACCAGGAATCATCCTCGCCGGTCGTCACCGCCGGCGCGAAGACATCCTGCCTGGTGGCGGGCAAGAGGAGGAAACGCTCGGTCGCCTCGTCGAAGGAAGCATCCGGCGGCTCGACCCGCAAGCCGAAACGCGTCGGTATGGCCGACCCGCCGAACTCGCGCATCGAGACCTCTCCCGCATAGAAGCCCGTCACCGGGATACGGGGCACCAGAGTTACGGTGTAGCCGCCGAGCGAGGTCACGAGAAAGACGCGCTGCACCTCAGGCTCGGAGTCGAGATCGCCCGCGCGCCCCGTCGGCAGCACGAAGGTGAACACCCTCTCTCCCTCCGCGACCAGCATTCGTGCCGCCGATCTCTCCTCGCCCTCGAGATCGTAGCGGTAGGAAACGCGTCCGGAAGGGAGAGGCTCCGCAAGCTCGATGCTGACCTCCACGAAGGCTTGCCCCGGAAGGACCTCCACTTCCGGCTGCGGCGGCTCGAGGACGACGAAGCCTCGCTCCTCGGTGGGAACCTCCGCGAGCCGTTCCTCGTCGGTTGGGAACTCTTCCTCGAAGAAGCCGAGATCATCACCTGCCACAGGCATCTGCTCGACCACGCACCGCCCCCGAGGCGAGCAAACCGCGCCTTCCGAGCATGGATGTTCGTCGTCGCATTGCCAAGCGCATCGGCGCTGGAAGCAGAAGCTGCCGGCAGCACAGTCCGCATCGACCAGGCAGGCCTGCTCCGAGGTGAGCTCCAGCGAACTTGCCTCCAACACGGGCTCGGTGCCGGCTCGAGCCTGGTCGGACGCATCCCCGCCGCACGCTGTCAAACAAAGCAACACGCCCGCGGCCGCAAGAGCAGCCGTGATTGCCTTTGGCCTGATGAGCGACGACTCGTTCTTCACCTCCGAAGCGACGAGCGCCTCGCCTCTGCGCGCGGATCCGGCGGACCGCCCTTTGGATCTCGAGGGGCCGTGCGGAGCCGGTAAGCCGGCATGCCGGTCAGTGGCTGGTGAAGTAAAGCGCATGGCTCCTCCCCTCCTGGCCGTCCCAGCCGTCTGTGCCCCTGGAGCCGCCCCAGGGGTGCGGCCGCCGGACGTCCTCGCTGTCCTCCCGCATGGGGTTCAGCGGCTTTTCGCCGACCTCTCCGCCTACGCCCCCAAGCCCGGGCAATCCCCCCGGAGAAACCTGGATGAAACGGTTCGGTTCCGCAAGCATCAAGGGAGGAAGGCGCATTCCGCATTGCCTCTCTTCGTTCGCACCCCATCGATCGCACAGACGGGCGATGCCCATGCTGTGGCCTCCGTATCCACCGGAGCCGGCGCCGCCCCCGGCTCCGTCACCGCCATGGCCGCCCTGGAGCACGGGAGGCGTGAGGGTCTCACCCGTAAACAAATTCCTGACTGTTGCCTCGCCCCCGTAGCCTCCGGCGCCGCCGTCACCGCCGTCGCTGCCGTCGCCGCCGTCACCCCCGGGACCCACGACGATTCGCAGCTCCCGATCATCGGCTACGACGATACTTCCCTCACCGCTATCGGGCGGATGCATGACGATCCCGATCGCGCTGCCGCCGTGCCCGCCGTTCCGGCCGGCCGCACCGCCACATCCTCCAGCGCCGCCCCCGCCCCCGCGTGCTTGGCCGAAGAACTCGAAATCCTGGAAGCACACTGTCTGCTGCATGCACGTCTCCCAGTTGCCAAATTGAGAATTCATGCATCCCGCACCGCCCCCGCCTCCGCCGCCGGGACCGCCAACTCCAGGTTGATGCGAGCCCCACCGCGGCATCCAGTCGATCAGTGGCTTGCCCTCGTCCAGGAAGGCACGGGGATTAGACCACAAGTTATGCGAGCCCCGACCGCCTCCCCTACCGTCGACTCCCCGTTCGGCGGGTTGCCCAGGCCCCTCATCTTGCATGAACTCCCATACCGCCGCTTGCCCTCCGAGGCCCCATCCAGAGCCGTCTAGTGCATTCGACCTGAGGCTGTATCTTGTGTCGGAGACCGGCCACATAAAGGGACTCGACTCCCCGCCGTCATGGCCCAGTCCGTGCGGGCATGAGCGCGCCTCGCCTCGGAAAGACCCTTCGGTGACGGCGAGATCGCGGGTCCTATATATTAGAAACGAGTAGCCGGCCGTACGCGTGATGCCCTCGCAGTCGTCCTCCGTAATCTCACAGCACCCTCTCAGGCCGTCCCTGTTCGGTTGGGGAGATGGTGCCGCAAGGTCGCCACCCCCCCCGGCCGGAGCGCCCTGGACCTCGATGACGACGTCGCGTAGCTCTATGTTGCCGCATCCTTTGGTTCCGCAACGCACGCCGATGATCACCGGACCGCTCTCTTCGTCCCCGAGGAACTGCGCCGACGATGGAGCACGAGCCAGCACGTCCACCTGCTCGAGTAGAAGCGACAAGGGGCCGTCGTCTTTCGCCTCGATTGCGGCGTAGGAATGACCGAACGGCCTAGGGCCGCCCTGCCTTGCCGGCGGCTGCCGGGTAAGCCGGGCCCTGCCCGTACCCCTTTGCCACTCGAGATGGCAATCGTATCCCTCGCAGACGGCCCAGCTCTCATAGCCGCCGAAAATCCGCACCGGCGACTCCTCCCACTCCTCCTCGAAGGTGGGTATCTCGAGCGCCTCGTCTACAGTGTACACGGCGTTGTGGACATAGATGTCCCGGCAGGGGGCGCCGTTGGCGCACGCTATCTGCAGCGCCCTCCTCAGCGACGCCACCGGTCGCTGGTTGTGCCCATCGTTGTCATCGCAACCGTCAAGGAAACCGCCTCCTCCCACCGGACGAACGAAGACGCCCCACTCCAGATCACCGTCCAGCCCATCGCAGTTGCGATCGACCCCATCGGCGGTGTCGTGCTCGGCGGGCTCGTTCGGCACGCAGACCCAATCTCCCAACGCGCACGAGTAGAAGCCCTGTGCGCAGGCCCCCACGCCGTCGGCATCGCATGGCATCGGCCCCAGCTCGTGTCCCGGCTCGGCCAGTCCCTCCTCGACCCAGCGATCCACCTCGCTGTCGATCACACCGTCGCAATTATCGTCGCGGCCGTCACAGCGAGGAGGAAGCACAGGCTCTTCTTTGGAGACGCACTCCAACCTGGGCGGCTCCGGATTCTTATAGGTGTTGCCGAAGTTGACACACTCCACACGACCGGCTTTGCATATACCGGGCCGGCCGGTATCGCATTGGGCTCCGACTCCTTCGAGGAGTGAGGGGTCGGCCGGCATCCCCACGGAGCCGTCGATTACGCCATCGCAAGAGTTGTCCTTGCCGTCGCAGAGTTCGGGCGCGGCGGCGAGGCCCAGCTCGTCGCAGCCTCCGTACACCGTGGGGTCGTAGTCGTTGCAGTCGAGATTGTTGTTCACCCAGCCCTTGGGCTCGTCGCCGGGGCAGAAGTGTTTCCATGACTCGTGGCAGCCCCTACCGTCGCCGTCGCGATCCGGCGCCCAGATGTGCTGCCTGCCCAGTCGAGTCTCGCAGCCCGTATCCTCGAGACCATCGCAGTTGGCGAAACCGGAATCGCAGACCACATCGCAGAAGTAGCCATCTCCGTCCGAAGCGCACCGGCGCACGGCGTTCTCGACGCTGTCGACAGCTCCCGAGCAAACGTCGAAGCATTCGGCGCAGTGCTCCGCCGTGCCCAGTTGCTGTTGCCTATCCGACAGCCCGTCGCAGTTGTAATCGAAGTCGCCGCAAAACTCCGGGAAGGGGTGATCCATCCTGTTCGGATCGTAGTAGGCGTCCGGGTTGGTGTCGTCGCAATCGACGGCTGTTATCGGGTCGTCGATGGGACCGCAACGGCCGGTTCCTCGAAGGTTCCCGTCCATGTCCCTGCAACGGCCGCAGGTTCCCGCCTCGGGAATACAGAACGTGGCCCCATCGTCCCCATACGCCTCGCAGGAGAAGCCGAACGGGCAGTCGGTGTTCGCTTCGCAGGACGACACGCAAGAACCGGAGGAAGGGCTCGCGTACGCCTGCTCCATGTAACAACGATCCCCATCTCCGCACATGTCATCATCGACACAGCGCTCGCAGAAGAACTCGCTGTGCGCCTTGGCATGCTGGAACGGCGGCCGGCAGATGGAGGCATAAGGCGTCCCACGTGCCAAGGCGTCCGGATCCAGCGCGTGATCGAACGGAAACACCGGCCGGGGGCTGGGATAGGGGCTCGTGCCCTCGAAGATGAGCTGGCAGCTGAAGGAGACCGAGCCACCGTCCGGCCGGTCCACCATCAATGCCTGGCAGACCCGCGGATCATTCGTGCAGGGGAAGGAGCAGACGCCCTGGCCCTCCTCGAAGGAATCGTCGATCTCGGCGATGGCGACGCGATCCCGACCGTCTAAATCCGGTCTGTTCAGCGCGAGATCAACCAGGCAGTTTCCACCGAATACCGCGCAGTCGAGATCATCGAAGCACCGACGGTAGTCGTCGGGCACGAAGGTCATCCTGACTTCCTCTTCCGGTTCGGGCTCGTCGGGCTCGGGCTCCTTCTCTTCCGGCTCCTCGGGCTCCTTCTCTTCCTCGTCGGGCTCTTTCTCTTCCTCGTCGGGCTTCTCCGGCTCGTGTTCAGAGGCCTCGGCTTGGACGCAAACCGAGTCACGACAAACCAAACCCGGGCGGCACTCCCAGGTGAGCTCACACGCTGACCCTTGGGTGCCCGGCGCGGTGTCCCCGGGCGCCTGGGCACAAGAAACGCCCGAGAGGAAGAAGAACACGACCGCCAAGATCGCCAGACAGTGCTTCATGGCAACAGCTCCATTTGTGGCGCGAACTACGATAAACGGGCCCAGACGGCAACCGGCTGAGTTGCCGCAGATTATAGGCTGCGAATATAGTGGTCAACCCGAAAGCACTTACCATGTATTGAGCTAGAATTGCACTTCGGTTCGCACGGGCGGACCGAGGGACGAAGCAACCGCTCGGAAGCCCGCCGTGGATGGCAAACGGCAAGTGAAGATGTTAGTCGTACCCGCCCTTATAGGAGAGCACGATGTGCCGATTCTATTGTGTTGCGCTGATTGCCTTGGTGTTGTCCCTTTCGGCGTGCGGACGATCCGGCGACGAGGTCGAGTTCTGTGATGAAGCACCTCCGGTGGCCGATACCGATTGTATCCCCTGGACCGACTGCAGCCCGGGCGAGTTCGTATCCGAACCGGGTACATCCTCGAGCGACAGGGTTTGCGCTCCATGCCCGGACGGTGAGTTCAGCGCCGAGGCGAACTCCAAGAACTGCACTCCCTGGTCCAACTGCGAGCCGGGCGAGCATGTCTCCGCCCCCGGCGACTCGGTGAGCGATAGAACTTGCGCTCCATGCACGGACGATGAGTTCAGCACCGAGGCGAACGCCGCGAACTGCATTCCCTGGTCCGACTGCGAGCCGGGCGAGCACATCTCCAGGGCCGGGAACGCGACAAGCGACCGCGTATGCTCCCCTTGCGACGTGGCCGGCGGCTTCAGCACGACGAGCAACGCCGATGACTGTGTCCCCTGGACCGACTGTGAGCCGGGCGAGCACGTCTCGGTGCCCGGCGGAGCCACCTTCGATCGAGAATGCGCGCCGTGCGAAGCAGGTGAGTTCAGCAACATGACGAACGCCGAGAGTTGCACCCCTTGGTCGGTCGACTGCGAGCCGGGGGAGTACGTGTCAGTCGCGGCAAGCGCGACGAGCGATCGCAGGTGCACCTCTTGCGAACTAGTGGGCGGCTTCAGCGACATCGCCAACGCCGAGAGCTGCTCCGCCTGGACCGAGTGCCAGCCCGGCGAGCACGTCTCGATGCCTGGGAAGTCGACCTCGGACCGCGAGTGCGCGCCTTGCCCTGACGGAGAGTTCAGCGACGTGCCCAACACCACCACATGCGAGACCTGGAGCGCCGACTGTGTCCCCGGGGAGTATGTATCCGTTCCCGGCTCGCCATCGACCGACCGTGAGTGCACCATCTGCCCGTCCGGCCATCACAGCACATCGACCAACGCCGCGGAATGCGCGCCTTGGACCGATTGCCAGCGAGGCGAGTATGTAACTTTCGCCGGAAGCACGACCGCTGACCGTGCTTGCGCGGCCTGCCCGGAAGGAACTTGGAGCATCAAACGGAACGCTTCTGGGTGCCTTCCGATACTTACGACCGTCACGGCCGGGCTGTTTCATTCCTGCGGCTTGCTGGAAGACGGGGAAGCATGGTGTTGGGGACGGGACGACTTCGGTCAATCCAGCCCTCCGGCGGGCGTCGCTTTCGAGAGCATCAGCGCCGGTCTTTATCACACTTGCGGCGTCAGCGACGGCCAGGCGCTGTGCTGGGGCTGGGACAGCGATGGACAGGCCACCCCCCCACCGGACATCGTCTTCGACGAAATCAGCGCTGGGGCATTCCACACATGCGCACTTGGCGGGGCCGAGACGCACTGCTGGGGATGCTCGGACGAGGACAAGATTGCCGCGCCGCCCGGCTCGACGTTCGTGGAAATCAGCGCGGGCGAAGCTCACACCTGCGGCATCCGCGCTTCGGACGGCCTGGTCGAGTGTTGGGGACGAAACGACGAGCTACAGGCTGAGCCACCCGGAGACTTCCTCCCGGATACCCTCGCTTCGGGCGATAACCATACTTGCGGCTCGAGTGAGGGGCAGGTCGTTTGCTGGGGGCGCTCGGAGGAAGGACAGACCTCGCCGCCCCAGGAAACGGCCTTCGAGAGCATCAGCGCAGGCGGCACTCACACCTGCGGTGTCCGAGTGAGCGACGGAGAGGTCGTCTGTTGGGGAGCCGACGACAAGAACCAATCCGCCGCGCCCGAGGGGGTCGTCTTCGAGACCATCGGCGCCGGTGCCCAGCACACGTGCGGCATTCGTGAACTCGACCGGCTGCCCCAGTGTTGGGGATGCGACGAGGGCGGCCAGTCTACACCACCTGTGCACGAGGACGACGACTGAACCGCGTCATTAAAGGGCGCCCGCCCCGTCTCAATGACACCGCTGGCAGCGTGATGAACAGCAGTACGGAAGCCTTCTACGAGCGCTTGGCCGCCTCTAAACAAGCTACTGCGATTCGCAACATCCACTCCCTGGAGCGCCATGTCCGACGTCATAACAGTAGAGAATCTCCGCAAACGCTTCGATACCGTCCAAGCCGTATCGGACGTTTCCTTCAACATAAAAAGCGGTGAGCTCTTCGGCTTCCTTGGACCAAACGGGGCCGGGAAGACGACGACGATGAACATGCTGACAGGCCTCGCCCGCCCGGACGGCGGAACGATCCGCATTGGAGGCATCGACTGCACCTCCAACCCCAGGGCCGCACAGCATCTCATCGGTATCGTCCCGGACGAGAGCAACCTCTATCCCGAGCTGACAGGCTTGGAGAACCTTTGTTTCTGCGCTTCTCTCTACGGCATCGGAAAGAGCGAAAGGGAAGCACGCGCTCGCCGTCTCTTGAACGAGTTCGGGCTCGCAGAGGCAGCGAATCGGAGATTCGGCGGCTACTCGAAGGGGATGAAGCGCAAGCTCACGATTGCCGCGGGCATCATCCACGAGCCCAAGATCCTTTTTCTCGATGAACCGACCACAGGCATCGACGTTGCGAGCGCCCGTCAGCTTCGAAGCCGCATCTCGGAACTCAACCGGAGCGGTACGACGATACTCCTTACGACGCACTACATCGAAGAAGCAGAGCGTCTCTGTGATCGCATCGCTTTCATCGTCTCGGGGCAAGTCGTTCTCATCGACACGGTCGAGCGGCTCCTTCAGCCCGTACAAGACAAGCACATCCTGAATCTGTCGCTGGCGACTTCTCTCGGGACTGCTCGAAGCGGCCTGAAGGAGGCCTTTCCCAATTTGGAGGTCACTTTCCCAGCCGAGGATCTCGTCCGCTTCGAAGCAACAAGCCCGATTGCGGTTGGAAGGCTCGTCAGACACTTGGAGGAGAGAGATGCGGAGGTACTCGAGGCACGCAGGATGAGGCCCTCTCTCGAGGACGTCTTCGTTGAGACCACCGGCATCGAGGCGGGTTTGATGCGCCAGGAACGTGAAAAACGAGGAGGCGCCCAATGAAGACATGGATCGCCTTCTCCAGCATCCTGCTCAAGGATATGCGGACCTACTACTTGAAGCCGCCTAACATCAGTTGGGGCCTCATCTTCCCGCTTGCCTGGACAGGGATGTTCTTCATTAGATCCGGCGACGGGTTCGGCAGTATTACGAATCTTCTGCCTGGAGTCGTCGCCGTCTCCATTCTTTTCGGCACGACCTCCATGCTCGCAGTGACCGTGACCTTCGAGAAGAAGAACCGCTCCTTCGAACGGCTCCTGCTTGCCCCCATTTCCTTCGAGCTACTGATGCTTGCAAAGACGAGCGGCGCCATCCTCTTTGGAGTCGTAAACGCCTTCATTCCGGTTCTCATAGCGGCCTTCTTCGTGGACCTTTCCGGCCTTGCCTGGCTCACCTTTGCCGGCACCATCGTGCTCATTGCGATCTCGTCCGCGTTTCTAGGGCTGTTTATCGCGGTGGCGGTGAGCGAGATCTTCGAGGCTCAAACCTTTTCCAACTTTTTCCGGTTTCCCATGCTGTTTCTTTGCGGCCTGTTCTTTCCCATCTCCGACCTGCCGCAGTTCCTGCAGCCTGTCTCTTATGCATTGCCGCTCACCTACGGCGCCGATCTGTTGCACGGAGCCGTTCACGGGGGGAACGTCATGACCCCTTGGGCCGCCTTCGCATTGCTTGGCGCCTTCTGCATCGCTTTGTTCGCGGGGAGCCTTTGGAACGTCAACCGGAAGTGGATCCTGTGAGGTGCGACGGCGCAAAATTTTGATCGTCCGAGAACAGAGACAGGACGGGAAAGGCAAGACTCGTTCAGGCTAGTACACGCTGCCACTGGCGCCGCTGCTTCCAGCGTTCCCGGTGTCGGTGCCACCGATGGAGCACCATCGACTGGCTGCGCTTCCACCAGCGCCGCCGCTGCCATGCGAGAGGTTGTTGTCTTGCGTATCGGCAGTGCTGTCATGTCTATAGATGGCGTAAGAAGGACCACCGGCCCCGGCCCCACCATGCCCGCCGCGGCCGCCATTACCACCCTGCCCGCCGTGACCTCCGACGCCCACTCTGTCGGAATCACGGGTGGCTCCCAGTCCGCGGCTGCCTCCTGCTCCCGGGCAACCACCCCTTCCACCGTTGCCACCCCTTCCGCCGTTGCCGCTCGAGATCGTATTATTGTGAAGTGTGGCCCCAGTTGATGAAACGAGGAACAAACCGAAGGAGCCGCCGCCACCAAGACCATGACTTCCGTTGGTGCCACGGCAACCGCCGCCACCACCTCCGCCTCCACCGTTGCCGGTGCCGTCGGTGCAATAGGGCAGCACCCCAGCCCTTCCTCGACCACCACCTCCACCACCACCACCTCCACCGTTGCCGTGCGTACCATGAGTTCCCGAGGAGCCGTTCGCGCTTCGCCAGTAGTTGCTGACTAGCGATCCACCCGAGCCCGCAGCTCCGTTGGCGCCGTCTGAACCATGAGCGCCGCTGTTGCCGTGGGTGCCGTCTCCATCTCCGGCACAGCCGCTGGCCGGTCCTCCGGTACCGCCGTTGGAGTTGTGAGTGCCCGTGAAGCCGTTCTCTCCAGCTTCGTTTCCGTAGCCTCCGCTGCCTCCCAAACCACCAGGCCGAGAACATGGTGATGTACCACGAGCCCCCCTGTTCGGTGTGACGTCGCCAACGTCAGCTCCGTCACCACCTCTGCCGCCATTTCCTCCCGGAGCGCCATCGGAGCCGTCGATACCGCCGTCTCCACCGGCCCCATCACCCGCATCCAGTGTGCTGTTTCTCAATTGCAGTCCTCCGCAACCGACACAATGCATGGCGTAGTTACTAACTCCGTTTCCTACGGCGTTCGGGGTCTGAATGGTGAGTCTGTCCAGGACAGTGGTCGAGGTAATGTTGTTACCCTGCACCCCCACGATTCGATTGTTTGATATGTCGCCGTTGTGACTGATGATGACTTGGTATGAGTTACTTCGCTCCCAGGTGTCGGCATGGTAGCCACCGTAGACCGACACTTCGTTGATCAGATCTATCGGCTCGGTGGTGGTGTAAGTGCCGGCCGCCACATAGACATCCTTGTCGACCAGAGCGGCGGCGGCGATGCCGGCCCGGATCGTATGCATGGGAGCATCTATGGTGCCTGGGTTGGAATCAT
This sequence comes from Deltaproteobacteria bacterium, assembly GCA_007130885.1. GTDB lineage: Bacteria > Myxococcota > Myxococcia > SLRQ01 > SLRQ01 > SLRQ01. The sequence continues at coordinate 45,126 of SLRQ01000100.1, forward strand.
CTCCGCTGGCCGAGACAAAAATGGCCATATTGACGTCACCGTCGATGCCATCACAGTTGGAGTCAATGAAGTCGTCATCCGGAAGATCGGGACCCGGCACGGGAGTACACTCGTACTCGCAGCCCGTGCTGACATCTCCATCGAGATTGACCCAGCCGGCAAGGCAACCCTCGAAGTCGCAGGAGCCGTTAGAGCAACCGACGTGCGAGTTTGAGAATAGGAGGGAGCAGTCGTTGCCGCAAGAGCCGCAGTGATCCGTGTCGCTGGAGAGATCCGTCTCACAACCGGTCAAAACGTCGCCGTCGCAGTTGCCGAAGCCTGGCTCGCAGACCAACAAACAATCGCCGGTCTGGAGGCAGACATGACTGTCGGGGCAGTCTTCGTCCTCGACACACTCCACGCACGCATCGCCGTCGCGGTTGCAGACCAGATCCTGCTCGGTGCAATCCTCGCAAGAAGACCCGCAATGCTCATCCGTATCACAGTCGGCGCAGACGCCTTCTAGATCACAGTAGGTTCCCTTCGGGCAATCGATGGGCGTGCCGACACACTCAGAGCCGATGCACTTCTCATCCACCGTGCACGGGTCCCCATCATCACAAAGGCGGCTTTGCCTCCAAGCCCAGACTCCATCCATGAGGGTGCAATGGTACGTCAAAGAGCCACAGCTTCTGGATTGGCAGACAGAGTCCTCGCTGCAAGTGGAAACATCTCCTTTGGCGCATGTGCCGGAGGCCAGGTTCAACCCGCAACCCAAGCAGACCCTCCCCGTGGTTAAGGTCTGGTCGGTGCAGATGTCTTCGCAGGCTCCCGGCTCGGTTTCGCATCCCACGTCGGGATGACATCTTGCATGACAGCACTCGTTGTCCGCTCCCACGTCGCAGCCGGTGCGTGTGGGCGTGCATGTACAATCGGAGCAGTCTCCCTCGCCGTCGCAGTAGCGAACGCAATGGGGTGAATAGGTCAAGAAATCACCAGCGTCGCATTGGTCCAAAGGACATGAAGATTCTCCGCACACAGCGGTCTCCGGGTGCCACTCGCAGGCGCCCTCGCCGTCGCAAACCCCGGTGGTGCCGCAGGACTCGGGTGGCTGCTGCACACAATCGTCGTTCGGATCCTCCCCCTCCTCGATGAAGGAGCAGATTCCCTCGAGGCCCGGCAAGTCGCAGGCCTCGCACTCTCGATCACATGGAAGATCGCAGCAGTATCCATCCACGCACAGTTCGAGGGAACCACATAGAATCTCGGCGGACTCGAGATCGCAAGGGATCGCCTCCGACTCGGGGTCCGTCCAGGGATCGGACCCACAAGCCGACAAGAGCCCCGCGCAAAGGATCAAGAGCGCCGGCAAGCAGTAAACCCACCGTTGAAAGCCCATGAATGTCCCCCCAACCATAGGAGTAGGACTGCCACAATACGAATGATGATTGAACTCGGGTAGACAGTCTACCATTGTGGGGCGGCTCCGAGGACATGAGCCACATCCTGACTCGTTCTTCCCAGGGCCGACGCTATCTCTCTCCTCGCCGGGTGGCTCCGGCGGCAATGGCGGCGTGCGAGGAGTGGTACAGGGCTTGCTCGCGAAGGAGGGGAGAAGACGAGTCGATCACCGCGCGCACCACCCAGTCATCGAGGTCGCCGGTGCCGGCTGGCAAAGCGACCGTACTCGCACTCGGCCTTCGCATCCACGGCCCAGTGCATCTTGTTCTGCACCGTCTTGAAGACCAGCTGCGAAGCCTCCGGACGCAGGCACGTCCGCCCGTAGACACCACCGCTCTTTGCCTATTACCGCCTGGCCTCGGAGGAGGAGCCACGCCTTCTCTTCCTCCGATGGGTCTCGAGACCATCTAGAAAACTCTCGGAATCTTGAACTATACGAGTCCTTCTCGTGGCTTCCATTCGACGTAAAGTATTGTATGGCATTGCCATTCTTGGATTGGCAGCAAGCCGTTCCTCGTTTTGAATCAGGAAATACCAATAGAGGTAGTTGAAGGGACAGGCGCCCTTGCCCAACTTTCGTCGATGATCAAAGGAGCAGTCACGACAGAAATCCGACATTCGATTGATATAACTTGCGGAGGCGGCGTAGGGCTTCGAGGCGAGCAAGCCTCCATCGGCATACAGCGCCATGCCGTGCGTGTTTGGAAGCTCTACCCAATCATAGGCATCAGCATACACGACTAGATACCATTCCTCGACCTCGGAGGGCCTAAGGCCGGCTAGGAGCGCAAAGTTTCCTGTCAACATCAGACGCTGTATATGATGTGCATACGCATTCCGTCTGGTATCCTCGATTGTTCGGCGAAGACACACCATGTCGGTGCGGCCCGTCCAGTAGAATGAGGGTAATTTTCGTTTCGCCGAGAGATAATTTCCTCTGGAGTACTCCGGCATCTTCAGCCAGTACACTCCGCGAACGTACTCTCGCCAGCCTAGGATTTGCCGAATGAAACCCTCCACGCTGTTCAAGGGAGCGCGACCGCTCTCATACTCCCGCAAGGCCGCCTCGCATACCTCTCGAGGTTCTAACAGCCCCAGGTTCAGATACGGTGAGAGCGCTGAATGAAACAAACGCGGCTCGGCACTCATCATCGCGTCTTGATAGTAACCGAAGTCCGGCAGACACTTTTTAACGAAATGCCGCAGCGCCTCGAGAGCTTGCGTTCGCGTAGTCCCCCAGCTGAAGGGCTCGAGATCACCAAAATGCTCCTTGTAACGTTCCTCAACCAGGTCGATGATCTCCCTGGTTACAACATCGGTTTCAAATTCCGGCGGAGCCGGGATTCGAACGCCGCCGTGCAAGGAGCGCCTATTCTCGACGTCATAGTTCCAGCGGTCACCCTCCGGAGAATCGCCGCGCATCAACCACCCCGTCCCGCGCCGCATCTCATGATAGAAGCTCTCCATACGTAGAGTCTTACGTCGTTTGGCCCAACCAGCGAAGCGCGCTCTATCGCAGATATACCTGTCGTCAGGCAGAACTTGCAACGAACCGATGAAGTCGTTCGGGGAGCAAATCATGGCCTGGACGCGCCATTCGGACGGCTCCGTCATGATTATATCTTTTGGACGATGGCGACCTATTGCTCTGTTCAGCTCGCTGGATATTGAACCGGTATTTCTGGAATCGGTCAAGGTTACGTAATCGACACGAATACCATTTGCTCGAAGCTCATTCGCAAAGTGACGCATCGCCGACAAAATCAGCACAATCTTCTGCTTGTGGTGACGAACGAATGTCAACTCATCATGGGCCTCAACCATGAGAACCACGTCGCGGTCGCGATCGATATCTCGCAAAGAGGATAACGACTGTGACAGCTGATCTTTGAGAATCAATCGCAGGGCGTGAGTTCGTCTTGGCATTTGTTCTTCCGGAATGGGGTACCGCTAGCAGTAGAAAAGGCGAGATCGGCTTTCCAATCCCGCCTAATCATCGTCTCGTCGCGCGACTAGGGCTTTATTCCGAACGACATGACACGCTGCAGCTGGTGCTCGACCGCCCGCGGATCCGCTTTTTCTTGCTTGTACGTGGGTCGATGCTCAATGTCCCGGGGCAGCATGACATTAGCGAGAGGTTCCCAAATCGCTTGTGAACAACTCACCGTGGGAGAAATTCATGGGACGGATGATCGGAAGCAGGAACAATTTGCCGGAAGCTACTAGAGAGAAGGTATCGCAACTATTGAACGAGCAGGTGGCATCCGCCATTCATCTTCAGCTTCTAGCCAAGCAGGCGCACTGGAATGTTCGAGGGTCGAACTTCCGCTCTCTTCATAAGCTGTTCGATGATGTGTTCTCGGCCGCGACGGTATGGGCGGACTCGCTTGCGGAGAGAACGGCTCAGCTAGGCTGGACGGTCGACTCCACTCTCGAGTTCATTGGCGCTCGCACCAACCTACCTCCAGTAGCAGCAGAGCTATCGGACGGCCAAGGTCTTGTCGATGGCCTGGTCAAGGCTCTGTCGACCTTCGGTGCCAATGCAAGGAAGTGTATTGAGCAGACGGAGGAGGAGGGCGACATGGCAACTTCCGACCTGTTCACCGAGATCTGTCGCGGAGTGGACGAGAACCTGTGGATGGTCGAGGCGCACCTGCAGTGATTGCGCTTCCTTGTAACTCGGCACCATCGACCCGCCTTGATGACACTTGAGCACGAGATACTCGCTGGAGAGATGCAGTTGCTCAAGGGAGCGGCCGGGAAGGGGGCAGATAGGCCTCTCGGTCACATCGGCGGAAAGCAGCGGGCTCGCCATAGAAGCAGTCTTGGTGTGATGCCGGAGTACTCGGCCAACCGTGGGTCTTCGTCTTTAATGATGGATCTGTGTGTTGGGTGCCGATGGGGAAGGGACTATAATTACCCATTCTTCGCCGATTCGCTCCAAGCGGTCGGGTGATGAAGATGAGGACGAAGACGACGGTGACGGCGCGTGGGGCGTGGTGCCGCGTTCCGTCGACTCCGAGCGCCCCCAGAGGTGCCCCCCCAGAGGTGCCATCCTCTTGGAGAAGAGCTTACCCCCCAGAGGTGCCATCCTCTTGGCCCCAGAGGTGCCATCCTCTTGGAGAAGAGCTTACCCCCCAGAGGTGCCATCCTCTTGGAGAAGAGCTTACTGGGAGCAAGCGGTCGGTCCAAACTTCGGTCATCCCGTTCGAAAGTCGGCCAAGCCAACAAGGTCCGTGCTTTCCCATTAACTCTTCAATTCCTTGAAGATACAGCAGGTTAGCGAAGCCTCTCGAACCTGGAAGGGTTCCTGCATGGCAACTTCAGCATGTCACGCCCTCTCCGCTACTCTAATCCTTGGCAGCCCATCGAGATTACCGCCCGTACTTTTCAGGGACGCCATCTCCTTCGCCCTTCCTCTCGGCTCAACCTACTGATCGCCGGCGTTCTTTCTCTGGCAAAGGAACGCTACAAAGTTCGCATCTTCAACTTCGTCTTTCTCTCCAACCATTTCCACATCATTGCAGCAGCCCCATCTTCTTGCGTCATGTCCGCGTTCATGGGCTTTGTCATGAGCAATGTCGCGAGGGAGGCAGGCCGTCTTCACAACTGGCCCGGCAAGTTTTGGGAACGCCGCCATAGAGCCATTCCTATTGCAGACGACGCTTCTCTTATCGGCCGCATGCGCTACATCTTTGAAAATGGCTGCAAGGAGGGTTTGGTTTCCCATCCAGCAAAATGGGCGGGACTCAATGCTGTCGATGCCTTGACCAAAGGCAAGACCATTGAAGGCATCTGGGTGAA
>SLRQ01000010.1 GCA_007130885.1 Deltaproteobacteria bacterium
TCAAACGGCCTACTTTGCACCCCGACTCTTCCTCGCCTTCAGATTGAACCCCAAGCGATCGAAATACCTCGGGATTCCTCTACCAAGCGACTCGGACGATAGAGGGGATACCTCAGGTCGTCATCGGGTTGACCGGACATCACATGCTCGGCTACGGATCGACTTACGACTTGCAGTCCACGTAATAGGCTCTCTAGACATGAGGTGTCGCCTATGAAACAGCTCATCGCCACACTGGTAATTTTGGCCCTCATCGCCGGCGGGGCCCTCGCTTTGATGCGCCACTACCAAGAAACGACCGTGGCGCGAGCCTATGAGTCGTCTCTTCAAGATCTTCAGCGGCGGTTCAGCGAACGCCTGAGCCCGATACGATCCATCAAAGACGAGCGCAAGTACAACAGCGAGATGCAAGCACTCCTCTCCTGGTACTTTGGAGAGGTTCAGGGGCTTCGCAATCGTTTTCCCGGTCACGGCGATCCAGACCGGGTAATCGACGAGATGAGATCTCGACATGAAGCAGGAGAAATGACGAAGGAGAAGCTGGAGGAGTACAAAGAGCACATCCGGTATGTGCGTTGGGTTTTCGAGCGCCTGGAAAGTGGTGACTACTCCGCCGAGCTTACAGGGTACTCATCTAACCTTCGCTTCGATGTACACGATGTCGAAAGAGACATGCTCGACGATGAGTCGCGAATCCGCCTGGACTTCGTTCTGTGGGGAGCGCCACGGGACATCGAGGAACGCCGTGATAGAACAGGCGCTACTATTCGGCGCGTAGTCGTACCCGTGCGCTTTGCGCGGATCTTCTTCCAGTTCTTGAACGAACGCGGCCATGTTCATGGCGAGATGCGCGGGGCCAGCGGTGAGCCCCACATGAAGGTGATCAACCCGGAGCGGTGGGTGCCTGAGTTTCCACCCATGGCGGTACTGGGGCGCTACTGGATTGACCTATTCCCAGAGGAGGCCCGAGAGTTCATCTGGGAGCTGAACCTGCAAACCCTCACCGCCAGCGGCAGCAGAATGAGGTCGGACTACCGGTGGAGACTCGCTGTTCCACCTTCATGGAGAACCGACGGCGAGTGGGGAGACGGCACGACCACCCGGAGCCGGCGTTACATCGAGCACGCCGCGGACTAGATGGGACGGGGCTCAACGGACACTACTCCGAGGAAGAACGCTCCTGGGCGGCCATCAGTGCGCCGGTGAGATCTTCACTTGTAGCCCTCAATCTTCCGGTAAGGACTTGTAGGAACGCCCACAGAAGCTTCACCGCAAGGACGGAGTCCTTTCTCATCAGTCCGTAAAAACTGTCGCGGTCAATTGTAAGTATGGTGCTGTCGGTAATTGCTCGAATGGAAGCGGACCGGGGCGCATTGTCGATCAACGCCATCTCACCAAAATGCTGTCCCGCGGAGAACTCGGCCATTTTTGTGCCGGCCTTCGTAACCTCTGCTTCACCACGAAGCAGTACATACAGAGTATCTCCCTCCTTCCCCTCTTCTATGATTGCTTGTCCGGCCTCGATGCTTTCGGTGCGGACTATCGAAAACACCTGAATCATCTCTTTGTACTTTAGGTGCTTGAAAAGTGGGATTCTACGAAGCGCGTCCATACGTGCTTCGACTTCGGCCTTGACATCCTCCTCACGCGGAGCTTCCACCGCAACGACTAGTGCGGTGATGTTGTCGCGGCCACCTCGGTGATTCGCCAAATCGACAAGCTTTCCAGGCAAGTCCTCGACGGCCCTTGCTCCGAGAAACTCCGCCCACTCTTCGTCCCTGACGTACTCCGATAAACCATCGGAACACAACAGGAAGCGATCGCCCGGAAGCAGATCCGTAAGCAGAGTGTCCACCTGCACCGCCTCTTGGTAACCTACACACCTAGTGATTACATTTGAAAAAGATGCGCTGACAGCCTCTTCCAAGGTGATCAGCCCTTGCTTGTACTGCTCGTTTACCAAGGTGTGGTCTTCGGTAATCTGGTATGCCTCTCCGCTACGCAGCAGGTAGACGCGTGAATCGCCTACATGCCCTACTATGGCCTTTGCTCCCGCACGAACCAGCACTACGCAGGTAGTACCCATTCCGCGCTTCGTTTCGTCCTCTCGCGCCATTGCAAAGATCTCGGCTGAAGCCTGCTGCACCGCCCCTTCCACCAAAGCCTGGCACTTGTCTCGCAGATCGAAGTCTTCGTTCCTGGCGCCGTACCTTGCGAACTCGTCGGCGTTCTCGGCGATGACCCGTCGAATCACTTCAACCGCCTTGTTGCTGGCAACCTCCCCGGCTGCGTGCCCCCCTACACCGTCCGCCACGACGTAGAGGCCGACCGAGTCATCAATTAGGAGTGCGTCCTCGTTGTGCTTACGCTTCCGTCCGACATGCGTGACTCCATGAGCTAGAAGCTTCATTCATGCCTCCTTCGAGACTTGGGGTGCCGGCGAACCGAAACTCTCGACTCGCGCACGTGCTTGCTTCACCAAGGCCGGCTTGATTCTCGCAATCACCGGGGATTCTAGGATCGGTCGAGTATAAAACGAGCTCCCCCCGCTGAAGAATAAGGCGCGGGCTAGATGGTCGATTGCTTCATCTTGTCTGCTTCTCCAAAGACAGCAGTGAGCAAGCTCGTAGAACAACAGTGGCGAGGAGCTGTTCTGGGACAATCCCTTTCGAAGTGCATAGTCGACTCGTAAGAGGAGCAATTCCTCCAAGAGAATGTTCCTTCCGTGCACAAGAGTCAGATGAGCCCATAAGGCGAGAGTTCCGGTATCGGCGTAACGCCCTCCTCCCCCCGCGCGTCTTATGGCCTGGCGAGCCTTCTTGACCCCCTTCTTGGCCCCCGAGCCGCCGACCATCGCGCGCAACAACTCGATTTGAGCAGCATGCTTTTCCGCGATACGCCAGGAGATTCTGTCGCGAGTCCAACTCGGCAGCATCCTCATTACCGACTCGGCACCGTCGAGGTCACCCGCGCAAAGACGCTTCACGAAAAAATGGATTCCGAGGGATGCAAAAGCCTGGTCCACCTCCGGCTCTTGCCCATCCTCTACGAGAGAGTCCACCTCCCTCTCCTTGCCGTCTTCGATGAGCTCTCTGGCTCGCAACACTTGTCCCGGTAGAACGCCGGCGGACTCACTCGACCACACGTCTTCCCTAAACCAGGAGGGTAGCTGGCTGAAGATCTTCGAGGCCGATGAAACGGACGCCTCTCCTTTTGCACGTGAACGAACCTGCTTTGTCTCTTCCGCGGGCAGCCCGGCCTCATAGATCTCGCTCAACTCGTCGAGAAAGCCTGCATGATCGAACTCGGACAGCCCCTCCGGAGGCAAACCCTTCTTTCTAAATCTTGCTCTCCGCAGCCTGCGTGTAACCCACAAGGCCAACAGATAAAGCAGTACGATGAGAAGAATGAGGGGTCTAAATGTCATAGATTCACCACATACCCCAATGTAACGGCTAGCCCACCTACCTCGACCGTATCATGGACCCCGTCGGACCAGGCTTGCTGGCTTCCCTCGAGATAGGCTGCACCGCCTGTAACGCGGCCCGGCCCCACCCTACGCCCAACGAAAACACGTCCTCCGAACACTCGAACGACCGGGTCCAAAGTAGCCTCCATCTCCGGAGCACTACCAGAAGCGAACATCAACCCTGCGCCGATACCGGTCCCGGCTGACCACGCTCCAAGCGTTGTCTCGGTTGATACAGCAAACATGAGCGGAAGCCCCAGTCCATGGGAGTCGCCCACCTCCTGAAGAACAAGGCCTTGGTCGACCGGCAAGACGCCGGTCCAAACACCGGCCGAGAGGGCGAAACGCCCCGTATACATTAGATGCGCCATTAGATGTACAGCAGCGAATGGATCGGAAGGCTCCCACTCATCGAGTAAGCATCCAACGGATATCTCCATGAACCCGCGCACCCGTCGCGGATGCCGAAGCTTTGGTGAGAGGTGAACCGTCCCCGACCCATGTTCCTCGCCAATCTCAACCCATAGATGATCCTCACGCACCGGCACATCCTCAAGGACTGCATCCAATCGATGCTCCCAAAGCGGAGCACGGTAGACAATACTTCCCACCCCGTCTTCATCAAGTCCCGCCCACACGATCGTACCCATCGAAGCTTCGGCTTTCAGCTCGAACCCCGTCAACGGACGGCCGAGCCCATCGTATGCTCTCACGGCGAAGGTAATCTCCGACTGCCCATCAGCCAAAAGACCGGCAGCCTCGGGCTCGAAGGCAACTGCTTCAACCCGCCAAGGAAGCACCTCCAAAATTGCCTCGGCGCTTGCATCGCCCGCACCGACACCCACGGTTACCTCAAAGCCTGGTACATCTAGATCCAATCGCTTCGGCACCAGCCGCAGCAGATACTCCCCTCTTCCTTGCTCCTGTATATCATGGGAGACGATTGCTTCATTCGGCTCAAAGTAGACGTCCAGGTCCAAAGCCGAGGCACCGAGACCAGCATCATCGCCGACCATCACATCAATCTCCGCCACCGTGCTGCCGTCTCCTATGGTTTCTTGCCGGACAGGGTCAAGACGAACCAGAGATGGAACAGGCCGGCCCACTTCGATTCCGGCTTGCATGAAGCTTGCCGAGTCACCTTTCACGCGTGCCTCGAAAACAATATCCGTTGCAGAGGTTCCCCTTGGAGGAATGTAGTAAGACTGAAAGAGTGATCCCTTGTCATGAAACGGAGGTCCGACAGCGCCGACGGATGCTTCGATGACAAAGTCGGAGGCCCGCGGCAAATCAGCCCCTTCGTGATCATAGTAGAGATGCAACCGAACAGGATTCGAGCCGTCGGCCACTACGGAGTGGGGCACCACCGCTAGGGTGAGTCGGTTATACGGCGGCACCCCTAGGTCCAGCCTCTGGGAAGTGGCCTCACCGTCATCGGTTACCGCACGCACGACTCCCTGCATCACACCCGGTGGAACGACGAGCCGGGCCTCGGCGAGGCCGCTCCGCGACGCACCGAAAGGACCAAAGGACCGCTCTTTTACTGTCACGGTGACACTCGCACCAGGCCTCGTGCGCACGGGAACTCGGGCGGTCCCAAACAGCGGCACCCTGAAGAAAGCTATCTCTGCCTCCGGACCGGTCTCGCGCCAAAGAGCGATGATCGCCACTTGGGGGAAGCGTGCCTTAGGCGGTTCGTACCGGGCATGGTACGTACCTGGCTCCACCTCCTTGAACTGCCCTAGGCTCCCAACATTGACAGATGCTTGTAAGGGCCGAACGGCGGAAATTTTGCTCGTCTCTACTATCAGGAGCACCTCTCCGCTTTCCCCAAGCACCACCGGCGAAGGCTCGGTCATCAGTGTCAGCGACTCCGAACCCTCACCTGCCCAGGCCTCGGGAACTAGAGGTTCGGCCAGAGCCCCAGGCGGCCAAAGCAGCACCGCGAGGATGAACGAAAGCACCGCCAGCGAGCATCTCCTCGCTGGTAACTCCCTCGACAAAACCGCCGGGCGCTTTCGGGACGCTATCGCCGGAGCGGACCACGACTTACTAGGTTGCAAAACCATGCTCTCCACGAACCCAGCCGGCAATACCCGGCCGATTCCTTCGACACGAAGAAAAGAATCGTACAGTCCGATCGCCTATGAATCAATAACGTGACCCTGACCCCCGTCTATAGGCGTTGGACTCCTAGGGAAGGCCCTACTGGAGCTTGAGGACGCTGGAAGAGATACTGCTGTTGCTCCTGCTCTTGACACCACGGCCTCTAGTCCAGACGATGCGACGTATGGAATCATCGATCCGCATCCCCTTCATGCCTCTTTGTTCCCTCTTAGTCGGTTTTTTGCCATCTAGAAGGAGCAGGTGCCGGCCTGGCGTTCTATTGCCGGCTCTCGGCCTCTTATGCTCGGCTCTGGCCTGCGGTCCTGGTGCTCAAACAATAGCCGTCGACATCGTCTATCACCAAGACGGGCAAGGGCGAGCCGAGAAAGTGGCCACGGTACTGGGCGTGTCTTCGAGCGGCGCGATTTGGCAGGCAACTCACGCCGCCCAGATCTCCGAGCTGTACTCGCCCGATGATTCAATGGCCATGTCCTTTTGCCAAGTTCATGGAAACGGACTGAGGTCTTCACGTTTCACTGATTACCAAGCGCTGGATCTCGGGCATGTAACCATTGAGACCGAAGGCGAAGAACAGATCCTCCAGGAGGTGGAGATCGAGAAAGGCCTCGGCTATCGAGCAGATCTGGACATAACGAGATTTCCGTACGACGAAGAACGAGAGTACACAGTCAATGCCACGGGCAGCTCGGAGGCTCCCGCCTTCGAGGTAACGGTCCTGGCTGCTCCAGACTACCGGTTGGAGACAATTGGAGATAACCCTTCAGGTCCCGGAACACCAACCATCCCCGGCGACCGAGACCTCGAGATATCCTGGTCTCCCGGCAACGCCGATACCGAGATGTTCATAGCACTTATTTCGACTGAAGAAGAGGCGGATCTCCTCTGCCGAGTTCGCGACGACGGAGCCTTCACCGTCAGCAAGGATGTACTCGAGAAGATCGCGACCGGGCCCGCCAATGTAATACTCGAAAGATACTCCGAGACACAGTTCGATACCGACTCGTCCACTGCCGGCGGTGTCGAATCGGGCAGAGTCCGCTACGCCGTTCAGCGATCTCAACGAATCGTCCTGCACTAAACCGGAGTTCGCTTTCTTGACGGTCACCGCTATCGTGGTAGGCCATCTTCATAGATGGCTGACCTGAAAAGACGACCGGTACCGACAAACGTTCTGATTCCAAGAAGTCACAGGGAAGCGCTGAAACGACTTGCCACCAGCACGCGCATACGTCAAAGCGAGTACCTGAGAGAGGCTGTCTCGGATCTATTGGAGAAGTATGGCTGCATGTCGGAAAGTAACAACGAACCGGCGTCACAAAGCCTTGTCACTGGTCCGGACGGTCAACGCTCAAGCAGCGCCTAAGGGAATGGCTTCCCTTCCTTCGAGCAGCCGTCTGGGATTCTCGCCAAGGAGCCGATCCCGGAGCTTTGGACCAACCGCTCCAGTCAAGTCATCGACCCAGGCCCCGAGCATGTCCAACGCCTCCTTCGCGCCGTGCAAATCGGTTGCGGCCACCGAGTAAAGGCCTCGGTCTAGAAGCTGACGAGCCAACGCACGTGAACTCCTCCCGTACGCACCGGCCAGGCTCCCAAGATTGAGCTGCAGATGAGCTCCGGCCTGCACCACATAGCTGGCAAGCTCGAGATCCGAGAAGACATGACAACGCTCCGGGTGGGCAAACACCGGTGTTATGCCCTTCAGACGCATTGCGAAAACCTTTTCAGCCAGGTTCGGAACCGGATGTGTTATCGGAGCCTCGATCAAGAGGAGTGACCCCTTACCTCCCAGCGGTAAAGATCTCCCGGCGAGAACTCTCTCGTAGACAATCGAATCGAGATAGTGCTCGGCCCCCGGCAAAACATGCAGGGCGATGCCCTGCTCTTCAAGGGTCGACGAAAAGACCCGTGCTCGACTCCGAAGCTGTTCGGGGTCTTCATCACAAAACCCCGGACGAATGTGGGGCGTGGCCACCGCCCCCGACCATCCCAGATCCACCAACACCCGTGCCATCTCTACCGACTCACCGACATCCACGGGACCATCATCCACGCCCGGCAGTATATGGATGTGCGTGTCGAGATACATTTTTTTACCCAGCTAACATGACGCTAGGGAGGCACAACCGAGTTGGGCGGCACTCCGCCGGACAGAACCGTATCAACGGCCCCACAGCACAACTCCGCCATTCGCCCGCGCGCCGTGACTGTCGCGCTGCCGGTATGCGGAGTCATGACCACGTTCGAGAGCTCCATTAGCTTGGGATGGATCTTAGGCTCTTCCTCGAACACATCCAAACCCGCCGAGAAAAGGCGTCCCGATTCAAGCGCCTCCGCCAAGGCTGCCTCGTCGACGACAGGCCCGCGAGCGGTGTTGACCAAGACAGCCGTCTGCTTCATCAGCGCAAGCCTGCGTGCATCGATCATATGACGAGTCGTCGGGGTGAGCGGAACGTGCAACGACACGAAGTCGGATTCGGCCAGAAGGGAGTCCAAATCCTGCTTCCTCGCTGCCACGGCCTCTTCATCCGGCATGGCTCCCTCATCGCAGTAACGCACATCCATGCCGAAACCTCGGCCTCGCATCATCATCGCCCTACCGATGCGACCGGCCCCAACTACACCCAGCACTCTTCCGGCAACCGGCATACCGAGAAAGAGTGACGGCGCCCAGCCATCGAACTTACCCTCCCGCAGGAAGACCTCGCTCTCTGGAATTCGTCTGGCAGCGGAAAGAAGCAGCCCAAATGCAAGATCCGCGGTGGCATCGGTGAGTACATCGGGAGTATTGCAAACCGCGACCCCATGCCGTCGAGCCGCGTCTATGTCGATGTTGTCATACCCCACCGCAAAGGTAGCTATGCACTTGACACCCGATCTCACCACCGCTTCGTCAACCGGGTCGGACAACAAGACAATCAAGGCATCGCTTCGTTTCGCTTCTTCCAAGAGACGTTCGTGGCCCACAGGCTCGTCGGTCTCATTGATTACGACCTCGTGACGGTCAGCCAGATCCGAGAGTGCATCTCCCGGCAACCCACGTGTTACGAATATGCGGCCCACTTCAACTCCTCCTTCGAGACTGATTGCCGATGGCTACTACTCGTCATCACGCCCAGACGAGTCGTTCGCCGGTTCCGTTTCCATATACCGCCGGTGGAACTCGCCCGCAACTTCATCTTCGCCGGGAATGGGCAGCTCGAACGGTGGGCCCGGCACCCTGTACTCTTCTCCCATCCAGCGCCCCAAATCGACCATCTTGCATCGCTCTCCGCAGAAAGGAAAAAACTCATTCCTGGGTCTAGGCTTTATTTCTCGGGCGCAAATTGCACACTTCGGTACTTTCGACATCGGATCGGCTTCCAAATGCGCGGACGAGCTAGCGGTCCATGGCTCCACCAGCCGATCGAGCAACCTTCTCGGTGTAGGCTTCCTCGAGCGACCGCTTCTCATCGAGTAGCCTGGAGTGCGCAATAAGCTCCTCCCCCAAGACCGTGAGGTGAGCCCAAGCCGTACCAAGTACCCGGCGCTGTCCAGAGTGAAACAGTGTCTTGCGAGCCTCCCCGTAGGTAAGCCAGCGATACCAGTAACCTTCCGCATCAAGCACGTGCTCACGCCCGTCAGGTTTCTCCTTCATCTCCGCCGGACTCTCAACGAGCGCCGCGAAGTACACGACCCATTTCTTGATCCTGACTGGGCCTCTATGGAAGACGTACGCATCCACCGCTCGATATCCAGGTAGCAGGTGCAAACTTGCAAGACCTGTCTCTTCCCTGCATTCCCTGACGGCGGTCTGCGCCTCGCTTTCTCCTTTCTCCACTCCCCCCTTTGGAAACTCCCAGGTAGCTCTGGGATTGCGAACCTGGCCGGAGTGGAGAAGGAGAAAACGCATCTCACCCGTCTCCGTCACGTGGACGGGCACCACTCCGCATGACTTTTGGAAAATCCGTCGACGCATTGGAACCCCAGACCCTCTAATATCAACAACGTATCATAGGTCCGCCAATGCGTCGCCGCCCATACCTTCCCTTCCGCGACTGCAATTTAGGCGTAAGTACTTACAAGTGGCGCGGCTACCGCTAAAGACACATTCCGTTGCTCGGTCTAGGAACACATGGATTTTCTAAAGTCCGGACCCTGGCAAGGTATCAAGTCACACATCTCACTCAGGCGGCTGTAGATTCGCTCACCGACGCGGTCTTCCAGCGTCTCGGCCGTAATATCCTCCATGAACTCCTTGCCTCGCGTTCTGACCAGGCCCCCTTTGGCCGTGGATAGGCGCTTTCGCAAGCTCGTGTGGGGATTATCCGTGTAGTTGGTGGCAAAAAGCGTAACTTTATCGGCGTTGTAGCGCCGGGAGATGATTTCATCGAGCACGTACATCTCCCAGTCGCTTCCTCGACCCTTGCCCAGCTCGTCAACAGCCAGGACATCCACCGCACAAAGCGGCGCAATGATCTCCATCTCGCTCTTTCCGGAGGAGTAGCCTGCCTTCAGCTCGGAGAGCAGATGAAAAAACTCGACGTAGCGACACTCCACGCCCTTTTCCAGAGTCAGCACTCTAAGGGTAGCAGCCAGAAGATGACTCTTGCCGGTACCGACAGGTCCCATTAGGACGAAACCGTGACTCCCATCGCCGGTTTCGTAGCACTCCACGAAGGACTTGACCCGAGCCAGGGCGAAAGCCAGTGCTTCGTCAGGTTGGAAGCTCTCGAAAGTCTTGGAAGCGAGCCGACGTGGAATTCTGGCGGAGTTGAAGCGCTGGCAGGCACTATGAGCGAAGCGGCACGAGCAGGGATGCACGAACTCCGTTTGGTCCCGCTCGACCAGCTTATGACCGGACCCATCACACTCATTGCAAGGCTCGGACTCGACGACCTCGGCTATGGCGAAGTCAGTCCTCCCAGTGGAGATCCTCAAGCGGGCCTCCCTACCATCCTCGCTGCGAACAACCGTCTGCGTCACGTCTACCATTCCTCCGATGGCCTTTCCCCCCGGCCGACCCGGCGTTCTCGAAAAGCACGCCAAGCCTCCTCCACGGCCGAGGCATAGTAGGACAGATTCTGGGGTGGACGCACCCCCGGCCGAAGACGCGCATGGCTCTCGCGGCCCATCTTCAAACCTCGACATACTACCTCTACAGGAATCGACTCAGCCTTCCATCTGTCCACCAGCTCCAGGTCAGCCGGCGAAAGCATGAGACCGCTCCCGCGGAGATCCAAGAAGAAGTCGGATACCACTTCGGCATAAGTAAGGCGTTCAGCGCGGCGTACAGTCATGAGCCCATCTTGGCATGAACAGGCCTCGGCCGCATCCGGCCGCGGCGTCAGGTGCCGCTTACCGCGACCTTGTCGAAGACCAAAGAGGGGAGCCTATTCGCGGAGTATGGGTACGGATCGTTGCCAACCGCGACAAGACGATCCCAAAGATTCGCGTGCGACCCAGTGACGTTCATCTCGCCAACGGGGTCGCCTATCTTCCCGCCCGTTATCTCGAAGCCCACGATCCCATGAGAGAAGTCTCCTGTGGTTCCGTCGGCGTTGCCGCCCAAAACGCCCGTAACATAAACGCCACTACCGACATCCTCGGCGAGCTGCTCCACGGACTTCTCGCCCGGCGGTAACACCAGGTTCGCAACGCCACCACCAGTCGGCTCCATGCCCATCTTGCGAGCATAGTAGACATCTAGAAGGTACTCTCGGAGCACCCCACCATCGAACAATGTCCTTTTGCGGGAAGACATCCCATCGCTATCGAAGTGCCTGGAGCCGAAGCCGCCCGGCATGAGAGGATCATCAATCAACGTGAGCCGAGGAGACCCAACCCGTTTCTCCAGCCCGCCGAGGAGAAAAGATCGTTTCTGGTGGAGGGCAACGCCGGATATGGCTCCAAGCAGAACCGATCCAAGCAGTCCCGCCACTCGTGAATCGACTATTACGGTCATCTCTCCGCCTGCAAGCTTCTTCTGACCCAGACGGGAACGCGCCCTTCGCGCAGCCTCTCGCCCTACCTCCTCCGGTTCGGCCAGCCGTGAAAGAAGCCTGCTTCCCGCGAAGTGCCAGTCCTCGGGCTTCCTATCGCCTTCGTCGCGGACGGATACCTCCGCCCCCAACCAAAACTGCGTAGCACGGTGCGCTCCAGCGAACCCGTTGGAGTGTACTCTTGCGAGTTCGCCACGTTGATCCGTGTACGAACCGGTGGCTGAAATGATCGGCCCTTCGGCGGCCCGGCCGGCTCTTGCGGTTTCCATCGCCGACTTCTTGCGTTGTTCCGGATCCAGCTCGTCGTAAGAAGGATCCCAAGACTCCAGATCGGTGGTGGGCCGGTTCTCATAAAGCTCCGGGTCGGCCAATCCTCGATACGGGTCCTCCGCCAGCAGCCTAGTTAGCTCGATGGAACGCTCTATGAACTCTTTTACGGCGGATGGCCGCAGATCACTTGTGACATTGCTGGAGTAACGACCGTCCACGAACAAAGCGATTGACAAACCGGATGACTGAGAGTCTCGAAGCTGCTCCAGCTCGCCGTTACGATACTCTACACTGACCGCCCTCGACCGCCGCACGGACGCAGCCGCCTCTTTCGCCCCTCTACGTGTGGCGTGCTCCACGGCACCCGCCGCGACCTGCTCCAGCGGTTCTCCTGATAACGTCCCTTGCCGGCTCATGCGCTGCCTCCAACATTGATCGAGGACACGAGGCAAGTGGGCATGCCTAGCGAGACGGGCACCGACTGACCATCCTTCCCGCAGGTCCAGCCTCCCTCATCCATCTTCAGGTCATCTCCAGCCATCGTGATTCGAGCCAGGGTTTCGGGCCCGTTTCCAATAATATTGACGTCCTTGAGCGGCGCCGTAAGTCGACCGTTCTCTATCAGCCAGCCGTTCTTCACATAGAAGGCATAGTCTCCCGCGCCTATGTTCACTTGCCCGTTAGTAAACGATACGCAGTAGATGCCGTTGCTTACGGACTCGATTATCTCGTCTTTGGTGTGTGGCCCAGGACGCATGAAGGTGTTCCGCATTCGAGGCAAGGGTATATGCCGGAAGGACTGCCGCCGCCCGTTGCCGGTCGGAGGAACCCTGAAGTGGCGTGCGCTGATGCGGTCGTGAAGATAGCTTCGCAAAATGCCGTCCTCCACCAGCAAGGTCCGTTGCGAGGCACACCCTTCGTCGTCAACGTTTATGGAGCCGCGCAGACCGGGGATGGTGCCATCGTCGACTATACTGACGAAGCTCTCGGCGACGGGCTTGTCTATCATATCGGAGAATATGGAGACGCCCTTTCGATTGAAATCGGCCTCCATACCGTGCCCCATGGCTTCATGAAGCAGGATACCCGAGGAACCCGCGGCAAGTACCACAGGTAGTTCCCCCTGGGGAGGCCGTCGTGCATCGAAAAGTATCCTCGTGCGATCCACTGCCTCGTCCACGATACCGGTAAGGCGCTGCTCGGAGTAGAAGTCCATCCCCGCCCGCCCGGAGATGTTGTGCCCGTTGCTTTGCCGGACGTTTTTGTCCTCCATGACCACCGACAAGCCGAGCCGCGTCATGGGTTGGTTGTCGTGATAGACTTGGCCCTCGCTGTTGACGAGCATAATGCGGCTCTGATTCGACGCGAAAGTGGCGTTCACTCGCTCAACCCGCGGATCCTTCGCATGAGTGGCTTCATTTAGACCCGCCAGCAAGGACCTCATCTCGTCCACGCCGGTGCTCGCCCAATCGCAGTTCGTGTCGTAGTAGCCTGGAGGCTCCTTGAACCGTAGGTCCGTGACAACCCGGGAGCCGCCCCCGGAAGCGATCGCGCTTGCCGTGGAGGCTGCCTCCAGCATCGCTTCCAGCGAAAGGTCCTCGGTAAAGGCGTAGCCGGTCTGGTCCCCAAGGACCACCCGTATTCCTACTCCGAGGTCCACGAAGGAGGAGCCTTGATTGACAGCCCCGTCCTCGAGAACGACGCTGGTGCCGGTCGCGTGTTGGAAGTAAAGATCCGCAAAATCCCCACCTCTTTGGAGCGCGCCGGCAAGAACCTTTCGGATAGCCGCACGCGTCACCCCGAAGCGAGTTTCGAAGTATTGAGGGTCACTCATAACCGAACATTGAAACACAGGAGGCCGGTCGACGCACTCAAAGATGGATGTTTTGAACGCCCTAAAGCGTTGCCGGCTATGCGATGAAGTGCCATGGTGAACAAATGAACGCCGAAAAAACCGGCCGGCCGCTCCTCTTACACGCTTTGGCGGGAGGAATACTACTAATTGGGCTGCTTGCACTGGTTTGGGTCGGCAGAACCTACTCGATCTTTGAGGCTCAGCCGACCGGCGAAGTTTCCGTGGTCGCCCGTGAGGCACCTGGAAAAGAGGACGAGATCGCGACCGGCCTGGAAGAATCCTTGGAAGACGCCCCCGGCGGCCAGGAGGACGAGATCGCGACCGACCTCGAAGAATCCTTGGAAGACGCCCCCAACCACCAGGAGCCGGTGAAGCCACTAGGTGCCGGCGAAACAGGCGCCCTTGACTCACCCGACGACGAAGATTCCAACCCCGCGTCCAGCACTAGAGACGAGGATGAGGAAGAGACCCACCTAGAAGCCGCGGAGAAGCGAATCACCGAGCTCGAGGACCGCCTTTCGGAGATGGAGGAAGACATCGACGAGTTGCTCCAGCGCCAACAGACGGTCGAAGAGTCCGTCCTCGGATTGAAGGAGACCAGCGAACGACTGGCGGAGGTAGAGATGATGCGGGAAGAAGCGGCATCCGCCAGAGCGGCTCGAGCCGAGAGCTTGAGGACGCTGGAAACCATGCTCAGGTCGGCACAAGGAGATCTAGCCAAGGGCTCATACGCGGTAGACACCTCCTTGAGAGAAGCCGTGCAACACCTTGTGGAGCTAGGCGATAGTGCCTTCTTCTACGGGCAGGTAGTCGAAGCGGAGAGGCTCGCCGCCGCCAGGCAAGCCCTAACCATTGCGCTGTCTAGACTCGAAGAACGTGACCTATACGAGACTCGCGTAGCAGTAGGCTTGGCCCTGCGTCATGTAGAGACGGCGAGGAAACTGGCCAAGACTGAGCTTGCACCAAGGTGATCCGCCACCTCGGTTCAGCGACCCCTTTTGGCTACCACCGCCTCGATGGCATCCAGGGCTTCACTGGCCTCCGACATGCGCCTGACCTCGGCATCGAGCTTGCGGCAGCGCGTTTCGAGTCTAGAGCGCTCCGTCGACTCTGTCTGTAAGCGGCTTTCGAGATCGACGATTTCCGCCGCCCTTACATCAAGCAGCTCTCTTGCCTCCGCCATGTCCCGGCGTGCGTTGGCAATCTCGGCATCACGTAGCGACAGGGCGGTCTCCGCCTCGTCCAAAAGAGATGCCTGCTCGTCGTCGATTCGTCGCTGTTCCAAGAGCTCGGCCAGGACCTGGTCTCTCTCCGCCGCCAATGCTTCGGTCTCCGAGACAGCGTCCGAGGCAATCTTGGCCCGCTCCTCCGCAAGAGCCTCGGCCGCCTCCCGGCTACGTCTTTCTTTCTCGAGATCAGCCTCTGTTCCAGCCATCGCATCCCGCAGGGCCTCTACTGACTCCTCGAGCTCGTTCTTCTCGTGGATGGCGGTCTCCAAACGTGCACGAAGCTCGTCCACCACCTCCTTGACGGTGTTGGCGGTCTGTTTAGGCTCTGACGACGTTCTTATCTTCGAGGCTTCCGCCAGCCGCTCGCGTAACGCCTCGAGTCGTTCTCTTCCTCGGGACACACGGGTCGATGGAGAATCGACATCCAAATCGCGTTGCCGCACTCTTTGGGCTTCCTCACCGGCCGTGTCCGGTTTCCGAGCTGCCGTCTCAACGCGACTGGCCGGTGTTTTCCCAGCTGCCTCCATGGACTGCTCCAAAGCTGAGGCATCGCCTATCGAATCCGCTCTCCGGGGCGCTTCCTTCATGGCCTTGGATAGACCCCCGGTCGCCCTCTTTGGTTTTCTCTTTGGCTCATTGGCGACCTCGGAGTGCTGGTCCGAGGCTGCCCCCTGATCGAGCTTCCTGGAAGGCTTCTTCTCGCTGGACCTCGCCGGTTCCGACCCAACCCCGGCTTTCGGCTCCTCGGCACCGGCTTCCGACTCTTCAGGATCGGAGGTCAACTCGGTCAGCACCCTCCCAATGCGTGTTCTTGGCTTCTTCGCAGAGACATTGGCATTGAAACCCCGCTTCATGCGCTCCTCTCCTTGATCTCGACATCGGCCGGCAGCCGTGCCACCTCTTCGATCAACGCATCGATATCCTGCGCCCCCTTGCTTCTCGGGTCGAATGCGGAAATGGGTTGGCCCGCACTCGACGCCTGAGCAAAGCGAGTGCATTGTCGCACTATCGTTTCGAGCAGATACTCGCCGTAGTGTGTCTTCAACGCCGCCTTTGCTTCTCTGGCTATGCGGGTAATGGGATTGTAGTGGTTCAATACGACGAAGATCCTGTCCAGCGTATGGTCGAGATCTTCCTCGAGTTCCCCCACTGTTTCGAACAGCAGCTTGAGGCCATGGTACGAAAGGAAATCCGGAAGCACGGGCACGAAAAGATCTTCAGCGGCAATGAGAGCGTTCAGATTCAAGAGACCGAAGGAAGGTGGAGCATCCATTACGATGTACTCGTAGTCTCGAGAAACCTCCGCAAGCGCTCTCTTGAGGCGGTACTCACGGCCGGCAAGCGGCATGAGTGCCAGATCCACGGTGCTCATGCCGAGGTTCGAAGGAAGCAGATCGAGTTCCGCCAAAGGAGTCTCGACAATGGCTTCGTCGATCGGCACCTTTTTTGTCAGGACGTCGAACAAAGTCATATCGTACTGCTCGCCTTCGAAACCAAGGCACTGAGTGGCGTGACCTTGAGAGTCGAGATCGATCGCCAAAACCTTGTGACCCATCTCAGCCAACCGATAGGCATACGAAACCGAAAGGCTGGTCTTTCCCGTACCGCCCTTGAAGTTCAAAAACAGCTGGCACCGTAGGGAACTGCGAGACGGTTGGATTCCAAGCGCGGATCTATAGGCGGACAGGTGGCTAGGCCCAAAACCGTCCGCCGTATCCCCGAGGGCAGCCAAATCGGGTCGTCGAGTCAGCTCATCCAATCTCTTGCACGAAATACCGAGCAGCTTGGCGAAATGTTTTCTTGCGTAAGTAATGTCCACGGGGGCTCCTTGTGCAGTCAGGTCTGGCGCATTGCGCGCGCAGTCGCCCTTGCAGGCTCCGAAGTTACTTCTTCCCGGGGCTCCCCAACCCCGGGAACCGGCTTTCCACCCAATACCCGACGAACCAGGTGGCGCACCTGCTGGTCAGGGTCCTCACTCAAAGGCTCCAGTAATACCCTATGAGATCCTTCTCTTGCGGTAGCTACCGCAAGGATCACTCGTCTCCGAATGCGAGGATCCTCATCTTGAAGACCAGCCTCGACGCACTCGACGAGTTCATTAGGGCAGCCATCGAGCAAACGGCACATCGCCTCGTAGGCAGAACCGCGAACTCCGGGGTCATGAGATCTCAACCACGGTCGAACCACCCCGGTGGCTCTTGCGTCACCGGTTCGACCTATCATGACGAGCATCTGCGCCCGCTGCTCCTCATCCACCCCCGCGAGCGCCACCGCAATCGGCTCGGATGCCTTCTCACCCTCGAGGTCCAGCAGTCGGCGAGCAGCGCGGAGCTTCATCATGGATGAGCCTTCAAGCAGCTCGCGCCGAAGAAGCTCGTTCGCGATGCTCTTTCCAGTGGGCATCACCGCCTTGACGTTCCGGCTATCTATCGGTGGTCGGGCATGCCCGGCAATCACGCCGCTCTTCCTAGTTCCTACATCCTCGTCGCCATCATCTCGACTGGGGGACGATGTTTCGTCTGCTCGCTGTTCGGCCTCCATGTGCTGCTGTTCCAGGGCCAGTATCTCACCTCTCAAATCAGCGATGAATTCCGCAAGATCTATCGCCTCCGGAGAATCGTTCCGAACACAAGCTTGCCACTCGGCTACTCGCGCGAAGAGGCGCTCTCTGCTGGCGGCGACTTGCTCGAACCTCCGCCGAAGGTCTACCACGATGCGTTCCTGCACCCTTCTTCGCTCCGTGGCCGCGTGCAGTTCGGCCTTGAGGTTCACCGCATCGCCGTCGCTCCTCGGCTCCATCAGCCTTCCCTCCAGCTCACAACGCAGGGATTCGCCAAAATCCAGCTTTCTGTGGAGAGAGAGGATTTCGGCGCGTGCTTCGGCCAGCTCGGCCTCGAGTTCGCTGCATCTGCCGGCATACTCGGCCTCCCTAGACACGGAAACCGCAAGCTGCTCGCGAGCCTTGTCCGCTTCAGCGCGCGCCGAGTCCAAGGCGCTTCGCAGCCTTTCCACCCGGCACTCCAGCAGGAGTATTTGGGGAAGGTTCCCATCGCTGCCACAGCCGAAACCCCGAGCTTCGTCACTAGGTGCTTGACCTTGACGGCTGGTTGCTGGCTTTTTCTGACTCACCATGTTCGACCAGTCCTGCCACTCCCAAGCAATGCCTCTGTTCTTCTTCGGCACCACCACGAGGTGGGCTTTGTACCGATCATTACGCGCCGATCACTCTGCCTACCAATCGCACGGTACACGAGACGAACATGAATCGTCGAGTCCGAAAGAAAAATGAGGCAACAAGACGCACCGGTCAAATGTTACCCCAATAGCCCGAGACGTTGACAGCATTCCAGAGGTCGCTCATGTTCGAGCATTCGAGATGAAGTTATCCACGGAGATCGCCAGACTGATTCGAGATGAAGGACTGCGCCGGAGCTTGCCTCCGATGCTCCGCTTCATGTTGTTCGTGATGCTGGTGGTGCTGGTCTACTCCCTGGCGTTTCACGTGATCATGATTTACGCCGAGGGCGAGAGGCACCCCTGGATCGCCGGCCCCTATTTCGTACTGGTCACGATGAGCACCCTGGGGTTCGGCGACCTCGTATTCGATAGCACAGCCGGCAGGGTGTACAGCGTAGTAGTGCTTCTTTCCGGAATACTGCTTTTGCTTTCGATCCTACCGTTCCTATTCGTAAGGCTCATCTACACTCCGTGGATGGAGGCCCAGAGTAGAAGCCGCGTCAATAGAAAGGTGCCGGACGGAGTCCGGGACCACATACTGGTGTGCTCCGTCGACGCCCTGGCTGCTGGGCTCATGGGGAGGCTCCGCGCGCAGCGTATACCGCACTATGTGCTTGAATCGGACCAGGATCGAGCTGCGCTTCTCCATGAAGAAGGCTGGCCGGTGATCAAGGCGGACCTGGAATCCAAGCGCACATACGAGCATCTGGGAGCCGATCGCGCCCGAATGGTCGTCGCCAACGTGGATGATCCGCAAAACACGAACATCACACTCACCGTGCGAGAAGTCGCCCCCGAAGTGGACATCATAGCCATTGCGGACCGGGAGGACTCGATCGACATACTCCAGCTTGCCGGAGCGTCGCAGGTGGCGCCGCTGAAGAGGTTGCTGGGCGAGCAGCTTGCAATTCGCGTCAACGCGGGCAACGCCAAAACCCACGTAATAGGACGCTACCACGACCTCTTCCTCGCCGAACTACCGGCACACCGCACCCCTCTTGCCGGCAAAACCGTTCAAGAGACGAAGCTTCGCGAGGTCATAGGAATCAATGTTCTGGCCATTTGGGAACGTGGGCGTCTTTCGGCAGCGAAGCCGGAGTCCGCCATCACCAATCATAGCGTGCTCGTCGTGCTTGGAACCGACTCACAGATATCGGCGCTCGACGAGCTATTGATTATTTATGACCCCAACCCGCATCCCATTCTAGTCATAGGCGGCGGCGTGGTGGGGCAGTCCAGCGCCAAGGCGCTGACCTCACGTGACATTCCCGTCCATCTGGTGGAAAAAGATCCGAAGCTCGCGGACGAGTCGAGGCGGACGGCAAATCGCGTGTTTCTTGGAGACGCCGCCGATCTTTCCGTGCTCGAGAAAGCAGGAATCACCAAGACGCCGTCTGTAGTTTTGACTACGCGCGATGACGCGATGAACATCTACTTATCGATCTACTGCCGCCGCCTGAATCCAGAGCTGCGAATAATCAGCCGTATTACTCATGAGCGAAACATAGAGGCAATACATCGAGCCGGTGCCGATCTCGTTCTGTCGGACGCATCCTTGGGCATTGGAATCATATTGGCGGCTCTACAAGGTCATGAGGCTGTACTCATAGGAGAAGGAATCGATCTTTTCACCATGAGCCTGCCCCGCCACCTGGCCGGTCAAACCCTTGCCGAAAGCCGGATCGGCAGCCGAACAGGCTTAAATGTCATCGCGGTTCGGCACAAGGAACGTGTGACCGACAACCCGCCCGCCGATATGGTTCTCGAGGAAGGCTGTGAGATCCTCGCTCTCGGCACACCCGAGCAGCTGGAGGCGTTTCACAGTTTGCCGGGCCGTAATGGCATGGGCCCGCGAGCACGCCGCAAACACCACGCTGCCTGACCGAGCCCGGCTTACTCACGGTTCGGCTACCGCGGCGGCGGATCCAGCGGCATCTCCGGTACTTACTCCCAAAGCCCTACTCGACGTTAGGTGAGCTGCGCGCGCTTCTGGCTTCGGCACGTGAGTGCCGGTCCGCGGCCGCCTCCACCGCCTCGTAACGACGCGGCGTGAGTCGGGCTGAGTCCGCAACGGCCGCAACCTCGGCCATTCCCGACCGCCTCCTCCTATGCTACCGTGCGCGAAATATGATCCCTTACCTGGAGATACTTCGCAAGACTCGGGAGAGCGGAATAGAAACGCAGGATAGAACCGGTGTGGGAACGCTGAGCCTCTTCGGCACGCAGTCTCGCTACGATCTTTCCGAAGACCGCTTTCCCGCCGTTACCACCAAGAAGCTGGCATTTCGCGCCATGGCGCACGAGCTCTTATGGTTCCTGCGCGGAGAGACGAACATCGGCTACCTTCGAGAACATAATGTTCGTATATGGGATGCTTGGGCCAATGAGAAGGGCGAGGTGGGACCTCTGTATGGAGTGCAATGGAGGTCTTGGCCGGACGAGAACGGCGAGCCGGTCGACCAAATTCGCAGAGTCATAGAAGGCATTCGCTCCGACCCTGACTCCCGCCGGCACATAGTCAGTGCCTGGAACGTTTCGCAGATTCACCGCATGGCCTTGGCGCCCTGCCACGTGCTCTTCCAGTTCAACGTCTCCGAAGGACGGCTGTCGTGTCACCTTTATCAACGAAGCGCCGATCTCTTTCTGGGCGTACCATTCAACATCGCATCATATGCCCTTCTCACATGCATGATCGCGCAAGTCACCGACCTGCAGCGCGGAGAGTTCATCCACACCATCGGTGATGCACACATCTACCTCAATCACCTCGAGGTGGTCGAAGAGCAGCTTTCGCGAGAGCCTCATCCTCTCCCCAGGCTTCGCCTGGATCCCTCGGTTACGGACATAGACGACTTTCGCATCGAACATATCCACCTGGAAGATTACCGTCATCATCCCGCGCTGACAGCCCCCGTGGCGGTTTGAGAAGAGACTACCTATGATCATCTCGATAATCGTAGCCCATGACGAAGAGCGGGTGATCGGTCGAGCAGGTGGACTTCCATGGCACCTTCCCTCGGACCTCGCAAGATTCAAGCAACTTACCTTGGGGAAGCCCGTCATCATGGGCAGGCGAACCTTCGAGTCCATAGGTCGGCCGCTGCCCGGGAGAACGAACATAGTGCTGACCAGCCGAGGCATGGATGTAGACGGTGTCGAGATCGCTGCCAGCCTGGAGGAAGCCTTCTCTCTGGCCAGGGCTACCGGCGCCTCCGAGGCCATGGTCATCGGCGGCGGATCAGTGTATGCGGAGGCCCTGCCGAGCTGCCACAAGCTGTACCTTACCGAGGTACATACGAAGACCGGTGGCGACGTGTGGTTTCCTCGTTTGGATCCGGACGAGTGGCATCTAGTGGAAGAAGAGACCGTCTCGTCCGATGATCGAAACCCTCATGACTTGACCCATCGCGTACTAGTCAGATCGGGTTTCGAGGACCACGCCATGGACAAACACGACGAACCGTCACATGTTGCGCCGAAGTGAAGTTCGAGAACAACCAGATGGGCCCAGCCTCGCAGGAGTCTTCCCCTACCGATGCTCTACCGCGATCGGTGACGGTACTGGAAGGAAAAGACAAGACCATTTATCTCGTGGGAACGGCGCACATCTCTCGCAAGAGTGTGGACGACGTAGTTCGGGTCATGGAACTGGTTCAGCCCGATACGGTCTGTGTCGAGCTGTGCCACACGCGGCATCAATCACTCACGAATGCCGGAAGCTGGGAGAAAACGGATGTCTTCCAGGTAATCCGCCAACGCAAGGTGCTGCTCTTGCTCGCCCATCTGGCTCTAGCAGGTTACCAGAGGCGCCTCGGAGAGAAATTCGGCATTAAGCCCGGGGCGGAGTTGATCGCGGCCGTGGAGTACGCCGAAAAGAGTGGTGCCGAGCTTCGTCTCTCCGACCGTGACGTACAGGTGACCCTTAAGCGCTCATGGCGAAATCTGGGGCTATGGAGCAAGCTCAAACTTCTATCCTTGATACTGGCCAGCTTGCTTTCGCGACAAGAGCTAACGGAAGAAGACATAGAACGGCTAAAGGAGCGAGACCACTTATCTGAAGCCCTGGGCGCCTTCGCGAAAGCTTTTCCGAAGGTCAAGAAACCCCTCATAGACGAGCGAGATGATTATCTGATGAGCTCCATTGCCACCGCACCAGGTCGCAGTATCGTGGCCGTGGTCGGAGCTGGGCATGTAGAGGGGATCGTAAACCGTTTCGGGCATGAAGTAGATCGGTCGGCGCTGGAGACAATACCCCCTGGGAGTCTGCTCGGCAAATCGCTGAAGTGGCTCATTCCCGCGATCGTTTTGGGAGCTTTCGCGGTTGGAATACAACGGCATGACTTCTCGGCATTGGACGAAATGCTCCTGGCGTGGATCCTGCCCAATGCCGTCTTCGCAGGGCTAGGAACCCTCATCGCCGGGGCTCGGCCGGCAACCTTCATCACCACGGTGTTGGCCTCTCCCCTCACCTCACTCAATCCGACAATCAACGCGGGAGTCGTAGCCGGACTGATGGAGGCTTGGCTGCGCAAGCCGACGGTGCACGACTGCCAGAGAGTATCCGAAGATGCCCGTTCATGGCGCGGCATTTACGGAAACCGCTTCACCCGTGTTCTCTTGGTCTCGGCCCTCGCAACGTTCGGCTCGGCGCTCGGTGCCTGGGCCGGCGCCACATGGCTCGTCAGCGTTGTAGCGGGAGGATAGACCTCGCCGACCCCAGTTCCTCGTCACAACGGCTTCACGCAATGGATCCTTCGGGCAACTCGCTGAAAAACTGCTCCCTAGCGCCCCGAGAGAAGTCACCCTCGGTGAGATACTCGTAAGCCAAACCTACATGATGCCGAGAACGCGCGAGAGAAGCTTCGTATAGCTTCTCGAAGTCCATCTCCGGACCATCGAACAGCATTGGACGAAGGCCGAGAGCATCCTCCGGCAAGCCAAGGTACCGACCCGCGGGACTGCCGAGTAGCCTGGCGTACAGGTAGAGCCCTTGAACCCACCTATCCAGCTCACGCTTTCTCGGCGCGGGCCCGACGGTGTCAAGGCAGGCTCGCTGCACCAGAAGGTGCAAGCCCGCTCCTATCCCCCTGAACGGGAACCCGTCACGCTTCAAAACTCGTAACCTGTCGATGACACCCGGCCAGCCGGCCACGTCGCGTCCGGTCTGCTTGCGAAGGTGGAACAGAGCCTGGATTTTTTCCACTCGAAGCAATGTCACTCGCGGATGCTCTCCCATTACCTTGGCGCGCCTGACCAGATCGTGAACGGGGGCGCGCAGAGCCCTATCGACGGCTATATGTGAAAAGTACCCCGCGATCACCGCCAACCCGGGACCTCGTCCCACAAAGGACACCTTGGATACGAGCTCGCATAGACGAAGCCCCACCGCGACAGGGGCGCCGTTGTGTAACAAGGTGGCGAAGGTGGATTGGACGGGAGGGCGCCCTGCCAAACGGGCGACAGCTCTCGGAGCAAAGTCTCCGAAGGTCGGCAAGTCAGGAAGCAGAGCACCGAAGCGCGCATACGCCAGGTGCCGTTCCAAAGCCGCCCCGATCTCCAAAGGTAGAGACTGCTGTTCGCACGCTAAATCGTCTATTGCGCAGGCATGAATTAGGACATGAGCCATGGCAGAGACTCTAGCTCCCACCGGCCGCTGTGAGAACACCATTGTGGTCAGACTTCAAGCGACCGGAATACCTGGAAAATCCAATGTTCGGGTGTCCCGGACGATAAATGAGAGGCGCCTCGGAGCACAACGCCGTTGATCTTGTTGCTTTAGAAGAGTATAACTGAAAGTGACATTGCATCGCATGACCATACATTGCAAGTACTATAGCCTGTTGTTCGTCAAGACAACGGGACTGACTCGGCTGAATGATGGGAGATATTGAATGAGTTTTCCGAGACGTGAGACGGCCAATGACGACGCGGTTAGGTGGAACCGGATACAGGCTCAGCTCGAGAGAGCGGGAGATCATGACCCGGATGAGCCTCTGCTCGTCGACGGGCTAGCCACCACGGCAAACCCCGTTGAGTCCGAGGAAAGCGACCGCACGCCCGAGGTAATGTCGGCACCTCGCCGCCGCACAAAAAAGCACTCCCCTCCCAGGCCGCCCCGCGCCGAGCGAGCCGCACCGGCTCCCCGCCGTCGACCACTACCCAAGATATCCAGCCCGGAGGTGGCTGAAAAGCGTCTTCCGAAGATCAGGGCCGCCGCCGAGCGAGTCAAACGCATGAAGAGAATCGCCATTGACCCGGAGAAGACTCACAGGCGCGGGAAGGTGCTCTTCGATCCGGTCGTGCAGAAATTCGGCCAAGTAGTATACAGCTCTCCCGGCTACGTCCGCCTAGAGATGAGAGACGGCAGCCAGTCCGCGCATGGCAAACCGCCCATGGAAGACCGACGAAATTTCGTATTGGCGAACTTCGACCGTATGAGCAACAAGAACATGGCCGAGATACTGGAGATCTCGGTGCAC
Source organism: Deltaproteobacteria bacterium (assembly GCA_007130885.1). Taxonomy (GTDB): domain Bacteria; phylum Myxococcota; class Myxococcia; order SLRQ01; family SLRQ01; genus SLRQ01. The sequence goes on from SLRQ01000010.1 coordinate 24,645, forward strand.
ACCATGCGTCGCCTCTGTCATGAGTACGGACTGCGGCGTCATGGTTCCAAAGCATCGGTCGACGCCCGCAAGATCGCTTGATCGTCTCCTTATCCGACGACACAGGATCGAATCTCTCAAATCGGCGCCGTATTATGGCTCGTATGTTTTCTTGAGCCTGGGTTTCAGGCTAGCATCCGCGCTTGAACATGCATGCCTCGCTTCAGGTGCTCCTTGGACTAGGAGCACTCATCCTCGGCGCCGAGCTACTCGTCCGAGGTTCGGCCCAGCTCGCAACGCGGCTGGGGGTAACGCCACTAGTAATCGGCTTGACGGTGATGGCCTACGGTACGAGCGCTCCGGAGCTTGCCGTCTGCTTGACCGCGGCCTGGAGAGAAAGCCCCGGACTGGTCATCGGCAACGTAATCGGCAGTAACACAGCGAACCTTGGCCTCGTTCTGGGAGTGGCAGCGTTGATTAGACCGCTGGCGGCACGCGCGAGCCTTCTACAGCGTGAGATTCCCTTCATGCTGCTAGCGGCACTCCTTGTTCCTCTTGCCGCGCTTGGAGGTGCATATACCCGCCTGGACGGAGTCCTGCTTCTCGCCGCCGCCGTCGTGTTCTCGTTGTTTTGCTTCGCAAGCGTTCGGCAGCACTCCTGTGACACGGAAGGACCTTCTGACCACGAATCATCTGCCAGACCGATCCAGGGAGCAGGCAAAAGCTCGCTCTCCATTGCCGTGCTGATATTAGCTGGAGTTGCCGGTTTGGGCTTTGGCAGCACAATGCTGGTGGAGGGATCCATCAGCCTCGCGGCGTCATTTGGCGTGTCCGACCACGTCATAGGACTGACAGTGGTAGCCATAGGCACATCCCTCCCGGAACTCGCAACCTGTGTGGTCGGCGCTATCCGGGGGAAAGTAGACCTGGTCGTCGGAAACGTCATAGGAAGCAACATCTTCAACGTCTTCCTGATTTTGGGTGGCACCGCGGCTATACATCCCATCACCGCGCCGGACCCCATACTCGGCATCGACATGGTCTTAATGCTCGCTTTGAGCGTCGCGATCTTTCCATTCATCCTCACCGGTTCAAGAATCAGTAGGCTCGAAGGACTCATCTGCTTGGGCGCATACGCTGCATTCTTGCTCCTCTCCATCTCGGCCCGTGCTTGATCTGTCAGCCAAGGCTTGTAGCGTTCGGACGTTCAGTCTATAGAAGGCGCCATGAACGATGCAGTCATTGCCTGGATTGTCACCATTGGCGCCGCTGTCATAGCCGTCATCTTCTTTATTTCTTCAAAGAGCGCCCAGAGGCGCTCGGAACGGGCTAGCCGTGAGCTTGCGCGTAGCCGAGCAGACCTCGAAGAGGTTCGTGCGAGAAGCGACAGCTTCCGCCAACAGATCGATCGGCGCAAATCGGAAGTCGAGGATCTTCGACGGAGGCTGACCAAGGCGAAAAAAAGAGCCGCGGGTGCCCGTCAAACTCAATCCGAAGAATCCATGAGAATCTCGGACTTGGAGGAAGAGGTGCGAACCGCTCGGAGTTCGGCCAGCGAGTCCAGAGCTGAAGCTGACAGGCTCCAAACCGAGCTGAATCGTGCCGTGCGCGAGTTGGAGCAGGCACGCAGGCGCCCAGAGACGACTCGTGACACCTCTCCCCGACCCGAACCTCCTCGCGCCCGCGCCTCCGAGGAAGAGCTCGAAAGGCTCAAAGGCAAGCTCTCCGCCACGGAAGAGAACGCCCTTTCCCTGCGCAAGAGATTGAGTGAGGTCGAGGTTGATCTCAAGAAAGCCCGGGGTAGAGCTGAAACCAACCATCGCATTTACATAGTCTCAAAGGGTGAGCTGGAAGCCGCGAAAGATAAGATCCGCACCCTGGAAAAGCTCTTGGCCGAGGCAACCTCCCCAGGCGTGAAACGCAGAAGACCCGCGCGAGAAGAGCAAATCTCGAAGACAGCCAGTTCTATTGTCGGAAAAGAATCCGAACGAGAGACCGAAAAGAAAGGCGATCACCCTGAATCCGGTGAGCGCACCTCCAAGAGCGAGGAACAGCGGGAGAACGTCGAGCAAGAGACGCGGGAGCCCGAAAATCGGGACAGGCCTGAAGATACGGAAGCCTCGGCGCAAGCAGCAGGCGACAAAGAGGACCAATAGCTGGGGGCTCTGCTCGCCTACTCCTCAGCGCCCGATGGGCATGTAAATCTCGGCGGCTGAAAGCGACCCTGCTCCGGCCTGACCCTGGCGTCCGCCCGTTACCAGGACACTGCCGTTTAGCAACGTCACACAGCTGTGGTCAAAACGCGGTTCACTCATTCGGCCTCTCACACTCTGAAGCGCCGTTCTCTCCTGGGAGTAGGAAAGCCTATCGGCTAGCTCTACCGCTGTGCCATCGCCGTGACGCCCGCCCGTCAGAAGAACGGAACCCTCGAAATCCGAGGCACACACGTTTCCCATGGAACCACCGGACATGGTCCCGTCTATCGAGCTGGCCTGTGCTGACTCGGCAAGCTCCAGTGTCACGCTCTCAACCCGTGCATACGGTGAACTCTCATCGAGATCCCCAAAGCCTCCAGCCATCACGGCCCTCTCCACGCCGCCGGCCTCGCGGACCACACCGCATGCCAACGCGTATCTTGGAGCCATGCCCTCTGCATCGCTATTTACAAACTCGAATCGCTGATTGAGTTGCTCATCCCGCCAAGTACGTAGGAACGAAAAGGTTTGCGACACCGCCACGTCGCCCTCTCCGTTCACTGTTATTCCTCCGGCGATCAGTACCAAATCCTCGCTCTGATTAGCCACGGCACAGTGCTCTGCTCGAGGGACCGGAAGCACGGGCGCGCCTTCAGCGGCGGAAACGAAGCTTGTCGTCTCACCAACGAAGATATCCATGCTGCTGGTTGGAACGGGATAACCGTCCGCCCCAGGCTCTAGGCTCTCGTAACCTCCGATAAGCAGCACTACGTCCCCCGACACCCTCGTAGCCGTATGGCGGGCTCTTGTTCTGGGCGCGGGGAAGGCATCGACGAAACGACCCTCCGCCGGATCATATATCTCGGCCGACATGTGTGCCTGGGGGTAATTGTGATCAGCGCTGTCAAACTCCCCGCCCGCGATCAGAACGCGGCCGTCGCGAAGAAGTGTCGCCGTGTGGAATGCCCTTGGCACGGCTGGCCCGTGATCGGCGCTAATTGGGCTGAACTCTCCAGTTGAGGGATTGAACAGCTCGGCGCTCGACAAAACGGTCCGATCACCGTCACCGTTGCTCTGCGCTCCACCCACTATGAGAACTCGCCCATCACGAAGAACGGTGGATGTGTGACCGAAGCGAGCCACCCCCATCTCGGTGCAAAGGTCGGGTTGCTCCGCCGAACCGGTCAAGCCGAACCTGTCCACCGGCCGCAAGAACACGTTGATGGTCATCGAGGTGCTGTCCCGAGGCATGTCCACCACGGCTGTTCCTCGAGCCATAACCGGTGGAGGATCATCCGCACTCGGAGGATGCGCCGTACCTTCTATGTCGATCCTTCTTCTGACCGTCTCCCCGCTTCCCCCAAGCGGTATATCAAGCAAGACGGCCTCCCCCGAACCAACGGTGGCGGTAGTGGGCATCGGCTGCTCCAAACCATCCCCGCTCACCGTAATGCGAAGAAAACCCACACCGTCAAGCGCATCCGAGGCATGACACCCTTTGGTGATGAGACGCATGTTTACGTCGAGAGTTCGTTCCCCGCACCCGGTCAGACCGACCGCCAGGAACATATAAGCCAAGAGAAAAAACCGCGGCAGCCACTTTCGGCCGAAAAACCTGTTCATGTCGTCTCTCACCATTCGATGCGCACCGTCGCGCTATCGGCATCACCAGCCAGTTCACCAACGGCGTACCAGCTCCCTGCGCCAAGGCCAGCCACTCCTACCGTAGCAAGGCCCCACATCCACCAAGGCCATCCTCTACGCGGCTCATCCTCTTCGATCACGGCCATCTCGTCGATATCGAAAGCCGCGAAACGATGCTGTTGCGGCTCCGTGTCGGGATCCCAGTCTCTGCCCCGTGCACCACCTACATGCAAACGCTTGTCCTCAGCCTTTGCTTGGTACTTGGGGTGCATGTCGAAATGCTTGGAAGGCGGCTCTTCCGTGCGCCTTGCGTCGCTTGGTTCGCGTTCGACCGGCGGCCGTTCATCAGGCGGAGGCTGTAGCACTCTCGACGGTCGCCTGTCTCTTCTCTTCGATTCCACCTCTTTTGGTTCAGTCGGCGGCGCCGGCGGCCGGTGCTCCTCGATGGGTGGCAACCGGTCATCGAAATCAGGAGCAGGCCGCTCCACCCTTTCCGGCTCCTCTTCAACAGGCGGACGCACCGGCGGCTCGAAAGGCCTTCGCGGCTTCCTCTCCTCCTCGGGGCGGGCAGGCGGCTCCCTCTTCTCCTCCTCGGCGGGGCGAACAGGCGGCTCGAAAGGCCTTCGCGGCTCCTCCTCCTCCTCCTCGGCTGGACGAACAGGCTCCGCCCGCTCGACTGGAGCAACCGGGCCCGTGGGGCGCGGGCGCTCCGGCTCCCGTGGTCGCTCCGGCTCCCGTGGTCGCTCGGGCTCTCTCTCGCGCGGCGCCGGCGCGCGGGCGATGTCGCGAGGCCTGGGTTCCTCCTCTACCTCTTCGGCGGCCGGCGGCGGCGGCGCGGCTTCAACTTCGGTGTAGGCTATTGCCGCTTGGCTCGCCCCGTCGAAAACTGTGAGCGGCACCGACAACGGGTCTGGAAGATCGCTTACCGACTCTGTGACTTCGCGAGCGAGCCTGTATATCTCTATCGATGCGCCAAGAAAGTCACGATCGATTCGCAGGTCGGATAGTCGCGCCAGATGACCGCTTCCAACATCCAGCAGATACGGTCGCAGCCTGAATATGTGCTCGGCGCGCTGAAGAACTCCCAGCAACACGAAATCAGCTCCCAGGCTCCGGGCAACGCTCGTAGCCTGCCTCACGACCGCGTCATCCAGCCGGTTGCTTGCAAGTGCTTCCACCAAGTCTGCTACACCGCCCTCGAGCTCGGTGGCAAAAGAAACCTCCACAGCCCGGGCTTGCCCAGGACGCAGGTCCACTGTTTTGACCTCGGCATCCACGCCCGGAGCCTCCAGCCACAGGTAATGCCGGCCGGGAACTACTCCAGTCAAACGAATGGGCGTCGTCCCCACCGAGCGACCGTTGAACGTCACTTCCGCACCAGGTGGCGCGGTAGTCACGGTAAGCACACAACGGTTCTTTCGAAGTACTCGGTCGCTGATCTCTTCGTAGAAAGATATGAGATCCGCCGGGTAATCATCAGAGCTGAGCTCTCGCTCCGGATCCAACTGTACCAGGTCGGCGAAGCGGTCATCGGCTTCCCTTTCTTGTCCGGCCTTGAAGAGCGCCACGCCCAGCGCCTCATAGACGTCCAAGACATCGGAAAAATCGGTTATGTGCTCCAAAATCTCGTTGTATTGCTCTAATGCGGACCTGAAATGCCCCACCGCCTGTTCGAACTGACCGGCGCTGGCCTGTTCCTCTCCTTGCTGGACCAGGTTTCTTGGGCGGCGAAGGGCCTGAGCCCTAGCTTGTCGAAGAGCTTGTTCGTCTCTATCTTCTCGTTCGACACCCTCCACTGTGGGGCCCTCGAGAGCCTCCAGGCCGGGTTGCTCGTCCAGCTCTTCGTGGACCAGCTCCGCCGTGCGCACTCCCAGGTTCACAGGTGCCTGATGATAGAGAGGAGCGAAAGGAGCTACGTATATTTTGTGTCCCGAAGCGTTCGCGCGATCGGGTATAAGACCGGTCGAGACACAAAGGGCCGCGGCGAGCACCAAAGTCGTTAGGGTTCGCATGTGCCACTCACTTTGCGGTTGTAAGAAGTTTCGAAGTAAATAGGAGCTATCACGCAGGCTTCTGGAGGGTCAAGCTGCCCTTCCAGTTCCGACCCGGCATGATACCAGTTGGAGTTCGGACATAGCGCGTCACCGCCCCCCGTTGTAAGGTGTGATTTGCGCCATGAGGCTTTCAGTAACTACAAAGATATTCCTAGGTCTTTCCGTCATAGTAGTGACGTTCGGGCTGGTGTCCATATATGCCTTGGTTCAGGTACATCATATCGGAAGAAGCCTCGAACTTACCAGCCGCACCTACTTACCGCTGACCAAGCTCGCGAGCCAACTCGAAACGGTACAGTCCCATCGTACCCGCGACAACAATCGCCTGCTCGAAGAGAGGGAGCCGCGAGTCCGAGGCGTCCTCATCAGCATAGCAAGACGTCATCACCCAAAGCTGGTCCAAGAACAGATCGCCCTGGGCAAGGAGATCGCCCGATCCGGAGGTGAACGGGCAAGCGACCCCAGCGACGCGGAGTTCCTTGCGGAGATTGGGCAGCGCTTCGAGAATCTGGAAAAGGACTATCAGGCCTACGATCGAGCTGCCGATGTGCTTTATCGCATTATAGAAGGCAGCGAAACCCAAAGCCCCTCATACGGTGATCTGGGCTCGGAGGGTGAAAATGCCGCTCTCGATCTAGGTCTTCTCGAACGTCGCATTGAACGCGAGATAAAAGATCTTGGTCACGCGCTAGAAACGAAAGTCACCGATAGAGTCCGCCGCACTGAAGCAGAGGAGAGTCGAGTAACCTTGACTATTCTTTGTCTTTCACTTCTCGCCGTACTGGTCGCTTTCGCGGTCATTCTGTTCGCTCAGCGCACCTTGAGCCCTATCCGGCGCCTCACCGAAGGCGTAAAGCACGTAAGAAGGGGCAATTACACTCAAAGAGTATCGGTGGGCGGCCGTGACGAAATCGCAGGTTTGGCACGTGAATTCAATGCCATGGCGCAAGCCCTTTCCGAGCGCGAGGCAGAGCTTGTCTCCAAGCGTACAGCGCTATTGCGCGCAGAACGGCTTGCAGCCGTCGGCCAGATGGCAGCTCAAATCTCCCACGAGATCCGAAACCCGCTCTCATCGGTGGGACTCAACGCCGAGCTTCTGGCCGAAGAGATGCTGTGCGCCCGCTTCGACGAGCCAGAACGTCAAAACGAGGTCAAAGTTCTCTTGCAGGCGATCACAGCGGAGGTCGACCGCCTCACGGAGATCACCGAGGAGTACCTGCGCTTTGCTCGAATGCCGCGGCCACGACTCGAGCCGGAAGACATTAATGGTATAGTTCAAGACGTCGTGGCCTTCGTTCGAGGAGAAATGGTCGCATCGAAGGTGGAATTGGTCATTGATCTGGAACCGAACATTTCCCCCGCCCTTGCGGATGAGAGCCAGCTTCGACAAGCCTTGCTCAACTTGATTCGCAACGCGCGTGAAGCACTCGAAGGTCGTCAAGGAACCGTGCGGATCGCCACTTCCCAGCAAAATGACTGCTTAGTGATCTCGATCACGGACAACGGACCCGGGATTCCAGCACAGGAGCAGGAACGCATATTCGATCCATTCGTATCGACCAAGGATGGAGGCACCGGGCTTGGTCTGCCTTTGGTGCATCAAATCATGGCCGACCATGGAGGCAGTGTCTCTTGTCGGAGTGAAATGCAGCAAGGCACAACCTTTCTATTAAGCTTGAAGCGCAGCGAGCCCTCGCCTTGTGAGCCTGCAGACAAGCAAGGCGGGGAAATGGAAAGCCGGGTCTCTGTTCGCCCTTCAGCGGCCTCCGATTCACCGGTAGCTGTACGCACTAAGGAACGCCTAGGATGACAAAAGATCTTCGCGAACTCTTATCCGAGTTGGCCGGCAACGATGCCGCCTCCGCGTTAGAAGCGCTCATGGACGCAAGAGAAATACCGATTCTACTGACAGATAAGGACGAAAAGGTGGTGCTTGCGAACGCGGCCGCCTGCGCCTTGATGAGAATGCCCGCAAGAGCGGCGATTGACCGGCCGCTAGACATTATTTTGTCGCAGCACTTCCCGAAGAAGGAAGAGATTGAACACCGGTCCGAGCCCATTCGTTCGAAGGATGGTTCAGTGGTAGGACACCTTCACCTACTTCACCACAAGAGCGAAAAGACTCAAACAGAGGTTTCGCCCGAACACGAAGAGATCGAAACGCTACGCAACAAACTGAAGCAGCTCGAAAGCACAAACGAGAAGCTTCGAGCTATGGAGAACAGACGAAACAACCTCCTGTCCAACGTGTCGCATGAGCTTCGCACTCCCCTCGTCACCATCATCGGGTATGTGGAGATGATCCACACATCGGAACTCGGAGAAATCCCGCAAGACGTATCATCGTCACTCAAAGTGGTTCTGCGAAACGCTCTTCGTCTTTCCTCCCGCATAGACGACCTGTTGAACCTGGCTAGACTGCAGGAAGACGATCTCGAGCCTAACCTTGAGCACGTCCGCTTGAGTGAAGTGTTACAGGCTGTACTGCCCGAGCATCACCTTCTTCTCGAAGACAAGAACATCGAGATCGACATGGATATCCCGGAAGACCTCCCGGATGTGAAAGCCGATCGGCGAATGACCTGCCGCGCCGTGGACAACCTGATCAAGAACGCGTTGAAGTACAGTAAGCAGGAGGGGAGGATCGGGATAACCGCGGAGAAGAGGGGCGACATGATTGCTTTCCGGATAAGCGACCGCGGGGAAGGCATTCCTCCAGAGCATCTGGAGAATGTGTTCGAACCCTTCTTTCAGGTAGACAGCTCTCCAACACGCTCTCACGGCGGTATCGGACTCGGCCTCTCCATCGTCCGCAAGATTGCACAGGCTCATGGCGGCCATGCGACGGTCGAGAGGAACGAGCAAGGCGGAACTACCGCTACGCTGGAACTGCCCGCCGCCGGCGCGAAGTCATAGACTCCGACGGCAGGGCTTTCCCCATGTACAACTGGAAACGCGCCACTCTGACTAACGGTATTCGTCTGGCTTCGGTTGAAGCACCTCACTTGCATGCTGTAATGATGTGCGTGTACGTGCACGCGGGTTGCCGCCATGAACACCCGAAAACCAACGGCGTATCCCATTACCTCGAGCACCTCTTCTTCCGGGGCTGCGAGCGTTATCCCGACTCCAAGAAACTAAACGCCGCCGTGGAGAACGTCGGTGGTAGCCTGAATGGCGTCACCACGAGGGACCATGGCTGTTACTACACAATAGCGCATCCCGGCGGCCTGCGCACCGTGCTCGATGTCACCGGTGACATGCTCGCACGTCCTTTGCTTGCCGAGCAGGAGGTCGAACGCGAGGTGATCTTGGAAGAAATCCTCGACGAGGTCGACGAGCAGGGCCGCATCGTGGATATCGACACAATTTCGAAAAAGATTGCTTTCGGCAGCCACCCCTTGGGACTACCCGTGGCGGGGGATGAACGAACCGTTCGAGCCATCACCTCCGAGGATTTGTGGCGTCACCACAGTCGCTTCTACGGAGGCTGCAACCTGGCTGTTTGCGTCGCGGGCCCGGTTGGACACCAAGAGGTGCTGGAGCACACCGAACGAGCCTTCGCTTTGATTCCAAGAGGAAAACCGGTAGTCGGTCATACACCGCCCATGTTCTCCCGCGGCCCGTTACTCGAGCACGTCGAGCATAGAGAAAGCCAATCCGAGGTACGTCTAGCCTTCCCTGCTCGTCATGAGCGTCATCCTGATTATCCAGCACAAGTTCTGCTCAACCGAATACTCGATGACGGCCTCACATCGAGGCTGCAGCAGGAGATCGTCGAAAAACGCGGTTTGGCCTATGACGTCGAAGCCAACGTGGATGGTTTCGAGGACGCAGCTTTGCTCGAGATAGATGCCATTTCGGCTCACGCCAAGGTTCCCGAGCTTCTATCAAGGCTGGCCACGACACTCGTACGACTGACTCGCGAGCCCCCCTCCGAGGAAGAGCTGAAACGAGCCAAGATTCGACAGGGCTACGGCTTCGACTTCATGCAAGATTCGGTCGATGAGCTTGCGGGATGGTTCGGTCTTGGAGAGCTGAAGAACCACCCTCTAGCACTCGAGGAACGGCTCGCGACACTGAATTCCGTCAGAGCTGAAGACATCCGACGCGTCGCCGCCGACCTGCTAACCCCGGAGCGCCTGATGGCCGTGGTTGTCGGGCTGGCCGATGAGAGTGACTGCAGACGCGCGATCGAGAACGCGTGGTGACGGCATCAGCGGCCGCGAATAATCTCCGGCTCGGCTGCTTCTTTGGATCTGGAAGGTCGCGGAGGCGGTGTCCTTTGCGGTGAATGACTTCTTGCGAGACTTTGCAGCTCGCCTCTCAACCGCAGAATGCGTCTGTCGCGGGGATCCGCTTCGAGCAATCGGTTAGCCAAACGTAGGCCACGGCGGGCGTGTGCGGGGTTGTCCTTACACAGCTCCAGCAGAGCTATGGCGCCACGCCTATCCGAAGGATCATGCACTATCAGTCGTTCGAGAGCATTGATGGCATCCGTGGTTCTTCCCTGCGCCCGATAAGCGCCGGCCAGGAGGCGGTATGCTTCCGACAGCCCGGGCGCTTCCCTCGAAGCAGCTCTATACGATTCAACAGCGGAGTCAATGTCGCCGGCACCTTCCAAGGCCGCCCCACGGGCGAGTAATGCGGGTGCAAGACGAGGATCGAAACGAAGCGCGTTGTTGGCCGCCGCTAGAGCCTCTTCATACCTGCCAAGACCGACCAAAGCACGAGCGTATGCCGCATGAATCAGCGGATCCCTTGCCCTGGAGACGGTGTAGGGCTCGATCATACCTCTTGCCTGCTCGGCCTCACCAGCATCTATGAGTGCCTCGACATATGAGCGCACAACAGCGATATTTCCACCTAGCTCCACAGCTTTATTCAAGGCTTCCCTTGCTTCTCGGGGCTCGCCTTGTTGCATCAAGAACCATCCCAGAGCCGCGTGCGGCTCCGGATCACCAGCTTTCGCCGCTGCTTGCTGCAGCAGATCACGCGCCGCGGCGGCTTCGCCCTCAGCCGCTTTCAACAAGCCCTCGAACATCCTTGTGTCGTGAGCAGTTCGGCTCTCTTGCAGTTCCTTCATCACCTCCCGGGCATCCTCGACTCTTCCTGCTCTTGCGAGGGCAAGACCGAGTTGCTGCAGGTCTTGCGGATCCCGACCAATGGAGACCGCCTTTTTGTAGTATTGCGCCGCTCTGCCATATCTGCCTTGACCGAAGTGTATTCTTCCTCTCAGCGAATGAAGGTCGCCGGATTCCGGCAGCAACCGCTCCGCCGAACCAAGCTCCAGCAAAGCACGGGCATCCTCACCCCGAAGATGATAGACTTTCGCGAGCATCAAAGAGGCTTCCCCGAATTGGGAATAGTCACTGATTGCCTGTCTGAACGCGCTCTCGGCGGCGTCCAGGTCGCCTCTAGCCAGGTAGGTCTCTCCCCGAGAGAAGGACTCGGCGGCCCGTTCCTCGGCGGGCCTGCCACCTCCACGAAGATCATCGAAAGCATCCTGAAGCAACTCGCAGCCCACGGTTCCGTGAACGAATCCGGCAGCGAGGATTAACTCCAGCACACGGCGAAAACGTCCGCCCTCACGTCTGGCGACGGCTCGCATCGAAATCGAGCAGGTACGAAGCTGTTGAAAAACGACAGTCACAACCGTTTCTTTAACCTTGCAACTAGGGCTCACGCAAGATTTGAAGGAGCCGACACATTGGTTTCTCGCACATGACCATCGACAATCGACCAACTCGTACTGACAGGTCAAGCCAGGACAACGACGATGTCGGCGTTGGGCCTCACCCCATGCCATGGCCGAACGATCCTCGTTTGGACCCTGATCTTCTGGCCAACGGAGACAGGCGTAACGTCGTTGATCGCTATCGCTACTGGAAGGTCGAGGCCGTTCTCGAAGACCTGGACAAGCGACGCCATCCTTTTCACGTCGCCATTGAGAACTGGCGTCATGACTTCAACATCGGCTCGGTGGTCAGAAACGCGAACGCCTTCGGCGCCCGAAGCGTACACATAATCGGACGAAGGAGGTGGAATCGCAGGGGAGCTATGATGACCGAACTCTACCAACACATAGCCCGTCACGAGTCTCTTGGAAGCCTTTGCGAACTTTCATCCCGTGAGAACCTGTGTATCGTGGGCATTGACAATATTCCGGGCTCCACCTCGATCCACGATTCCGATGTACCCAGGTCATGCATATTCCTCTTTGGCCAGGAAGGCTCGGGGCTTTCCCTAGAAGCTCGGCAGGCATCCGATACGATCCTCTCGATACCACAGTACGGATCCACCCGCTCGATCAACGCCGGTGCCGCATCCGCAATAGCAATGTACGAGTGGTGCCGCCGTCACGCCTAGTGTCCCGTGCGGTTAGATCTGTGGACCGACTCCTTCTATCTCGAGTAGACGAAGCTTCATGGCAACCCCCCCCGGTCCGGTCCATCCACCTAAACGTTTGCCGGCCGCTATGATCCTGTGCGCGGGAATCAACAGAGTAATCGGACATCGCCGCAAGGCATTGCCCGCCGCTCGGGCGGCGCCTGGGTAACCCGCCTCCTCGGCGACTTCTCCATAGGTCATGGTCGCTCCGGGCGGCACCTCTCTCGTAGCATTCCATACATGCTTGTTGAACCGAGGAGTCCCCGCGGGCAGATCGAGCGGCACATCCAAGAAGTCATCTAAATTGCCTTCAAAATGCCCGGCAATGCGAGTGATTACTTGACGCACCCATCGGGGTGCTCTCCCAATAGCCACCAGCCTGCACGTCTTCTCTCGCGCATCGAGAATGGGGCCGTGGCCTTTACGGGGACGACCGGCCTTGCTTGGAGATGCCGTAATTCCAGCACGGAGAAGTGCTGGATCGACCGTTCTAGGGTAATGGGCGGAATCCTGCAAAGTCAGAGAAAAGACGCCGGATCGGCTCCATCCGATGACACACACACCAAGCGAAGTTTCGAATACCGTTGCCCTGCGGGCGCCTTCTTGTTCCATTTGACCCCATCCAACATTACTACTCTGACTTGCAAGCACTTGGCGTTCCCGCTTCTTCACTCCTCAACCGCCATGGCAATAGAAAGTGAACTCCCTCCTTGAAGACTTGCGCTTTCCTATCGTAATGAAAAAAGCGGCACACACGAGAAGCTTTCGAACCCTTCGGTGAGTATCGACAATAACCAGAGGAGAGAACTGGTTCCATGGAACTCGTAATACAACAGACCGCTCGAGACGCCGCCAACATGTGCGCCAATATCATAGGTTCGGCCATACGAGAAAAACCGGAGATTGTGCTGGGGCTTGCCACGGGTCGAACGATGGAACCTCTTTACGCCGCACTTGCGGAACGCCACCGCCGTCAAGGTCTCGATTTCGCCGGATGCGTGGCCTTCGCTCTCGATGAATACGTGGGCCTTGGACCCGCTCACGAGCAATCGTATAGCTACTACCTTCAACGCCATCTGTTCGACCAAGTGGGTATTTCGCCGGATCAGATTCGCCTTCTCGACGGGCTTGCGCCCGACCTCGACGCTGAAGCCCAAAGATACGAGCAAGAGATCACAGCTCGTGGAGGAATCGATCTTCAACTCGTCGGCATGGGCAATAACGGTCATATCGGATTCAATGAACCTGGTTCGTCTTTTGGCTCACGCACACGCCCCGTCCCTCTCACCCCGGAAACAATCGCCCAAAACGCCGAGGTCTTCGGTAATCCAGCGAAGGTCCCCAGCTACGCCATTACTATGGGAGTAGCAACTATATTGGAGGCTGGAAGATGCGTGATGTTGGTGACTGGGAGCGCCAAGGCCGGGATCCTCGCTAGAGCAATGGAATCCTCTCCGACCACGGAAATCACAGCTTCCGCACTTCAGCTACACCCTGACTGCCTGGTGATAGCGGATAAAGCAGCCGCCAGCTCGTTACGGCAGCGGGCCGGCTAAACCAAAGTTCGTGATGAGGCGCATCTTCGCGGAACCTCGTCGGCTTCCAACCGAGATCGGAATCGTCAAGCAATGACGCCGGCGGCTCGCAAGCGCTGTAGAGCACTCTCGTCGAAACCTGCCTCGGCCAGCACCGTCTCGGTATCAGCTCCAAGAGCAGGAGAAGGACGAACCGCATGACCCTGGCTTCCAACGAAGCGGACTGGGCACGCTACATGACGCGCCACCTCCTCCTCTGAAATTTCGCAATCCACGAAGCTGCCCCTGTAGCGGTGCTGCTGATCTTGAAAAAGTTCATCACCCTCGTAAACGGGCTCGCAGCACACATCGTACTTCTCGAAATGAGCCACCCACTCGTCTCGAGTACGGCTCTCAAAAACTGCTTCCAATTCTTGCTTTGCCTGGAGTCCCTCTTCACCTGTCTTCATGCCGGCGCCCACCATGTCCTCTCGGCCAACGGACCGGCAGAACGCTTTCCAGAAACGCTCTTCGATGGCCGCGAGAGTCATGTATCCGCCGTCCTTCGTCCGATAGACGGAGTACGCTGGCACGGCCCCCAGCAGCAGCCCTCCTCCGCGATCCACAGGACCACTCATTGCCGATCTCGCACCGATCTGCATGGAGAGAAAAGACAGCGCGGCCTCCGTCATGGAGATGTCTATCCAGCTCCCATCGCCCGTCGTCTTCTTCTTGTGAATGGCGGTAAGAATTCCGATGACCCCCATCAGGCCACCTCCAACATCGGCCACCTGGACCCCGGGAATGACGGGAGCACCACTGCTCGGACCGCAAAGACCCAACACCCCTGCCAGCCCAATGAAGTTCAGGTCATGACCTGGCCTGCGTCGCCGAGGACCCTCTTGGCCATGACCGCTTATGGAACAGAGTATGATCTCGGGACGTGCTGCTCGAAGATCCTCGTAGCCCAGTCCTAAACGATCCATCACGCCGGGTCTGAAGGACTCGATGACCACATCCACGCCGGCGGCAACCAGGGACAAAAACGTTTCCCTTCCAAGCGGTTTTTTGAGATCGATGGCCAGAGAAAGCTTGTTGCGGTTTAGAGCGTGGAAAAAACCGCTGCCATGACCCTGCCTCGGAGGTAGCCAGCGAAGATAATCTCCCTCGTCAGGTGACTCGACCTTGATTACCTCCGCGCCCAAATCGGCCAGTATGAGCGAGCAATAAGGCCCAGGAAGAAGACGTGATAGATCCAGCACACGCACGTCTTCAAGCGGAAGCTTCACAGGCGCAACTCCTCACCGGCTTATTTGTGCCGTATCGTCTCGAGCGCACTCACCGGTCCATGGGCTAGACGATAATCTCTCCGAGCTTCATCGCCAGGCTCATGTCACCGCCGATACGCAGCTTACCTGACATGAAAGCTACCTGGGGATTGACCTCGCCGCTTATCACCTTCATGAAGTCGTCGCCTTCAGCGGTGACCACGCACTGAGCGCTCTCATCTTCGCCGGCGCGAACCTCTGGTTTCGTCAGATCCACCGTCCAGCAACCACCGATCTGCCCCGTGATGTTGAACTGGTAAACGGCGTTGATTTTCAAAAAAGCATCAGGTTTTTCTTGAAGCCTCTCGGCCACCTTGATCTCAAAGTATTCTTTCGGATTCGATGCCATGGCTGTCTCCCGCCGCAACCTTGGAGGCCCTGCGAAAGTCGGGCGTCAAGAGGCTTCCATTCGGCGGCGGCGGCACGGTAGCAACGGTTTCACGCGGGTGTCAATGCCGGCATCGACCGAGAAATCTTCTTTGAATAGCCATCGGCCGAGTTTGTACTGCTTTTCGAACCCGTGCGCGAGCGGGCTTGTAGCGCGTGTTCCTGCTTATCTGTAAAAGCGCTGGTCGCCTCTTGTACGAAGATCGAATGAAAAAATATATCCGGGCCCCGAATATGGGAGAAAAAGCCGGCCTGTACCGTATCGACTGGTATCCGGCCGGAAAGCGGCCGGCTGCCCGGGCATGCTCGCCGGTGGCACCTGGAGCCCCGCTACATCTGGAACAGCCCGCACTCGCTCGAAGCCGTCGGAGACGTGGAGGCGCCTCTCGACCCCTTCCACCATATCGTCCTCATGCTGCACTTCGGCCAAGGTGAACCTGATCTCCGGCCCTTCCACCGGAGGGTCGAGTTGCATGAAGGGCTCTCCTCGATGCTCAAAGGTATCACCCGGCCTGACTCGCCATGAAGAATCCAGGCCACTTGCCGTAACCAGGTAATCGCCGGCCCTGACGCGATAGGTCACCGTCTCATCGAAACAGTCTTCCGAGGGAAGAGGAGGTCCTCCTTCAAGAACCGCGAGGGTCATTCCGCCGGAGATCCCATCAACCTCCTCGATCTCCCAGGTCAAATGCGGTGCCTCCGTGTAGACTTCACACCCCGCCGGAGGCTCCTCATCGAACCAGCGAACAATGGTCAAACGGTCGCCGGCGGCAACCCAAACAGCGGTTGACGCCATCAACGGCAGCACGGCCACACCGTCCATATCGGCCGCGACGGTTCCCAAGGCTGGAGCTTGCCCTGGGATTTCCCCTCGCCAAGCAACTCGCCAAGTACGTGTTCTCGTAACGCCAGGCGTTACTTCCACCAGTGGAATACGTCGCGGCTCTTGCCCCCCTTCTACGTACTCTGGGTTTTCCTCGCTTTCCAGTGCCGGCAGTCCTGTTCCTTCTCCATCGGCGTCGGCCGAAGGCTCGAGCACATAAGTGGGCTCCGGAGCCGACCGACCGTAGTCATCGATTGGTACCATCCTACCGCCGTCAACATAAAGAACGCTGCCGTCTATGAGAGTGACGAGAAGAAGAAACGGAACTTGAATAGCCTCCCTGTCCCCTTCTTGCCCCACATCCACCAGAGCACGCAAAGCCGTCGTAAGAGAGACACCGTACCCCGGCAACGGCATAGGCCTGACTTCACCATCAATTTCATGGATGGCCGCAACACCTCTCTCGCGCTCGTCCAAAGCCAGAATACCGCCTCCGCTAGCAGTGATACCGTATATGAACCTGCCCTGGGGTACTCTCACTGGCTCGGACGTCGCCTCCGGAGAGGCGTGCAACATCCCAATCGGCTCACCAGTTCGAACGACGTCCGCGTCACCGGTCGCGGGATCGATTCGGAGAGCTTCCGCGGTATCAACACTCGACATCCAGACGACGGGCTCGCCGTCAGGATCCGCGACTGCAAGACCTCCAGGAACCACATCAACCGGCAAAACCTCGACGGAGAGGGCCGGAGACTCGTCCTCCCCCACGGCTCCTTCGGAGTCCCAGACATCGTCGATGAGTTCGATTACCATGAGAGCACCGGGCTGTCCGGTCAGTTCCGGCCAAGCGACAGCAATGAAGATGGTCCCACCGGATGCATGGCCCACGGCCACCGGCCGCCCGGCCAAGGCCAGAGGCAAACCAAGAGGCACCATTGCATCGGCGTCGAGCACCCTGGCCTGGTCGTCGATACCGGAAAGAACGATCGCGATCCCTCGCCGACCGTCATCCTCGTCTCCAGCGATGCCATGCACCACTGAAGGTCTGCGAACAGCCGGAATCTCTAGAGCGGCCAGCGGGTTCGGCGCACGAACGAACGCAGCCTCACCACCTATATCGAGCACATGAATCGCATTCGACACCGGAGAAGCCACAAAGAGGCGGGAGCCAACGATAGCGCTTCCTTCCGGTTGTAGAATGTTACCCGAAAGAGGCATCGACTCTCCGTTGTCGCACGCGGACGAAGACAACCCTAGCGCCATGAGCAAAAAAGCCGTTCGTACCAAGGAGCTTTTCATGATCCGTTCTCCTTGGCGGTCCTGACCACAGCCCTGACCCGGGCTTGTCCCGCGGCTCGCAGATCCGGGATGTCCACGGCTCGCAACGCTCCGTCGGCGAAAGAAGCCACCCACACTCTAGCGCCACCACCGTCACGAGGCACGGTCAGGACGGCCCAGGGCTGTATACCGACATCGGTCGACGGGTCTCGACTGCCGGCGGTTCTCCCTCCCTCGGGACAGGGGGTTTGAAGGTTACCGCAGACAGTGCCATCCAGCACTCCGACGACCTTGCGACGATTTAGGTCGACCAACACCAGTGCATCAGCCTCGGTGGCCGTAACCACGGCAAGCCGCTCGCCATCCTCTTCGAGTAGCACCATGCGCGAAGGGGCCTCGGGAAGAGGAATCATACCCCGCACCGACAAAGTCGCCGCTCCAAGCAAACCCACATCCAGCTCGACCAGAGCACTAGGGCTTCTTGTGAGAGCATATGCAACCGAGCCTTCCCTGGAGAAAACGAGCGAGCGCCCATCGGTAGAGCCCGCGCTTCCCAGTAGGGACTTCGCTTCGGTGGGAATCCTTTCCGCCGCAAAAGATTCCGCCGCGAATGACCTGATCTCCCCGGCCAGCGGCTCGGTCCTGGATCCAATCGCATACAACCGCGCGCCGCTCGGCCCCAGAACCAGATCGCGGGTCACCATTGAACCTACGGGGCGAAGCAACACATCTTCCGGTTCATTCACACGAACTCGAGCCAGCCACGCTGAGTTGAGAGGAGCTTCAGACCCCTCTCCAGCTCTCTGGATACGGAGGGCTCCAACGTAGACATGTCCTCCGGAAACGGCGGCGGCGAAGGGGTCGGCTATGTTCGCATCGTCTGAAACCGGGAGAACTACGGCTTGAGGTCTACAATCCAATCCGCCGTCCGGATAACAGCGAAGTTCACCCAACCCGTCTCCGTCGATCACGGCGACCGCCCCTTCGCCTCGAAGAGGGACGAACAGGCGTTCCATATCTCCGTCGAGACGTGCCTTTGCTATACGGCCGCCAAAGCTGCCTATGCTGACTCCGCCAAGCCAGGGGATGGAGCCCAACTCGAGAACACCGCCCAGCGGCTCCGCATCCACCGCTTCATTCAACGCAACAAGATCGATTGCGTGAAGCGCGCCGCCGGCATATCGCCGGTCGAAGTTGGCACCTACTACATAGAGCACATCGCCATCCGCTCCACCTAGCACCATGTCAGTCGGAAAGCGAAGAATATCCAGGGGTTGTAGATCTTGGCCTTCGTCGCCACACGCGGCCAGCAGCACTACCGCCCCGACCAGGAACACAACCAATGTCAGCTTGAGTTTTTTCATTTCCGTTAGCACCGGATCCGGACTGGCGCGAAGAAGGCCAACATAGAGTGCAGCAGCCGCTCCGGTCAATGCCAGCTCGCCCTGACATAAGGATCCTACAAAGGATCCCGCCCGCTTGACCCAAACAGCACCGACCCCGACAATCACCTCCAAGAAAGGAGCGCCCTCCCTGGGCGCACAGTCCCGTGCGAATTGAAATGGAAGCTCTACGCGAATCCCTAGTCATCGCAGGTCAGAGCCTCAGGATCACGTTCAGATCTCCACGAGCTATCCTTCTTCTGGTCATAGCCTCGCTCGCCGCCACGGTAGCAGGTGCAGTGGTCATCTGGGCAATGTCCGGTATACAGGCACAGCTCGATGCACAGCTAGCGGCGATGGCGCCGGATATGTCCACCACCGATTTGGCCAACGAGAAAGCCGCCGCCTACCAAGAGCTCGTAGCTCACATAGTGGGAGACGAAGACAAAGCCGCCTATCTGTCCCGCATTCCCCTGCTCGTCATCGTCGTTTTTCTTGGGTTAAGAAGCTTTCTCCCCTGGTTCGCCGTGCTCCTCGGCTACGACCAGATTAATAGCGAGCTTCAAGACCGTTCGGCGCGCTACACGCTTCTACGAGCTCGCCGCGGCGCTTTCCTTACGGGGAAAGTGCTTTCGGTGATCGTAATGCTCGGCGCACTGACAATCATCGTAAACTTCGTAATCTTCGCGATGGCGGCTCTCCTGCTGGATGGCCTCGACACGTTATTGGCGGCGCGCCACCTGATTTTCTTTTGGCTCCTATCCCTTCCAATCGGCTTCTGCTGGGTCGCTTTCATGGCTTTTCTGTCAGCCTCGATCCGAAGCCCTTATCTTTCCTTGCTCACCGGCCTCGCCTGTCTTGTCGGAACCGGCTTGCTCGGCTGGACGGCGCGAATCGTCGAAACGCTGGGTCTCGCTCGCTGGGTAGTCCCCTGGCACTACGGCGGCCTACTGCTCTCTCCACCCGGCTTTGAGCAAATCCTGGGTATCTCGGGCCTTCTTCTCTTTGCCGTTCTGTTCTTTGTTCTTGCGTATTTGAGTCTACGGTGGCGGGACATCTGATGAACGCCGTCCTGTTCAAAGGAGCGGTAAAACGCTTCGGCCAAGTAAAGGCCGTCGACGGCGTTGATCTTTCCGTGAGTCCTGGAGCGGTCTTCGGCCTCGTTGGCCCCAATGGAGCCGGGAAGACGACGCTGCTGGCACTCGCATGCGGGTGGCTACGCCCCACGTCGGGTCACATCGAGGTCCTGGGAGACACTCCCTGGAGAGCAGCGCGGCTCAAGGGTCGAATAGCGGCACTACCACAGGATGCGGCTCTTCCTCCCAATGTGTCTTTGCGGGACAGCCTCACTTACTATGCCCGACTACAAGGGTTCGACAGGGGGCGAGCGACAAGAGAAACCGACCGAGTACTGGATTCGGTTGGCCTTTCCAACTGGCGCGATACCAAGGCCTCACATCTTTCCCACGGAATGACCAAGAGAGCCGGCATCGCTCAAGCGCTGATCGGCAATCCAGAGCTTATCTTCCTGGACGAACCAACTGCCGGCTTGGATCCGAAAAGCGCCTACTGGGTGCGCTCTCTCATAATGGAACTTCGAGGCAAGACGACGGTAGTAGTCTCATCCCACAACCTCACTGAACTCGAAACTCTCTGCGACACCGCCGCCATACTGCACCATGGCCGAGTAGTCTCCAAGGGAACAATGGGTCAGCTGACCGCCGCCGACAGCGAGGTGATTCTAGGTTTGGCAAATTCCGCGAAGCAACTGCCGGCCCTGGCCGAGGCGGCTGAATCGGTGGCGGGGGTAATTGCTACGACCGTCGACGCTTCAACAGCCACGATAAGCGTGCAGTTCGCCAGCAAGGGATCCGCCCCGGAGGAGACCATTACCTGCGTCTTATCGGCCTTGATAGAAGCCGGAGCGAGGATAGGTTCGGTACGCCGGGGGCGTGGTCTGGAGCAGAAGGTTCTCGCTGTTACCTAAGGCTCAACTTATTCGCCTAGATGTAGCGTATCCTTCCATCTGCTGGTCCCAGTTGTTGAGACCTCCCGTGAACAGCGGGCACTCCTGGCAGGAAAAGGAAGCCCAACCTCGCTTGACGGCGACATTCAAACAACTCTCATACTCTGCGCAAAACAGGTTCCGCACGTCCTCCGGAACCGTTCTAGACTCCGCGTTTAGCACAGAGGGTAGCGGAACCGGATTCGGCTTGGGCTGCTTCATCGGACACTTCGCCTCTCTGGTGCACAAGCACCCATGGGGAAAATACCCTCAAATAGGGTGGCGAAGAATAGAAGACCCCACTCCGGTTGTCAACCGGACGCCGCAGCGCGTCATAATTACTTGCGAGTTCGCACTTCCTGCAAAACCCTAAGTATTTGGCTTCCGTATGACCTTATCGCGTGTACGTCCATCCCATCGAATTGCCCAAGGTCGCTAATTTTCTCCGGTGGCCGGCGAGCTATCTCTCTGAGCAGCTCGTTGCGTAGAACGAGCTGACTGTCGATCCCACGCTCCACGCTCACCCTGTTTCGCCAAGCACGCAGGTGATCGAACATTCGCTCAGCTTCACTCGCCGAGGCTCCGCCCCTATTCACGGCCGACTCCGTTCGCCGAGCGCGCTTCGGTGGAGGAGGTTCGAGATCCCCTAGCCCCATCTTCACGGCCCCGAGTATTCCTCGCGAGAACTCCCGTCGAGTGTCGGCGGGAATTCCCTTAATCTTGTTGAGTTGCTCTATTTCGATCGGTCTTTGGTCTGCGATTCCCATGAGCACCTCATTGCCAAGAACTCGGAAAGGTGCCCGATCGATCTTCTGCGCTCTTTTCTCTCTTGCTAGATAGAGGGCTCGAGCCACTGCTCTTCCAGGCGGGTCCAGATCGCGATACCCCTTTATCCGGTAAAAACCCTCAGGGTCAAAAACTCTCCGGTGAGGTCTTACCTCCGCAAGACGCGAGAATAGAGACTGTGCCTCTCCAAGCCGCCCGCGGCTCTCTAACATACGGCCCAAGCGCTCTCGAAGGGTCAGAAGATATCGCACGTCGGCGGCAGCGTAACTGATCTGCTTTTCATTGAGTGGACGCCTGCCCCAATCGGACCGTTGCTGTCCTTTCTTGATGTCCAGGTCCAAAAACTGCTTGACCAGCGCCGAGTATCCAAGTTGCCCCATGCCCAGCAGCATCGCCGCAACTTGCGTATCGAATAACGAACAAAACGAAAACCCAAACGACCGCTTCAGCGAAGCGATATCGAACTCCGCGGCGTGAAAAACGACCTCCCTTTGCTCGTCCCTGAAGAGGTCCCCCAAAGCCGTCACATCCACCGACAAGGGGTCCACTATCCATTCGGCTTCGGAAGTGGCCGCCTGTATGAGGCAAACGCGCTCCCGGTAAGCATGAAACGAGTTTGCCTCGGTGTCCACGCCGACCCGAGGAGCAGCATCCAAGGCGTCGAGGCAACGGCGAAAACCTTTCTCGTCGTCCACCAAGTAAACCGGCCGCTCAGCGTTGAGAGCCGGTTTCATGCACCCTCCAATATGGGGGGCTTGTCGGGGGTTTCCCGGGCAAGGTGCAGCGCCAGACGACCACCAGTCGATGCATTTGCCTCCATGATCGCTAGATTCACGTCGATGGCTTCCTCGCCGATTTCCTCGCGCACATGCCGAAGAAGAAACGGCGTCAAGCTCTTGCCGCGGATCCCATTATGGAGCGCGCTCTGATGAGCCAGATCCACCACGCTTTCCACCCGTTTCTTATCAAGACTCACTCCGTCGGGAACATTTGAAACGAACAGAATGCTCCCCTTACGCTCAAGCGCCCTATGAGCCCGAAAAACGCGGGCCGCTTCTTGCTCGTCGAGTGCGTGGTGCTCCAGGCTTATTCCCGTATCGTTGTAGTAAAATCCGGGAAGTTCCTTTGTTCCTAGCCCCACTACCGGCACGGCCAACGTCTCGAGCCGCTCCACTGTCGCGGGAAGATCGCACACCGCCTTTGGACCGGCGCTCACCACGGCCACCGGCGCCTGGGACAAGACCGTCAAATCCGAGCTCTCGTCACGGTACGGATGTCTGTGTACTCCACCGATCCCCCCGGTGACCACGACCCTGATGTGAAGACGTGACGCAATCCACAAAGTAGCCCCAAGCGTGGTGCCGCCCGTCCAGCGGCCGGCAATCGCCATCGCGAGGTCCGCTACCCCTATCTTGCGAACGTCCGGCGAAGGTCGACCGAGAGCCGAGAGATCGTCATCATTCAGACCTACCTTTATCTTACCGTCGATGACTCCGACGGTCCCGAAAACGGCACCTACCAAACGCGCGGCTCTAACAGCGCGCCAAACCGCCCTTGCGTTATGGGGCGCGGGAAGCCCGTGAGTAACGACCGCGGACTCCATGCAAACGACAGGGAGCCCTTCCGACAAGGCATCTCGGACCTCCGGGGCAATGACTATCGGAGCAGTAACGGGAATGCTCATGGGTGCCTCTTTCAATGTTCAAGCAGTTCCAGCCGGAGCATCGACTGCATCACCACTCATGATAAGCAGGGTGACCCTTCGTGACGGCAACGAAAAGTCCACGGCATGTTGCACAAATCTTACCCCCCGCGGAAAGCTTTCCTTCCACTACGGCACGGTCGGTCCCGGTCGATTCAACCACACGGCCTCGCAAGTCGATCGTCCCCAAGGTAGGTGTCGGTCGGTGCAGCTCGATCGTATACTTGGCGGTAACCGTACAAGGCGGCTTTGAACCCCTTGCTTTTCCCATGAGATGCCACGCCGCCGTCCAGTTGCAGTGACAGTCAAGAAGGGTTCCGATTATGCCGCCGCACAGCATACCGGGGAAAGCTTCGTGATGTGGTCCGGCATTCCACGATGCCACTGTCTCATCACCTCTGACAAACGAGCGGACGCCCAACCCTTCCTTGTTGGCAGGGCCGCATCCGAAGCAAGCATTATGCGGAGCATAGGTTTCCTGAAGGCTCCTCTCGGTCATTCCGGATGGCATGCTACATACTCGAGCATCAGTCAAGGTTTGCATCACGATCCCACTGCTCTACCAGCCTTAGGATCCGGTCCTCCTCGACACGCATCGCGCTCGCCTGAGACGGCGTTCCGTGGTCATACCCAATTAGATGGAGGATTCCATGAATCAACAGCCGCCTGACCTCGGCCACGGCTTCGCACCCGCGGAGTTCCGCCTGCCTGCAAGCCGTCGGCAGGGACAGGACCACGTCTCCAAGCAGAATGGGTGAACTCTCTAATCCAATCTCCTGCTGTGAGCAGTTGCGCAAACGCGTTCGATCCTCACATTCGTCCTCCAAACCGCTGTCTTCTTCCAGTTGCGGAAAAGCAAGCACGTCCGTTGAGCGATCGACTCCTCGATATGTCCGATTCAACATCCGCATCTTGATGTCGTCCACGAAGACCACGGATACCTCCACTCCCCGAAGAGCCACGGCACGGACTACTCGTCCAGCCTCCCCGCACAAGACTTCGGGATTTGGGCCAGCGAGCTCACCGCACTCGAAGCTGACGAGCACCAAAGGCTCGCACCCTGCATCGTCTCGCAAGAAATCTCCGTTGTTGAAAGGGTTTATCCCGTACCCAGCCGCTTCAAGACGTCGGTATGCGAAAGCTCATCCGACGGGTCATCCAGTTTCTCTTGTACCTCCGCTCTCAAACGATCCCGAGGTGAAGCTTCCTCGGCGGTGCGGGTCTCTCCGCCCTCTTGACCGGTGGAGTCGGATCCCTGCGACCACTGCCCCCCCTTATCCGCCGGCTGATGGTACTCGGGGCGAGTATGATAAATGGCCTCGAGGCTCGTAACTAGAGATCTCGTTATCGCGTGCAAGTCCTTGAGGGTGATGTTGCATTCATCGAATTGACCGTCCGCAAAGCATGTGTTCACGGTTTTTTGTACGAGCCCGCGCAAGCGCGGCGTGGTCGGATCGACAAGAGATCGAGCTGCCGCTTCCACCGAATCAGCGATCATGAGCAAGGCGGCCTCTCGAAAACGCGGCTTTGGACCGCCGTATCGATAATCGATCTCGGCGGGAGGCACTTCTCCCTTGGCATCCGATTCTTCCCGGGCCTTTTGCCAAAAGTATTCCAGACGGCGAGTTCCGTGATGCATTGGAATCATGTCTATCAACACACCCGGCAAACCGGCCGCGCGCGCCATCTTTATGCCATCGCCCGGCAGATCCAGAAAAGAGAGCGCCTGTTCGCGGTTCTCGAATCCCTCGACAATGGCAAACCGCTGCGCGAAGCCAGAGATATCGACCTTCCGCTTGTCGTTCGGCATTTTTACCATCATGCGGGCTGGGCAGAGCTACTCGAAGAGGAACTCCCCAATCAGCGGCCATATGGGGTGTGCGGTCAGATTATCCCGTGGAACTTTCCGCTTCTGATGCTGGCTTGGAAGGTTGCGCCAGCGCTCGCAGCCGGCAACACGGTGGTTCTCAAGCCTGCCGAATACACGCCCCTGA
>SLRQ01000041.1 GCA_007130885.1 Deltaproteobacteria bacterium
ACGGACGCGGAAGGCTACTTCGAGCTTCGCCTCGAGCCCGGCCGCTCTCATGAGGTCGCGGTGAGGGCTCCGGGCTTCCACCCTTTCGAGACGAGCGAGCACATCGAGCCGGGCGAGCGCCACGAGGTCGTCTATTACGTTCAGCGGCACGGTCCCAGCCCGTACGAGACCGTCGTGCGCGCGCGCAGGCCGCGCAAGGAGGTCAGCCGCATCGTGGTCTCTCGCGAGGAGAGCCGGCGCGTTCCGGGCGCCTTCGGTGACCCCCTGCGAGTCGTGGAGAGTCTTCCCGGCATGGCCCGGGCTCCGTTCATCGGAGGGCAGCTTCTGGTAAGGGGCGCTCGCCCCGAAGACAGCGGCGTCTACTTCGACGGCACGGAGATACCGCTTCTATACCACTTCGGCGGGCTCACCTCCGTGGTCAACGCCGAGTTCATCGAGGAGATCGATTTCATGCCCGGAGGGTTCGGCGCCGAGCATGGTCGGGCCACCGCCGGCATCGTCGATGTCGCGCCTCGCCGCCTGATAGGCGAGCCCGCCAGAGGCTCGGCCAAGATCGATCTCATGGACACCAGCCTCTTCTACCGTCTGCCCGTAAACGAAGACCTGGCGGTGGGTCTCGCGGTGCGGCGAAGCTACGTGGATCTGCTCCTTCCCCCCATCTTGAACGCCGCCGCCAGGGCGTCCGGAACAGAGAGGGTTACCCTGGCTCCGGTCTACGGCGACTACCAGCTCAAGCTGGACTGGAACCCCTCCGAGCACCATGAGCTGGACGTGTTCCTTTTCGGCAGTAGAGATACCTTGGAGCTTCTGACCGCCGGTTCTGCCCAGGCTCACGGACTCGGGGTGGACATGAGCATCGCCTTCCACCGGCTCTTACTGACGCACCGGTGGAGCCTCCTTCCAAACCTGGCTCTTCGCACCAGGCCGGTAATAGGGCTCACGATGGGGGGCGGCGGCGGCGGAGAGGTGGACGGTCAGGTCCATGGAGAAGGGGATCTCGACTTGCTGGAGGTCGGCCTCCGTCAGGACCTGAGCTGGAAGGCGAGCGAGTCTCTTACCGTTCGCACCGGGCTCGATTTTCTCGCCATGCTCGGCTGGGGGCGGGTGGACGCGCCCATCCCGAGCGATCTCTTGGCGTTCCCAAGCCCCATGCAGCCGGTGCCGGAGAGTCAGGTGTTCGAGGAGTTCTCCGGAGGCGCGGGCACGGCTCTTTGGGCCGAGGCCATCGCGGAGCCCGGCGACAGGCTGCAGCTCGTCCCCGGCTTGCGGCTGGAGCTGTACCGCTTCCCCCAGGCATGGAGACCCGTCGTCGAGCCCAGGCTGTCGGCGAGGTACGGTCTTCTCGAGGGGACGACGTTGAAGGCCGCGGGCGGCATATATCATCAGCATCCCACCATCTTCGAGATAAACGAGGTCATAGGAAACCCGAGGCTTCACCCGGAGCGGGCGCGTCATCTAGTGGTCGGCCTCGAGCAGGACATCGGTGAGGTATTCGATCTCGACTTTCAGCTCTTCCACAACCGCTACACGGATTTGGTGGTCGGCGCTTCCGGCACCAACATCGAGGACGGCCAGACCACCGGCGAGACCTTCATCAATCGCGGTGACGGGCAAGCCTACGGTATGGAAGTCCTGCTTCGTCACAAGCTCACGCCGCGCGCCTTCGGCTGGCTTGCATACACGCTGATGAGGTCGGAGCGACGCTCTCGCCCGGAGAACGAGTACGTCATTACCGGCTACGATCAGACCCACATCCTGACGCTGGTGGGCAGCTACCGTATTGGGCAAGCGTTCGAGCTGGGAGCTCGCTTTCGGCTGGTGACCGGCAACCCGTACACGCCGGTCATCGACAGCACCCACGATATGGACACCGACAGGTGGCGGCCGGTCCATGGACCTACGCGCTCGGCGCGGCTTCCCACGTTTCATCAGCTCGATCTTCGCGCCGAGTACACCCACACGTTCGATACTTTCCAGATCTCCGCATTCCTCGATCTTCTCAACTCCTACAATCAGAGAAACGTGGAGAGCTTTCAATATGACTATCGCTACAGAGAGCGGGTCGACTTTCACGGCCTCCCCATCTTTCCGGTGCTCGGGGCGAGGGGGCAGTGGTGACATGGAACGCGAGTCCTTCATGAGCGGGCGACCCGGCCCGGGGCGGCATGGATCCGGCGAGCACGTATTGATCGTGACGGCTCTTGCTTTCGCGCTGACCGGATGCATGGATGCAACTGGGTTCGATAGGTCGACCGACGTGAACGACCTTCGGATTCTTGCGATGCGCCTCGATCCGCCGGAGGTCGAGCTCCCGCTCGATGAAGATGCGCCTCCGGTCACGGTCGAGATAACGGCGCTTCTGGCCAATCCTCTCGATGAGGCCGTTACATGGGAAATGACCGCCTGTGGCGTCCCCGGGTCGCGCGGATGCGGGGCATGGGTCGCCGAGCCGGGCACGCACGCGGAGGCTTTGAGCCGGACCGAGTCTGGAGCGACCGAGCTCCCTCCATCCGGCCATGCGCCGGAGGCGCTAATCGTGGTGCAGCGCGAGCTGACCTCGGAGCTGATGGTCGAGCTGTTCGAGTCCGCCTCCCTCATGGGGCTGGGCGGCGCGAGGCCGGCCTTCGAGATAGAGGTCGAGGCCGGAGAGCATGGAGAAAGGGCGTTCAAGCGCTTGCAGCTATCGCTCCCGGATATCGCCTACCGCATGGCGCTGCACGAGGCCGGCATCCCCATCTGCGATGAGGACGGCCTTCCAGAGGGCTGCCTGCCTTATCGAACCCGGGTGCCCAACACCAACCCCGGCATAGACGAAGTGTACTACCGAAGAACCTCGCTCGAGGGGCCGGAAGCGGAGAAGGAGCCCGTACCGGACTATGGGCCCTTGCCGGTTGCTCCAGGCGAGGAGCTCACCTTCGTGCCGAGGGCCGCCGGCGGGTCGGCCGAAAGCTACCAGACGCTGTCGGTGGATTTCGATGACCACAGCGTTTGGGTCGAGGACAGAACCGAGCTGCTCATCTGGTCTTGGTTTGCCACCGCGGGCGATTTCGGTAGGCCTCGCACCGAGGAGGACCGCACCCGAGGTGAGTTCAACGTCTGGACCGCTCCTTCGGAAAAGCCCGGCTCCGAAGGCGACGTCTGGGTTTGGCTGGTGCTTCGCGACAATCGCGGGGGGGCGGACTTCACCACTTTGCACCTGCGCGTGGACGATCCGTAGGCCGGCCCTCTCGGTCGCTTACATCAGATAGGTCAAAACGACGAAGGCGGCGGCGGCCAGGACAACCAGGGTAAGGAAGAGGCGCCTCGTCTCCGAGCTGCTTGCCATGCGGCTGGTAGGCGAAACATCGTCCCATTGCCCCTCGACCGGCTCTCCCAGAGGGAGGTGACCCTCTTCCTCGCGGGACAGCTCGTCGGACCCGGAATAGCCCCCGGGAACAAGGCCGACTGGGCGGGACGGATACCGGTCGCTCTCCTCACGCTCCGGCGAGTAGTCCTCCTCCTCCTCCTCCTCCTCCGGCTGGAGGGTAGGGGGCGTATCGGTAAGACCCTCGAGCAGAAAGATTGCGTCCTTCGCTTCCGACCGCGGCACCTGGATCCGAACCCCAATCATGGGGCTCAACAGTTGTGGGGTGAGGCTGTTTGCATGTGCGTCCATGACGAACGCGCGGATGCCGTGAGCCTGCAGCAGACCCTTGGCGGTCTCCGCCGCGACCACGTCGTTGTAGACCGCGACTGTCACTAGAACATCAGGCATTCACCTCTCCACGACCACAGGTTACATTGATGCTAGCCGGTAACGAAACCCGGCATCCCCCCAAGCGCAAGTCGTGCTGACGAAAGTCAGCACTCAGACCGCGGGGCGACGTCCACGGGGGCTTTCGCCGGGGCGACCTCCGGTTGGTTATGCCGGCGAGGGGGGTGGAGGGGGAGGCGGAGCATAGTAGGTCGGCCTCGGTTTTTCGAACAGCCCGACCCAGTTGGAGGGGAGCTCCTTTCTGATCGCAAGGATGGCGTCTTCCCCCGCGGCATCAGTAAGTGTCTCGACTACCTTTCGTGAAACCCTGAGTGCATCGGGACGGGTAAGTGCAAGACGGCCCGCGATTCGATCCAGGAATGCATCCAGGTCAGCCGAGGGTGGTTGCCTCCTCCCGTTCGAGCCGTCGTGGATGTAGGCCGCGGTCTGGGCCGGAAGGCCGGTGGCCAGCTTGCGGGTGGCCGCCTCGTCAACCATCTGGGTGAGCGTCTCGAGAACGGCCCGGGTAACGTGCTCGGCCGTGCGCCTGCTGGGGAGCTCCGCGCCCCTGGCTACTCGGTCGATTATCTCTTGATGAGTCATGGCTGGCTCCAGTTTTCAAGCTTTCAGCAGCCACATTATGGCGGACCGCCGAGCGCGCATCGGGGCAAATGCCCTTGCGGTACTCTCGGTTGCGAGCTGTAACTACCTGAATAAGCGGCCTGACAAGCAG
Organism: Deltaproteobacteria bacterium; assembly: GCA_007130885.1. Taxonomy (GTDB): domain Bacteria; phylum Myxococcota; class Myxococcia; order SLRQ01; family SLRQ01; genus SLRQ01. The sequence continues at coordinate 4,467 of SLRQ01000041.1, forward strand.
TGGGAATACGCTCGGGTGTTGCGCGGCGACGGCAGGCGGGCGACACTCCGGCCGAGAGGTTTATGTCTTATGAGCCAGGTGAATCATCGCGTCGCGGGCGCGTCGCGGGGACGGTAAACGAAAAGTGACCTCCGGTGGGACCGAGACAAGGGCGCGGGCCTTCGAGCGCGTGATCGCGCGCCTCGAAGAGAAGCCGGCGACCATGCTCTTGGAGTTCGTCAACGCCGATCAGTTCCCGGGTCGAATAAGCCCGCTCTTCCCGGTCATAGCCGGTGTGCTGAAGCGGCGGGGCCAGCACGTTCGGTGGCTGCGTTTCGCGTTGTCCACCACGAACCTAATGGCTCACGGAAGAGACGAGGTGACCTTGACCGATGAGGAGATGGAGACACTCCTCTCGGCGGCTCGAAGTGACGAGCCCGGCCTGGTCCTCACCACTGACAGGCTTCATCTCCCCCAGGCCGGCCGTCTCGCGCATCTCCTGCCGGGCGCCGTCATACACCACGTCGATTTCGCAAGCCCTCCGGAGCCTCTGACATCCATCTATCCTGGGGCGCTCTTATCCGGTGTCCCTCCCAGCTACCGTTTCGAGCCGGCCAACAGCGCGGCGTTCCTGAGGAGGCATGACAACGTCCACCTCCTCACGGGAAGCGGGTGCGGCAACAGCACCGATGCTTGGCGGAGCCCGTGCTACGAAAAGGCAAGATCAGCGAGCCTTGCTCCTCACCTCGGCTGCGCGTTTTGCACCGCCGGCCTTGGGGCTGCTCCTCGCTCCGGGGAGGACCATTCGCCGCATCTTTCTCGAACGCTGGATGAGGTATCGGTCATCAGGCTCCAACTAGAGGCTCTGGCCGCCGACCGAATGAGCCCCCGGCGTCTCCCGAACGCGGTGCTGCTCGAGAGGGTCGCCTCCGATCGTGTGCTGAAGGAAACCCTGGCGTGCATGGACGAGCTGGGCCTGTCGGGGCGAGTGCGGCTGTCGCTCTCCAGCCGAACCGATCAGGTCCCTCGGATCGAAAAGCTGTTCGAGAGGCACCTCGAGCGCAGTCCCGAATCGAGGATCAAGCTGGGAGTTCATGCCTGCGGCATAGAGAGCTTCGCGCAAGGTGATCTGGATCTATTCAACAAGCAGACCACCACACTCGACGGTTTGCGCGCGGTGAGTTCTTTGCGGCGGCTGGCCTCGTCCATGCCCACGCGCTTTCAGTTCACGGGCATCTCATTCCTCTTGTTTTCTCCTTGGACCAGTCTGGCTGCGCTGTATCAAACGGTGAGTCTCGCGCGGCTTCTGGAGATCACGAGAAAGGAAGCCGGCAACATCTTCCAGGCAAGGATGCGTCTTCACGAAGGTCTGCCCGTCACCATGCTCGCCGACCAGGAAGGTCTTCTCGAAACCGACGAGCCGGACGAGGCCGTGGTAATGAACCGCCGAAAGCTTTTTTCGGCCGAGCGTCCCTGGCGCTTTTCGGATCCCAGGGTCCGCTCAGTATGCCGGCTCACCCTGCGTTTCGATCTGCTGGGCCGAGAGTCATCCGATCCTCTGACCGAGGCTCTGCTGTCCGCCATAAGGGATGTGCATCCCAAGTTCCACGCAGGCGACGATCTCTTTCTGCTCGATTACCT
>SLRQ01000079.1 GCA_007130885.1 Deltaproteobacteria bacterium
ATAAGCCTCGGTCGGCCCAAGATTCAACCCAAACAAACCCTTCATCAACCCGCCGGCTCCTACCGCTCCCGCCAGCCCCAAAAATGTCCTTCTCTTCATCTCCATGAACGTCTCTCCTCGCAGTGAAAGGCGCAACGAGACAGCTTTGAACGCATTCAAGCGCTGAAACCTCCGCTGGGGACTACCCCGCCGCGGGCGGATAAGTTAGGGCAAGAAATGAACTCCTGTCAAGCTTTCGTGAAGAGCTTCACGTTGGGCCTCCCGACAACACACGGAAATCATTCAAACGAAGTCGAAGCTCAAAAGTATTATTGAGCACGGGGCCATGATAGGAACCGAGTCGACAAGTCAGGCTCACGCTCATCTCCCGATTGATGCCTTCTTCCTCCTGGTGAAAGGAAATGGGTCATGTCACGGCACCTCCTCATTCTTGCCGATAAAATCGGACGAAACGATGCAAAGCTTGGTGATGTACTAATGCGAAGCTTCGTTCATACCCTCGCCAGGCATGAAGATCCGCCGCTGTCTGTAATGCTTCTAAATGAAGGAGTCCGGCTTGCGTGCGAAGGCTCCGCCGTGCTGGAGGATCTTCTCTTGTTACAAGAAAAGGGTATAACAGTAAAAGCCTGCGGCACATGTCTTGACCACTTGGGTCTTAGGGAATCCCTGGCGACTGGAGAGGTTGGAACGATGGCCGGCACGGTGGAAACGCTCATGGGGCGCTACGACGTCGTCACCATCGCCTGACGGCAGCCCAAGAAGCAGCTCTAGAAGCGGTAACGTGTCGGAGGACGCCAACGAACGGAGATCAATCATGGACATCAAGCAACTGCTCCGAAAGCTCCCTCAAGTCGACGAGCTCCTTCGACATGCCAAGCTTAAAGACGACCTCGAGCGGCATCCCAGATACTTCTTGCTTGAAGCAATACGAGAAGCTTTGCAGAAAACTCGAGAGCAGATCCTCGAAGGCAGGGTCGAAGACTATAAAGAAGAGACCCTGATCGAACGTGTACGAGTTCTGCTCGTAGATGGAACGAGGCCCTCGCTCCGGCCTGTAATAAACGCCACCGGAGTGGTGATCCATACCAATCTTGGTCGCTCGTTGTGCTCGGCGGCGGCGACCGCGGCCGTAAACGAAATTGCCACATCCTACTCCACGCTGGAATACGACGTGCGAAGCGGCAGTCGCGGAAGCAGAAAGGTCCACTACGAAAAGCTCGTTCGCGGGCTCACCGGGGCTGAAGCGGCATTGGCCGTGAACAACAACGCCGCCGCCGTAATGCTGGTGCTCGCCACTCTGGCCAGGGGAAAAGAGGTAGTAGTCAGCCGAGGCGAGCTGGTCGAGATTGGCGGCTCCTTCCGCATACCCGACATCATGCGCGAGTCCGGCGCCACAATGGTCGAGGTAGGGACTACCAACAAGACTCGCCTTCGTGACTACGAAAGCGCAATCACCGAACGGACAGCACTCATTCTGAAGGTCCACGCCAGCAACTTCCGAGTAGTCGGGTTCACCGAGGAGGTCGGCGTCGGTGAGCTGGCCAAGCTCGGTTCATCCCATGGTATTCCGGTTTTCGAGGATCAAGGCTCCGGTGTCTTAATGGATCTTCGGACCTTCGGCCTTCCGCCGGAACCGACAATCAGGGAATCCATCGAAGCGGGTGCCGCGCTGGTTTCTTGCTCGGGGGACAAGCTCCTTGGAGGGCCGCAGGCCGGCATCATAGCGGGACGCTCGGAGCTGATCGAAAGGCTGGAGCATCATCCCCTGGCACGAGCGTTTCGTCTGGACAAGCTGACAATCGCCGCGCTCGAGGCCACCTTGAAAGCCTATGTGGATCCGGAGATAGCGCGCTCCGAGCTCCCGACCTTGCGAATGCTGACAGCCACATCCGCCGAAATGGCGACTCAAGCCCGAAAGCTCGCGGACAGAATAGTCGACGCCTGCGGAGAAACGGCCGAGGTCGACATCGTGGAGGAAATATCACGATCAGGAGGCGGCTCGCTTCCGATGGCCGACATTCCCACCACGGTGGTGCGTCTTCTGCCAAGAACCTTGGACGTCGTGGAGCTTGAACGACGACTTCGCCTCGGGGATCCCTGCGTCGTAGCCCGTATTCGCGACGACAGGCTTCTATTCGATCCTCGAACGCTTTCTCGAGAAGACGAGAATCAAGTAGTACGGCTCATCGCCGAGAACCTGCGCGGCTAGGAGCCTCACGAAAAGCAGTTCAGGCTAATAGTCTTCCATGCGGACCGTCGCCTCCGCGGGGAGGCTGGCTCTGGAGAGGCAATTCTCTGCTTCCTCCGACTTTTCCGCCGGCACTCGAAGCGCGATGCCGCAAAGCGCGCCTCCAAGCTCGATGGGAGCCGGTATGAGCTTTGCCGTAACTCCGCACTCCAGCAATACACGCTCCGCATCCAGCGCCTGGTGCGTCGTTGCGAAGCCAAGCACCAGGTACGTCCTGCGCTCGGCGGCTACGGCACTCAAGAAACGATCTCCCGAAGTGCGCAAAGAGCGCGGTCGACGTCCTTGGCCTGCGTCGTCCAGCCCACGCTCAATCGCACCGCACCGCCGGCGAGGCTTCCCACCGACTCATGAGCCCAGGCCGCACAGTGAAGCCCGGCACGGGCCGCGACCGAGTAGTCCCGGTCAAGCAGAAAAGCGATCCTGTCCGGTTCGATGGTTTTGTGAACGATGCTCAGAAGTGGCACGCGCGGCTCCTCCGGCGGCGGCCCCAACACCCGGAAACCCGCGATATCCAACACGCCCTCGTGGAGCTGACGCATGAGATCCGATGAATGCTCTCTAAAAGAGTCGCCTTTTTCGGCGAGTAGACCGGCAGCCGCTCCAAGCCCGGTCATACCGGGGGTGTTGCCGCTGCCCGCCTCGTACCGATCCGGCCGGTGCGATGGCATCTCCGATGAGGCCGAGCTACCTCCCCCGGTACCTCCCTGAATCAGCTCGGCGACCTCCAGTTCGGGAGAGAGATACAGGAGCCCTATCCCTGGCGGCCCAAGCATCCCCTTGTGCCCGGAGGCTGCGTATCCATCCGGACGGATGGAGTCGATGTCCACGGACAAATGCCCTGCCGCCTGGGCGCCGTCAACTAGCAGAATCGCACCGTTTTCATGCGCAATGTCCGCAAGATCGCCCAGCGGTTGGATGGTTCCAGTAACATTGGATGCGTGCTGGCAGATCAGGGCGCGTGTCGGCCCCGAACGCACTACCCTTTCCACATCGGCAGGATCGATGAGGCCCGCCGAGTCGGCGCGAACGATCTCGACCTTCAAGCCCTCCGCCTTCAGCCGAGCCAGAGGTCGTACCACGGCGTTGTGCTCCATCGAGCCGACAACCACTCTATCACCGCGACGAAGTGTTCCCTTGAGCATGACGTTGCATGCCACGGTACAGCTTGGCTGAAAGAGTAGACTGCGGGAATCGGCAACGCCCAGAAGCTCCGAGCAGGTGCGACGCGCCTCGAAGACGGCTCGGGAGGTGGAAAGCGCGAGCGCGTGAGCGCCTCGGCCGGGGTTTCCGCCAAGCTCGACCAGCGCTCGAGCGACCGAGTCGACAACCGGAGCCGGTTTCGGCCAAGAAGTCGCCGCATGGTCCAGGTAGGTCATGTTGGAGTGGGGGCCTTCGGGCCGGCTCACGAGTGGCCTCCACCGGCCATCATCTCGACAGCATGCTCTAGCTGATCAGCCACGAACCCAAAGGACTCCGACGCTGCTTTCCGGCTGCCGGGCAAGTTGATTATCAGCGTCGAATCGCGGATGCCGGCTGTTCCACGAGACAACATCGCACGACCGGTAATCTTCAAGCTTTCGAGCCTTATGGCCTCGGCCACGCCCGGAGTACGCTTTTCTATAACGCGCTCCGTAGCCTCGGGCGTTACATCGCGAGGTCCAAAGCCGGTGCCTCCACATGTCAGTATGACATCGACATGGTGAGAATCCGACATCTCGACGAGCAAGTCATGGATGCGCTCCGCATCATCAGGACAAACGTGGTAGGCCGCCACGAGCCAGCCTCTCTCCTCGCAAAGCCGCATCAGCTCCTTGCCCGCGGTATCCTCGGCGTCCCCCGCGGCACGCGTATCGGAGCAGGTCAACACACCCACTCGCAGATCAAGACCCATTTCAAGCCTCCTTCTCGTCTTGCAAGCCGCCGTCCGGCCTTTGCCGCTTCCATCCATCATAGAGCCCATTGGCGCAAGACCTAACGTTCCCTGCTCCAACGTCCGGAGGCTCCACCCTCCTTCTCGAGTAACATTATCTCATCCAGGACCATGCCTCGGTCCACGGCCTTGCACATGTCGTACAAAGCCAGGCCGGCTACCGAGGCGGCGGTCAATGCCTCCATCTCCACCCCCGTTTGCCCTACGGTCTCACAGACGGCGGTAATATCGACGAAAGCCGAGCCTTTTGTGGAAGGCTCCAGATCCACCGAGACGTGAGTCAGGGAAACAGGGTGACACATCGGGATTAGATCGGCGCATCTCTTGGCCGCCATGATGCCGGCTATGCGGGCCGTAGCGAGAACATCGCCTTTTGGAGCCTTCGCGGTCGCGATCATCCGTAGCGTTTCCTGCTTCATGTGCAGGCGGCCCCCGGCAACCGCGCGCCGGCGTGTGGGGGGTTTGCTTCCTACATCGACCATCCTCACATGGCCTCTTTCATCGACGTGGCTCAAGATCCCGGAAGAAGCTTCCGGCTTCGGCTTTTTTGTAGACACGACCCTATCCTCCTATCTGTGACATCCCCCGGCCGGTGCCCACGCGCATGCAGTGACCCTCGGGCTTGGCTGCCAGCGCTTGCCGTATCAGATCGCGCAAGTCGACGTCCGATCCGCCTCCTCTAATTAGAGAGCGCACGTCCAGCTCTTCATCGCTGAACAAGCAGGGACGCAGCCTGCCGTCCGCGGTCAACCGCAGCCGGTTGCACTCCGCGCAGAAATGAAAAGATAGGGGACTTATCACGCAGACGGTGCCCGCCGCGCCGGAGAAACGGTAATATCGGGCCGGCCCCCATCCCCCGGGAGCCGCGTCACGCGCTATCGTTTCGAGGCTGCCGAAGCCTGCCTCGCGTCCTTCCTCGGCCAGACGTTCAAGGATCTCGTCGGAGGGAACGGTTTCACGAAGATTCCAACGCTCCTTTGCGGGCGAGCACGACCCCACATTTCCAACCGGCATGTACTCGATGAATCGTACGTGGACGGGGCGTTCGAATGAGAGCCTGGCGAAGGCAAGCAGATCCTGCTTCAAGCTGCGAATTACCACCACGTTCAACTTCACCGGTTTCATACCAACCCTGAAAGCAGTCTCCAACCCGGCAAGAGCATGTTCGAGACGGCCGCCTCCGGTGATTCGACGGTAGACCTCCGAATCGAGCGAATCGATCGAGATGTTGACGCGTGAAAGGCCGGCTTCCGCCAACGCCTTGCCGTAACGCTCCAGAAGAACCCCATTGGTAGTCAAGGCGATTCCCTCGATACCGGTAAGGGCTTTCAGGCGCCTCACATGCTCGACGACGCCTTTTCGAATCAGGGGCTCTCCGCCCGTCAAGCGAATCTTGGACACTCCCTCACTGACGGCAACGGCAGCGAACCGTTCGATTTCCTCGAAGGTGAGTATTTCGCTGTGCGGACGCCAGACGACGCCTTCTTCGGGCATGCAGTAGAAACAGCGGAGATTGCAGCGATCGGTAAGGCTGATCCGCAGGTAGTCGATCCGTCTTCCGAATGAATCAGTCGCCATCAAGACCCTTCCTTACCAAGATCGGCCGCTCTTCCCGGTAGAAACTCCTCCTCGACTACGCGGGCAAGGCCGGCGGCATCGTTGGGGCCGAAAGATCGGGAGTGCTCCGAGGCTAGAGCCGGCACATCGGTGCAAACCGCGAAAAGATCTTTCAAGTCGCAAAGCGGTTCGGTGGATCGCTCGGCTCGAACTACCTCCACCAGTACGGGTGAGCTATTCCGAAAACCCTCCGTCAGCAGAATGTCCACATCACCGGCGGTATCCACAAGCTCCGCCAAGGTTCGTTCACGATCGACCCTCCTGAAAACTCCAAGACGATTGGGGCCGCTGACCATCGTCACCAAGGCTCCGGCACGCTCGTGACGCCAGGTGTCCTTCCCCGGAACATCTATGTCGGTCTCGTGCACATGGTGCTTGGCGGTAGCCACGCGCCAACCTCTCGCCGCAAGCAAGCTGATGAGCCCTTCCAGCAGGGTCGTCCTGCCGGAGCCACCTCTTCCTACTATCGATATCACCGGGATTCTGAAGTGCATTCGAAAGGGCCCTCTCAACGTCAGAAACAACCCAAATCGCAGCTTCGAATCCTGATCCCGGCGGCGTCCGCGGCGGCGCCCGCCACGCTGTAGGGCACTCCCTTCTCTTCAGCCAGCTTTCGAAGAACCGGACAGGTCACCCCGCCCTCGACGGCCTCCGCCTCGACAGCCTTGATCAGCTCCTCTGTAGGCCGCGCCTGGGAATTGGAGTCGATACTCTTGCTTTTTTTGCTCATCGGAATCTCCTTCCTGTTGACCGGCTCTGATGCAGCAGCCCGACCAAGGGTGAAGCCGCGCTCCTCGAATAGAGGGCCGGTTTAAATATTCTATGCCTGGGGCGGATCTCACGCTCCCCGGCAGTATGGTCTTGGCCGAAGTGTCCGCAAACCGGACTCCAAGGCTTCTACGCCGCGGGGCAAAGCATGCTTGCACTAACCCTTTGAGCAGTCTCCGGTCAAGATCCGCTGCGGGTGTGTATAGACAGTCAAGGATCCGCCCCGAGCATAACCTACGAGCGTTATATCGAGGGCCGCCGCTATATCCGAAGCCATGTTCGTTACCGCTGTGCGAGAGACGACCAAAGGAATACCTCCCTTCGCGGCTTTCACCGCCATCTCGTAAGAGATCCGCCCCGTGGTCAGCACTACAGTTTCCCCGAGGCCAAAACCGTCTAGCCAGGCCCTACCGAGCACCTTGTCCAAGGCGTTGTGCCGGCCCACGTCCTCCCGAACCACCAGCCCTTTTGCGTCAGTGCCGCTCCTGGCAAGTCCACAAGCGTGCATGCCGCCGGTTTGCCGGTAGGCTTTCGCCGCGCGGCTCATCGCGGACATCATGTCTCGTAAAGATTCGGCGGCAACGCGAAGGTCGCTTTCAACCGGGGCCAAGCCCCGAGCATGGCCGATTGAAGAAAAGGTCACTCCCTTACCGCATCCGCTGGTTATGGAACGCTTTCGAAGCCGAGCCTCGTCCGGTGCGGCCTCCTCGGTAGACACGTAGACAAGGCCACGGTTGTAATCGACGTCTATGAAGCGTAGCGCGCCGCGAGAGGAGAGAAAGCCTTCTCCTACAAGGAATCCCGCCGCCAGTTCGTCGAGATCCGCCGGAGTGGCCTGCAAAGTGGCGACCTCCTCATCGTTCAGGAAAATAGTCGTTGGACTTTCAATCGGTTGGCCTCTCCGGCTGCCGGTGCCGGCATGAACGACTGACACGGCTCCCCGGCCACGGGGTTTTCCGTCCGCGGTCGGCAAGAGCTTTGTGGAAGTGTCTCCCGCGCTTCCGGTTGAAACGAAGCGGCCGCCCGCCGGAGATAGACCGGACTCCTTTCTAGCCGCCGCGAGCTCCTCGGGGGTATTCACGTTGACGAAGCTGCTGAGGTGCGGATCCACGTCCCGCAGCGATTCGATGGGCACTTCCGCCACCCTTACGTTGCGAAAGAAACTGACCAGTCGCCGGCGACCCGAATCAAGCGACCGCCTGGCCGCCGGCAAACAAGTGCGCGAATAGAGCGCCAGCAGCGGCTCCGGCCCTTTCTCTCCAATGGGAACGACCACATCGGCTCCTTCCCGAGCACTCCATAACTGCCTTACTACTTGGCCGGTCAGGTAAGGCATGTCGGCCGCAACGGCCAACACCCACTCGTCGGGAGCCTCCGCAAGCGCGGTAACAAGTCCACCTAGTGGCCCCTGATACGGAACCTCGTCGGTGCGAACTAGTACGTCTTCGGGCAGATCCAGCTTCGACAGAGCCTCCACCCGATTTGTCACCACCATGGTATGCGAGCACACTTCCCCGACCACCCTGATTGCCCGCAACACGAGCGGAACACCTTCCAGCTTTTCAAGGACCTTATCCACCCCCATTCGCAGGGATCTGCCTCCCGCCAAAACAGCCGCTGTAACTGGAAGTCGATCGCTCACCGCGCAAGAGCATGTTCCAGGTCCCGGCTCAAGTCCAGCGGTGCGGCACCTGAAGTGAGCTGCCCGACTGGGGGTGACGAGCACCGCCGAGGCCGGTACTCTTACAGCATGGCTCAGTCCTTCCCTCCTGCTCGACTCTGTTCGCCCATGGCATCCCGGAGCTTCTCTCCGCCTGCCACCGCCGTGATGTTCGTGACATTAGCGGCTTTCCTCATAGGCTGCCCAAGCGAGCAGCCGGTGGACCTGGGCCCGCGTCCCATCGAGATGCCGCCGGAAGCGGAGATTGGCGACACATCCGAGAAAGAAGAGGGCAAGCCCCGAAAACAAGACGACGACAGCACAACAGCCACGACTCCTCGAGAAGAAGGCTCATCCTTGTCGGCGGAGGAGCTTGCGGAGCTACGAAGAGTCGGCCGCGAACCTCTTAGAGGCACGGGAGATGATCACGAATCCGATAAGGAGACACCTTCCCACGACAAAAACCACGAACACTCGGGCTCGGAACCTTGTCCCTCTTGCCCGAGCCACCAACAGGACCAAAAGGCCCAACATCGAGAACACACGCATCATCACCACCATCACCACGACGATGAGCCGTACGTGTTCGATGGGCGAGAAGAGCTTATGGGCCGCTGGCGAGTGCTCGAGCTGGCATCCTCCGAGCCCGGCGATACCGTGGTCCCCAGCAAAGAGACCTACGTGGTGTTCGAGCCCGAAAGCTATCGCATTGAAAAAGGAGACCAAATCGAAGTGGTGGACTACCGGATCAGGCGGATAACCGGCCGCCGCCTTATTGTTCGGCCATCCCACAGAGATAGCGACGTAACGATGAGGTTCATCGGGCGAGACGACCTTCGAGTAACGGATCCGCGGGACAACGTGCTGATGGTCTTGACTCGCTGAAGCACCGAGTCGTTGCCGTTTCCCCAGGCCGGAGCTCAGCCCACCATATTCACGGTGCACCGTCGATATGGTGGGCTCAGTGGCGGCGCAGCGCGTGACCGCTCCCGGCGCCTTCGATTTCCTTGCTTGCACCGGAGCGCCCCACCATCTCCACGTCCATCTCGTCGTGACATACCTGCACGACACCGCTCAACGGGAAGCAAAGCCTGCCGTGGCTCCTCTCGGGATCGGCGCGATGCCTCGCCGTGGAGCGGACCCGGCCGGCCTTCTCTCCGCTGGCCCACCAAACGCCGGCGCCTGCCTGAATCTCGTAAGAGTGACCGCTGTCCGTCGACCTCTCCTCGGGAATTGCCAGCGGTAGAGCCTCCGCCGTCTCATCAAAGGGATCCGGATCCTCGGTTATCGCTATGATGCCCGCACAGCGGCCCGCCAGGAAGAGGCGGCTTCCTTCTCCGAGATCGCGCACCCATCGCGGCTGCTGAGCATCGGAATCCAAGGAGCTATGCTGAAACGGCTTTCCCGCCACTTGCAATGGAAAGGCCGGTGCAAGCTGCCCCTTCATCGGTTCTGGAGCGAGCCTCCCCTCCGGAAACCCCGCAACTTCATACGAGAGCCCTACGAAGTCCAAACCTCTGGGCATGGGCACCTCCACCTCGCCTCGCGCGAGACGGGCCATGAGGCCACGGCTCGTGGGGCGAAGCACCACTCCGGGAGGAATGAAGACTATGGTGTTGTCTTCGTAGGTGTGATCAAACTCCGAGGAGACTACCGGCACGAGCTCGGATCGCGGCACAAACATCGTGAGCTCATACGGGTCCATTGCGCTTCTAACCGTGCCGTCACAGTGTTCCCGGCGCGCCTCGGCCCGAGAAATGGTCCGCACCTTGATGGCTTCACCGAGGTCCGAGAGCACTCGCACCGGCATGACCCTACCGCCGCTGGCGCGCCAATGGTCCGGCCGGTAACCAAGCCTACCTAACGAAGAGCGTTCATCCATCTGATCGCGCGCGTAGACATGTGCATCCTCCCATAGGATGGCGTACCCCGATACCGAGCGAGTCGACAGACGACCGTGGAGCATCTCCAAGCTGTACAGAGCACCACCGCCCTCACCGCGAGAACGCGCCTCTGACCGACCGCCGCGATCACCAGACAATGATACCGGCCCTTCACGCTCCTCTTCCCGACTCTGGCGACGCTCCCCCCAGTGTTGTTCGTCTCCACCCAAGCTTTGGACCACCCTCTCGTCGAACTCGTCCGAAACGTTTCGTCCCATACCAACGCATGCGAGAACACCGGCAAGAGTTACAAGAGCGGTAACCGCGGCGGCCACCTTCCAAGTTTTTCGACACCAACACCCCATGGCACTCTCCTTCGCCCATCATGCCATCAGAAGAACCTAATGTGCAGGGCCTTCCGCAGAGTTTCGGAAAGAAACGGGGCCGGCCGGGTCTTGCCTGCCGAAAAGCGGTTTCTGACCGACTCGGCCTCTCGCACGCGCGTATGCCGCCCTCCGCGATCCATTCGTCCAGAATCACGACCTTCGGGCTAGAACAGTACGAAGGTCAGCCGAAGGCGAAGGCCCTGATCGAAATGCAGGGGCTCCTCGCGACCAACGTTGGGGTTTTGGTCCAAGTTCACCGTATACACCAACGATGCGAAGTTGGAGAGACGCAAGCTGGCCGAGTTCCGCCAGGTGTATCTGGTCCTGTCTTCGCCGCCGAAAGGCACAAGAGCGTCGAACTCAGTTGTACCCTGCAGGTAGCGGGTGAGCCGCACCGACGCCACTACCGTGGTTTCCGGCCCTAGCAGGAACGAGTTGCTGGCCCGCTCCAGCACCAAAGCGTCCAGGTCGCTGCTGCGCTCCTCGTTGACTAGGAGCTGGCCCAGCGAGAGGTATTGGCGGGCGCCCAGCCCCACCCGAAGATCCACGTCGATGTTTGGATGACGTAGCACCCTGAAGTTGACACCCACGCCCTCCTTGAACTCGAGCGGCGAGAGGCTACCGGCCATTCGCACCCTGTCCTTCTCGCCCGCCGCGAACACGTCCAAGAGTTCAGTGCCATCCTCGCCGAAGATAAACACCTCCTGCTCTGAACCGGGCGACCGATAACGATGAAAAAGCGAAGTCTCGCCCCCTACCCGCGCATACGGGCCGGCCCAAGAGAGGAGTTCGTAAATGTACAACGTGTTGAGGTATGCGCGATCAATGACCGGCTCGAACTCCCCCGCAAGTAGGCTCTCTCGAGTTCCATCAGACGCGGTTCGGCCGACAAGGCGGTGACTCTCCTCAATCTCCAGTCGAGTAGTCCAAAGGTGGGGCTCCATTTGAAAGCGAGCCAAGTTATCGCTGAAGAACGTCAAGGCCAGCTCGGTCCCGACCTCGGTATCCTGGCCCGAGCGACTGTTCCAGAAGAAATCGCCGCCCACGGATGAGCGAAGGGTCCAGCGTTCATCGGGGGCCAGCGTCCCTTCATCCTCGGGGTCCGCGACCCCTGATCCCAGAAAGTCGTTGGTCGCCGGGTCCATTACAATGACGAAGGGAACCATCGAGCCCGGAGGAAGCTGAACAGTGGCGAAGTTGGTCCTTGTGCGGTGGCTGGCCCCCGGCTGAACTATCTTGTAGATGCCCGGTCGTAGCACCCAAACTTGGGTACGCTCGCCAAGCTCCTCGTCGGCTCCGTAGCCAAGACCGACGTACTCGGCGCGGACGCGATCCTTGACCTCGTAGGAGCCCCGCCAGGGTATGAAGTTGTCGTCGAAGATCGAGATTTCCAGTGCGGCCCAGTCCGGCTCCACCACTCTCACCTCACCCTCGCGTACGTGCACCTCACGGACCATGCGTTGGGAAAGGGCACCAGAGCCGAAGTGCACCTCGTAGCTGCCTGGATTTAGCGGAATGCGCCGTCCCATGGGGCCGCTCGCAACGACCCGATCGTCCTCCATTACTTCCACCAAAGGCTCACGCTCGGGATCTCCTCCCAAGGCAGGAAGGAATACGGCGCCCTTACTCGGGGGGACAACCGTGGGATCCGACGTATACTGTGTGCTGCGGCGCCAGTTCACCGGCTCGCCTCCCCACGTGAAAGCACGGCCGGCTCCGTCCCCAAGCAAGGCCGGACGCTTTGCCTCCACCGAGCTCTGCTCCTTATTCTCCGTCGCGGGATCGGAAGGCTCGGAGATAGAATCTGCAGGTGGGGACTCTGGGGGGCGCCTTTTGGGCGAGTCATCAGGGATGGGCCTGCCCGACAGCTTGGCCTCCAACTGATCGACTACGGTCTCGAGTTCTTCGCCGAGGATCTCCGAGATGGCTCGAACTGTCAGAGCCACATCTCCGTCGTGTAGTGGTCTCCTCTCGGAGAAGGAGTACTCCCACAACGTTTCGTTCTCTCCAAAACGGGTTAGGCGAAAGGTCATTGCCAGGTGCGCGAACCAAACGTCCCCGCCGTCGAGTTGCTCCATGGCAATGACGGTACTGTCCAGGACGTACTCCGGAGGCGTTGTCCCCAAGCGATCGGTAACGGACCGAAAGCACCCCGCTCCACGAAGAGTCTGAACCAAGTGCTGGCTGAACATTCTTCGGGGGCGGTCCGCCCAGCGCTCGTAGGCAAAGTAACGAAGCTCGGTGGGGGAGTGGCGGAACACCAGCTGCGGTCTGTCGTAGACAGAGGCAATACCGACCTCACGGACCCAGATATCCACGTCCAAAACCTCGTCGACGGACCGGGCCGGAGAAGGTTGCACGAGGGAGTAGTAGCGCCGCTCCACCGGCTGGTTCCAAAGACAGCCGAAGGAGAAGACACTCAACATGAGCAGACACAGAAAACCAGCGCTCACCCGAGTCGACGTGGTGGGTAGTTGGAGCATTTATCGCTCCCTGCTCCTGCCGCCATCGGTACGCCCACTCGGCTCACGACCTCCCAGAAGAAGACGAGGATCGTCGCGAATGGCCAGGCTGAACTCGTTGAGGTTTGCGGTGGCATCACGAAGATGTCGCATTGCAACGTCCAAGTCGTTCTCGCTTCGCAGCACAATCATGTCGAGACGATCTATCAGCTTCTCCGTCTTTTGCATGCTCTGCATGAAACCACTTTCAGGTGCCAGCGCGTAGTGGAGCGACTCACCGACCTCGTTGAGCCTCGTCATCAGCTCGTCGGTTTTTCCGGCCACCGATACTCCACTCTCGGCGATACGCCCAAGATCCGCGGTCATCGAGTTAACGTTCGACAGTATCTCCGCTATCTGTGGGCGGTTATCCTCGAGAATCCCAGCCGATTCTCCCAAGATACGCTGGACGTCGTCTCCCGTTTCGTCTCCGGCCATCTTCTGAATGCTCTCCAGAAGATCGTCAAGACGCTCGGCGATACTACCGGCCCTAACGGAAAGCTCGTCCATCAAGGATTCCCCGGACGGAATGATTTCTCCCGGCTCCCTGACTCTTGTCTTCGCCGAGCCCCGCGACAGCTCGATGTACTTTAGCCCGGTAATTCCAAGGCTCGCTACCGAAGCAACACTGTCCTCGGCGATTGGAGTGCCTCCATCAACGGCTATCCCTACCTCGATGACCCCCACATCGTCGGGAGCTACACGCAGGAAGCGCACGTGGCCTATGTCCACGCCGCTGTACTTGACCGGCGAGCCAACCTCCAGACCTGAGAAAGAAACCGCCCGGCTCTCGAAACGGATCACGTAGGTATCACGATCCTGCAAGGCGGTGCGCCCGGCGAGCGCCGCGATGCCCACAACCAAGATCCCCAGCGCCGTGGCCAAGAACACTCCCAAGCGCAGCTTTTGCGCGCGGGTCACGGTTGCCATCGATACCTCCTTAATCTGTGGGAATACCTCATGAAGCTCGAGCCCTCTCGACCGGCAACCCTACAAGCAATTCATTCATCATTGGGATTCCTGCTTTCTGGCGTGGTGGGAGGGCAGCAGAAGGTCGGCTGCGCTCGTCCGAGACACGGCTCGACCCTTGCTTAGCCGCTCGAAGAAGCTGTCGACCTCGGGGAGACCGCTTGCTCGCACCTTGGCCTTTGATCCTTCGGCGATTACCCGCCCTCCGGATAGCATGACCAACGAATCGGCTACCGTATCTATGCTGGCCAGCTCATGCGAGACGATGACCACCGTCATGTCGAACAAGCGTTTCAGGTTCAAGATGAGGGCGTCCAGCTCCGCGGAAGTCACCGGGTCTAGGCCGGCTGACGGCTCGTCGCAAAAAAGAATATCCGGGTCGAGCGCCATTGCCCTGGCAATTCCGGCCCTCTTGCGCATTCCTCCCGAAAGCTCCGCAGGAAAGCGATGAACCGCGTCACCGAGTCCCACAAGCTCCAACTTCATCCGCACTATCTCGCGCATAATCTCCGGTGGGTAGCTTGCATGCTCGAGCAGGGGTAGTGCCACGTTCTCGGCGACGGTGAGAGAGCCAAGAAGTGCCGCGTGCTGAAACATGACACCCACTCGCCGCATGCACCGAACACGCTCCGATTCATCGAGGGCGCTAACGTCTTCTCCCAGCACCTCGACCGTGCCGGCGGCGACATCGGTCAAACCTAGAATGCCTCTAACGAGAGTGGTCTTCCCCGAGCCGGAGCCTCCGATAATCACTCGCACGTCGCCACGTGGCACCGTCATGTCGACGCCGTCGAGAACGACCGAATCGCCGTAGCTAACGACCAGATCCCGAACCACTAGAGCGGGCTGCCTTTTCGGGCGGGTACTCACGGAATCACCACATAAAATAGTATACTGAATGCCGCGGCCGCTACGATGATGAAGAATATCGACGTGACCACCGACGCCGTCGTAGCACGCCCGACCTCTTGCGCACCCCCACGAACACGAAGACCGTAGTGCAAGCCTATGAGGCCTATCCCCCAAGCAAAGGTCACGCTCTTTATCATGCTGGTCACTATGTCCCTCGGCGTGAGGGCATCCAGAGTCCCCCGGAGCCATGTCTCATGAGCCAGACCCAGGTATTGAGTCCCGACTATCCAGCCCCCAAGGATACCAGCCACATCCGCCATCAAAGTGAGCAGCGGTAGTGTCAAGATGAGCGCAAGGAGCTTGGGCACCGCTACGTACTCGGTGAATGGAATGCCCATGACCCTGAGAGCGTCGACCTCCTCGTTGACCTTCATGGTAGCCACCTCCGAGGTGATGGCCGACCCGGACCGTCCCGCAACCATGATGGCCGTGATTAGCGGCCCCATCTCTCTCACCATTGATACCGACGTAAGACCCGCTACATACACCGCCACGCCGAACTGCTGCATGAAGAAGGCCGCCTGGAATGCCAGCGTCAGTCCCACCAGAAACGAAATCAGGGCGATTATGCCAAGAGCACTGCTGCCAATCAGTATGCACTGCTGGACGATCGCGGCCCAGCGAAGGCGCCATGGCCGAATCAGATCCGCTGCTGCTTGAATCGTAACGTCCGCCGCTAAAAAGAGCGCGTCCTTGGTCGCCTCCATCAGTTCGTATCCGGACCCTCCCAGCCCCTCTATGTAGCCCGGAAGGCGCGGCGGTTCAGGTAGATCACCGGATATGCGGTACATATCGAGGAAGGCGGCGACCTCCTCGGACGCGCCCGTGGCGCGAACATCGAAGCCGCGGCTACGCCCCCTGCGCCAAAGGCAAACTAGGAGCGCGGCGCCGGCGGTGTCTATGAGCTCGAGTCCGGCCAGATCGATTGTAAGCGAGCCACCGGGGGGCGGCTTTGGATGCGACAGCAACTGGCGCAGAGCCTGAGGATCACTGCCGTCCAGCGACCCGGAGAGGAGCCAGATCCGATGCTCCGAGGTGGACCCCTCGGGCTCTACCCAGCGAAATCCCTCGGACTCTACCTTTTGAACGGCGGAAACAGACATAAGATGTTTCTTTCAGCGGCATTCCGTCTAAACGACTCAATCAGACCATGGACGTCCCGCCGAGGCTAGCCCAGAACACACGTATTCCTCCTCATAATCCGCCCTGGGGACGACTCCGACCAAGGTCATGTCACCCACCCGGACGGTTTGAGGACAACCCTTTCGTTCCGGGCTCCCCCGCCCCTCCGATTGACAAGCACCGCCGGTTGCGAGCAGACCCCTGTTCGGCTAGTTTCCGAATGCTTATCGGCCAGGCTTCATGCCTGTCGGCATCCCAGCCGAAAGATTACTAATGCCGGCGCTCTAGCGGGGCGTATACAACCCTCGCAAACGGAGATACGGAACATGAACAACCCAAGCGAAGCTCAGACCTACCATCCCGAGTACGGCACGTCGCTAAGCGACGCTTCCCGCCCGATCGTTGATTACATCGACTGGCAGATACCCATGACCTGGGCGATGTACGTCATGTTCATCATCGCCCTGATGTTTCTCTCGTATGGGTTCTACCGTCGCATCAGGGTGTGGCGAGCCGGCAAGGAAGACGGCGAGCGTCTCGGAGACCTCGGCAAGAGATTCGGCTTCATGCTGGGTGAGCTGCTGACACAGCGGCGCGTGCGAAACATGGGTTTCCCCGCCGTTTTCCACAGCTTCATCTTTTACGGGTTCATCGTTTTGGTCATTACCACCGCGGTAGTGGCTCTGGACACTTACCTGGGCACCAGCATCTTCAAAGGCTGGCCTTATGTCATACTTACCGTAGGCTCCGAGATAGCAGGCCTGCTCATCCTCATTGGGGTGGGCATGGCGCTGTGGCGACGTCACGTGAGCAAGCCCAAGGAGATTCCTCAATGGGCCGGCGACACATGGGCCCTCGCGCTCATATTTCTTCTAGTCTTTACGGGTTATCTAGTGGCGGGTCTTCGTCTTGCGGCCCAGCCCTCACCTTGGGAAGCACTTTCTTTCATCGGCGTGATCTTTTCGATGCCGTTTCGAGGGCTGGAAGCCGAGACAAGCCAGATACTTCACATGAGCATCTGGTGGTTCCACACCATCTTGGCGATGGTATGGATCGGCTCCATTCCATACACCAAGTTCGCGCATCTCTTCTTCCTGCCGGCCAACGCTTTCCTGGCCAAAATGAAGCCCCGCGGCGAGCTAGCACGTGAAAACGTGCTCGAAATGATGGAGTCGGATGATTTCGATGAGGAGAGCTTCCAACTCGGCGTGCAGAAGACGACGGAGTTCACTTGGAAGCAGTTGCTGGATCTTGACGCATGCATTCGTTGCGGTCGCTGTGAAATGCAGTGCCCATCGACCCAGGCCGGCGAGCCTTTCGGACCTCGCCAGTTCCTCGACGAGTGCTCGAAGCTGCATGAAGGTTTCCTGAAGAACAGGTCAGACAAAGCAGAAGCTCCGGACATAGTCGAGAATGCCTTCAACGACGAGTTCCTATGGTTCTGCCGCACCTGCGCGGCTTGCATGGAAATATGTCCGGCGTTCATCGACCACGTGGACGACATGATTACCGTGAAGCGCAACGAGATCATGATGCATGGGCGTACCCCCTCGGAGGGACAACGCTTTCTTCAGACAATGGAGAACCAGGGCAATCCATTCGCTACACAGTCCGATCGAGTCGACTTCATTCGCGACGTCTTGGGCGCAAGAGTTATTGGGGCGGGAGAGGAAGTCGATGTCCTGTACTTCATCGGCTGCGTTACCACCTTCGATCTCGAGAAACAAAAGATTGCGCGCGACGTGTGCAAGCTCTTGGACGAGGCCGGTGTGGACTGGGGAGTGCTGGGTGATGCGGAGACATGCTGCGGCGACCCGGCCCGCGTGATGGGCCAAGAGCTCCAGTTCCAGACCGCGGCGGTGACGCAAACCGAGGAACTGAACAGCCGGAAGTTCAACGTGCTCATGACGGCGTGCCCGCATTGTCTGAACACTCTCAAGTACGAGTATCCTCAGTTCGACGGCAACTATCAGGTGATGCACCACTCGGAGTACCTGATGAAGCTGGTCGAAGAGGGCAAGCTAAAACTGAAAACACCCGTGGGTCGCAAGACGGTGTTCCATGATCCGTGTTACCTGGGCCGCTATCACGGCGAGTACGACGCTCCTCGTAAGCTGCTTCGCACGATTCCAGGCATGGGACTCGAGGAGATGGAGAGCCATCACTCAAAGAGCTTGTGCTGCGGCGGCGGCGGCGGACACTTCTTCATGGATCTGAAGGGAGGCAGTGACCGCGTCAACAACATGCGGGTCGAGCAGGCCAAGACCGCTGGTGGCGAGGTAATTGCGACCGCTTGCGGATTCTGCATGGGTATGCTCGAGGACGCGGTCAAGACACTGAATCTCGAGGATTCCATCGAGGTGCGTGATATCGCCGCCTTACTCGTCGAGAGTTCGGGCGCCCAGGCGGCCGACCCCGAAAAGAAGGACGCGGCGGCAGAAGCCAACGAAGACGCTCCGGCTGCATAGCCCACAAGACGGGGCGGGCCCGCTTCCCATTCACCCTCTGCGCAAGAGCCTGATAGCTCGAGATATGGGTAATGGGCAGGGCTAGAGGGCGGTCTGCTACGGGATGTCGACTAGCTCGACATCGAAGACCAACATGCCCTGTGGAGCACCTGGGCGACCGCCATAAGCCAACTCCTCGGGAATCCATAGGCGACGCTTCTCACCAACGACCATGAGCTGGACTCCCTCGGTCCAGCCGGGGATGACCTGATTCAAACGCAGATCTATCGGCTGGCCCCGCCTGTGCGAGCTGTCGAACATCTCGCCGTCGGTCGTCCAACCGGTGTAGTGGACTCTTACTCTAGTCGTCGCGGAAGGATGCTCCTCGCCCGTTCCTTCGCGAAGCACCTTGGATGCGAGGCCGCTCTCGGTGCGCTCCGCGTCTTCCGGTGGAGCCGCCACATCATCGGGAGCCTGCATAGGGTCTCTCGGCTCCACCATCTCGGCAACGTCCGCCTCGACGTCATCTGCCTGGGCAGCTTCAGCAGGCGGCTCCGCCACGGGAGATTCCTCCCGCTCCGAGGAAGGGCATCCGGCCGTCAGAAGAAAAGCGCTCGTTACAAGCGCGGTCAGAACAGAGTTGGTTTCTTGCTTTCTCATGGCACAAGCCTGCCGCAACTCGGGGCCAGGTTCAAGAGGCCTGCCCGAATAGACTGTTCGGCACAAGACCGGCAGCGGGGTGCACTACCGCGCTGACGACGGATCCTGCCCCAAGAAATGGCAACCGGCGCTCGAACTCGAGCGCCGAGTCGCCAGAAAGAAGTAAGCGAGCTAGTAGCTACTAGAGCTACTCGTCGCCTTCGTCCTCGTCCTCTTCCTCGTCTTCCTCTTCGTCTTCCGGCTCGTCCTCTTCAGGATCGACCTCCGGCTCAGGCTCAGCCGGCGGCGGGGGCTCGGCCGGCGGCGGGGGCTCGGCCGGCGGGGGCTCAGCCGGTGGCGGGAGCTCTGTCTCCGTTGGCGGACAGCCCGCTAGAAGAAAGAGCACACACAGAACTGCGAGAACAGAACGAGTCAAGGTTTTGATTTTTGTATTCATGACCCATACCCTGCCGAGAAATTGAGAACTTTTCAAGTTCTTTTTCAATTCCGCGCGGCCAAGCTTCGGATAAGCGAGCATTCGCTCGCCTGAAAGTGCTTTCAGAACTCCGTCACGGTCAGCGAGTAGCGGTTCAATCTACCGTCCACGCTGCCAACGAAAATCTCGTAGCGGCCGGGAGTCCATCTGCCTTGAATGATGGGATTGTGACCATCGGATTCCATGTTGCAGCGCACTCCGTCCGGGCCTCTGATGACTAGGCTGGTGTCACCGTCGCTTCTGACATGGAGTCGCAACATCTCGAAGTCACCCCTGATAATCATCATGTGATCCGGTTGCTCGTCGATTCCACCGCCACACTCGCCGTAAGACGTGGACCCGAGAGAAGCCGCGTTGACCATTCCGCCCGCAATACCCGTCACTACCGTGGGGTTGGGCTCGAAACCCGGAGCAAGATCAAGGTCCAGGAAATCGGTATCCAATCTCTGGGGACCATCTTGCGGCGGAGGAGCTGCCGCCGCCGGCCTCTCTTCCTGTCTGGGCTCGGCTCGTCTTGTTTCCGCGGGCCGGGGCTCATCAGCCGGCGAGGAATCAGAATCGCGACGGAACACACCTGTCACCCTTCGCCAGAAACCTTCCTTTTCAGGCTCTGCCTCATCGTCCGTGAGTTCGTCCCACACGCTGTACTCTGGCTCCGGCTCGGGCTCGGGGCGCCGCGGTTCCGGCTCGGGCTCGGGGCGCCGCGGTTCCGGCTCGGGCTCGGGGCGCCGCGGTTCCGGCTCGGGCTCGGG
>SLRQ01000056.1 GCA_007130885.1 Deltaproteobacteria bacterium
CATTGCCGCCCTCTGCGCCTCCCCCGGCTCCCGCATCGCCGCCGTCGGGTGTCGATCCACGCTGGTTATCACCGCCGCCGCCTCCACCGCCGCCGGCGGCGATTAGAAGCGGCGTGTCGCCGTAAAAGACACCGGAGTAACCACCGCCACCGCCACCGGAGCCGACCGGGTTGTTGGCCGCTAGATATGGGCCACCATTACCACCGCCTCCCACGCGGATCTGCAGGCTCTCTCCGCCGGTGACATCCAGCCTCGCCCCGGCGAACCCGCCGGCGCCGCCGGCGCCACCGGCCCTATTAGAGCCGCCTCCACCACCGCCGCCGCCGCCGCCCCAGGCCTTCACCCAGATCTCGGTAGTATCGGAGGGCGCCACCCAGTCAATGCCCGCGCTCGCGGTGGAGTAGACCTCCATGTGCGTCCACTGAACCAAGCTGTGCTCCGGCGAGCAGAATCCGCAGGGTTCGTCCTCGTCAATCTCTCCCGGCTCGTAGAAGCCACCGTCGATGAAGCAACCCTCCTTGCATTCACCGGCTCCGTCGCAGAACCAGTCCACTCCGCATTCGGTCCCCGCCGGCCTGTCGGTGTAATCACACCTCTCCTCCACCTCGTTACACGCCACTTCGGTACACTCGGTGCTATCCTCGCAAGGCGACTCGCCGCCTATGCACGCCCCCCCGGCATCGCACGTCGTGCCCACGGTGCAGAAGTTTCCATCGTCACATGGAGCTCCCTCCTCGGCCAGGCTCCACTCGTACATATCCAGCGATGGGTTGCAGACCTGGCAATCATCGTCCGGGTGGGACTCGTCCTTTTCGATGAAAACGCCGTCTATTCGGCAGCCCTCCCGGCAGCCGGCCTCGGTACAAAGCTGGCCCGGCGGGCAGTCCTCCGTCCACGTGCTCGTGGAAACGAGTGGATCGCAAATCAGGCATTCCATGCCGGGCATCTCATCACCGTCGTCAAAGAGTTCTCCGTGCATGTAGCATCCCGAGAAGCAGAGCCCCTCGCCGTCACAGATCAGGCCGTCCCCGCAAGAGGTGCCAGAAGAGTGGTAGTCGTAGTGGCATTGTCCTGTGCTTGGGTCGCATGTGGCCGAGGTGCACTCATCTCCGACACATGCCGGCTCTCCGCCGCCGCATGTTCCAAGCCCGTCGCAAGTAGTACCTATCCAACAAAGATCGCCGTCATCACATGGGATGCCGCTTGCCAGGTAGCTCCAGTCGCTGACGCTGGAAGCCGGATCACACTCGGTGCAAGGGTTCTCGGGATTCAGCTCGTCCGGCTCACGGAAGACTTCCGCTATGAAGCATCCCTCGGCGCATGTCCCCTCGCCGTCACATATCCACCCATCGTCGCAAGGCGTTCCGCCGGCGACGGGATCATACTCGCAGATTTCATCTTCCGAGTTGCAGGTTGCGACGATGCACTCGTCACCCACGCATCGTTCTTCACCGGCACAGGTTCCTTCGTCGTCGCAGACAGTGTTGATGGTGCAGAAATCGCCGTCATCACAGGTTGCTCCAGCCGGAGCGGCGCTCCAGTCCTCGACACTCGACTCGGGGTTGCAGACGCCGCAGGGATCATCTGGAGCAACTGTCTCGGGCTCATGAAAAGCGTCGTCTATGAAACATCCCTCGGCGCATGTCACCTCGCCGTCACAGATCAACCCATCCCCGCAGAGTGTTCCACCCGCCGCGGGATCGTACTCGCAGATCTCATCGACAGCATTGCACGTAGCTATGGTGCAGGCGTCCGGCGCCACGCAGCGCGGCTCGCCTCCCCCACAGACGCCCTCGACATCACACACCGTATCCAAGGTGCAGAAGTCTCCGTCATCGCATGGAGTGTCCACGGGCAAGTTGCTCCACTCGTGCAGATTGAGCGACGGATCGCACACGCCGCACGGCTCGCTGGAATGGGTACCGCCCGGCTCGTGGAACGAGCCGTCTATCAAGCAGCCCTCCCGACATCCAAGCTCCGTGCAGACCTCACCAGCGCCGCAGTCGACCGTCCATTCGTCCACGGATACCATGGGGTCGCAAACATGGCAGTCGAGGCTGGGATCCCGCTGATTCGCCGAGTGGAAGCTACCGTCTATGAAGCATCCCAACTCGCAAATGCCGGCGCCGTCGCAGATCAGCCCGCTGCCACACGGCGTACCGCCCGGCTCGTGAACGAACTCGCAACGTTCTTCATCCGGGATGCAAATGGCTGTGGTGCAGGCGTCTCCCACGCAGGTGGGATCGCCTCCACCACATGAGCCGGAAGCATCGCAGGTCGTCCCGGTGGTACAAAAATCGCCGTCGTCGCAAGAAGAGCCGGCGGGAGCCTGCGTCCAGCCACTTACACTCGAAGCCGGATCACAAATCTCACAAGGGCTATCCGGATCCCAGATGTCCGGCTCGAAAAAGCCCCCGTCTATGAAGCATCCTTCCCTGCACTCGCCGGCGCCGTCACAGATTCTGCCGTCGCCGCAATCAGTTCCACCATCCCTTGGCAGGTAGACACAGCGCTCTTCCTCGGCTTCGCAATTGGCGGTGTTACATGCGTCCCCCTGGCAAGTAGGCACTCCGCCGGAGCACTGACCCCTCTCATTGCAGGAGGTCTCCAAGGTACAGAAATCACCGTCATCGCAAGGCGTGTCCACGGGAGCATTGCTCCAACCATCCACCCGCTGATCCGGGTCGCAAACGGCGCACTCGTTGGTCGGGCTCACGTCGCCAGGCGCAAAGAAAGAGCCGGCGATATAGCATCCGGGCTCGCATCCGGAGGGCATGCAGACCTCGCCGAAATCACAGTCCTCGGTCCAGTCGCTGGTGCTCTCGGTCGGATCGCAAATCAGGCAAGGCTTGTCGTCGCTAGCCTGGAAGGGCTCGACGCGCTCTCCGTCTATGTAGCATGGAGGCAGGCAGGTGTCCTCGTAGCAGACCTCGTCCTCATCGCAAACCTCGCCTCCGCAAAGCACCGGCCCGCAGTCCTCGGGGCAGTTCTCGGGCGTCTGGCCGGCCTCCTCGCAGCATATACCGTCCCCACATACGCTTTCACCGCAGTCTTCCGGGCAGGTGCAAGGATCGTCGCCTTCGGAGCAAATCCCATCGCCGCAACGAGCCGCTATCAGCAAATGCACCTCGACCATGGACCCGGCCACCACGGTAACGGTTTCTTCGGCCACCGCGACGGGAACCTCGGAGACGAGCCCAACGGCCTCGATCAGCAGATCCGAGCCATCGAGCTCGTCGGGTAGAGCTACGATGTAAGTTTCTATTTCGGCGAGCGGGTCTCCCTCTTCCTCGGGAAGGAGGTGAGTACCTATGAGGCCTTCCTCGTCTTCATCCGCATCCGCCAGTACGACGCTGAATCGTATCTGAGAGACACCCAGGGCTTCGTCTATCTCGAAGGTCACATCCAGGCCGGTAACACCTTCTTCCGTCAACACGGCGGGCTCACACGAGCAGCCGTAACCGAAAGAGATCATCGCCAGAGCAAATACAGTGACCACACGACTGGAACCTCGATTTTCGCCGAGGCGAGAGGTGTGTAAGCCTGCCGATCTTCTGGGTAGCGTCGACATTGCTCCTCACCTCCAATCAGTAGAACCGAGCGTTCCGGATGGCAGCACATAGGTCGGCTCGGGCCTGGTTCCAACATATGCCGCTCCACTAGCCGCGGCGGTAGCTCCGAGGAAGGCCCAAAACCACCACCGCTGGTAGAGCGGCGAACGAGCAAACTCATCTTCAGGCTCCGGAGGCGGAACCCGTGTCCACTCGGGCTCATCCGTCGGAGGGCTTGGCGGGTCTTCCTTGGGGGGAAGAGCCGGCTCTTCCTTGGGAGGGATGCGCGGTTCGTCGTCAGCCGGGATCTCTATGAAGGGAGTGCCAAGATCCGCAAGTGGCAGCTCGTCATCGGCTTCTCCATCCTCCGGCACGAGGGAAGCGAGAGGAAGAACCAGGGAATCGGAAGCCATCTCGGAATCGAGAATCTCACGCGATTCCTCGAGACGCGCTTCGACATCACTTCGTTCGGGCGAGTCCGGCGCCTCTTCGAGGAAGCGCTCGAAGCTTTCGATTGCCGCCCCATGATCGTCCAAGGCTTGCTTGCAGGAGCCGATGCGAGCGAGCAGAAAGGGGCTAGGATGCATTTCGTAGGACGCCAGATACTGATCCAGCGCTTCTTGATAGCGACCTTCACGAAACGCCTGCTCCGCCGCCTCGAAGAGCTCTTTCGCCTCGAGACCTGCTTCTCCCTCGCCGGCCTCGTAGGAATCGGCCGCGACATCCTCGCTTTCCTCGGCAGTCGAGGCCAAGGGGACAAAAAGGAAAAGGACCAGCAACAGGCGCGAAACGCACATATTCAATCGGCTCCTTGTGCTTTGATGGACATACGTCGAGACAAGGGCAACTACCGCATCAATTGTGCCACTTAGATGAGCAAACGACAACCTGACGCCGACCAATCGCGGTCAGATCACAGCCCGAGGCCGGCGCGCACGCAGCGCACGTGGGCGTCGTCCTCCTTCTCGGCCGGCACCGCGGACCCACTTTCGAAGTCCACACCCCAAGCGAAGCTGGAAACCACAGCATACGTGGTCGATGTCCAGAAGAGCGCGGCCGACGTGGCGGGCAGCGCGAAGAGGTCTATCGCGGGGCTCCCGACGCCATACTCCACGAGGCTTTGCATCTCTCCACGATCCGGCAGCCGCCAGTCATCGTAGCCGCCCCAATTGGAGAGCTCGCAGTATTCCGCGGCCTCCTCCGCGCTCATCATGACCTCCCAGCCACCTTCGCAGTGAGGCCCGCCGAGGCCGGCCACGCACCCTTGCCACTCGAGCTGCGTTAATTGATCCAGCACCACCACATCGCCAGGGGACGCCTCATACCAAATGAACCTCTCCTCCGGCGAAAACCACGGCACGTACTGCACGTCTTGCCAGTAGTAAGGCTCGCCCGGCGAGGGGCACGGCGCTTCGAGCGCATCATCATAACAAACCGTCTGGCCGGTTCCGGGAAGCGCGGCCGGCCACTCCCGCGCCGGGAACAGAAGCTCCACCATCAGCGCGGCACCTGACGCCACGGCACCTTCAACGCCGTCCGACTCTTGGTCGCCATCGCCAATCGCGCTTCCATCATCCTCGCCGACAAGGTCCACTTCGTCCTCCGACACGGACCTGGAAAGAGCCTCGGGCGAAAGCGCGCTGCTGCTGCTCGGTGGACCTATGTACTCAATCCGCACATAGCCGTGGCCGGTGTTTCCAACGCTGGTGCCTACAGTTGAACCGCTGCTGTGGATGTAGCTTCCGCCGCCGCCTCCGGGGCACGGCGAATTGCTACAACCCGCACCACCGGAGTAACCCCCCGCTCCTCCACCAGCTCGTCCCCAAGACCCACCACCTCCTCCATAGCCTCCGTCTCTCGAGTTGCTGGCCGCCCTTACACCCCCAGTCCAGTGAGGCTTTGTTTGTCCTCCAGAGCCTGCCGCCCATCCATCCCCACCATTTCCCGCCCAGCCCGCGCCTCCTCCAGCCTGCTCACCGTCGCCCGAACCCCCACCGGTTCCCCAATTGCCGGTTGAAGCGGGGTCCCCTGCCGGCCCATTTGATGCGGCACCACCGCCACCACCAGCCGCGATCAAAGGGTTGGTTTGATTACTCTCCAGTACGACGAACGTACCACCTCCGCCTCCCGAACTGCTGTGGTCGTCCGTTGCAGGTGTTGGCTGACAGCCTACGTAAATCGTCAGCACGTCGTTGGTGTTCAGATCGAAATCGGCCGCCATCACGGCTCCATTGCCTCCACTAGCACCTGGCGCATTCCCTCCCCGGGCACCCCTGGCGGTGATTCTGTATGTTCCTGCCACATCCGCCGTCCACGTCTGGCTCACTCCTGTTCGAGGATCAGGACTGCAGTGGCCTGACCCGAATGTTTGTTGAAACTGATATGTAAACGTCACCGTAGTCGTCAGCGTAATTTCACCGGCGCTTGCGGTGACGGTCTTCTCTCCCGCTATCGTCGAGGTGAGCGTCGATGTGAAAACGCCGTTTGAATCAGTCTCGCCGCTTGG
>SLRQ01000069.1 GCA_007130885.1 Deltaproteobacteria bacterium
CCGAGAAGAAGGCTCCGGCCGAGAAGAAGGCTCCGGCCGAGAAGAAGGCTCCGGCCGAGAAGAAGGCTCCGGCCGAGAAGAAGGCTCCGGCCGAGAAGAAGGCTCCGGCCGAGAAGAAGGCCACGGCCGAGAAGAAAGCTCCAGCCGAGAAGAAAGCTCCAGCCGAGAAGAAGGCTCCGGCAGAGAAGAAGACCGCGACCAAGAAGAAGACTCCGGCAAGGAAGAAGGCCACGGCCAAAAAGAAGACCACGACCAAGAAGACGACGGTCAAGAAGACGACGGCCAAGAAAAAGGCCGACACTGAAACTTAAACCGGAAATCGTGATTCTGAATCGCCGCCTCGTTCCGCGACCCACTCCTCCAGAATCACGATCTTAGCCGGTGCGGTGGCGATCCGCGGCCTTGCCGCTTGCCGCAGGCTCTCTATCGGGAGCGGGCTCACCCGCTAGCTGCAAGCCAAGGGGCATCGCTCCGCGCACCCACAGCCACGACGCCGCCATGCCAAGATTCATGGGCAGGAGCATGGCTATCACCATCCAGTTGTCTTGCGTGAACCAAGGCAGGATCTTGAGGATCACCGCAAGGAAGCTGCCGGCCACGAGCAGCAGCCAGCAGCGGCAAAGCCAGCGAGCCGCGCGAGACGACCCCGCCGCAACCGCAATCCCGAGCGGAAGCGCCAAGAAGGTTACAGGGTTTGCAAGCAGCAGATTCTCGTTTCGGTAGGTAACCGTGTGCTCGGTGATGGTCCACATGAGAAAGAGCAGCACGGCCGGCAGGCCGACCATGATACCGATGAGCGAGTTATAAAGGCCGAATCCCGCGCGCGCCTTGCGACCTCCGGTCCGTGCATGGCGCCTGGCCAGCAGCATGCCGGCCCCACCGAACAGCAAGCCGATCGCGAATGTGTACGGCGCGACGAGAGAAGGGCTGGTTGGAACGGGCTGCCTATCACGTGCCTCGAAGTAAATCGTCGAGCGCCTCACCAGCGGCATCTCTTCCCCGTCAGGCCCCTCGTACGTGAGATCCGCGATAACCCGCTCCATCTCCTCCGGCAGGAACATCTCGTCCCACACGGTTATGGGCCGATCGATCTCGGAGTTCATCAGCAGCATCAACACGAAGTTTATGAATGGGTTGTGCTGACTGTGCCGCCGGGTGTGATCTCGCAGCGTCATGCGGCCCGGAGCCTCGGCAACCTCGCGAAGCCGGCCGTCCAGCACCTCATCGACGAGATCACGGATCCGCGTCGCGCAGTTGTCGTCGTAGTGATGGTAGAGATAGTACCGGTTCTCGGGCCTTGCATTGTCCGCCAGGGCGCGCGCCATGCGCTCGCGAAGCTCCGGAGGAAGGTTCAACTCCTGAATGCGGATTGACCGATTCATCGCCCGGTACTGCCTGAGCGTTCCGGTCAGGGAAGCCTCCCCCACCCAGAACTCCAAGCGGCCCATCAGAAACTTGGGCAGCAGGTCGGGTCCGAAGCTGAACATTCCGTAGTTGTAGACGCGCTGCTGCCCGTGCTCCCTGTCCTCCACCAACACGGCGGAGTGCCCGAACCAGGAAGCGATCTCGTCGCCAGGTCCGAAGGTGATGAGGGCCACCCTTATATTCTCGGGATCGCTTCGGCCCTCCCCCCAAGGGGGAGGAGCCCAGCCTATTGCTTCCGCCCTCCCCGGCGCCATCGACCAAACAGCAGCCAAGAGCAGTACCGATACGAAGCGCCATGCGCCGGTCCTCGACTCGCCCTTCGAGCTTCGCTCGCCCGGGCGACGTGGAAAACCGCCCCCACGCGGCGGCGATTGCGGAGAAGCACTCCGTCGAGGAAGGGCTCGTAACATGGGACCGATGAAGGAGTATGTTCAAGCTACGAGCAAAGGCAAGCCCTCGTAACCAAGGGGGGGCGCGCCTACCGCAGGCTGGTCAGGTAGCGCTTCACGTTCTCTATGTAGGCGTCGATGTCCTTTCGAACCTCGCGTGCCACGATGGGCTTGAACACCTTCGCCATGAGCCTCGGTATCGGCAGGTCCGGAGCCAGCGTCTCGCGGTAGTCTATACGCACGCCGCTGGACAGCCTCGTGAGCACCACCTCGCCGCGAGTATCGATGTTTCCGGCCACGGTGTACCAGTTGACCTTGTCGGCGCCGTTGCCGCCGTAACGGACCGTGTAGTCGCCGCGAAAGCGCAGGCCCTTCTCGGCCTTCTCCTTCAAGATCCAGCGGGCATCGCCGTTGTCCAAAATCTCGTAGCGGTCGAGGCCTATGATGCTCGACTTTACTATCTCGGGTTCAGCGAAGGCGGAGTAGGCCTCCTCCAGCGAGGCCGGGACCTCGAACAGCGCCGTTTGTGTCGCTTCTATCCTTGCCATTTGCGCACCTCGGGCGGGAGCCTACCACCGAAGTCCCACGCCACCAACATGTAGGGGTGCGCTGTCCGAAACTCGGACCGGGAACCAAACTCCGAGCACTCGCGGAGCCATCGGATCTCGTAAACACCTGGAGATCGCACCCCTGACTACATGGCATGACCCATGCAGCAGCCGTCGCACGGATGCAAACACCGGGCAACAGCACCTAATGTCTAGGGGGGTAGACCATGGAGCCGGCGATTACCAATGTAGGACAAGGAATACGCATCGGGAGAAAGAGAATGAAACCCGGAGAGACAATCGCCATAGGTCGCGCATGCTTGGACACGCTGTTCCAGGCCGACGGCCCGCTGGTGGATCACCTCGTCGAGGTATCTCGAAGGGCCGGGCAGCTTCATGATCGCAAGCCGGCCGGCAACGACGAGCCCGCCCCAAGCGCGGATGACCTTGCCGAGATCTACACTCCCGCCTTTCGCAGGCGGCTGCACGACAGCATCGGGCTGCGCAAGAGATCCCTTGTTCATCTGGATCTCGCTTCCATGCTCGGCCTCGATATCGCGCAGCAAGCCCTGGCGGCGGACTATCCACCGACGGAGTGTCCCGTCGGCCGCTCCCTCTTCGAAGCGGTACGGGCCAAGCACCAGGCCGAGTGCCAAGCGAGCTGAGAATAGACCTCGAACGGCCGTAACCCCGGCGAAAGCCGCCGTGTTTGTCACCCCGGCGGGGCCGATATGCTTCGGGCCTAGCGGCTTACCGCAGCACCTTCGGCGCCAGCTCCTTGAACCTTGAAAGCTCGGGCTCGTGTCCCATGATGGCCTTCTTCCAGAACTCGGTCCCCTCGAGGTCGGCTCCCAGGGTGCCGCGAGCGACGTTTTGAGCCATGTCGCTGCCCGTCAGCCGCAAGAAGTCCTGATAACGCGGCAGGAACGCCTCGCCCTCGCGCTTGAACATTTCGAAGAGGCCGCGGCTTAGCAGATAGCCGAAGGTGTAGGGGTAGTTATAGAAGCTCACGCCGGTCAGGTAGAAGTGCATCTTCGAAGCCCAGAAGAGATCGTCGGCGGTGCCCTCCTCTATGAGATCACCGAACTGGTTCTCTATGGCCCGCGTCATCAGCTCCTTCAAGCGGGATACGCCCACGGCGCCCCCGCTACGCTCGTCATAAAACGACTTCTCGAACTGGAACCTTATCGGTATGTCGATCATGAACGACATGCAGCTATTGATCGTCTCTGTCAGGACGCTGAGCTTCTGCGCGTCGGTGGATGCCGGATCCTCGAGGACTCCCTCCGCGAGCAGCATCTCACCAAACGTCGACGCGGACTCCGCGAGCGTCATGGGATACTTCTTGAGGTAGGGGCGCATGCCCTGGAGCTGCCGGCTGTGGAACGCGTGACCGACCTCGTGCGCCAAGGTCGATATGTCGCTCAAGCTGCCGTTGAAGGTCATGTACACGCGGGACTCCTCCGTCAGCGCGGAGCCGGTGCAAAACGCTCCCGGCCTCTTGCCTGGCCTCGGCTCCGACTCCACCCAGCGCTTCTCCAGCGCTTCCCGGAAGAAGTCCCCCAGTGCCGGGTAGGCCCTGCTGAACGCCTTCTGGGTCATCTCCACGCACTCTTCCCAGGAGTAGCGCTCCTGGTCCGGTATCGGCAACGGCGCCTCGCAGTCGTACCAGGCGAGCTTCTTCAAGCCGAGGGCGTCCGCCTTTGCGCGTCCGACCTCCTGGATAAACGGACGGCACTCCTCGATCGCCTGGAACATGGCGTCCAGGGTCTCCTTGCTGATTCGTGATTGGTGCAAGGACACGTCGAGGTAGTGCTCGATGCCTCGCCTGCGGTTCAGGACCAGCCTGGTCCCGGCGATCGAGTTCAGGGCGGCGGCGCAGACATCCTCGACCGTCTTCCACGCGGCCCGCCCGTGCTCGAACGCGGACCGCCTGACCTGCCGGTCGGAGTCCTGCATGAGGGAGCGGCACTGCGAGATGGGGGTGGACTCCACCCTGCCGTCCGGCCAGTGCATGTCGAACTGCAGCTTGCTTGAGACCGTGGAGTAGAGACGATCCCACGAGCTGAACCCGTCGACGCTCAGGTCGGCGGCGAGCGTCTCGAGGTCGGCCGTCATGGTCTTCTTGGCGTCCCGCCGAATCTCCTCCAGGTAGAACGAGATGTCCGAGAGCCCGTCCATCTCCAAGAATGCGGCGAACTCCTCATCGCTCGCACTCTTCAGCCCGGCCTTCAGGTGAATGGAGATCTTGCTCGCCTCCGCCATGGTTCCGTCGAGGATCGCGTACTCCTTCAGGTAGTCCTCGTTGTTCGCGTCGGCGGAGCAGAGGCACACCACGTACGAGCCCAGATGCGAGAGCTTGCGGTACAGCTCCTCGCTGTCGATCACTACTTGCCGCCAGGCCTCGCGGGTATTCTCGTTCAGCGGATCGAGGCTGGACGACCTCTCGACCAGCTCGCCTATGCCGTCCTGGATGTCCTTTTTGAAGGCCTTCATCTTCGAGCCGTTGAACTCGTCGAAGTAGGTCGTCAGATCCCATACGATGCCCTTGGACATTGCGCTTTTCCTCTCTATTGTGTTTTCGGAACGGCTCCCCCCGATGCTTGGGGAAGAGCCCCCTACATACAAAGCCCGCCGCAAGGCTGCAAGCGCTTGCGCTCGGGCGGGTTAGAGCACAAGTAAGAATCGACCGGGGGACAATGGTCATGAAAGGCAGAGCTCCGCCGCACCAGAGAATGCCGCTGCCCCAGGACATCCGCGCGGTTCTGGAGAAAGCAACGGTAACCTACGCATCGACCACGGACGAGCTCGCCGACCTATCGGTGAAGGACGCCGTCCATGGCTGGCATGACGTCGCGTACGACATTCCGGGAGGCCGCTTCGTCGCCGCGCGTGTCTGCAGGGTCAGAAACGGCATATCAGCGAACTACACCGACCCCTACATGCGAAGGCGCGATCCCGACTGTCTCGTCATTGCCGACGAGCGCGCCACCGACAAGCAGCGGTTCTCCGAAAGATTCGGCGGAAGCTTCGACGCTCTTCGTGGGGACACCCTCTCCTGGCTCGAGAGTCAGGAGCTGGCCGTGTTCGGCTTTCATGCCGGCACCAAAAATGTAAAGGGCGTGCCGGCGCTGGCCATCTGTCCCGCTAACGCGGGTTTCTTCGCCCTGGGGCTCGCCCTCCTGCAAGGGATCGAGCCGGTCGAGCACCTGGACGAGAACTTCGCGCCGAGGGCGTTCATCCTGGTGGCTCCGCCGTTTCGGCAGACCCACTTCGGCGGAAAGCAGATCGTCGTGCACGAACGAACGACGAAGAACCATTACCTCTTCAGCTACAACCTCTACCCCGGCCCAAGCGCGAAGAAGGGCGTTTACGGCATGCTGCTGGAGATTGGGGAGAGGGAGGGCTGGGTCGCGGCGCACTGCTCGGCGGTCACCGTGGTGACCCCGTACGACAATCACGTCACGATAATGCACGAGGGCGCGAGCGGCGGCGGCAAGAGCGAGATGCTGGAGCATGTACATCGCGAGGCGGACGGCCGCCTGCTTCTCGGAGAGAACACCTCCACCGGCGAGAAGATGCACCTGGTCCTGCCCCGCGCCTGCAACCTGCGGCCGGTCTGCGACGACATGGCGCTCTGCCTGAACCCTTCTAGGAACGGCAGGAAGCTGCGCCTCACCGACGCGGAGAGCGCATGGTTCATCAGGGTGGACCACATCGAACACTACGGGGTGGACCCGCAGCTCGAGAGGCTGACCATCGATCCGCCGGAGCCGCTGCTGTTCCTGAACCTGGACGCGGTGCCCGACGGGCGGGCGCTCATCTGGGAGCCGGTGATGGACGCGCCGGGCCAGCGGTGCCCCAACCCGCGCGTGGTCATGCCGAGGCGCATCGTCCCCGGCATCATCGACGGCATAGTCACGGTGGACATAAGGAGCTTCGGCGTTCGGGCGCCCCCGTGCACGAAGGACCGGCCGACCTACGGGATACTCGGAATGATGAGCGTCCTGCCGCCGGCGCTCGCCTGGCTGTGGAGGCTGACGGCGCCCCGCGGTCACTCGAGCCCCAGCATAGTGGCGACGGCCGAGGCGATACCCAGCGAGGGGGTGGGGAGCTTCGAGCCCTTCCTCACCGGCCGGCGGGTGGAGCAGGCGAACCTGCTTTTGCGGCAGATACTCGACACTCCGGACAGCTTGCACGTGCTCATACCAAACCAGCACATAGGGGCATGGCGGGTCGGCTTCATGCCGCAGTGGATCTGCCGGGAGTACCTCGCGCGGCGAGGCGCGACCCGCTTCCGCCAGGAGCAGCTAGTGCCGAGCCGCTGCCCGCTGCTTGGACAGTCGCTCACCTCGCTTCAAGTGGAGGGCAGCAACATCAGCCCCAGCCTGCTGCAGGTGGAGCGGCAGGAGCACGTCGGTCTCGCCTCCTACGACGAGGGCGCGGCGCAGCTCCAGCGCTTCTTCGACAAGAACCTGCGGACCTACCTCGACCGCGACCTCGATCCGCTTGGCAGGGAGATCATCGAGTGCTGCCTGAAGGGCGGGCGGCTCGAGGACTATCAGGCGCTCTCGACAGCCGGCGGAAGGAAGCGCCGCGCGGCGCGCCGGACCCGAAGGCCGCCTCCGGTGGCCGAGAGGACCCCGTCTCACTGAAGTGAGTGTGCACGGCCCGCCGGGCCTTGGCCGTCGCCGGCCTTACGCGAGGGCGGGAGAACTCTCACCCAAGGAGCTTTCTGTAAAGCCCAAGGCGGTGGCCGGTTGCAGGGACCACCTTGTATGCCGGATCCAAGCGGGAGAAGCCGTGGCGGCGAAGCGCCCGGAGGCGCTCGAGGTCCCGCTCGAGACCGGCCTCCAGGATCGTGCTTTCTTCCTCGGCGAGGGCTTCGGCTTGGACGGCGCCGAAGCCACGGGCCGAGGCCTCGTCGAGCGTCACCGCGAGAAGCTCATCGAGCACCAGCCGCTCGGAGGCCTTGCCGGCTCGCCTGACGCTCATGGTGAGCAGTCCGCGCCGTGCTCGTTCGGGCTTCCGCGCCGTGCCGCCGGAACGGCGCGCCGGCGGCCCGACCTCGCGCAGGACGGCCGCGCCCACTACGCGGCCAAGGCTTCTTGCCGGCACCACGAAGCCGCCGTCGTCCGTGAGGAAGCGCATCTCCAGCTCCTCCAGCGACGACACGCCGGGGTTCAACCCGGCCTCCGCGAGCGCCGTCACCAGCCCGCCGGGCTCGCCTCTGTGAACCTGGAGGTCCAGGCGAACGAGGGGCGCCCTGGGCAGACGCCGCCAGGCGCTCTTCAGCAGCGCCAGCGCGGGCGGTCTGGACAGCGCCAGGCCGGCCTTCGCGACGACCGAGCCGACGGAAGGACGAAGGAATACGCTACGGAGCCCTGCGCCCTTCTCCCATACGCCGAGGATGTCCTCGGAGGGGACCCGCTCCACCCTCGCGCCCGGCCTATCCGAGCGGGTGAACACGCCGCCTTCGTAGGTGCCCACGACCCGGTGCGCAAAGCAGCTCTGGCCACGGCGGTACGCCACGACGGAGCCCACCTCGGGCCTGGTGCCGGCCGGAGCCGCCCGGAGGCCGGAGGTAAGAAACGGCCACATGCAGCTTCCGGACGTGATGCCGCTTTCGTGCTCGTTCGTGGTCATCGTCGATCGACTAAGTTAGCTGGCCGGGACACGGCGGTAAAGTTCGGGGGGGTTCGGGGGAGGGCGGGAATGCATGAACGAGCGCGAGCGGGTGCGCGGAAATCGAGCGCGGTGAGCGGCAGGCGACACTTGGGGTTCGCGGCTCGCTACACGGGTGTGAGTCAAGACATCGCTGACACTTGCGCGCGCGGCTTCTTCCGGGCCGCGGCGGGCTGGAAATCGACCGCACTGTGGTTCGGGGGCCCGAGAGGCGACCGCCGGGGGGGACCGTCGAGAGGCGATGGGCGCGAATTTGGAATTCGCGGTTTTCCGTGTCACCGGAGGTCCGCCGGGTCGAAGCTGTAGCCAAGCGGCACCTCTAGCGACCATAAGGGCGTAGTCTGGGCAAGATCCATGAGCGTCTCGATGACGGGTCCGGGCAGGCGCGACTCGCTCTCGCCCTCCATGATGGGCGGCAGGAACAGCGCCTTTATCAGGCGGGGGACGGCCTCCGCGGCCTCCACGGACCGGACGGTGAGCTCGCCCGCCTGACCGAGAAAGCAGATGCCGGCGAGCCGGCGCCTTTCGGGGTCGTGGCCGGCGTCGCCCTTGCCGTAGGGGGTGCCCTGGAGGAGCAGGCCGCCTTCGCTTCTCGTGATCACGACGGTGTCGTCGGAGATGATGGGGTGAGGAGCGTTACTAGCAATGGTGCTCTTTCCCGCCCCGCTTCGGCCGGCGAAGACGTGCGCCCCGGAGCCGGCCTTGACGGCCGACGCGTGAAGGACGACGCCCCCGGAAGGCGAGAGCGCATGCGCTAGCAGCGAGCGCTCCACCAGCGATCGCCAGTGCAAAGGCACGTGCTCCACGGCGTAGCCTTCACCCTCCACCCACACCCGGAGCCGCTCGCCCGGCAAGCACTCGATGAAGCCCGGCCGGCCGCCGGCCGTCTCCCCAGCCTCGAGGTAGCGCACACCACGCGCCTCGAGCCAAAGCGCCTCCACGCTGAATCCCACCGCACCGGCCAAGCTAGCCCCCGCCACTCTCGTCAAAAGGCGGGAAGGGACTAGGCGGGATGTCCGGATCATCATTCAGGCTCATTCGAAGAAGGGGTGTCTGGGAAAGGTGCCTGGACTTGATGACCGGAGCGGCATATGTTCTCTTGGACTTCTCGAAATAAGCAGGAGCTTCTTTGTTAGTCATGATCTTTTGCCCACCATATATGGAGCCGATTTCCGGTTGATGCCCCAGCGGCGACCTCGTTGTTACCGTTTCCGTTTATGTCTCCAACCCAAAGAGAGACGCCTAAATGACCGGAGCCCTCGATGACACTGTCCGCGCTAGAGCTGTACGGTGCAGGATTGCCAGTATTTGCAAATAGAAAGAATCTGCTGTTGGTTGCGCTGTTGCTGCCTACCAAGAGATCGGGTAAGCCATCGCCTGTGATATCGCCATGAGCTACGGAATGGCCAAACCAGTAAGCCGTCTCCTGTATTATTTGAACAGGCGGCTCGTCGACACCATCATCGTTCATTGAGTAGACCCGCACGCTACATGGCGCATCACATTCACCATGCCCAGCGCTCACAACGAGATGGCGCTGGTCTCCATGAAGATGAGCCATGAAACCGTCGAACCCATACTCGTCTCCTTCTCCTTCGAGTACCTGCCATGCCTCATCCGCATAGAGATAGTTGGGCGACTCCGTCTCGGACAGGACATCGGATGCCCTGAACACGTAGCCCTTGTTCGCATGCTGGGCGGGGATGAGGAAGCCGTCACCATCCTCGCCATCCAGCGGGCCGAGATTGACGTTCGCCCTCCAAGACCCGAACTCGCCCGCGTCCTCGACGCCGACTAGGACCACATCGGCGCTGGAGGTAGGCACGTATCCGAGGTCTTCGGCGAGATCATGCCACTCCGACCTTGATCTGCCGAAGAATATGTAGACATGCCCGACTCCGTTCTCCAGGCGAGCAGCTATGGCTAGGGAACGCGCTCCGGTGCCATCGATATCACCGAGCACCGACACCGGCTGACCGAACCTACCGCCGCTTCCCGGGGTTCCGCGAAACTCGACCCGCTCGGACTCGTCTATCTGTTCTGCCCCGGGTTCCCCGAAGTAGAGGAAGGCTCTGCCAAGGTTGGAGTCATCCGGGTTAAAACCCGGAGCGCCAATCAACAGATCCGGGGTGCCGTCGCCGGTAACATCGCCCGCGTCCATCTCTCGACCGAACAGCTCGCCGCCCTGCTCTCCAACGAGCTTCTGCAGAGTCAGATCCGTGGGATCCGGCCCGCCATAGTAGATGTAGACGGCGCCTCTCCAGCCGTCCTCCCCCATCGCGCTCACGATCAGATCATCGTACCCGTCGTCGTTAAGATCCACGCCGTGCGGGACCATCGTGTAACCATACCATGTGCCGGACTCGTCTCCCTCCAGGACCACCTCGTTCCACATGTTCTCGACAGGGAGCAGGTTTTCGGCGGCAACCAGCGGAGAGACGTTGTCGAGCTCGTCTCTCGCCCTTACCGCAACCCAGTAGGTGTTGAGCGGCGGCAGCGGCGTGAGACCTCCGTCAAGCTCCATCTCCACCTGCGTGCAGTCGATGTCCTCTCCGCAGGTGAGCCGCGCGCCCTCATTGGCGGCGGCGTAGGACGTCTCGCCTGATATCTCGGAGGTATCCCACCTAATCTCTATCTCCTCGGGCTCTCCCTGCGTCCCGTCGTCCCCGACGCCCGTCCAGGTTACGCCCAGCGTGGCTCTTCGATCATCCAATATCTCGAGCGTTACGGTGGGAGCCGCGGGACGGATGACATCGACCTTCACATCGTGAGAGTCGGTCGCCTCGTTGCCGGCGGAGTCGACGAGAACTGCCTCTAGAACGCCGTCTGCCTTCTGAGGCAGGCCGAGATTCTCTGTCAGCACGGTCTCCTCGTCGCTTGATATGCCGGCGGAGTAGATCTCATCGCCGCCGAGCAGCAACTTCAGGGTGCCGCCCGCCGCGCCCTCCGTGTCGAACTCGTAGTCCATGGCGGCAAGACGAAGGTAGCCGTCCACCTTCGTATCAAGCGTGGGGTTGGTCTCGTGGACGTATGCAATGGCGGCCGGTGCCTCGGCGTGCCCGTCCGGAGGAAGGCGGGTGAGCACCGGCGGCGTTATGTCCACCGAGAACTCGAAGGAGGTCTCGGTAACGTTCGTGAACGCATCTTCGATGCGGGCGGTCATGGTCCCCGCCTCGCCGTCATCCAGCGTGACCACGAACTCCGCCTCTCCAGTGGTCTCGGAAGACGCCTGCGTGCCTACGAGTTCCGTTTCGTTCTTGTATAGCTCGATAGTAAGGCCGCCGCAGTCTGCCGTGCGGGCGACTACCGTCGTCTCGAGCACGCTTGGGTCCGCGCCCTCGTCGTCGAACATGTTGAAGACCCTCGGGGTGCTCGATGGCGTGATCCACTCGAGAGAGCAGCCTTCGGTCTCTACCTCGATGGATACGGGATCGCTCTCACCGATGTTCCCGGCGGCGTCCCACGCCCGGGCCATCCAGGTGGACTCGCCATCCGAGACCGACGCGACTATCGTTTGCTCGGGCTCGCCTGAGACCGCGGCACTCGCGCGCTCCTCCCACGCGGATCCGTCCCAGCGGTAGAGGCGAAGATCCTCGCCCGTCTCGGCGCCTGTTACCTCCATGACGAACTCGATGGAGCTCTCGTTGAGCATTGCGCCGTCCTCGGGGCTCAATATCGTCACCACGGGAGGCGTGGTGTCCACCCTGACCTCGCGCTCCGCGGTGGTCACGTTGCCCGCCGCGTCCGAGACCTCGGCCGCGAGCGTGTGCGTGTCGTCGTTGGCAAGCGTCACCTGAATGCCGGCGCTTCCTTCCTCCACCACGTCTCGGCCCACCTCATCGCCGCCCACGTGGAAGACCACCTCGCGGCCCGCGGCGTTGCTCGTAACATTGAAGTCGACCGTGGGATCCACGTTCTCCTCGCCGGCATGGTCGGCGTTGACCAAGGCCGGAGGGCTGCTGATGGAAAGGGACGGCGGCGTGGTGTCTATTATCAGGAGCCTTTCCGCCTCCGGGTTCTCTATGAGGGGGTTCGCGGAGCGGATGTTGGGGTTGCCGTTCTCGTCCTCGACATACGCGCGAAGCGCGTGGCTTCCCTGCCCAAGCTCGTCCACGTGCCTGCATATGGTGACTTCGCCTTCTTCCACGATGCCCGTGCCGACTACGGTGCCCGACTCGGGGCGGCTGGTGTAGAGCGTCAGCTCCCGGCCTTCCGCGCCTTCCACCTCCAGCTCGAAGCAGATGTCTCCGCCCACCGCGTCGCTCTCGGCCTTGTTTATGTATCCTTCGGGCTCGCCCGTGTCGGCCGGGACGACGAAGGATGTGACCTCCGGAGGTATGGAGTCGGCGCAGACGATGACCGGCTCGGAGCGGCTGTAGTTGCCCGCGAGATCTCGGACCTCGGCCATCAGCTCCTGCTCGCCTTCCATCAGGAGAACCGCTGGGAACACCGCCCTACCGACTCCCTCGCTTACCATCACCGGAAGCTCGTCGATGAAGCTGAACTCCGAAAGACCGCACTCATCGCCCTCGTCGCGGCCCGTGCCGCAAAGCGTCAGCGGCAGGCCCTCGGCAACCCCACTGGTTTGAACCTCCACCTGCGTGTGCACACCCGGCGAATCCTTGTCGAAGTCACGAATCAAGTTCCAACAGCGCCCATCCCACTCCGGCCGCGTAATCTCCACCTCCGGCGCCAGCGTGTCGATCGACACGCTCACCTGATCCCTCGCGATATTGCCGGCGGCGTCCTCCACCTCCACGCGCACGGTCACGTCGTCCTGATCCTCCATGGTGTACGTGGCCATCGCGAAGGTGAACCCGCTCATGGTGCCGGAGCCCACCAGGTGCTCCGCCGCCTCCACCCACTCATCGCCCTCGGAAAGGCGCCTGAAGAGCAGCCTCACGGGCTGCCCCTCCTCGAGCCCCGAGTAAGCCGCCTCCACGTCCTGCTGGAAGCCCGGCACGTTCTCGCCCTTGTCGTACACGAGGCCGAAGAGCCGGCCGTCCTCCGGCCACAGGATCTCCACCTCCGGCGGCACGCGGTCGACCGTGACCGTCACGCTAACCGGCTCGCTCTCGTTTCCGGCCATGTCGGTCACCGAGAAGGTCAGCTCGCACGTGGTCTGGTCCTCGAGGACCGGCCTCGCGCGGGCCTGGATCTCGGTCCCGTACGCAAGCAGCGTCAAGGGATAGATCTCGGGCTCCGCCCCGCCGCAGGAGACCGAGAGCTCGGCGGACGCGCCTTCCGCCACCGGCTCGCCGGTGGACGGGCTCACCGCGGTGCCTCTGAAGTGCACCTGGAAGCCCTCCTGCGTGCCGGCGTCGCTGCTGTCCGCGTTGAAGATCCGGCCGTCCTCCGGGGTGAGGATCACGGCATCGGGGCTCTCGAGGTCCACGTCCACCTCGGTCGTAAGCGCCCGGCCGTCCTCGCCGCACTCGGCCCGAAGCATGTTCCTTCCATACGGCTCGTCATCCTCGGTCACGAAGACGACGTCCTCGAAGACGGCCTGCCCGTCCTCGACGGACGCGGTGAGCGTGGTCTCGTCGCCTCGCGCGTCCGTCAGCTCCAGCACGACCTCGGCGCCGTCCTCCAGATCGGTGCGCACGCGCACGTCGTGCCGCACCCCGTCCTCCACGGAAGCGTCCGGGTCATGGGCCGGGCCAATAGACGCGCCGTCGACCGGCGAGACGATGTTGCACACGGCGGCGCCGGTCTGCACGTTGGGCCACACCACCGCCTCGCCGCGAAGGCCATGGCTCCCGGTCGCCACGGCGCGAAGAGCAATCTCGCCCTCCGGCAGCGTCACGGCGCTGAAGTCCGCCCGCAGCGCGGGCTCGGAGGAGGTGTAGGAGGTGCCGGCGGGCGCTCGCCAAACGACGCTCTCGCCGTCGGAGTAGCCTACCTGCAGGGTCACCGGCGTCCCCTCGGGCTCGTTCAGCACGCGGACGCGCACGTTGTATTGAAGCCCGTCGGTCTCCGGATCCACATCGTCGATGTCGAAGATGTCCCGGCCGTCGGTCGGATCCTGGAAGACCACCTCGGGAGGATCGGACGCCACCACGAACGTGACCGCCTCGCTTTGACCGGCGTTCCCGGCCTCGTTGCTCGCGGCGGCCCAGATGGTCTGCTCTCCGCCGGACAGGGTCACGGGCACGTCGGCAACGCCGGCGGCGGCCGCGGCCGAGCCGATGACGCCGGACTCGTCGTGGATGGTCACGTCGCGGCCGTCCTGCAGGCAGCTCGTAACGACCTCCACGACCATGTCGGTCTCGAACACGATGTCGTCTTCCGAAGGCTCCACGATGGTGAGCGAGGGCGGAACCAAATCGACCTCGAACGTGACCTCCGGCGAGTGGTGATGCACTCCGCCGACCGTCACCCGCGCGGAGCAGGTGGTCTCCCGGCCTCCGCAGGGAACGTCCGAGAAGTCCATCATGACGACTCCGGTCAGATCATCGCCCATGGTCCCGGTAGCGGAGGGCACGCCCGTGCAAGAGACCCGAACGTTCGCGCCGACAACGTCGGTCGACTCGCTCTCGACCGTCACCGGCACGCGGCTATCCTCCACGCCCTCGAACTCCAGGTTCACGAGAGAATCTGCCTCCGGAGAGACGATGGCCACGTCGAGCGGCCTGGCATCGACCGAGAAGCCGGACGGCCCGTCCGCACCCACGTTGCCGGCGGGGTCGGTCACAACCACCTCGATCTCGTAGTCGGCGTATATATCCAGGTCCATCTCGATGCGGTAGCGTCCCTGGTGGTCGGGATCCTCGCAGCCGTCTATTCCAACGAGGCAGGCGAGGGTTTCGGTGTCGCCGTCGCCCGCGGCATCGGTGCGGGTAATGTGCGCCTCGATGAGAGCGGCGCGCCACGGCATCGATGGATTGTCGTGAGACTCGAGGTCCGGCGCCTCGATCACCATGTCCACCTGAACGCCGTTTGACGGGTCTCCGTCCTTGTCCACGTCGCCCCGGAGCAAGCCGCCGTCGCCCGGGTAGAGCAGCACCGGCGCGGGCCGCACCGAGTCGACCCAGAAGCTGTGCGTGACGGACCGGCCCCTCGGCCCCTCATCCTCACCGGCGGGGTCCACCGTCACGTAGGCCTTCACGTCATTCCCGTCGGGAAGATGCAAACGACCGAAGTCTACCAACTCACCCTCGACCAGAGCAGATGCGACCTCCTCGCCATCCACGATGAGGGCCGCGACGCCGCCCATGCAGTCGGGCGTCAGCGCTCCGAGATCGGCCTGGATCCCGGTCGCCGGGTCGCCGTCGGCATCGGCGATGGCCTGGCGCCCAGGGACGCGCGGCGGATCGCCGTCGAGGTTGAACACCAACGATCCCGATGGATCGAGGCGAACCTCGCAGTCGGGAGTGTCAACGGTAACCCGGACGCTGTCCTCCCACGTCCCGGCCTCGGTCGTCACGCGGCCCGCCAGGATGTTCTCTCCCTCGGAGAGGTGCACCGCCGGGAAGGTCGCCACCTCGTCCACGAAGATCGAGGATGGGATCGTGACTCCGTCCACCGTCAGGCTCGCCGGGGTGCCGTCGAGCTGGTCGGCGCACTGAATCGTCACGTCGTACTGAACGCCGAAGCGCTCGGGCTGAACGTCGTCCTCCGGGCCCAGCACCGCGCCGTCCGTGGGAGCGAGGAACACGCAGTCGACCGAAGGCACGTCTTGCAGGGAGACGGTTATCGTTTGGCTGTCGGTCTCGCCGCTGGCTCCGTCGGTCAAGATCACCTGCAGATCGACCTGCCCTTCCTCGTTTCTCGGCGTAAGAGTCACCTGCTCGAAGACGACCATGCCCTCTTGAATGAAGGCCTCCCGGGCACGGTTCATGTCCTCGTTGACTAGCAAGGTGACGGGCGAGCTCTCGTCGACACACTCCGATACGGAGGCCACGACTTCAATCTGAAGACCGGTGCGGTTGGGGTTCTGATCTGCATCCCACGAGATGACGTCCCCATCCTTCGGGGTCTCGAACCGGATCTCGGCCTTGCATGCCTCGGAGACGCTACCGCAAGATCCGCATCCGGCGGAAAGCAGCGTCAACGCCGCCGCGAGCAGTAGTGATAAAATCGCGCGCATCAGAGTCCCTCCCAATCTACTCGCGGCCAATCCCAAGACCGCTTCTCGATGGAGATGGCCAACGACCAATCATGGGGAATTACAGACCATCAAAAAGAGCATTCAATAATAGCTCGAATAGGCAAATTAAAATAGCCGCCGAACGCCCAGGCCGCGTCTCCCCCAGCGCGGCTCGGCGATAGTAGGCGTGAGCGAAGGCTCACCCCTCACCCTCCGGCTTCTCGTGGAGCTCGAGGACATCCCTTTCGGCGAGCAGCTCGACGTAGGAAGCAACATCGGCGCGCGCGATAGCCTCGTCCACATCGAACTCTTCAAGCAGAGCCGCGATAATGTCGGAAACGCTGCGGCTGCCGTCCGCGTGCTCCCAGATCCAGGTGCCCACCTCGTTGAGCGTGTGCATCCGCCCGTCGTTCAA
This sequence comes from Deltaproteobacteria bacterium, assembly GCA_007130885.1. GTDB lineage: Bacteria > Myxococcota > Myxococcia > SLRQ01 > SLRQ01 > SLRQ01. The sequence continues at coordinate 16,552 of SLRQ01000069.1, forward strand.
TGTGATGACGACGGCCTTCTCGTCGAGCACCCTGCTCGCGGTGTCATGGTGATGGCGCGGATAGAGGCGCATTAGGTCCTGTGAGCCACCCATTGGTGTCTAAACGTAATCGCTCGAACATTACCATAGTAAAACAGAATACAGAATACAGGTTGTACCCCAACATGTTGTGCCCGACCTCCACAAGTTGCAAATCTCCCCACATTCACCCGAGACCAGCCAAAGACCCAAATCGCCGGGTCGCCGACCGAAGGCGCCGGACAGAGTTCGGGAGCACGCATGTGACAGAACGAGGCTAGGTGGAGTATCTATGAGCGGTGTCCTCCCTCGAAGTCCCTCGACGGCTCCTCGGGGTGCTGCTGCTCTTGCAGAGCACCAAGGGCAGGATCCGCCTCGCGGACCTTCGTCAGAGCTTTCCGGAGTACGACACCGCGAACCCGGAGTCGGGGCGGCGCAAGTTCGAGAGAGACAAGAAGGCCCTCGCTGAACTTGGAGTCCATATCGAGCACCTAGGCCATGAGGAGGATTACGCCTATCGCCTCGATCCGGAAAGCTCCTTCCTCTCGCGGCCGGTGGATCTGGACGAGAGCGAGATGGTGCTCCTTGCCGGCCTGGCCCGCGAAGCCCTCGAGTATGACACGCTTCCCTACCAGACCGCGATGCGTGTCGCCCTATCGAAGCTCGGCGTAATCCCGGGAAAGCCCGGCCATCTCCTGGTTCGCCACCCTGTACGCGATCCCGAAGAGGTCACCGATGAGATGATCGACCTTCTCGCCGAGGCCATTGTTGCCAACAAGAGAGTCTATTTCGGCTACGCCAAGGCCGGCGGCGCGGAGTCCGAAAGAGAAGTCGATCCCTACGGTCTATTTTTGAAGCACGGGCACTGGTACCTGTGTGGACGCTGCCACGGGGCCGATGCCATTCGTATCTTCCGCCTGTCGAGAGCCTGGGATCTCGAGATCAACGACAAGGCCCCGGGCACCCCGGACTTCGAAGTCCCGGAGGGTTTTCGACTGCTCGAGCACTCGACCCTGGATCCTGTTCTTTTCAAGGTGCACCAGCCGGTGACGGTCGAGATACGAGTCGATGACGAAGTCGCCCACCTCGCGGGAACGATGTGGGGAGAGCCCTTCGATCCTGCTTCAAACACTTTCCAAGTGAAGACCAGCAACGCCGATGCGGTGGTGGAGCAGGTTCTTTCGCTCTGGCGACGAGCCGAGATCCTTGGCCCAAAGGAGGTGCGCGAACGGGTGCGCGCAATGCTCCAGGGTGTCCTCGAAGCGCACGGAGAGTCGGCATGACCCGCCATCGACCTTCGCCTGCTCTATCACCGAGCTGGGAGATGCTGCTTCAAGGCACCATGCAGCTCATCGCGGACAAGAGGGCTCGGAAAGAGGGGATACCGGTCGAGGAGGTCTCTCGGCTCGTCGGCATACCGGTACATGAGATCGGCAAGTGGGCCGAGAATATGAGCGTTGCCGGACCCGAGGATGCCGACCCGTCTTTCTACCTGGATGCCTTTATTACCAATGACCGGTTCTACATTTCGTGTGGTCCCGCTTTGCCCGGACCAACCAGGCTCAACGCGCGGGAGATCCTCGCACTGCTCACCCTGATAGGACAAATCGATGTGCCCGAGGCGGCGGGACATTTGAACGAGAGCGTGGAGCAGCTAAAGGAGAAGCTCCTTGCAGCCGTCTCGCCCGGCGTCCAGGAAGCGGTACGGCCTCTTCACGAGAGAGTTCGTGTTCAGCCCGAGGCCACCGGATCGAGTGGGCATCTGGCTGTCTTGGAACAGGCGGCCAAGGAACGGTTGATGGTCGAGGTCGAGTACTACAGCATGGAGAAGGCTCGCCTTTGGCGACGCAAGGTGAGGCCGTTTCTCGTTCTGCAGCACCTTGGAATTTGGTACGCGCTCGTTGACCACAAGTACATACTGCGGGTGGATCGCATGAAGAGCGCCTCGCTCACGGATGAGAGCTTCGAGCTGCCACCCGACTTCGATCCGGACCGGTATCGCATGGAGGTGATGTTCGTCGGCGATGCGACTCACGAGCTAGCGCTTCGATCTCGAGGGAACGCATGGAAGATTCAGACCGCGAGTCCAAGGGCCGTGCGCGGATGGGTTCTGCGCTCCGGCGGGAAGCTCGTCATGGAAGGACCCCCGCATGAACGCGAGAGCGTTCTGGCCGACACACGAGAGATCCTGAAGAAGTACTCCGCGTAAAGAGGGTGCTACGCTCTGAACCCCACCGAGCGCACCGAGCTGTCTTGTCGCGCCGCCAGTTCCTCCGTCAATGCTTCGAGCATCGCGCCTGCGTCGGGAACGACGCCCAAAAGGCGCATCCTTCGTATCACGGCCGTTGCATCACCCGGAGTCAGGCCCTCTAGCCTGTCCAGCCTCCGGCGGATGCCCTCCATGATCTCCGGCTCCGGCTCTTTAGCGCCAAGTGAGTCGAGAGCGGCCACGAAGAGACGCCACCTGGCCTCCTCTCCCGGAGGATCGATGCGAATCTTCAAGGCGAAGCGACGCAGGGATGCTCGATCCAGCTCGTCGACGAGGTTGGTCGCGCAGAAGAAGATGCCCTCGAAGGACTCCATCTGCGTGAGCATCTCGTTCGTCTCGGTAAGCTCCCAGCGCTGGTGCGCATGCCTGCGATCTCGAAGCATTCCATCGGCCTCGTCGAGAAGGAGCACCGCCCCCTGCGCGGCGGCGTCCCGGAACATCCTCGCTATCGCCATCTCCGTCATTCCCAAGTAAGGCCCAAGAAGGTCGGATGCTCGACGAAGCATCATTGGTCGCCCCAGCCGTTCGGAGACATGATGCACGAAGGCAGTCTTGCCGGTGCCCGGCGGCCCGTACAGGCAGACATTGCCCCTACCGGTCCGGGCCAGGCCGTTCACTATGCGATCGAGATCCTCGCTTGCCCGCAAGAGAGAGAGGTCGTAGGAGGGCCCGTCATGCAGTATCGGGCTCGGGCTCTTCTTGCCCTGGACAGCCAGTGTGCCTTCGAGGATTCGACCGGCCAGCTCGTCGGCTTCGGTGCCGGGAGCCGGAGCAGCCAGCTCGAGCGAGCGAGCGGTAGCCTCGACGTGACCGGGCGAGAGGCGATCGTCCGTCGCGATGCGCCGGCCGAAACCCTCGCTGATGCCATGGGGTCCGAGCATCGTCGAAACGAGACGCTCTCGAACAATCGGAGGCGCCGGCCTCAGCTCGAGCACGTGGCAGAAACGCCGGAGATAGGCCGAGTCCATGTGCCCCACCTGGTTGGATATCCAGATGGTGGGAACCGGGTTCGACTCGAGCAGCCTGTTGGTCCAGGCTTTTCCCGTGGTGCGCGCCGGACGCATGCCAAGAAAAGGCATCTCGCAAGGAAAGACGTCCTCCGCCTCGTCGAAAAGCACCAATGCCGGCCCCGAGGACGCGAGTATTCGTTGACAAAGGACATAAGAGGAGAACCTGACCGCGTACTCGATCGAGTCACCGTCCGAGTCCTCGTCTGCGACCTCGTGAAGGGGAACACCCAGATCGTTCGCAAGGAGACGCGCGAACTCGGTCTTGCCCGTTCCGGTCGGTCCGTGAATGAGCACGTTGATGCCGGCCCGCCCGCGCTCGATGGCCGGCGCCATGATTCGCCGCAGCAGATCGAAGTCCTCGAACAAGTGGGGAATGTCGTCTCGCACCAGCTTGGGACGAGGCGATCTCCGGAAGAAGTGGCCCAGCATGTCCTTGGCGGTTTCAACGTCTCCAAGGAGAATCTCGTCGAGACCATCGAGAAGCTCGAGAGGAACGTCGCTGCCTACGCGGGAGGCCCATCTCATTCGAACGAGCCCCGCTTCGGCCAGCCCGCCCTCGTCACGAAGAGCCCGGCGAACCTCGGAAGGCCCCTCCTCTATGGCAAGACCGACGGTCTTGTAGGCTTCCATCGGTCCCGCGCATTCAGCCAACTCGAAGATCTCACGCAACATGTCGTCCACCGAAAAAGCAACCGACAGCGCGAGGACTCGGCTCTCCACATCGGAGAAGCGGAGGGCCGAGCCCAGGATTCCGGCGGTACGCGAAAGTGGGTCGGGGATGATCTTGGAGTGCTCTTCGACTGCTTCCAGGTATTGGGTCGCCCGGCGCGCGATGGTGGCGGGCTTCATTCTGTCCGCCTTCTCCGATGTAAGACCGAACAGAGGGTAGAAACGGTGTGTACTCAGGGCATCCTCGATTCGATGGATGCCTCCGGAACGAACCAGCATTCGAAGGCGCCAAAGATCTCTTTCTCGAATTACTTCGGGTGGAGAGACATTGCCGCGACCCCGGCTCTTTGACGGTCCCTTTTTACTCCGCCCATTGACCTCGGTTTTTTCCAAGGCCTCTTCACTCCGCGCTTCTTCAATCGACTCCTCACCTCGAGCCTCGAGTCCAGCTTCTTCTCGGCCGTCTTCATCGCCCGGCTTCGAAGATTCCTCCGTGCGCCACATTCCTGTTCGAACCCGACCTTTGCGCCTCACTCGTCTACGTGCCATGCTTGCCTCCTCCAGTTCACCCATCATCCCAGAGGGGTGTGACAACCGGACGAGGTAAAGCGTCACCCCCCCGAGTGTTGCCGCAAAAGAGTGTCGCAAGACCCCTAAGTCATGCGGGCGCAAGAGGGTGTCGCAAAACCCTCTCGAAGCTTATCCAGACGTCATTCCCGCGAAAGCGGGGAGCGGGAATGACTTCGAGAAGTGACGACGTTTTGCGGCAGCCTCTTTCGCCGGGGCGACTACCTACCGCAAGCTATGCGGGCGAAGGCTAACCCTTGATCTTCTTGTACTCCTCGATGAACTCGGGGATGGCCTTGAACATGTCGGCCTCGAGCCCGTAATCGGCGACCTGGAAGATCGGAGCCTCGGGGTCCTTGTTGATCGCGACGATCGTCTTGGAGCCCTTCATGCCGGCCAGGTGCTGGATGGCACCGCTGATCCCGGCCCCGATGTAGAGGTCGGGCGCCACGATCTTGCCGGTCTGTCCGATCTGAAGATCGTTGGGCTGCCAGCCTGCGTCAATCGCCGCCCTGGTGGCGCCTATGGCCGCGCCCAGCATATCGGCAAGCTGCTCGATCGGCTCGAACTTGCCCTTGGTCCCGCGGCCTCCCGCGATTACGACGTCGGCGTCGGAGAGCAAGGGACGCTCGCTCTTGAGCTCCTCCAGACCCACATACTCGGCCCGCAGCGCGCCGGTATCCACTTCGACGTTCGCGGCGACTATCTCGCCCGCGGTGTCCGTCTCGGGCATGGGTTCGAACTCCGTCGCCCGCGCGGTGAAGATCTTCAACGGCGTGTCGATGGTCACCTCGGCCACCACCGCGCCGGCCCACACGGGCCTGTGCAGGGTCTCGCCGTCGACCCCCAGCACATCCGTCGCCATCCCGGCATCCAGCATGGCCGCAACTCTCGGCAAGAAGTCACGGGCCTGCACGGTGCTCGCCGCTCCTACCCAGACGGCGCCGGTCGCCTTTATGACGTCGGCGGTGACCTTGGCGTAGGTCTCGGCCAACGGGTTCTCGAGCGCGGGATCGTCCGCCACATGGACCGTCTTCACGCCACGCTTGGCCATCTCCTGCGCCAAGGAACCGACATCCTTTCCAATGATCAGCCCCTCCAGATCATGTCCGCCCGCCTCGGCGATCTCCTTGCCGCAAGTCAGGGCCGACCAGGTGGCGCGGCCCATGATGCCACCGCGATGATCCGCAATTATCAGTACGCTTGCCATTTTTCTTTCTCCAATCGAAATCCGTCGAAGTTCGTTTCAGGTGGCGACCTACAGGGCCTTGGCCTCGTTAGCCAGCTTGTCCACGAGAGTCGGCACATCCGGAACCATCTCTCCAGCCTGCCGCTCCGGCGGCGCCGTGAACCTCTTGACGGTGATCTTGGGGGCTATGTCCACGCCGAGCTCCTCCGGCGTGAGCGTCTCGAAGGGCTTCTTCTTCGCCTTCATGATGCCGGGCAGCGAGGCATACCTGGGCATGTTGAGGCGCAGGTCGACGGTGATGACCGCCGGCAGCTTCAAGCGTAGATCCTCCAACCCGCCGTCGACCTCTCGGGTGACCTGCATGATCTCGCCCTCTACTATGAGGCCGACCTTCTTCGCCTTCTCTTCCTCGGACTCCAGGCTGGTGCGCTTGGAAGCGTTCGTGGCATGGCCCCAGCCCAGGTACTGCGCCAGACGCTGGCCTGCCTGTCCTTGATCGTCGTCCACCGCTTGCTTGCCCATCAAAACGACGTCGGGAGCCTCTTTCTCGACGACCTTCTGAAGCAGCCGAGCAACCGCGTCGGGATCGAGATCGGCTTCGGTCTTGACCAAAATGCCTCTATCGGCGCCCATGGCCAGCGCGGAACGAACCTCGGCGGTCGCCACATCGGCTCCGCAGGAGATGATGACGACCTCGCCGCCGTGCGCGTCCCGGAGGCGCAGTCCCTCCTCCACGGCTATCTCGTCAAAGGGGTTGACCTTGTAGTTGATGCCTTCGGTTACGATTCCGGTTCCATCAGGCTTCACCTTGATCTTGGACTCCGGATCCTCCACACGCTTCACAGTGACCAGGATCTTCACGGGTTTCTCACTTTCGTTAGGGGAATCAAGGATATAGGGGCGTTGCCCCGACAAATGGGTGGGCAAGATTAGAGCGCGCGGCGGCGCAGGTCAATACCCTTATGACGCAACGCGTCCATTCAGTGCTCGCAGAGCACGCGCGCGGCACACGGTCACGCGCTCTGCTGGCTCTTTCGCCAGTCCGCCAAGAACCGCTCGATACCAATGTCCGTCAGGGGGTGGTTGGCGAGCTGAGCTATCACTTTGTAGGGGATGGTCGACACGTGAGCGCCGAGGCGAGCGGCCTCCAGCACGTGGATGGGGTGGCGGATGCTGGCGACGAGCACCTCGGTCGGAAAGTCGTAGTTGTCGAAGATGGTAACGATATCGGCTATGAGCCCCATGCCGTCGGTAGTGATGTCGTCCAGCCGTCCCACGAACGGAGAGACGTAGGTCGCGCCCGCCTTGGCGGCCAAGAGGGCTTGAACCGGGTGGAAGCACAACGTCACGTTGACCTTCACGCCGTCCGCCGACAAGGCCTTCGTCGCGCGAAGCCCGTCCACGGTGAGCGGCACCTTGACCGCTATGTTGTCGGCGATTTCCGCTATGCGGCGCCCCTCCTCGATGAGATCCTCGGCATCGGTGCTCATGCACTCGGCCGAGACCGGTCCGGGGATCATCGAGCAGATCTCTTTCACGACCTCCTCGAAGGGACGCCCCGTCTTGGCTATGAGGCTGGGGTTGGTCGTCACGCCGTCCAACACGCCCATGGCGGCGGCTTGGCGGATCTCGTCGACGTCGGCGGTATCTATGAACAGCTTCATGGGATTCTCCGGAGGTAGGAAAATGGTGGCGATCGCTGAACGCGGCGCGGAGGATACAGCAGATTCGCCGAGGGATCAGCAATCGGACGCAATCACCGAGATCCTGCCCCGCCCCGTCTTCGCTCCACCAGAGTTTCCACGTACGGGAGCATTCGGCGCACGTAGGCGACTCTCTCCTCGTCCCGCCCGATCCGCTCATACCTCCGCCATGACGAGAGTGCTCTCTCCATGAGCTCGAGATCCAAGAGATCCGCGCGGATCTCGAAGGTGATGTCTCCAAGAAGGAACAAGAGGTCCGCGTCGTCCGGCTTGAGCCTCGAGGCCCGTTCAATATGCTCCAGAGCGATGGATGGACTCTCGATGGCCCGCCACGCCTCTCCTCGCAGCCTCGAGGCATCAGCCACCGGCGCAAGCGCCGCTCTGTAGCAAGCCAGCGCGGGCCCCTCTTCACCGGCGCCCTTCAAACGGGCGGCCCGCTCCAGAGCCTGCTCGATCGAGCCCGCGACGCCGGTGGGAGAGCACTCCTCCGGCGCCCGCGGCGCCTCCTCCACGTCCGACTCGATCAGATCCTCGAAGCTTCGAAGCCCAGGCTCCGCGGCGTCGATCACGCGCCTGTACCAATCAATGGCGTCGGGGTAACGGCCGGCCCCATCGTAGAGGCGCGCAATGCTGAGCGCGATATCGGCGGGCACTTCCTCTTGGAGCAGCTCGGGCTGCCTCATGTCGATCTCATCCAGGATCGCGGACAGCTCGGGCGCCGCCTCCACGGGCTCCTCCTCGGAAGCGGGCTGCTCTTCCTCATGGCGGGGTATGACCTCGGGAGCTTCGCACCCAAGGCCCATCGCCACACAAAAGACCAGCAAGGCCCGCGGAAGCCCCGACCACCCTCCGTCGAACAAGAACGGCCTCCCCCGCAAAACGGGAGCTTCGCTCGCCGGCCGGAGCTCGGTCTCTCGAGCACACGTCACACGCGAGGCGGCGTTCATGAGGCTACCGGCACTCCACCCACCTCGGCCAAGGGAACCCGAACGAACGGGCGGCGCCAGCCCGGGTGCGGAAGCACGATCGTCGGCGTGTGAATCCTCGTCTTGCCGTACGTTATCAGATCCAGATCCAGCACCCTGGGCCCCCACCTCACTCCATTGCGGATCCGGCCGCAGGCCCGCTCCACCGCATGCAGCCAGGAGAGCAGAACGAGGGGCGAGAGCCCCGTCTCCACCCGAACGACCCCGTTCAGGTACCACGGCTGCACCTGACCGAACGGCTCGGTCTCGTACCACGACGAACGCGCCACGACCCTGAGCCTCGGCTCCGACTCGAGCAGCTCGATTGCACGATCGAAGACGGCACTCCTCGGCCCGAGGTTGCTTCCCAACGCGATGAACGCCGTCGTCAAAGATTGTCCACCGTCCATTTTCCCCCGTCTCACGCCAGCCGCAGCACATCCTCCATTCCATAGAGCCCCGCCTCACGGCCGGTTAGCCACCTAGCCGCTCGAACGGCCCCATGCGCGAAGATGTCACGGCTGCCAGCACGATGTGTAAGCTCCAAACGGTCCCCTTGTCCGAAAAAGTATACAGTATGCTCGCCGACCACGTCCCCCCCCCGGAGAGTCTGCATGCCTATCTCCTCCCGCCCGCGCGGACCCGGCATACCTTCACGGTGATACACGGCGTCGCGGGTGAGATCCCTACCGAGAGCATCCGCGACGACCTCCCCCAACCTCATCGCGGTCCCCGAAGGAGCGTCGGCCTTCCTTCCGTGGTGTGCCTCGAGTATTTCGACGTCGTACTCTTCAGCAAGGCTTTCGGCCGCCTTTCTCGCCAGCAGAATCATAAGGTTCGCCCCAACGCTCATATTCGGAGCCATGATCACGGGCACCTTCGCGGCCGCCTGCTCGATCGGCGCTTTAGCGTCCTCACCAAGGCCGGTCGTACCCACCACGAGAGGCACCCCTTTTTCGGCGCAGGCGGCGGCGTGCGCGGCGCAAGCCTCGGGGCGGGTGAAGTCTATGACCACCTTATTGCCTTGGGCTTCTTCCAGCGCCTTGCGAAGATCATCCGCGACCACCACGCCGAGCGGCTCGAGCCCGGCCAGCGTGCCCGCGTCCTTGCCGACTCCGTCGGTGCCCGGCTGATCCGAGGCGCCCGCCACACACACCCCCGAGGTTTCCGCGGCTACTCGAATGATGCGCCTGCCCATTTTCCCCGACGCTCCGGTTACGACGACGTTCACCGTATCCTTCATTCGAGCAACCCTCCATAAGAGAACATCACCTCTCGCAGGAGAGCGCGAGTCTGCTCGCTTGCCGGGGTGAGCGGCATTCGCAGGGAGTCCTCGCACCTGCCCATCATCGACATAGCGGCCTTCAAGGGGACAGGGCTCGACTCCGCGAACAAAGCGTCGATCAGCGGAAGGAGTTTCGCCTGCATTTGCCGCGCCCGATCCAGCTCCCCCGCGTTGAAGGCGCGAATCAGCTCGGCCGTGTCCCGAGGAGCCACGTTGCCCACCACGGTTATTACGCCGTCTCCTCCGCAAGCGAGGAACGGGAGGATGGTGAAGTCGTCACCGGAGAGCAGGTTGAAGTCCTCGCCGCAGCGCTCTCTGATGGAGACGGCCAGCGCCATATCCCGCGATGCGTCCTTAATGCCGACCACACCGTCGATCGAGGCGCAACGGCAAACGGAATCGAGGCTCATGGACAGCGCGGTTCGGCCCGGCACGTTGTACATGATGACGGGCAAACCACCGTCCCGCGCCACGACCTCGTAGTGCCTGAAAAGACCCTCGGGGGTTGGCTTGTTGTAGTACGGCGTGACGACCAGGGCGGCGTCCGCGCCCGCTTCCCTCGCCATTTTCGTAAGCTCGACGGTCTTGCCGGTGTCGTTGCTGCCGGTACCCGCTATGACCGGCGCGCTGTCGCCCACGACCTTCTTGACGGTTCTAACGACCACGACCGTCTCCTCGGGTTTCAGCGTGGCGCCCTCTCCGGTAGTGCCGCACGCGACAATGCCGTCGCTGGTCTCGGCCATCAACCACTCGGTCAGTCGAGACAGAGCTTCCTCATCGACCGTCCCGTCCTTCATGGGCGTTATAATCGCGGGATAAGAACCCTTCAGCCGTCTCATTACTCCTCCTTCTAAAAAACGCGAACGCGGGCGGCTGCGTTTCGCATCATAGCAATAAGCACGTTGCTCACGGCGCGGCAGTCATCCGCCCGCGCGCCGGGCGAGCAAGCTCGATATGTTCCATGGAGGGACCGGCCGCTCAGAATGGTTCCTGCTCCAGCGAGTACGGTTCGAACGGCTCGTCATCCTCTTCCTCGTCCTCTTCTTCCTCGTCTTCCTCTGGGGGCTCCTCGACCCGCCGGACCTCCTCCGTAGTCTCCGCGGCCACGGGAGAGGCTCGGCGCTCGGGAGGGCGAGGAGAAGCCTTGACTCCACAACCGGCAAAAAAGCACACCAACACAGCCAATACGACAATGACCAGGCGCGCGGGAGAATCACTCATTCTCCGCCGCTCGCCGCCGGCCCTTCCGGCACAACCACGCCCCATGAAAAAGACACTCCAAGCTAAAATGTTATCGCGGCCACGCCTCTTATGATCTGTGCTATCTCCGGACGATCTCCCTCGAGCTCGAGCCCCCCGAACGGGAACAAGATCCCGTACACGCCCTTGATGAAGAAGCCGTCCCTGGTGAGATATCGGAGGCCTCCGTTCAACTCCAGCCCAAGCTCCGGAGAGTCCCCGGGAGTGCTCTCCTCGAAGACCGCCCGGCTGTAGATAGCTGCAAGATCGAACCCGAACGATTCGGCCAGATCATAAGAAAGCGTAGGCCGAAGATAGATCGCGTCGGTCACTCGACCAAGAACGCGGCGCCACAGTATCTCGTCGATGTTGTACGCGCGATTGAACCGAAAGTTGTTCAGCGTGTTGTCGATCTCGCCGACGTCGGGGTCGACGTTGAACTGACGGCCGTCGATGGAGCCCGGCTCCGAGAGCCCCTCGCCGGTGGCGCGAACTCCCATTCCAGGCGCCCGGTCACCTGACGCAAAGCCCGTCTCTAGGCCTACTCGCAGACGATCGCGCAAGAAACTGTAGTCCGCCTGAGCCACCGCCCCGAACTGCGTGATGGATACCGCCGCGTCCTCAACGGCGTCCGGGGGCGACGTCGGCAGCGCGTTGTCTATTCTACCGAGCACTGCCGCGGCCTCGACCTCGAGGCGCAAACGAGCGGTCGTGAGCCTGAACCATACGTCGGGAATGTAGACGTAAGCGTTTCTTCGAATGAAGTCGTCCGCTTCCAGCCCGCTGTCCCGGTGCCATCTGTCATCGTAATCTCTCCCGGCCGGCGGGGAGCCGATGAAGTCGAGCGTCTGTCTCCTAAGCACGTTGTACAGCCCGTAGTTGATGACAGTCCGGCCGTCCAGCACCTGGCGGCGCACCTCTTCGTCGCTGTCCCGCCGCGCTATCGCGAGAACGTACTGGAGCACATCGTCCCTGTTTTCGAGATCGAACGCCTGGCCCTGATACTCGTCACGCGGCTGATAGATGGGTCCCGAGGACATGATGTCGAACGCCGGGACGACGAAATGATCGCCGATCAACGTGACGAACATGAGCCGATCGACGGTAGTCCCAAAGTCGGCGTCGATATCGTCACCGTCGTTCATGAGCATTCCGAGCCCCCAGTGGCTTCCCATCCGCCCGAAGCTCAAGAGACCCACCGGCGTCAACACCTCGCCCCAAGCGCGTTTGACCCTAAGCGAGTCACGCGCGGCGTTGATGCCGGCCATTGGAGGGACCTGCGTCTCGGACAGAAAAGACGAATCGTTGGCGTTTCCGTCGCGAGGGAAGGAGTCCGGCGTCTGCCCCCAGACCAGATTGTCGAGAACATCGACGGTGGCATGAACCGAAAGATCCTCGCTAATATTGAAGGTTGGGTCCAAACGCAGCCGCTGATTGGCGGAAGACAAGGTATCGGAGTCCTCCGCCGCCGGGGTTATGAAGAGGGGCTGCCCTCGCGGATCCACACCCGCGTTCATATCCAGGTTGACGAAGACGTCTCCACGAGCGCGGAAGTATCCGTCGAGCTCGAAGAAAGCCGGCCTGGGAGGAGGTTGCATCTCCCAGCGTTCGGGCTCCCAGGGCGCCGCTTCGGCCATCGACTCTCGAAGCTCCGCGCGGATCTCCTCGCGTTGCGCGTCAAGCTCGGCCCGCATCTCCTCGAGGAGCTCGCTTCTTATCTCCTCGCGAAGGCGCTCTCGCTCGTCCGCGTCCATGACGGTCCCCTCTTCTACTTCTTCCGAGGGTTGAGGGGCCTCGTCGGCTGCGTCCTCCGCCGTTCCCTCAATAGTCGCATCTTCTCGTTCTTCCGCGGCCTCATCGGCCAACGCGGGCGGGAGTGCGAACAGGAGCAGTAATAATGAGCAAACTCTTAGAACCGCGGTGGCGGAGCGTTTCGCCTGGAGCATGGGTACCCCTCGATTTGGAATAACGCCGTCTTGCATAGCTTGAGGACAGGCGCCGGTCAAACATAGTGCCTCATGGGCATTTGAAAATACCGCGTTTGTAAGCTTACCCGTCCAACCCTAGAATCTCGATCTTTCTTATCAGGTTGCGGCGCGACACGCACAGATCCTTGGCGGCCCGGGTGCGATTACCGTCGTGGCGCGCCAAGGCGGCGAGGATCATTCGCCGCTGCAACGAGAGCACCTCCTCTTGCATCGACGGGCGCGACTCGTATCGCGTATCCCGGATATGAGCAGACAAAAGCTCTTCGTTGACCTCGTCGGCGTCACCGGACAGCACTGCCAGCCGCTCCAGCTCATTCTCCAGCTCACGGACGTTACCCGGCCAGTAGTAGGCTCGCATGTTGTGGAAGAGTCCCGGGGTCATCCTCTCGTGAAGCTCCAGGCGGGGGTAGCGGCGGGAAAGAAACCGCTCCGCCAAGACCGGCAAGTCATCGAGTCGCTCCCTGAGGGGAGGCAGATGAACGGACCCCACGTTGAGCCGAAGGAATAGATCTCGACGAAAGGCTCGCCTGGACACCAAGGACGAGAGGTCGAGCCGAGTAGCGGCGACCACGCGCACAGCCGCCGCTACCTTCCTCGATGAGCCCGCGGGTGTCACCGTCTCTTCCTCGAGCAAGCGCAGCAAGCCCGACTGAGCGGCCGGCGAAAGATCGGCCACCTCCTCCACGAAAACGGTGCCTCCACGGGCGCGGGCAACAGTGCCCTGGTCCATGACGACGAGCCTTCCGGCCGCGTCCTGCGTGAGACCGAACGGGTACAGCCTCATGGCGCCGTCTTCAAACCCTGCCCTGCCATGAACCAGGAAGGGGCGCTCACGCCTGCCGCTGCCCAGGTGAATGGCCCTGGCGACCAGCTCCTTGCCTGTTCCACTCTCGCCCGTCACCAGCACGGGATAGTCTCCCTTACAAAGCTCGCGCACCCGGCGGCGGACCGCCTTCATCGACGAGGTCTTTCCGATGAGTGCCGCCGCCCCACCCGAGGCGTAGTAACTTCGTGGTACCCGTCGCCTTCTTTTCTTTCCTAGCGCGGCACTGCCGCGCAATTGGTCTTCCGCCTCACGCGCGGTGAGCATCAAAAGATCCCGCAGAAAGACCAACCCCTCGGCCGACAGAATGGGCAACCCCGAGGTGAACCGCCTCACTCTCCGCTTCGAGAGGTCGAATCTCGCTATCCGCCTCTCGGCGTTGGAGCGTTGCTCCTCGATGCCGGGCGCCGCCTCGGCCAGATAGCCGTGGGCGTACACCGCTCCCGCCGGCTCGCCCTCCACCAAAATCGGCGCCGCCGTGACTCGGAGCCCCAAGTGACAGGAAAACTCCACGGTGCCTTGCTCGGCGCGTGCCCGGCTCCGGTCTCGAACCAGGTCCATCAACAATCCCCCCATCTCGACGCAAGAGTCCCGGCCGGCCTTTTTGCCACGCACCATCTCGCACACCGGCGCGGCGGCACGAACCCCCGGTTCACCCAGAATCACCGGCTCGCCATTGCTGTCGAGAAGACCAACCGGCACATCGAAGCGACGCTCGATGAGACCGATGAGACGTTCGATGCCATCGACTGCCTCTATCCCTTCCCATGCGTTCATGAACATACCCAGCCTACGCCGTGCCCGTTTCGAAAGCCAAGCAGCGTCCGAACGGCCGGGCATATTTTTCGCGACATCGGGATCTCGAGCATTGGCCCCGAAGCATCGGCGATGGTAATGAAGGGGGCACCATGCGAAGGCCTGTACTAATTTGGGTAATGCTGCCTCTTCTTACCGGATGCCTATCGGTGTGTCCCGATGCGAAAGACAGAGAAGCGAAGCAGCGCCTCTTTTCCATGGACGAGCCCTCGCCCATCGAGCAAGCAGCGGCCGAAAGCATAGACTCCGGCGTGCTTCACAGGTGCGAGGAGACAAGACAGCGTGTTCTGTGGATGTCGGCGGCCGAGGTCAGTGAGCGCCTTCGATCGTTCACGGCCGAGACCGATATATCGTTCACCTGGCGAAGAGACGGCGAGAGCGTTCGGCTCTCCGAAGAGGCTAGGCTCGCGGTGGCCGATTCGGGTGACTTCAAGGTGGTAATCGACAACGATCATGACTTCGGCATGGAGCTGCGCTGGATAGGCGGCACGTCCTTTGTCAAGAGCAGACAAGGCACCTTTCGAGAGCGCCGAGCGGATCGGGCCGGGCATGAATCATGGCGCGAGGAGTCTCTGGGGGCTTTGCGGGCACTCCTCGAGCTGGCGGACGGAAGAGTCGGGTTTGCTCCTACCGGCAACGCTGTTCACGAAGGACGGCAGGTGGTCCGCTACGCCGTCACGAACGACGCCGACCGTGACGCGGCCGCCGCTCCTCCGCCGCGCCCTTCCTGGGCCAAGGATCCCACCTACCCGGAGGATGGACCCGACGAGGCTCTTCTCCACCGCCTGGCCCCCTTCGAAAGGGGCGAGCCGACACGCATCGCCGGAGAGATTTGGGTGGATGTCCAGACCGCGGCCATCGTCCGCGCCGACCTCACCAGTGTCTTTCAGGTCCCTCCCCCGGAGGACGAGGACGGCCCTCCAGCCCGCCTGGATCTCACAATAGACCAGAGGCTCTCCGAGATAGGGCGGCCCATGGTCATCGACGTTCCCGAACATCAACCGTTCGAGCGACGCCCCAGAGCCGTGAAAGACCCCCTGGACTGGTGGCCGCCGTACGTGGCCGAGAGGGACGATAAAGCCGAGGAGGCAGCGGAACCCGCCGAGCCGGAGACTACTCCGCCGACCGATACCGTCCCTCCGCCGGAGCCTGCCGATTAGAACCGCCGGCAGTTTTTTTGACCAACTCCGGATCCTCTCGTACCCTCGAGGTGATGGGCGTGGGTGTCACCTCGCCCTTCGAGGCAATGGAAAGGAAGACGATTTCATGAAGAAGCCGCGGACCGGTACAGCGACCACAACCGAGGCCGGCGTTCGCCGGATCATTCGCCGTTCCGCCGCCACCGATGCGCTAAGCTCCGAGGAAGAACGAGCTTTGCGAATGAGGTACGGCATCGGCCTGGACCCCGAGGCCTCGCTTGCCGGCAAATGCGAGGATGACGCCGAAGCCGCTGAGATACTGCTCGAGATAGAGGCACGCCTCGTGAGGCAGGCCGGCTTTCGAGCCGGCGATGCGGAGAAGACGGACCAGGCCGGACCCAGTCCGGTTGAGTCGCATCTCAAGAGAAAGATCGTCAGAGCCCTGCGCAAGAAGAGCTAACTTGGTTCAGCCCGAAGCTTTCGGCCCTTCGGAGCCGCCGTGGGCTCAGGTGAGTTCTCTCGGCACTCTGTCCGGCCGCCGCAGATTGGCTATCAGCTCTCCGGCCCTGATGGGCTTGCTCATGTAGGCCCGGGCTCCCCTCCTGATGGCCGAGCGGACTTCGTGCTCCGGCGCGGAGGTGGACACCACGATGACCGGCACTCCGGCCGTCCTCGGGTCGCCCTTGATGGAGTCGAGCAGCTCGAGCCCGGATATGCCGGGCAGCCTGATGTCCACCACTACCGCGTCGGGCCTGCGCACCTGCTCGTCGCGCATGACGGCAAGGGCGGCGAACGCATCCTCGCACACCTCGACCCTCTCTATACGGTCATCCCTCTCGAGGCTCCGCTTGGCCAGCAAAGCATGGTCCGGGTTGTCCTCAACCAAAAGCACATAAAGCCCCATGTCCCCCTCCCCAGGCCGGCGCGCCGATGAATTCAAGCCTTGCGCCGATCAGCGACGCAAGGCAAAGAACAGGTTACTGTCGCCGCGGCGAACGTGGAAGAGCAGAGATCTCCCCCTTTGGGCCTCCGAAATGGCCTTGCGGTAATCGTCCATGCCCCCGATGGGTGTCTGGCCGACCCTCAGGATGACGTCGCCGCGTCTCAGACCTACTCGCGCCGCCACGCTGTCAGCCTCGACACCGGTTACCGCCACGCCCATGGGCTCCGGTAAACCGAGGCGCCGGGCAAGCTCCCGATCGACCGCGGCCACAGATAGCCCAAGCTCTCCCTCGGCCTCCTCCTCGGGCTCGCGGCTTGCGACCCTTCCCTCACCGTCGAGCTCACCCACATCGACCTCGAGAGTCTCTCGTCGCCCGTCCCGAAGGATGCTCATCTCCACCGTGGTGCCGGGGCTGGTTCGCGCGACCAACAACGTAAGATCGCTGGGCTCCTGAACCTGCTGCCCACCGAAACGGAGGATTACATCACCGGCCCTCAAGCCCGCGCGATCGGCCGGGCTACCCGAGGTCACGTCCGCCACGAGGGCTCCCCTCGCCTCCTCGAGTTCCAAGGCATCGGCCATATCGGTGTCTATGGCCTGAACCTTAACGCCCAGGAAACCTCTCACTACCCTGCCGTCCCGCTGAAGCTGCTGCACCACGTCTCTGGCCAGGTCGATTGGGATTGCGAAGCCGATGCCGATATTCCCTCCGCCACGGCTGAAGATCGCGGTGTTTATGCCCACCACGTCACCGTCGAGATTTATGAGCGGGCCGCCGGAATTGCCGGGGTTGATCGAGGCGTCTGTCTGGATGAAGTCGTCGTACCGACTTACTCCCAGCCGCCTTCCCTTGGCGCTGACGATCCCGGCGGTGACCGTGGACCCCAAGCCGAAAGGGTTGCCTATCGCGACCACCCAAGAACCAACGGTCAGATTCTCGGCGGTACCCATGCGAACCGGCCGTAGGTCGGACTTCTCGGACACTCTTATGAGAGCAATGTCCGTCATGGAATCGGTACCCACGACCTCGGCGATGTACTCGCGCCGGTCGCCGGGGAAAGTGACGGAAACCTGGTCCGCGTTCTCGACGACATGGTTGTTCGTGAGAATGTGACCGTCCTCGTCGAGCACGAACCCGGATCCCAGGCTCCTGCTCTCACGCGGCCTCGGAGAAGGTCCCGGACCTGGACCGAAGAAACGCTCGAACGGCTCCCAGAAAGGGTCGTCCGGCGCCATGAAGCGCCTCTGCTGCGTCGGCCGGCGAGGCTGAACCACGGTAGTAGTGGATATGTTGACCACCGACTGCTTCAGGTCCGACACCAGCCCGGTGAAGTCCGGAAGCGCGGCTATACGGCTGTCCGGCGGCAAGACAGCGGCGGAATCCTCCTCACCGGCCGGCTCGTTTCCAGCCTCGCCCCGGTCCTTTGTTGGAGCGTCTTGCTCTGGGGCGACCGCCTCGCTACGCGCTTCGGCCTCGCCGTGGCCTACCTGCTCGAGGCGGGCTTCTTCCTCCGCGAAATTGCAGTTCACTAGAGCAAACATCGATATGACGAAGATAGCTGTCATCATGTATCCTCCGCGCCGTTGCTCGAGGCCGTCCCGTCCATCGCGAGCGTCCGATACTACACGGACGGCGGGCGGCGGCACCATATGAAGGCACCCGCCGGATGCCGGCGACCGGCGAGACGAATAGCTTCTTTCAAGGCCTACTGCTCGCATGATTAATCTGTCCGGCTCGGCCGCCGAAAGGGCCGAGCGAAACTATCGTTGGGGGGTAATTCAACCGGACCGGTGGCCAAGGTAATTCCAGGTTTTGGGTCCGGCAAGTGACTGAGAGCAAAGTGTGCTGTATAAGCGGCTTGACAAGCGGCAAAACGAATTATCTTCAAGAATGTCTTCTCGTGTTTGGAATCCAAGTTCTGGAGGAACCGCACGATGCCCATTTATGAGTACGCCTGCGAAAAGTGCGGCGATGAGTTCGAGGTCGAGCAACGGATCACCGATGACCCCCTCGCCAAGCACGAGGGCTGTGGAGGCAGTGTAAAAAGGCTCATATCAATGACCACGTTCACGCTCCGGGGGAGCGGTTGGTACAGCGATCTGTACGGCCTCAAGGGCTCCAAGGAGAACGGGTCATCCAAGGATAAGGCCGGCGCCGGCAAGACCGAACCCGCCTCGAAGAAGCAGGATAAGGCGGAGACCGCCGATAAGGCTCCGGCGGCGACCAAGACCGAGAAGAAGGCTGGGGCCACCGACAGCGGCGGTAAAGCGGCATAAGACGCATAGTGTTCAGCACTGACTCCCCCCTGGAAGGTGAGCGCCTGGACAAGGCGATCGCCGCCAGAGGGGCGATCTCCCGCCGACTCGCCCGGCGCGCGATAGACGCCGGGGCGGTGTTCGTCGACGGAAAGCGGGTTCGAGTCGCCGGCAGGGCTCTGCGTAAGGACGAGGAGGTGCGCGTCAATCTCCAGGCCGCCGGCGAGGATTTCGAAGCACGGCGGAGGCGGACAGGCATCGATGAGCGGAGAGTGCTCTACAAGGACGAGTACCTCGTGGCGGTGGACAAACCCGCCGGAGTCGCCGCGCAGCCCACCTTGACCGGCACCAAGGCACTACCCGAGCTCGTCTCCACTACCCTCGGAGGATGGGTGAGCGGCGTTCACAGGCTGGACCTGCAGACGACGGGCGTAACCGTTCTTGGAAGAAATAAGCGCGCCGTGGCGGCGCTCAACCGGGCTTTCCGAGAAGACGAGGTGAAGAAGACCTACCTAGCACTTTCGACCGGTGGTGGACCGCCGCGCGAGGAGAGCAATGGCCGCGAGGGTGAAGACGCGGCTTCCGGCCGCTGGAGCGGGAGGCTCGCCCGGAACCGGGCCGTAAAGGGCGCATGGAGGGTGGTGCCGAGCGGCGGCGTTTCCGCCACAACCGACTGGGCCGTCATTGAGCGCTTCGGAGAAGAGACCGAGGAAGGCGGTTTTTGCCTGATGAAGCTCCAGCCGCTTACCGGCAGAACGCACCAGCTTCGAGCGCACCTGGCGCATGCGGGCATGCCCATAGTGGGCGACGTGAAGTACGGCGGCCCGTCCTTCGTCACCTTCCCCGACGGCCGCCGCCTGGAGGTGCCGGCCATGCTCTTGCATGCGCTCCGGCTGTCTCTTCCTCACCCCCGCACGGGGCAGATGCTCACGCTTGAAGCCCCGCTTCCACGGGAGTTCCTCTCCGTCGCGCGAGCGCTTGGGTCGCGAAACATTTCGGCGGCGGAGCAACCTTGAGACGTCTTTACGGCGTCCAGGTGGTCTCCTGGACGCCGGCGGCGCGCGAGGCTGCTCGCGCGGCCACGAAGAGATAATCGGAGAGTCGGTTCAGGTACCGAAGGATCTCCCCTCTGACCGGGATCTCCTCGTGCAGCGCGAGGACCTCTCGCTCCGTGCGGCGGCACACGGTCCGGGCGTGATGGAAAGCGGCCTCCGCCGGAGAGCAACCCGGCAGCAAGAAGGCACGCAGCGGCGGCGTCCCTTCGGAGAGCGAGTCTATCTCCGACTCCAGCCGGCGCACCGCGTCCTCGTCGATGCTCGGGATTCCGTCACTCGAGGACGCGTCCGGACAGGCCAGCTCGCAGCCCACTTCGAACAAACGGCGCTGCGCCTCCAGCGCGAACGAGCCGAGCAGTTTCCACATCTCGCCCTCGCCCTCCGCCTCCAAGGCAACACGCACGAGCCCTACCGAGGCGTTCAACTCGTCGATCGTGCCGTAAGCGACTATGCGAGGATGCGTCTTCGATACCTCCTCGCCTCCGGCAAGCCTTGTTCGTCCCTCGTCTCCCGCTCTTGTATAGATTCGTGGTGCGCGTGCCATTTGGGGGCACCCTACCAACCCAGCACCTGCATGACCACTTGGAAGTAAATGAGCAGCCCAACGACGTCCATCACTGTCGTAATTATGGGAGAGCTGGTCAGAGCGGGGTCCACTCCAATCTTTCTGAACAAGAAAGGAAGGCCCGCGCCCAACAAGTTGGCGACCATGACGATGAGCACCATGGTGATGGAGATGGCCAGCGCTATGACCTGCTCTCCTCGCAGGACGAGAACGAAGAGAAATACCAAGACAGCCAGCCCCACCCCCAACATGAGCCCCGTACCGATCTCCTTGACCAGCACGCGCCAGTAATCCCGCAAGCCCAGATCCTGGGTGGCCAGCGACCGGACGACGAGCGTAGCGGCCTGACTGCCGACATTGCCGCCCGTGTCGATGAGCAGCGGTATGAAAGCGGCGAGGATGACGACCTCGGCAAGGAGATCTTCGTAGAAGGCGATGACGTTGAAGGTCAACGTCATGGAAACGACCAGAAAACCGAGCCAAGGCAGGCGCTTCCTAAACATGAAGAAGGGGCCGGATCTCGGGTAGTCGATGTCGACTGGCGCGGCTCCCAGCCTGTGGATGTCCTCAGTGGCCTCGCTCTCCATGACATCGATTATGTCGTCGACTGTTACGATACCGACCAGCCGTTTGGTATCGTCCACAACGGGCAGCGCGGTCAGGTCGTAGTCCGCCATCAGCCGCGCCACGTCCTCCTGATCCGCG
The DNA here is from genome assembly GCA_007130885.1 of Deltaproteobacteria bacterium. GTDB lineage: Bacteria > Myxococcota > Myxococcia > SLRQ01 > SLRQ01 > SLRQ01. The sequence goes on from SLRQ01000069.1 coordinate 37,756, forward strand.
CGGGTCGTGACTCGGACCACATCCGTCTTCATGATCTCGGCGACTCGCCGGTTCTCGGGCGCGATGATCAGATCACGCATGGAGATGACACCTGCAAGCCGGCCGGCCTCATCCTCCACGAAAATCGTGTAGACGGTCTCCGCCTCCGGAGTCGCTCGCCTAAGAAACTGTATTACCTCCCCGACCGTCATGGAGGAGCGCACGGAGACGAACTCGGGCGTCATGATGCCGCCCGCTTCCTCCTCGTGGTAGCGGCTGAGGCTCTCGGCCGCCGCGCGCATTCCGGGAGTGAGAGAGGACTTGAAAGCCTCTACCTTCTCGGGCGTCTGCTCTTCGACGTGTTGTAGAACATCTACGAGGTCGTCGGGATCGAACGCATTCAAGAGAGGGCCGACCGTCTCGTCAGGCAGCTCTTCCAAAACCTCGACCTGCTTGCCAAGCGGCAGATCCGAGAGAACATCCGCGGCCATCTCGGCGGGCAAGACCTTCACGACTTCCATCCTGCGCGCGGGCGAAAGCTCTTCCCACACCTCCACGATGTCGTGCGGGTGGGCCTGCTTCAAGACAGCGGGAAGATCCGCCGCTTCCTCTTTCAAAGCGGCACCCAGCTTCTCTAAATCCTCACGCTGGATCCGGTCGCCGTCCATGAAAGAGCCGCTCCTTTCCGGTTGCCCGCATACAGACCGGCCGCGCTACAGTGATGCTCATCGAAGCCGCAAGCCTATGAACCCGCCGGCTCCCGTGGCCACCCTGAATACCGCATATTCCGGTAGCGCAAAGCAGCGGCCTCGAAACCTAGCACATCAGGGCCTTACCTTGTGGAGATGGACGGGATCGAACCGACGACCTCTTGAATGCCATTCAAGCGCTCTCCCAACTGAGCTACATCCCCAAAATGCTTATTCGACTCTCTCCGCCGCCTGGCGGGAGCGGCGGAATATAGACGCACGCAAGTTCCCGGTCAAGACGTGGGTGTCTTCTTGGTGGCCTTGCGCTTTGTCGCCTTCTTGCGAGTCGTTCCCGCCTTCTTGGTGGCCTTCTTCTTGCGGGACGTCGCTTTTTTCTTGGTGGTGGTCTTCTTGGCCTTGGTTTTTCGGGCGCTGGGACGCTCAGCGGCCTTCGGCTCGGAGAACGGCTCGGCCGCGGGCGGCCTTTGGGCCTGCTCCCAAGGAGGTGGCTCCTCGCCCTCCTTCTCCGCCTCCGACAGCTCCTCTATGACCACTTGGATGCGCTCGAGAATCTCACGAAGAGCGGGCTCCGCCCTTATCCTTCCGCGCTCGAAGAGGTGATAGGCGTCCTCCCCAAGCTGCTGGAACAGCCGGTCACGCTCCCTACGCAAGAAGGTGGCATCCAGGCGTTCCCTGGCCATATACGACGCACGGAATACGACCTCTCGGATGTCTTCGAGCTTGTCGAGGGTTTGGGTCCAATACTCACGAAACTGCTTACGCATCTGATCGGGGTCGAATCCCCCTCCCTTTGTCTCGCTCATGGGGACCGTGTAGTACCATGGGGTAATCTCGTCAAGCTCGTCCGTGATATAATGGAGCACCATGTCACGCTACAAAACAAGCATCGTCGCGGCATCGACCGTAGTCATACTGATTCTTTGCTCGGGTTGCCCCCGAGAAGAACCGTTGCCGGAGTGGCCTCTCGAGGCGGCCAAGGGGAGCGTGGAGGTGGTGGAGGCCGCGCGGCCCGAAGGCGGTGCCGAAGGAACGCTGGCGGTCAGCGACATGACTCGACCTCCCGTCGACGGCGATGTGGGGTGGTGGCCGTCGCTCGCCACCGCCGCGGACGGCACTGTCCACGTGAGCTACACCGACGCCTATAACGGCGCCATCCACCACGCCGAGCGGGTCGACGGCGAATGGAAGATAACACTTGTGGACAGTCATGGCGCCGTTGGAAAGTACACCGCGCTGACGTTGTCCGGGGACGGCACACCCCACGTCCTGTACTACAACCAGGACAATCGTTTGCTGCGGCATGCCATGCGCGCCGACGTGGATGAGCTGGACGAGGACGACCGTCGTCGTCCGCCCCACGCTCACGAGGACTGGGTGTACGAGGTCGTGGACCAGGGTCTCGAGATCGGCATGGCCGGCCGCTTGATGTTTGGGCGGGACGGCATACTCCACGCGGTCTATTACGGCCCGAGCGAGAGGGTCATACATGCTTACCGTGAGCCTCCGGAGCCGGGCGAGCGAGGGAGGTGGCGCAGGCGAATCATCGATCGCGACGCAGCCGGATCTCACTCCATCGTGATAGGGCTTGGCGAGGACTCCGAGGGCGGCCTTCATGTATCTTTCTCCAACTGGTTGGTGTCCAGCTCTCACTTGAAATACGGCTACCTCGCCCCGGGCGCGAGTGAATGGGAAGTGTCGAAAGTCGAGGGTGTCGATGACGCGGGCTGGAAGAGCGGCATCGTTTTGGACGAGCAAGACCGGCCGCTGGTGGCCTACCTGGTCCTTCAAAAACGCCAGATACGCATTGCCAGGCTCGAGGAGGACGGCTGGAAGCACTTCCCACTGGTCGAACGTGCCAACACCATGGACATTAGCGGAGCGCCGGACGGCCCGGTCGTCATCGCGTACGAGCATCTTCCGGGCCGAGGGCTTCGCGGCGCTCAGGTCAGGTACCTCATGCGTGACGACTCGAAGGGCGACCTCGGCAAGGGGTGGACCTCGTTCTCCATACCAAAGGGCGACATGTCGACCTATCTGTCACTGGCCATGACCGCCGAAGCGCAGCCCTTGATCGCTTTTTACAGGGGCGACATCAGAGGCCTGTCCGTTTTCGCGGCCGGCGCCGTCGAATCGGCGGAGGTCACCGAACAGCTCGAGGCCAAGGAAAGCGACGATACCGCCGAAGGTCAAACCGGGGAGGAAGAGTCCTCGGCGGAGGACGCGGCCGCCGATGAAGCCGCGGAATCTTCAGAGCAAGCGGAGTAGCTGCCTCCTAGGCCCGCCTCGGTCATTGCGGAGCCTGGAATCGATGCCTACTGGTGCGTTGCCAGCACACAGCCGGCGAACCGCAAACAACGATTCCATTTACGGAGGGAACATGAAGCTCACTCGTTTCAACCCAATGCGCGAACTCGAGGCAATGTCGGATCGCCTGAACCGCATGATGAACCTGGGGCCGCTGGGGACCACGACCGAAAACATCGCCATGAGCGACTGGTCACCTTCGGTGGACATAGTCGAGGATGACGACAGCTACACCATCGTGGCCGAGCTTCCGGGTGTTAAGAAGGAAGACGTCGACGCGACCATCGAGGACGACTACCTGGTCATTCGCGGCGAGCGCAAGGAGCACGCCGAGGAGAAGGGCAAGCGATGGCACCGCGTGGAACGATCCTACGGCTCGTTCCGCCGCGCCTTCCTTCTACCGGACAACGTGGACCCGAATCAGATCACAGCCAACTTCAAGGACGGCCTGCTTCACGTAATGTTGAACAAGACCGAGAAGCATAAGAAGGCCGCGAAGCAGATCGAGATTCGCTAAAACCCAAAGCCCCCGGTTTATTTTTCCGTGACGCCGGCGTGGCTACCGGTCCATGCGCCGGCGGCTTCGGTTTAGGTTGGGGGCAACGGCTCATGGCCGGCGTAGCCGACCCCTCCCGTGATCGGCGATATGCCGTGCCGCAGCGTACCCGCCATGCCGCGAAAGTGACGCAACCGCACATGGTCACGGACGGTCACTACTCTCGTACCCTTGGAGATGGCGCGGCGAGCCACCTCTTGCGCAAGGTCGACGGTGGTAGTTCCGCCTCTGCAAAACGGACAGGAGAGCTCGGCTTTTCTGCCGAGGACATCGCACTGCTCGCAGCGCCAACCCGAGCCGATGCTGGCTCCGAGATCGAGATAGAGAGAGTAGAGGCGGGACTCTTGCAGGGCCAGCAACGTGTCCTCGGTTCCCAGGACGGATAGGCCGCCGCCAAGCGCCTCACCTATTACTCCATCGACCTCGAGTGAGCGGCTGCGATCCGTGCGACCCAGAAGCGCCTTGGCCGCGGCCCCGACCACGTGATGACGCGGCGCCTTGCTGTCCATTCTCATCTCGTGGGTAATCCGAGATCGAAGTGCCGAGGGCATCTCCCGGCGAAAGACGGCTCGCAGCTCGGGCTCACCGCAAAGGACGATGTCGGGATCCGTCTCGAGCACGGCTAGCCGTGTCAGAACAGACGCGGCCGTCTTGAGGTTGTGCTCGAGGTGATCGCGAATGTGCCTTTGGTGGCGCATCTGGCTCATTCCCTCACCTCGGGCGAGAGCCGCCGGTCCCTTGGCCGCCTGAAAGCGCTTGGCGAACGGCCCTCTGTCTCCGCTGTCCACGCGATCGGGCAGGTACTGCTCTATCTCCGCCTCGACCACCACGCCACCAAGAGCGACCTCGAATATGCGCATCCAGCGCCCGTCCACCAGAACGACGAAGGCCGGAGAATGGTGATCCAGCAAATGCGCAAGCTGCAAAACGCGCGGCTGCTCCTCGACCTCCATCTCGTTCTCGAATCTGGTTCGGGAGCGCACGACGGAGTAGAGGTTCCGGCCGGGGCTCACGAAAAAGGCAAAGCCGTCCGAGTCCACGTCCTCGGGGTTGGCCTGCGATACCAGGTCGTTCACCGCGCGTCTTTCCAGCCAGTCGAGAGCATGCGCAATCTCGTCCTCATGAGGCCGTTTGCGATAAGCGGCCCGGAGCTCTCCCGACCGGTTTTCCACGAACAAACGAACACGGTCACGCTGATGCTCGTCCAGCCAACGAGCATCGAGATAGAGACTGACGACCAGCGGGCCGTCCGGGCTCATTGTTGCAAGGTTCCTTACTGCCTGCCGAAACTCGTCTATATGCGATGGGGTAAGTGCCATGAGGCAAACCTAGACACCACCTCCAAGAGAAAGAAGAGGGCACCAGCCCGCGTCGGGGTCTTTCTCTCACGGCCTACTCCCTGGTCGGTGAATCCCCCCATTGCGCAATCCAGCGAGATTGCGTTTGTTTGAGTGCCTACTCCCTGGCCGTGGATCCTTCTCATACCGGTATGCGCGCGGCATGCACTCCCTGCTTTTCTTGACATAAGCGGGTGGCTGCTCCTATAAGAGCCCGTCCCGCCAAGCGGGCGGGTAGCTCAGCGGTAGAGCATCGGCCTTACAAGCCGAGGGTCACAGGTTCGAACCCTGTTCCGCCCAAGAACAAGGATACAAAAAAGAATACGGGGCGTTAGTTCAGTTGGTCTAGAACGCCGGCCTGTCACGCCGGAGGCCAGGGGTTCGAGTCCCCTACGCCCCGCTCTGTTCTCCCGAGAGAACCAGGGTAGGTTGACTTGCGCCTTCCATTGGGCTCTTTCGTGGAAAGGGGACGGCGTCGAGTCCCCTACGCCCCGCACGTTTGAGACAAACCCCGGTAGGCAACCCGCGCCTTCCGGGGTTTTCTTATGGCCCCGACCACCTCGGCGTCCCAGACAACCGGGACGTCCAGCGGTTTCATGAACCGAACTGCCGAGGCGACGCCTCACCCCCCGACTTCGGTTCATCTCATGAACCGAACTGCCGAGGTGGCGCCTCATCTCCCGACTTCGGTTCATTTCATGAACCGAACTGCCGAGGTGGCGCCTCATCTCCCGAGTTCGGTTCATGTGATGAACCGAACTGCCGAGGTGGCGCCTCATCTCCCGACTTCGGTTCATATGGTGAACCGAACTGCCGAGGTGCCGCCTCACCCCCCGACTTCGGTTCATATGGTGAACCGAACTGCCGAGGTGGCGCCTCACCTCCCGACTTCGGTTCATCTCATGAACCGAACTGCCGCCCCCCACGTCACCCCGGCCCCCGCGAAGCGGGGAGCCGGGGTCCAGCCCCGGGCGCCTCTCGCGTCCACGCTGCTCCCAAGGCTGGATGCCCGCTTCCGAGGCTGTCGCAAAAGGTCGTTTCTTCTCGAAGTCATTCCCGCGGAAGCGGGAATCCAGCCCCTAAGAAAGTGGGCGGTTATCTGCTCAAGAGGACCACGAAAGGCATGTATTTCGCACCTCATGTGCTCATCTCGTGGACACGGTGTCTCCCCGGGCTAGATTCCCGCTTCCGCGGGAATGACGTCGGGATAAGCTTCGAGAGGGGTTTTGCGACAGCCTCTTGCGCGGGGCATGACGACCGGAAAGCGCGGGGAATGACGAACGAGGCGTTACGGTGTTACGACCAGCGACGAACCGGACGTCATCTCCCATCGAGGCACGCGTGCGTCCCCATATAGCCCTTGTCTTTTATAGCAAGACACGCTAGATTCAGGGACAAATGGATCCCTCACCCATCCACCCATACGCCGAGGTCTTGGCGAGCGTGCCCTTGATCAAGGGTGCCCGGCCGCTCTCCAGCCCGCCGCGTGGCGTGCCGCGCCTCGCGGCAGCCGACGGCTGGGTCAGGCTGCGCACGGCCAAGGACAGCTGGCTCTTGGCCGTGCGCGTGGTCCACAGCAACGTCGCCCATCCGCATGTCGCCCAGCATGCCGGCCGGGTGGCCGAGGACCCAAGGCGCTGGCTCCTCGCGGCCCCTCATGTTTCCCGCGGCGTCGGCCATGCGCTGGCAGCCGCAGGCATACAGTACGTCGATATCGCCGGTAACTGCCATCTCGAACTGGACGGCCTGCACGTCCATGTGGAAGGCAAGCGACCGGTCCAGCCGCCCGCCGGCGCCAGGGGCCTGCGGGCGCCGGCCTACCAGGTCCTCTTCGCGCTCCTCGCCAGGCCAGAGTTGGTCAACATGCCCATTCGCGAGATCGCCAGGCTCTCCGATGTCAGTAAAAACGCCGGCGCAGGCATGCTCCATCGCCTCCAGGAACGGGGAGCGCTCGTCGGCCGGAAGGGGAGCCGCCGGCTGCTCGACCCCGGTCGCCTCCTCGACGAGTGGCTGGCAGGATACACGGGTAGCGTTCGTCCGCGCCTCGTGCGTGGCCGGTACACGACACGGGAGCAGAACCCCAAGCGACTCGAGCGCCTGCTGGAGGAGGCTTTCGCCGAGCACGACCGCTGGGGATGGGGCGGCGGAGCGGCGGCCATGCGGCTCACCGGTTACTACCGAGGCGAGATCACGGTGGTCCATCTCGATGCGCCTCCAACCCAGCTCCCTTCCCGGCTCGAGGTACGGCCATCGTCCCGCGGCAACTTGATCCTGTTGGGCGCCCCCGGTCCGATCGCCTACGAAGGACCCAGGCCACACGTCGTTCATCCGTTGCTCGTGTACACAGAGCTCCTCGCCGCCGGCGATGACCGCGCCCGCGAGGCCGCCGAGCAGCTTCGTGAGCGTTACCTGCCGTGGCTCTGACCGAGGCACAGCGCAGCACGCTACGGCGCCTGTCCGGCGTGTGGCGGGACCTGGACTTCGTCCTGGTCGGCGCCAGTGCGATCAAGGTCTGGAGGCCCGACTATCTGCGCGAGACAAACGACCTCGATGTCAGCGTGGCGATAGACCTCGACGCACATCCCGCGGGGCTTGACGAGGCGCCCGGCTGGCGTCCCGATCCGCGGTTGCCGCACCGCTGGTACTCACCAGAGGGTATCGCCGTCGACGTCCTGCCGGCCGGCCCGAAGATCCTCGAGGCGGGGCGCATCGACTGGGCCGATGGCTGCTCGATGAACATGACGGGCTTCGGGCATGCCCTGTCGCGTGCCGAGCTGCGGGACGTCGGCGGTATTCAGGTCGCCGTGGCACCGCTGGACGTGCTCGCGCTGCTCAAAGCCATCGCGTATCTCGATCGTCCGGTTGAGAGAGGGCGCGACCTCGAGGACCTCGCCTACCTGCTCGGCAACTACGTGGACGGTGATGATCCTCGCCGATGGGAGGAGACGCCGGAGTCGCTGGACTTCCATCACGGTCCGGCGTTTCTCCTGGGCCGCGATATGAGCCGTTGGCTGACAGACCACGAGCGCACTGCGCTGCAGGACTTCCTCAATCGGGCGCGCGACGAAGCGGACGCGCATGCCACCGGAGGCCGGATGGCGCGCCGGCTTCCGCTCGAATTCCGACTCGGTGACCGGACCGATGTCCAGGCCGTTCTCCTCGGACTGTTGGAGTCGTTCGCGATGGGGATGATTTCAGACGTGGAGTAGGGGCGTGGAGGTGGCCGGCGAAGCAGTCCCGCTCACCGAGGTGGATGGGCGCACCTGCTTCGAAGAGCATTTTCGGCCGCGGAACGAGCCCAGCCCAACAAGTGTCAGCGATGTCTTGACTCACACCCGAGACGGCCCCCAACAAGTGCCCGACACCTATTCTATTGCGGGGTTTGCTTGATTGGGGACGGCCTGTGCTGGTACAGCCCACCCACATACGGGACCCCAAGGAGAATGAGATGCAAAGAGCACTGGATAGGCACGCCCAAAAGGTCGAGTCCATAGCGGCGGCGGTGCGGGAACGAGTGCGGGAGAGCGCTCCCTCGCACGTGTCGAAGGGAGGCGTGCCTCACTTCGTTCCCCTGCCGGGCGACAAGAGGCGCGCGGGCAAGCCCATCGACATCTCCTCGCTCAATGAAGTCATCCACATCGATGCGGAGAGGATGGAGTGCGTCGCGGAGCCGGGCGTGACCTTCGCGCAGCTAGTGGACGCCACCTTGCGGCACGGGCTTGCGCCCACGGTGGTGCCGGAGCTGGAGGGGATATCGATCGGAGGCGCGGTGGCCGGCTGCTCGGTGGAATCGATGTCCTACGAGTACGGCGGCTTCCACGATAGCTGCCTGGAGTACGAGGTCGTTACGGGCGAGGGCGAGGTGCTGGTCTGCTCGCCGGAGAAGGAGCCCCTGATCTTCGAGATGATGCACGGCTCATACGGCACTCTGGGCATGCTCACGAGGGTCAAGTTCCGCTTGATACCGGCCAAGCCCTACGTGAAGCTCGAGCACAGGACCTACCGCTCCATAGAGGATTACAACCAGGCGATGGTGTCGGAGTGCGAAAAGGGCGACTTCGAGTTCATCGACGGCATCGTTCACGGCCCGAACGAGCTGGTGCTGTGTCTCGGAAACTTCGTCGACAGCGCGCCTTATGTAAGCGACTATCGCTGGCTGAACATCTATTACAAGAGCACCAGGGAGCGCTCGGAGGATTACCTCCGCACCGAGGATTACTTCTTCAGGTACGACACGGAATGCCACTGGATGACGAAGACGGTTCCCCCTCTCGAGTGGAAGCCGGTTCGATTTGCGGTGGGCAAGACGTTTCTCGGCTCCACCAACATGATCCAGTGGTCGCGAAGGTTGGAGAAGGTGCTTTCACTGAAGAAGCGACCGGACGTGGTGTGTGATGTATTCATCCCCGGCGACCGCTTCGTCGAGTTCTTCGAGTGGTACGCGCGCGACTTCGTCTTCTACCCGTTGTGGGTCGTCCCCTATCGGCCGGCGAAGGTCTACCCTTGGATATCGGATGACCTGGCCGCTCGCATCGGAGAGGGCCTGTTCATAGACTGCGCGATCTACGGAAAGCCCAATGGAGGCTCCGTGGACTACTCGGTGCTGCTGGAAGAGAAGGTGTACGAGCTGGACGGACTCAAAACGCTCATCAGCCGGAACCACTACACTCCGGAGCGCTTCTGGGAGATCTACAATCAGCCCAACTACGAGAAGGTCAAGAGACGGCTGGATCCCAAAGGAACCTTCCCCGACCTCTTGGAGTCGCTCGCCAGGGTCGAGTAGAAGCCGGTCCGAGGATCTTCGTCAGTCGAACAGGAACGGCCCGGCGTAGATGCTCTACGCAAAACTGAACCGGCCCCGAAGAACCCCGACAAAATACATGGGTCAATGTTAGACTAGGCGAATGCGTATGCGTTCATCTTTTACAGCGTTCTTCGTTGTCTTTTTGTCACTGGCGGCCTGGGGCTGCGGGCCCGGCGATGATTACGAGGAGGGATCCGGCGACAACGGCCCTGGGGACAACGGAGACAACGGCGACAACGGCCCTGGGGACAACGGAGACAACGGCGACAACGGCCCTGGGGACAACGGAGGAGATACCCAGGAATGCGTCACCCCCTGTGGCGACCGCCAAACGTGCATTGACGGTGAATGTGTCGATCTGCCGGATTCGTGCCCGTGCCCACCCGAAAGCTATTGCGATCTTTCGACGAATACTTGCGTTGCGGGTTGCACTACCGACGAACACTGCTCCCCCGGCCGTATTTGCCAACCGAATCGAACCTGTAGGGACGGTTGCCGAGACGACGATTGGTGTGCCGCGGGCCATATCTGCGACGATACCGACCTCGTCTGCCGAGAAGGATGCCGCGATGACGAGGTTTGCTTGGATGGCGAGATCTGCGATCCGCGCAGCCTGACCTGTCGAGATGGGTGCAGGGACGACGAGGATTGCGCACCTGGTCAGATGTGCGATGACGAAAACTTTTGCGCCGACGGTTGTGAAACGAGCGCTACGTGTCCCTCTGGGCAGGTCTGCGACGACGGGCTCTGTGTACCTCGCGTGTGCCAGCCGAACAGCACAGTATGTGTCGACGACATCGCGATGACCTGTAACGACGTGGGCTCGGGCTACCTGCCCGATTCCACGGACTGCGGCGCCGAGCAGAAGCAGTGCCATGAAGGTCGATGCGTCATCTTTTATGAAGGGTTCGTCGACGGAAACATCGATGAGTGGAAGTCCACCCATATGACTCGAACGTGCGACTTCTCTCTCTCCAGCATAGCCTCACCGGCGGATCCGAACAGTCTTAGCATCGAACGGACCCCTTCGGAGACGCGCATTCGCAGATCACTCGGCATAGCAGGCTCCCATCCGGATCAGCCAAGCTACATCTCTTACTGGTTCAGAATCGACTCAGAGCAGTCACTTCATTTTTCAGTCTGCTTTGGCCGCTGGGACTCAAGCTGGAGCACGATGGACGTCGCCGTCTGCATCCTGGTCGCCAATTACACAGGCCGGATCATGGACGGCATCTACAGTGATTACGAGCACATCGGCGATCGCGTCGTAGGGCAATGGCACCACATCGAGATGGAGTTGGACTGGGACAACGGATGGGCCAAGATCTCGATCGACGGCGAAGTCGCGACCTCGTTCAGATCGTTCAACACGAACCACCGCGTGCGAGACATCATCATCGAGCTCAGTTCGCTTCACGACATTCTTCCCCTGACACCCGGAACAGTGCTTGTCGATGGCTTTCTGCTCGAGTGAGCGTCCTCGCTCATAGAGTCATTCGTGCGTGCGCCCAAGCAACCAGAGTTCGTGCGTCTCGACGAATGGCACTCCGGGATCCATTTCGTCCCGAAGACACTCTCCGAGTTAGTCGCACGCTCGTAACAACAAGTGGAGATTCAGGGGGAGCACATCCTGATAACTCCTGCCGTTCGGCTGAAGGTGCACTTCGTAATCCCCCGCGAACAACGTCGCTTCGTACGTTGCCGTGCCACTGCCTCCAAGGGGGATGCTGACGAGGCCGCCGCTCGCCCGATCCGTGAAGTAAAGGTGCGCTCGCTCGTAACTTGGGGTGCTACTGGTCGGCAGCATCGCTCCGTCCAAAGTCACCTCGCCGGCAACGTCCACCGTTTCGAGATCGAAGTCGAGGACGCCGCTTCGCATCAGGGAGGTATCCTCCGCCAAGAGGAGCATTGAAGCGGGCAAGACGTCCTGAAAGCTGGGACCGTTCGGTACAAGTCGAATCTCATAGCGTCCCTTGAAGAGCGTCGCTTCATAGGTCGCTTCGCCGCTACCGTCGAGGGTCACGCTCAATGAGCCGCCACTCGCCCGATCCGTGAAGCGAACATGCGCTCGCTCGTAACTTGGGGTGCTGCTCGCCGGCATCGCCGCTCCCCCCAGTGTCACCTCGCCGGAGACATCCACCGTTTCGAGATCGAAGTCGAGGACGCCACTCTGAATCAGGGAGGAGTCCTCCGCCAAGAGGAGCATTGAAGCGGGCAAGACGTCCTGAAAGCTGGGACCGTTCGGTACAAGTCGAATGTCATAG
>SLRQ01000061.1 GCA_007130885.1 Deltaproteobacteria bacterium
AGAGCTTTCTTCGAGAGCTTTCTTCGAGAGCTTTCTTCGAACTCGCCCGGCGCGTCACGACGAGGTAACATGAGCACCATGCGCGATATCTTCGGCAAGGTTCTCGAGGTCATCGAGGCGCTCAACGCCCAGGGAGTCGACTACGTGGTGTTCGGCGGCGTGGCGGTCAACCTTCACGGGTTGGTTCGAGCAACCGAGGACCTTGGTCTCTTCATTCGCCCCGATCCCGAAAACATCGAGCGCTTGAAGGTCGCTCTCCGGAGTGTCTGGGATGACCCACATATCGACGAGATCAGCTCCGAGGATCTGTGTGGTGATTATCCCGTTGTACGCTATGGTCCTCCAGACGGCGAAATCTACATCGATATGCTGACCCGCCTTGGGGAATTCGTGACCTTCGAGAAGCTTTCCTGGAGCGAGATTGAGGTCGAAGGAACTCGAGCACGTGTCGCGACCCCGCGTACACTCTACGAACTCAAACGCAACACGGTGCGGCCTATCGATGCAATGGATGCGACGATCCTCGAGCAACGGTTCGATCTCGATGAGGAGGAGTGAGTCATGCCGGTTCGAAGATATCGAGATGTGAGCCAGATGCCTCCGCCGCCACCCCCATCGCAAGGCGAGCTAGGCCGGCGGATACGAGTGGTGTGGGCTCGAGCAGCAGCGATGGCTTGCTTTCAGGCAAGGCCCGGCGTTCAGCGATTCCGATCCGTAGAGGAGGCGAGTGAGGCAAAGGAGCGCGAGACTGACGAGCGGGTGCGACAGTTGCAGGCGGCGCGGAAAGCCTGGACCGACTGAACCTCTCGTCATCCGAAGGCCGCTCTTCCGGCTGCATGGAGTCGAAAACAGCGTCCCATCCCCTCCTGTTCCAAAACACGAGCGGGCCTGCGTTCCCGAGCGGGAATGATAAGCCGAAACAAGTGCCTGGCACCTATTCCGCCATTCCGGCCTATTCCGGGGGCACCTATTCTGCGGGAACAAGGGGAACAAGTGCCTGGCACCTATTCCGCCTATTCCGATTCCGGGGAGCGACGAGCATGGGGTGGTGAGTGGGCGCTTGCGCGAGGTTCGAGGCGATCGTACAGGGATGACAAGGAGGGACGAGTACATGGAAGCTTGTGTTCGGTGGGTAGTATGCCCTATCTTTTGCTCGCTGCCAATTGGGACAGCGTAGGCTGCATCCATAAGTTGGCTTCGATGGAGCCCTGGATGAACGAGGACAGCAAGCAGAAGAGGGGCAAGATTCTTATCGTTGTCGTAGAGCGAGATCCCCACCTTCGTAAGCTCGAGCGCTACTTCCTCGAGCAGGCCGGTTACGAGGTGGAGTTCGTCGACAACGGGATCGCGGCTCTTGCCCGGGCTCGTGAGCTCCATCCCCATCTCCTGATCTCCGAGATTCTCGTGCCTCGGATGGACGGCCTGAGCTTATGCCGGGCCCTGAAGTCCGATCCCGGCACTCGCTCCATTCGGGTCTTGATCTTCAGCATCCTCTCGGCAGAGGCGCTCGCCACAGAGGCGGGGGCCGATGCCTTTCTTCGAAAACCACTCAACGACGTGCGCCTGGTGGAATCGGTAGAGAAGCTTCTGAGCCTGCGAATAGAGGAAGAGGGAGGCTCCCATGGAACGAATTAGCACGGGCAACCAAGAACTGGACTATATCCTTGGCGGCGGATTTCCCAGAAGCTCCATCAACATCATTCTCGGCCGCCCCGGGAGCGGGAAGACCATCCTCGCCGAGCAGCTCGCCTTCGCCAACGCGAATGCCGACCGGCCCGTGCTGTACCTGAGTACGCTCTCCGAGCCGCTGTCGAAGATGGTCACCTACCTCCAGGAGTTCAGCTTCGCCGACATTGGCCTAATCGGTACCGGTGTGATCTATGAGAGCCTCACCGATGATCTGAGCAAGGAGCCGGGCGCCCTGGGCGACAGTATGCTCGAGCTGCTCAAGCAATACCGGCCGGGCGTCATCGTGATCGACTCCTTCAAGGCCATCGCCGATCTGATGCCCGACATTCAGTCGTGGCGCCGTACGGTCTTCGATCTCGCCGGTCTCCTCACCGCCTACGACGCCACGTCCTTTTGGGTGGGCGAGTACGGCACGCTGGAAGATCCCGGCCGGGTCGAGTTCGCCATAGCCGACAGCGTGATCGAGCTTCGCCGCGACCAAACGGGCTCACGGGACGAGCGCTACCTGCGAGTCGCGAAGCTAAGAGGCAGCGGCTTCGAGGGCGGCAACCACGCGTTCACCATCGGCGCCGACGGCCTGAGGTTCTTTCCGCGACTGATGGCACCCAAGGACATAGAGAGCTATGAGCCGGCGGCCGAACGCCTGACAAGCGGCATCGTCGGCCTCGACGAGATGATCGAATCGGGTTGGCTGCGCGGCACATCCACGCTGGTGGTCGGACCCTCAGGCGCCGGTAAGAGCATGCTCGGGTTTCATTTCCTCCGGCAGGGCGTCGTGGACGGCGAGCCCGGGCTCCTGGTCAACTTCCAGGAGAACCCGGTTCAGCTCCGGCGCGTGATGAGAAGCCTGGGATGGAGCCCCGAGGACATCCTGGGGCCGGGGAAGCTCGATGTCCTCTACAGCTCTCCAATCGAGATGCAGATCGACGCCATTGTGCAGGAGGTCTTCCAGCGCATCCACGGGCAAGGGGTCAGGCGCGTGGTAGTCGACGCCCTGGCCGATCTCGAGCGGAGCGCCGTCGATCCGGTACGCTTTCGTGACTACATCTATGCGCTCACCCAGCACTTCGCGGCGCTCAATGTAACCGCGATGCTGATGCTAGAGTCAGCGACCATGGCAGCCGCCACGGAGACCGGGAAGGAAGTCTCCTTCATGAGCGATAACATCCTCCTCCTCTCGATGGAGCTGGAGCACGATCTCACCCGCACCATTCGGGTCGTCAAGAGCCGGGCCAGCGCGCACGACGGCAGGAAGCACAACCTGACCATCGGCTCCGGGGGCGTGTTAGTGGAATGAGAGATCCGACGCAACGGCTTCGTGATCTGGTCGCAATCAACCGCGCGATCGTCGGCTCGCTCGAGCACGAAGAGGTCCTCCGCTTGGTGGTGGACAAGACCGCCGAGTTCACGGGCGCCGATGTTTGTCTGCTCCTCTTGACGGACGAGCACGGCACCCTGCGCTGCGCCGCCGGCCACGGCATCGACGCGGACGAGGCGGCTCGGCTCGCCCTGCCCTTCGACGAGCGGGTCAACGTCTCTTTGCGCGAGGCGCTCGGCTTGACCGGCGAGGATGAGTTCCAGGGCGCGCCCGTCATGGGGCAGGGATCGATCCAGGGTCTCCTGGTGGTCTACCGGCCAGGGCTGGAGTCGGGGGACGAGGACGATTTCTTTCTCCGCGCGCTGGCCGATCAAGCAGCCATCGCCTTGGAGCACGCACGCCGGTACGGCGAGCTGTTCGAGATGCGGGAGCGCCAGTCGAGGCTGCTGGAGACCATTCAGTCCAACACCACCACCTACCTTTCATACCTCGCCGGCGACCTCGTCTTCGTGGAGGCCAACCCCGCATGGTGCGGCGCCACCGGGCGGTCCCGCGAGGAGCTTGTGGGGCGGCGCTACCCAGAGGTGTTCCCGGATGACGTCACCACGCGCATCCTGGAGGAGGTCCGAGCGACCGGCCGTGCCTCCGAGGCTCGAGAGATCCCGGCCCCCGGCGGGGCGGATCCGAAGAACGCGTGGGACTGGAGCGCCCGGCCCATCCGGAGGCCCGATGGCGCGGTCGAGGGAATCGTGGTGACGGCCATCGACGTGACCGAGAAGGTTCGAGGCCGCGAGCGGCTGGAGACGGCAAGCCGCCAGAAGGATGATTTCCTGGCGATGCTCGCTCACGAGCTGCGCAACCCCCTGGGCGCCATCTCCTCTGTCATGCAGATCCTTCAGTCGTACGAGTGTGACGATCCCCTTATTGTACGGGCACGCGACGCCGGTACACGTCAGGTCGACCACATGGCGCGCCTGCTCGATGATCTGCTGGACGTCTCCCGGATCACGCAGGGCAAGATCGACCTCGAGCGCCTGCCCGTCGATCTTGGGGAGGCGGTGCGGCAGGTGGTCGAATCGACTCGGCCGGCCATCGAGGCGAAGGAGCTGGAGCTGTTCGTCTCGCTTCCCTCCGAACCCCTCCGAATCGAAGGCGATATGGCCCGTCTCGTTCAGATCGTCTCGAACCTGCTGACGAATGCGGTGAAGTACACGGAGCGCCGGGGGCGCATCGATCTCTCGGTCCAGCGGGCCGAAGACAGCGTCGAGCTGCGGGTGCGGGATACGGGGATAGGCATCTCGTCCGAGTTCTTGCCTCATGTCTTCGATCTCTTCTCGCAATCCAAGCACGACCTGGACCGCTCTCTGGGCGGGATGGGAATCGGCTTGTCGCTGGTGAAGCGCCTCGTCGAAATGCACGGAGGGCAGGTAGAGGCGCACAGCGAGGGAGAGGGGCGAGGCAGCCTCTTCGTCGTTCGTCTTCCGGCGCTGGAGCTTTTGGAGGAGGTCGGTATCGGCGCCGAAAGCAACGGCGCCAGCCGGAAGGCGCGCCGCCGGGTCCTCGTCGTCGAGGACAACCAGGACGCAGCGGAGATGCTCGCCGTCATGCTCGAGCTCGACGGTCACGAAGTAAGCGTCGCCGCCGATGGCCTGGAGGGGCTCGAGCTTGCGCGCCGATGGAAGCCCGACGTGGTGTTGCTCGACGTCGGGCTCCCGGGCCTGGACGGCTACGAGGTGGCGCGTGAAATCCGCCGATCGAAGCTTCGTCCGCGGCCCCTGATAGCCGCCATGACAGGGTACGGGCGCGAGGAAGACCGCAAGCGAGGAGAGGACGCCGGCATCGACGTGCATCTGGTCAAGCCGGCTCGGCGAGAGCAGATCGTGGAGCTGCTCGATTGAGAATGGGTAGTGCCTCGATCGTTCGGCGGCGAATACACAGGACACCCCATGATGGAAAAAGCCCCGGACAAGGAACGAACCCAACGAAAAGAGCTGGATATCAGCGGCCGCGTCATGGTGGGCATGGGGGCGTCGGCGGGCTCCCTGGCCCCAGAACAAGTGCCCAGAACAAGTGCCTGGCACCTATACCGATACCGAGTGCCTGGCACCCATACCCCCCATACCGCCTATACCGCGATTCAGTCGGCGCCGACCCGGGCCCAGGCACTCTCGAGCCCCAGGTCCTCGATCCACCGAGCGAGGACACCGTGGTCGAGCAACTCCCCGGACTGACGAAGAACGCCGCGGATGTCGTCGAGGTGCTTCTCCGAGCCGCCCTCCCGGTAATACTCGAGCTTTCGGACCACTACGTACTCAGGCGGTGCTACCTGCAGCGTCCCTCCATCGACATCTAGGGTGCGGCGCCGCTGAAAGGCCCAGGCCTGCAGACGATCATCTCCCATGACGTAGATGTCGGCCTTGAAGCCGGACTCGTTGTGTATGAGGTTGAAGTGACCTCGCAGCGAGCGCGCTGCCTCCACGCGGATCACCTCCGGCGGAGGGCAGTAAAACTCCTCCAGTGGGAAGGCCCGCACCAGCGCGTCGACAGCGGAGCCGGATAGTGCCACGACGAGGTCCACGTCCATGGTCATACGCGGCTCGCCGTAGGCCATGGAAGCGGCGCTCCCGGTCACCATGTAATCGATGCCGGCAGCCTGCAGGCGCCGAGCAAAGAGCAGGAAGAGTTCAGATGCGGGCGTGGAGGAAGGCATTGCGTACCATCCGGTCGAGTTCCTGGTCGGACGCTTGAGGGTATAGCGACCGGAGCATCGCACGCTTCAGCGCTCGCGCCGACCAGTACAGACGCTCGGCGGCGCGCAGCTTCTCCGCCGGAGTCATCCGGCGAAAGCGCTCCTGTTGGAGGTCGGAGGCGTCGGGCATCTTGCTGGGCAGAATAGCACAGCGACCGGCCAGGTGCATTGTCCCTTGACGAATCATTGC
>SLRQ01000043.1 GCA_007130885.1 Deltaproteobacteria bacterium
CATGGGCGCTTTCACAGACGCCTTTCGCCCCAAACGCACACTGCTCGTGGGAGGCGACGGCATTGAGGTCGGCGCGTTTCTGTCGCGTCCGGTCGAGGAGTGGTTGGCCGCCTGAGCGAGCTATCAAGGGGCTGGCGCGCCTGACCGACTCCTCAATCTCAAGAAACGGTCGCTTCAATGCGTCTGGATAACGGCGAAACCCCAGTCGGAGCAGGAAGACCTCACGACCGTCGTCCAGGCCGGCCTGACGGTCGCGGTCGACACAAGGTCTGTCGTAGCCTCCGGGAGCAGTGCGCGGCAGACGCAGAAGCTGGCCCAATCGCCGCGAGGAGAATAGTGAATCCACCAGCGTCGCGCAGGTAGGCGTGGATCGTCTTGGTTAGACCTTCTGACATAATCTCCTCCTCACGGACGAATTCCAAGTCCGCCATCAACGCTCTGCCGTTGACCTGCAGGAGGCAAAGCCGACTGTCAGGTCGAACGGCTGGTTAGCGCGCGTCGCTTCTTCCTTGGCTGGAGTGGCCGAAGTCGAGAGATTCGCTCTGCCTCCTTCGTTCGCAGGGCGTGCCACAAGTCCCAGTCCTGTTGAAGACCGAGCCAGAAGTCGGCGCTCATACCCGTTACGCGCGCAAACCGCAGGGCCGTGTCAGGCGTAACGCTGCGTCGGGCACGGGGTGTTGTCCCGCGCTCCGTTCGGCATCCATCAATCCCCGTTCTCGTCACGCCTCATCGTATGGAGGCCTGTCTCGACGCCGGGCCGCGGATGTTCGGCCAGCCCTTGGCCGGGGGGGCGTCGGTTATCAGCGCGTGGAGTTTGGGCCCGGCCGCGACGTATAGGACGCCGATCTTTCGGCCGCAAGCGCTGGTGCCGCCGTCCGAAATAATGGGAGTGACCGTCTCGTGGACCGGTTCAAACTCATGGGACGTCCAGTGAACCACCCACGAATCGGACTCGTCATCGTAGCCGACGGTCTCGAGCCGTTGGACACCATCCGCGTCCGGCCGAATGAGAGCGTAGGCATTCTCGTCGGCATCCATGGACAAGGACTGGACGGGGCCGGCAAGCGGAGCCTGTGAGGCGAAGAAGCTGCCGCCCTCCTGATTCAAGCCCTTCGCGAGGAGGCCTCCCTCCATGCCGACGAAAACCATCATTCGCCCATCGTTCCTGTTTCCGTATACCGGCCCCGCGGTGAGAGGGGCGCCTTTGGAGCAGATGGGGTCCCCGTCGACGACAGAAAAGGGGTAGGAGCACAGGTATCCGGTCTCCTTGTCGCTGAACACGGCCAAGTAGCGCTCATCCGACGCAGCCGCGCCTCCAACGTGGGGGATGGGGTGCTCGTGTTGATCCGGGGACGAATTGCACGAAGGGTCATCCGAAGGCGTGCATCGCACTCGTCCTCCCATACCCAGCGAATCGAGCACCGCGGTCCACTCGTAGTGGAGTCCGACATTGGTGGCGACACTGACCGGATCGCTGAAAGTGTGCCAAAGGAACGACCGATCGATCTGCTCTCCAGTATTCGGGTCGACCAGAGCGACGCGCCCTTCCTCGTGCTCTTCTCCAAATTCCTCGATGAGCTCGGTCATGGGGACGATGAGGCGGCCCTGGTGCCCGATCGCCGGTAGACCCCTGACCTTGGGCGGGTGCTGGGCGTTCAGGTCGGGGTAGATCCAGCGGTGGTACGGAGCATCCGCTCCACTGAAGCCCACCGCGCCCAACACGCGGCGCAGCTCATCGTTTAGGACGAAGTCCACCCAGATGAATATCCGATCCTCTTCGCTCTCCGTCCCGGCGACGAAATCCCCGAGGACCGGCCCATCGACGAGCACTTGATTCAAGACCCAATGGCCCGCCGGAGTCCAGGTAGCCACCTCCGCGCCCGTCTGTCGCTCGAGGCGCACGACCTTGTGCTTGGGATTGTGAATACCCTCAGCAGTGAGGTGGTTGGCGGCGACGTAGACCGAGCCGTCACCCGACTGACCCTCACGCACCGCCGGAGTGAGGACCACGCATTCATCATCCGCGTGTTCCGCACAGAGATCCTTCGAGGGCCACATGTGTCTGGTGATCTCGATGGGCTCACAGTGGAGGTTGTCGTTTTCGGCAAACCCCTCATTGGAGCAGTCGTTATCCGCTATCTCCTTTGGATGGTCGGGGTCGAAGGTCCACTCGTCCTCGATCAGCACGGCGATCCGATAGAGCTTCTCGTCCTTGGGGAGGCAGACGTCCATGGCGGAAAGCTCGACCCGCCAAGTGCCAACGGCATCTCCCTCTCGAGGCTCGAGGACCAGATGTCCATCGCACACGCCGTCGTGTAAACCCGCGTTCTCGATCTCGACCAAAGGAGTGACGAACTCTCCGTCGACTTCCGCGACCTGCTCGGGCCGAGTCAAGCCCAGCTCAATGTGGAAGATCTCGTCGCGCCTGATCACCGTGGGACCATTCTCTGTTGGACATCCCGAATCGAAGGCGGGCTCGCCGTCGACCGAGACCTCCACCAGGATCTCAGGCGTGCGATCGACCTCGAAGGAACCGGATGCCTCACTCGTGTTGCCCGCCGCGTCCGTCGCGGAGATGTACACAACGTATTCGCCGTCCTTGATTTCGTTTTCACGGGCGACGTCCGGCTCCAGCTCGATCGCCACATCGCATTTCAGGGCGGCGCTGCCGAAGCCTTCACAGTCATCCTCGGAGAGCAGCTCACCGAACAACTCGAGCTGCTCGCCTCCATCTGCCGAACCCTCGTGCGTGACGAGGACTTCTACGCTCTCCACCTTGCCGTCCGGTTCGGAAGATGAGGTTGCCAGGTGATCCTCGACCACGATTACGAGGGTGATCATCTGCGGTGTGTAGACCTTGTCGGTGCTCTCCTCGAGCTCGATTCCGAGGTTGATGCGCGGTACATCCTCGTCCCGCAGCACCGTCACGGCGGCGTCGCCCTCCCGTCCATCGGCAAAGGCAAGTGCCCGTATTTCGACGTCTCCACCGTCCTCTTCAGAAAGATCGAGCCCGCACTCCCACTCGGAGCGCGTAACTCCTTCAATGACCTGCTCCGTCGTTTCATCGACGGTCGCCGGTACAGTGACGTCGCCGACCTCGCACTCCACGACCGGTTCGCCGCCCTCGTCCAGCCACAGAACATTCCCCGAAACCCCATAGTCCTGCATGTCCCGCACAGGTATCCAAGGCCCATCCTTCTCCACGTCGGGGCGCTCGATGGTCACGGACAGCTCGCCGGGCTCGCAGTACCACTCTCCGGCTTCGTTTCGTCGGCACTCGTCGTTCAGAGGGCAATGCACGTCGCAGGCGCTGGGAACGCACCTGCCGTCAAGGCACTCTTCGTCGCTCGCGCACTCCTCTAAGCACTCGCACGTCCCATCGAGACAGTAGCCATGGAGACAGGGCGGATCGCAGGGCAAGCCGCATACGCCTAGCTGGCACTCCTCGCCTTCCGGGCAGCCTCCCTCGCAGACGCACTCGCCGTCGACGCACTCGCCTCCCAAGCATGAGGGATCGCAGGCGCGTTCGCACACTCCGTCTCGGCACTCGTAGCCCTCCTCGCAGTCGCCGTCTTTCGTGCACGGTCGGCTCGGATCCTCGGTGTCGACGCATGAGCCATCATGACACTCGAAGGTGTCGCCGAACCTGTCCTTGCAGTCCGCGTCCGTTTCGCACCGGAAGTCGTCGGCGTCGGAGCCGGGACCGCCGCCGCAGGAACCAAGCGCGAGAAGCATGGCCAGCGCGACCAGGCCGCCTGCAGCCGCAAGAAATACCGGTCCAACGGCAAACAGCGGGCCTCGACGTTCTAGAGCTACCATAACCCCTCCAGATGGTCTGTGCGACGACGAACAGTGCGTTCTCGACTCGAAGTGCCGTCCCCGCGGAAGCTGCCGGCGCCCATCCACTCCCGGCTTCCCGCAAGAAGCGGCCCCGCTTCACGTCACTCGTTTCGAGTGGAGGCCAAGCTATCAAGAACATCACGAGACATCAACGGAAAGGAACGGCGGTTGACTGTTAGGTGCGCGGCCATTTCAGCGGAAAGGCATTGTAGCAGGTGGCCTCGACAACAACACCCACGCCAACCTCGCAAGCACGATCTTGTCTCGCGTGATCCGGCCCATGTCCACGACGAGCTTAGCCTCGATGGACGGCGGCCCCTCCTTGCATGCAGCTTCGCCCGCGGCAGGCGCTCATGTCCCCTCACCCCATAGCTCTTTCATGAGGGTAGGCAGCGGTAAGACCTCGATCCCTTCCGAACGCGTCATGACCTCCGTGCCCGGGTAAACCACCAGGCGGCGCTCGACCTTAAGATCGTCGCAAGCAATGTGAAAGCCCCTTCGCGGACGGGGATCGGAGGCCGAACGCTTAATCTCGATCGCCCATCGCCTTGTCGGCCCTATCTCGAGCACGAGGTCCACTTGCGCGCCGGCGGCTGTTCGATAGAAGAACGGCTGCGCCCAGTCCGCGACCGACCCCAGTATGTTCTCTATCACGAACCCCTCCCAGCTCGCTCCCGCGATCGGGTGGCCGAGCACCGCCTCGAGCGAACCGAGGCCGAGCAGCGCGTGAAGAACGCCGCTGTCCCGAAGATACGTCCTTGGAGACTTCACCAGCCGCTTGCCGACGTTGCCGGACCATGGCTGAAGACGCCGCACGAGCAGCAGATCGACGAGCAGGTCGAGATACCGGTTGACGGTCCGGACATCCAGACCGAGCGAAGAGGCAAGGCCCGACGCGTTCAGCAGCGCGCCCTGATTGTGGGCGAGCATGGTCCAGAACCGCCGGACCGTCTCGGCCGGGACTCGCGCTCCAAAGGTCGGTATGTCTCGCTCGAGGTAGGTGCGGATGAAGTCACGCCGCCACGACAGGCTCGATCGATCGGACCGAGCCAGATAAGCATCCGGGAACCCCCCTCGTACCCAGAGAGCCTCGATTGTGTCGCGGTCCCGCCCCACTTCGAGCACGTCGAGAGGAGCAAGCTCGCGATAACCGATTCGCCCGGCCAACGACTCCGAGGTCTGTCGCAGAAGCTGTACCGATGCCGAGCCAAGGAACAGGAAGTGGCCGGCGCCCAGACCCTCGCGCCGGTACGCGTCGATGAGGCCGCGGACGACCTGAAAAAGCCCCGGCATTCGTTGAACCTCATCGATGATCACGAGCTTGTCCCGGTGGCGCGGCAAGAAAGCTCTCGGCTCCTCCAAAACGGCGAGGTCTTCGGGGTTCTCCAAGTCAAAGTAGACAGAGTCCCTCCGTCGCGCGATAGCCATGGCGAGCGTGGTCTTGCCCACCTGCCGCGGCCCGAGCAAGGCAACGGCAGGTCGTTCGTCCAACAACGCCTCCACGGAGGCCTGGATTCTACGCGGCAACAACATGCTTGCAAATATGGCATGTTGATGCGCTTTTTGCAAAGCAATTCCCAGGCAAGGCGCGGCAAAGAGAACGACTTATCGGCTTCCCTGGGCCTGGGATGATCTCGCGCGTTGCCATCCGCCTTTCTAGCTTAGGCTCCGGATCCTCGTAGTGAACTCCTCTGAAATGCGGGGACACCTCACTTATTTCCTTGGAAATGCGGGGACACCTCACTTATTTCCTTGGAAATGCGGGGACACCTCACTTATTTCCTTGCGCCCCCATGGATGAAGGAAGCATGACCTTTGGCGCCGGCCAAGATGAGATCCACCTTTTGGCGGTGACGAGATCCACCTTGGCGTAGTTGGTCGGGAAAGTCGCGGCGGTTTGGTTGTGCTGCGAGCCTTGGTGGATGACTCGAAG
>SLRQ01000038.1 GCA_007130885.1 Deltaproteobacteria bacterium
TCTTCGAGTCATCCACCAAGGCTCGCAGCACAACCAAACCGCCGCGACTTTCCCGACCAACTACGCCAAGGTGGATCTCGTCACCGCCAAAAGGTGGATCTCATCTTGGCCGGCGCCAAAGCGATGGAGGCAGAAAGGCGACCCACGGTTCCGGCAAGATCGTCTCGGTGAACATTTCCGAGAATAAGGGCGTTGCAAAGACTCCCAAGAGACAGGGCAGGGTCTTGATCGGACACGGCCTCGAAGGAGACGCGCACGCCGCGGATTGGCATCGTCAGGTGAGCCTGCTGGCGAGCGAGTCTATCGAGAAGATGGTGAGTAAAGTGCTCGAAGTTGGGCCGGGAGACTTCGGCGAGAACCTTACTACCGAAGGGATCGATCTCGTGTCATTGCCGCTTGGCACCCTGCTTGGCATCGGATCGGACGTGCGGTTGGAGGTTTCACAGATCGGAAAGGAGTGCCACGATCGTTGCGCCATCTACTACCAGGCCGGAGACTGCGTGATGCCGCGGGAGGGTGTTTTCGCCGTTGTTCGCAAGCCCGGAGTGGTCGCCGTGGGCGATAAGATCGCGGTTCTCGAAACCCCTCTTCATCAAGCGGATGACTCCCTGGTGGTGGTAACAGACAACTAGACCTCTTTCTTCTAGGATCGTCTCATTGCAAAAAGGCGTGAACCGGCTTGCCGCACAGCCTCGGTTAGTGCGCTAACTCCACATGCCAGAGATGAAATGAGCAACTCTCAATGACTGCTCCTCCAATAAGAGCCCAAAAAACAGGCGCCGATGCTTTGGCGGCCCTCGATCGATCGCTTCTTCTAGACCTTGGGCGGTGCTGCAAAGACTTTGGTTTGATTGAACACCAAGACCGCGTAATGGTGGCCCTGTCAGGCGGAAAAGACAGCTTCACAATGCTTCATTTGTTGATGGCCATGCGAAAACGTACGCCCTTTTCGTTCGAGTTGTTTGCGGTGACCATTGACCAGGGACAACCGGGATTTCGCGCAGAGCCGATCGTAAATCATGTGACAAATGTGGGAATACCATTTCACCTGGTGAAGCAGGACACTTACTCGATCGTCAAGGAAAAAGTGCCCGCCGGAAAGACGTACTGCTCTCTGTGTTCAAGACTACGACGGGGCATCTTGTACCGAGTAGCAAGCGAGCTTGGTGCTACCAAAATAGCACTGGGACATCACAGGGACGACTTGATTGAGACCTTGCTCCTCAATCTGCTCTATTCCGGCCAAACAAAAGCGATGCCGGCTAGACTGGTGAGCGACGACAACATGCACGTGGTAATCCGCCCCATGGCCTATTTGGCCGAATCGGACATCGCGGACTTTGCTCGGCTTAAGGGTTTTCCTGTCTCGACATGCGATACATGCGGCTCTCAGGACAACCTTCACAGAAAGAAGATTAAGAAAATGCTGATAGAACTAGAGGAGGAAAACCCAAAGGTAAAAGGAAACCTTTTCGCCGCACTCACCAATGTGGTTCCAACTCATCTGCTAGACCGTTCGCTTCTCGAAAGACTGGGGATGCCAGTCCGGCCGATTCAAACCGGCCGGACACGCCGCTCGTACGAGCTGGAGGTGCTAGGATCTCAAGAACCGAACTAGTATGCCAAAGAACAATGGAAGGAACCCTAGTTCTCGCTTTTGATCTGTCCGCGCTGTGAGCTGGGCCCCATGATAAGCGGGACCAAAGGTCGAGCCTGATCAGTATACCCCACGATGACGTGACGAGAGGGGCTCTTATGGCTCGAACCGGCTGCCCATATCCGAACTCGTCAAGTCGCCTGACTCGATTGCTCCTTCGGCAAGACGCGCCTGATCCGCCCCGGGGCCCCGGGGCGGACGCGGCCGCCGCGCGCTTCTCCTCCATGAAAGCTCGGCCGTACATCCGCTCTGCTGCCCACTGATTGTGGCCCCGACACCGTAATCCGAGCCCATCGATGGTATGAGGGACTCCTCGCGCAAACCCGAAGGCGTGTTCCAGCTCGAGACGGCTTTCCGATTCTTGTTGTCGCCAGGTTGGCGCCATCTATACGGAAGCTTCATTCGTCAAAGAGGAGCACGGGGAGCTTCATCCTGTCACTGAACACGAGAATATGAACATGCGTACTCGTTACCCCGAGCTTGCTGATCCCGAGTTCCCAGTGGTCGTAGGCGATGGGAGGAGTCATTGGCTGAAGGATCGAGCATCCATTGCTGGAAGGAGCGTGCCGTTGTACACGGCTTGCAATGCATCCAAGCCCAGCTCATCAGCCTCGAGAGGCACAAGGTAGACTCGGCCGCGTCTGGACGCGGCTCCCCGTCTCCATACGCCGCAGGCTGGCGATCGCCGTGGGCGGGGCGATGGGCACTGGAATGCGAGCAGGGCTAGCTGCTGTAATTCCCCCGGATAATTGGCCCTGGGCTACCTTCATTGAGAACGTATCCGGAGCCTTCTTGTTAGGCTTCTTGCTAACGCGGCTGATGGGAGCTGCACGTGTAACGACCGTCACGGTTCCACTTTTCTGCACGGGTCTTCTCGGTAGCTACACTACGTTCTCGACCTTCGTCGTGGAGATCTTGCGGCTTGGTGACGCGCGCCCCGCAGCGGCGATTCTCTACGCGACCTCGAGCGTGGTGCTGGGACTTGTCTCCGCATACGCCGGCTCGCGCTTGGCGGAGCGAAGCCCATGACCGTCTTCGCGATGCTGACCGCGGGTGCAGTCGGCGCGTGGCTGCGCTACGAGATCTCCGGATGGATTCAGTCTCGAACGGGTTCCGCACTCCCGTTTGGGACCGGTGTTGTGAACATTTTGGGAACGGTTCTCTTCGCGGCTCTTGTAGCGCTGCATCAGAAGGCAATGGTGTCGAGCGAGCTGGTGTTCGTAATTGGCGTTGGTTTCGCTGGAGCCTTCACGACCTTCTCCACATGGATGGTCGAGACCGGTAAGATCTTGAAAGAGGGCGGGCGGATGCGCTTTGGAGTAGCTACTGTGAATGTCGTCCTGCAGTTGGTAGTGGCTCTGCTGGCTGCTCTCTTGGTGTTCACGCTCTTGTAGGGAAAGATCATGGAAAGCATGGAAGATGGCCGGTTGTTGCGAGTCTTCATCGGTGAGGATGACGAGCATGAGGGCCGTCCGCTCTACGAAGCCGTCGTTTATTTGTTAAGGAGTGAAGGACTTGCCGGCGCGACCGTTCTGCGAGGCATCATGGGCTTTGGTGCCTCGAGCTTGATCCATACGGCTCGGGTACTGCGTTTATCCGAGGATCTCCCCATTCTCATCGAGTGCGTGGACCGAGCCGAGAAGATCGAGGCGGTGCTGCCCAAGATCGACGAGATGATCTCGGAGGGGCTAGTTACTGTCGAAAAGGCAGAGGTGCGTCTGTACCGTGGGCGTCGACAGGAAGTATCGCCTCGCTAGGCACCCAGCTCCTCCCATGGTTTGGATACCATCCCTCCGCGCGAACCGGTTTCTCGCAAGTACGAAGTCGTGCTGGTGTGTGTGCAGGAGGAACACTCCCGCAACTCATCCACTCTACTCGGGCAGGACCAGCCGCGCGCCGATGCCCAGGATGAGCAGGTCGAGAACGTTGCTGGTGAAGCGAGGTTCCGCTCTGGCCTGTGTCCAGTAGCGGCGCTCGCCGGCCGTGCCATCGGCGCCTCCGCCTAGGAACCTAGCCGCCAAGAATACTTCTCCGGATCGAGTCAGGGGTGCTCCAGCTCTGACGGACACGTCGTAGAGCCAACCCACCACGTCTACGTCGCGAAGGTTCAAGTAGCGGACCGGGGCGTAGAAGCCCTCGATGGTCGATTCCAGAAACCGCTCATTCGCGAAAGTGTGCCGAAGGGCGAGGGAGATCACCGGAACCGGCCCGAGATCCTGCGTGATGACCCGAGCCTCGTCTCCATCCAGGTCGTAGCCGTCGAAGACTATCGAGGCGTTACGTAGTTGCAGCCCGGCTCCTAGAGAGAAGCTCCAGGGGGACTCGTCCAACAGCCGATAGCGATAGGTGAGGCGGTAGAAGTCGAACCCATACTTCAAGTTCAGGGGGGTGTCGTCGGCGAAAACGACATCGTCGATGGTGATCCCGCCGGGCTGATCGATCCTGGTCGCGGTAACGAGAGTCAGCGGCTGGTAGAGGAAGACGAGTTCGTGCCTCTCTCCGAGCGCCGCGAGAATTTCGAACCGAGAGTAGGGCAGAAGGATCTCCTGGCCCCCATCCCGAACGTAGTCGAACTCGTAGGTTCCCTCGCCGATTTGTATTTGATGGCGAAGAGCGCGAAGGAAGCCGAGCTCCGCGGTCGGGAACACCGTTATCTCCGCTCGAGCGGGAGCGGATGTGAGCAGCATTGCCGCCATGCACAGCCCCACGCGAACTCGAGCAGTTCCTCTTCCATTCATTGTGTTCCCCTTCCCCAATAGAACAGCCGTATGTGCTCTGTGAGCTGTAAGGCATGCGCTGTGCGGCATGCGGCGAGCGCCCGTTCCTGATCTTTCCGTGATATGGCCCGGTTAGTCGAACATAGGCCTTCCATCGGGTGTCGCAAGTACCTCATCCGGGCAGAAGGGTACCGAGAAGAACAGACGAACAGGAGCGGGGGGGGGTGCCGAACGAAGCGACTTCACCTTACCGTGGTGTCCGAGAGAACCCTATTGTCAGGTAGAGCGGTCGATGGTGCGGTGACTTTGTAGAGAACGGGAGGCAGGGCATGGGCTACGAGCAACCTCGCTATGCAGTTGAGCGGCAATACACGGACTTCGAGATTAGGGCCTACGAGCCCTACATCGTGGCCGAGACGGAGGTGGAAGGCGACAGGCAATCCGCTGGGACTGAAGGCTTTCGAAGGCTGGCGGGCTACATCTTCGGGAAGAACAGGCGCTCGGAGAAGTTGGCCATGACAGCGCCGGTGGCTCAGACGAAGGGAGTTCGCATTGCGATGACCGCACCGGTGGCGGAGATGCCCGCGGGCAAGGGCGAAGAACGCTTCATCGTGCAGTTCATGATGCCTTCCCATTTCACGCTCGAGAGCCTCCCCGAGCCGTTGGACCAGCGAGTACATTTCAGGAAGGTACCGCCGCGGCGTGTGGCTGCCATTCGGTACTCCGGCACATGGTCCGAGAAGCGCTACCGCGCCCATCTCGATCGGCTACGAACCGCCATGCGGCGAGAAGGGCTGGAGGAGGCGAGCGATCCCGTATGGGCTCGCTACGATCCTCCCTTCAAGCCGTGGTTTCTGCGCCGCAACGAGATACTGATAGAAATGTGATAGGCATGGCCTCGGCTCCTTCGCTCTTGGTCGGCTGCCATTCTTCCCTAGCTGCGCGGTGGAGCCCGTTTGTGGGGATGTAGCCCTTGACCGGGAAGTCAACAAGGCCGACACAAGCTCATTGTCTACGATAGACAAGCCGGTAGCTGACGGGCCGTGGAAGCGCGTTGAAGCTTATAGTGGTCGAAATGAACAACGTTTGCCCGTCGCGATCGAGGCTGTAGTCGCTCTCGAAGCCGCCACGATCTCCATGGAGCCGAAGGCGAAGAATACCTTCCTCGATGCGAGTGCTCAGTGTCGCTGGTCCGCCTGACCCGGAAACCTCGATTTCCTCGCCTGAAGCAGGTGCCACGGCTGGAGGGTTTTCGCCCGATACGACAGTAATAGTCTCTTCGGTGACCTGTATCCGAACGGTCGAGTCGGGTTCGATTCCATCGCGCATTCGCCGTCTCGCGATGGTTCGGGCAACGAGGTTCATCTCATCGATGACGGGCCTGAAGGCGGCCGAGATGTCGTCGCTTGCCTCCTTATCGACCACGAAGGTGCCGTTGAAGGACGCAGGATCCGTGCTCGCCTCGACTGGGAGAATCAGGCCCACAATAAGAAGCATCAGCCCTTTGCGCATGTGCCGCCTCATGTTTGTAGGTTAGCTGTTGGATACCGCGTGCCCTGGGGTGCACCATGGGGCGGCGAGGTAGGAGACCATTATCCCCGATGGTCCATACCCCGCGCCAACTGCGCGGCCCATGAACGCGCAAGCTCGAAATCGCGATGGTCTCTGGGCTCGTCCGGCTTCTCGTCGCCTTCCTTGCGGGAGATAGAGACCATAACCTTCTTCACGATAAAACCATATTGATCCGTGTTGCGGGCCCCTGGGAACAGACCGGGGCCCTCCAGGTTCAGCCCAGGCACATTCTCTCGAAGTCTCGGCAGAACCTCCTTGGCGAGGATCTCCTTGCCCTTTTCGCTGATGGCCGACAGGCAGCAGATGAAGATGCTGTGCGGCTTGTTGGCGCTTATAGCCCGCTTCGCCAGCTTCTTGGCGGCACCAAGCCAGTTTCCTGCCCGCAGGCTACCGCCCACGATCACGTAATCGTACTCATCGAGGCTGCTTACCTTGCGTGCTTCGCGCACTTCGGCATCGTGTCCGGCTGCGCGAAGCTCCTCGCCCACTACCTCTGCGTAAGAAGAGGTAGAGCCGTAGCCAGATGCGTAGCCAACCAGAACCTTCATATAGACCTCCCGAGCTCCGGAACTTTCAGGGATAGAATAGGGGAAGGCGTGGAAAGAGCAATGCAAGACGGTGCTTGTCCCAATCGCTTGACCCGTGGAGTTCGACGAGATGCTCGCATAGGTAGGAAGGAGGAGGGGCGTGGCGAGGTCGCCCGTCGATTTTCGAGAATGAACGGCGCAGACGATCGTAGATTGGGGTCGAGAGAGCTAAAACGGAGACTCACATGGACACAGAGACACTGGTAATGCTCGCGGCTCCCCTGGTCGTGGCCGAGATCGTGATGAAGGTCGTCGCCCTACTCAACCTTCGCAAGCAGGAACGGACGAAGGGTCCCAAGCTGATGTGGGTGCTTCTCATTCTCCTCGTGAACTTCTTCGGGTGGATCGCCTACTTTCTCGTGGGACGGGAGGACCAATGAGCGCAACTTCGGCCATCGAGGCTCGGGGTCTGACTCGCCACTTTCGCGACGTCACCGCCGTCGATGCGCTCGACCTCACCGTTGGAGGCCCAGGAGTGTTTGGCTTCCTTGGTGCCAACGGGGCCGGCAAGACCACTGCCATACGGATGCTAGCCGGCCTCATCCACCCGAGCGCCGGAAGCATCAAGCTGCTCGGAAGACCGGTTGAGAAGGCAGAAGTGTCGGTTCGAGAGCGTCTGGGCTACCTGCCGCAGGAGCCAGCCTTCTACTCGTGGATGACCGGAGAAGAGTACCTCCTCCACACCGGCGATCTCTTCGGCTTGTCGAGAAAAGAGAGCCGCGCCAGGTCCGCCGAGCTTCTCGATCTGTGCGGTCTCGAGCCCGCCGCCAAGCGCCGGGTCGGTGGCTACTCGGGGGGGATGAAGCAGAGGCTCGGGATTGCACAGGCGCTAATCAACCGCCCCGAGCTGCTGCTGCTCGACGAGCCGGTCTCGGCGCTCGATCCAGTGGGCCGCGCCGAGGTGCTCGAGCTCATCGAGAAGCTCGGGAAGGAAGCGACCGTTTTCATGTCCAGCCACATCCTCGTCGATGTGGAAAGAGTGTGCGAGGAGGTGGCCATCATCGATCATGGCAAGCTTCTCGTACATGAAAGGACGGCGGCTCTGCGTTCGCGTGCGCTACGGCCGGTGCTCACATGCGAGCTACGGGGAGACACCGGCAAGATAGAGCGGCTCCTCGCTGCGGAGAGCTGGGTCGAGGCAGTTAACTCCGAACCCGGCCGAGAAGAGCCCGACATGACGGTTTTTCGCCTTACGGTGACGGACCGGACCGAGGCGGAGGTGCGGATCCCAAGGCTCATTGCCGAAGCAGGCGTCGGCCTCGTTTCGCTCAGTCCCGCGCTGCCCAGCTTGGAGGAAGTATTCATAGCGCTTGTCGGTCGAAGCCAAAAGGAGAGCCGGGAGGAGGAGTCATGAGTCCCTTAGTCGCTTTCCTTCGAAAAGAGATGCTGGAGCAGGCGAGAACCTTCAGGCTCGCCGTGCTCCTGGTTTCGTTCGTGCTGGTCGGCCTGATCTCACCGCTTCTAGCGAAGATCACTCCAGAGCTGGTGGGAATGATCGCGGAGGACGAGCTGGGGGGTATGGAGCTGATTATTACGAGAGCTCCCGGTGTGAACGATGCGTTGCTCCAATACCACGGCAACTACTCGCTCTTGCCGCTGCTCGTAATCTTGCTCTCCTTCGGAGCGGTCAGCGCCGAGAAGAGCCGGAAGACGGCCCCGATGGTGTTGGTCAAACCGGTCTCGCGCCGCTCCTTCATTCTCGCCAAGGCTGCGGTGCCGGCAGGCTTGCTCGTCGCCGGAACGACCCTTGCCGCCGGGGGATGCCTACTCTACACGACGATTCTGTTCGGCGAAGTCGACCTTCCGGGCTATCTGCTTGTCAACGGCATGTTGCTGCTAGGCCTGCTGTGCTACCTCGCCTTGACTCTGCTCGCCAGCGTCCTCTCACCCGGCCCGGCGGCAGCGGCCGGCATTGGACTGGGCGGCTTCATTCTGTTCTCGATCCTCGGCGCGCTTCCCTTGATAGGCAAGTACACGCCCGCGGGGCTCATGAGCATGGCCGGAGAGATCATCCTCGGCCGGGCCGTGAGCGGCATCGGCTGGAGCGTGCTCGGGTCTGCGTTGCTCTCCCTCGTGTTTCTCTTTGTCGCGGAGCGTGTGCTGTCGAGGCAGGAACTATGACGGCGAGCGGATCCGAGGTTTGCAGGGAGAACTCGCTTCTTCGAGTCTACGGGTGCGGTACGGCATTGCTCGTGCTCGCCCTTTTGGGAGGTTGCCGCGCGGAGCCGGAGCCTGGACCTTTGGTTGCTCGTTTTGTCGCTCTAGGCCAGGAAGACGAGGTTATCGGTGAGGCGTCGCTTCATCTGGCCTTGGATAGACCGGAGCTGTTGCTCGAGAGAGCTGCGATCCAAGACGAGAAGAGTGGCTCGGCACTTGCCATACGGAGCACTCTCGAGACGGGCGAGCGTACTCGATATCGGGCTCGCCGGCGCTTTCGTCGCGGCATCGAGGAGGTCGAAGCCGAGCACTCTGTGGGGACGATGCGTTGGCGCAAGAAGAGGGGACTGGCCATACACCGGAGCGAGTCCGCAGTCGATGATCCTCTGCTGCTCTCATGGATGGTGGCGATCGACGACGGACCCTCGGGATCGATGGTGCTATGGCATCACCTCGCCGGTAGGCTCGCGGCCACGGAACCGAAGGAGCTTGCGCTTTCGGCTTTCAACATTTGCCGCGGTCGATCCTTTGAACTCTTCGTATCGTGGCGTGAAAAACGCGCGGTCACGGTCGGCGGCGAGGCGCGACGCGGAAGCCGGCTTTTCGTGAGCACTCGCGCCAGCGGGCACACAGTCTGGCTTGATGCGGACAGCGGAGACCTGTTGTCCGTGGACGACGTGCTTTCAGCCCGAATGCTTAGAGAAGGCTTCGTCCTTCCCGAAAGAGAGGTCGAGACGGCACCGAGTGCGCTGGTCGAGGAGGAGATTACCGTCAGAAGGGAAGATGTCGAGCTTGCCGGTACGTTGACGTTTCCACGAGACAGGGATGGGCCGGTGCCGGTCGTCATCCTCGTGCACGGCAGCGGACCGATGGATCGCGATCAGAGCCCCTTCATGGTCTTCCGTCACCTCGCCCACGATCTAGGCGTGGCTGGCCTGGCAGTTCTTCGGTACGACAAGCGAGGCGTCAAAGAGAGCCGTTTCTTGGGAGATGACAGAGACGTGACGCTCGGGGCCTTCGCTGCTGACGCGAGAGCGTGGCTCGACGTTCTGGAGGAGCGGCCCGAGATCGACTTCCGCCGAATCTCGATGGCAGGCCATAGCGAGGGAGCCTACATCGCTCCGCTTGTCGCAACGCTCGACTCCAGGGTCTCTCGGGTGGTTATGCTTGCTGGTCCCGTAGACCCGCTGCTGGACATCCTGGTGGAGCAGGCCCACCTCGTAGGCGAGGCTCACGGCATGACGGAAGAAGAGGTGGATGAGATGCTGCGCAGTCAGGACGCGATGCTCCGCCGGGTCAGGTCGGATGTCGATCCGGATCCCGAAGACGCCGAGGCAATAACGTGGCTCCGTAGCCATTATCGCCACGATCCCGAGGCGGTTCTTCGCGAGATCGACGTGCCCGTACTGGCCGTGTATGCAGAGGGAGACATCCAGGTTCCTCCAACGCAGGCCGACAGGCTTCGGGAGATAGGGGAAAAGCGCGAGGCCGGTCTGTTCCGGATCGAGATGCTCGATGGTCTCGACCACGTGCTGATGGACGATCGCCGCGGCCGAAGCGGAGTGGGGCTGTTGAGCGATCCTGATCGGCGCCTGGACCCCCGGGTGCCGGCCCTAATCGCAGAGTTTGTGGAAGAGTGAACTCCACCCGCACGAAGGGGGGAGGGTCCGTACCAGGTCGACGAGCCTGCGCGCCGATTGTCGAGACCAAAGGGCGCTTAGCTGACCGGGATTGACCTCTCCAAATGGTTCAACGCCATGTCACGAGGTGTAATTTGCTGCTTGCGATTCTGGGTGGCAGTTGCAAATGTTCCGGCAGAACCCAGGCACTCGTGGATACCGCAACCTTCTCGGAATTCATCCGGTATCAACGCACACGCGAAGTCCTTGCACTGGTTCGAAGGGGTACCGCGAGGCACAACGCTCTCTCCCCGGCGCACAAGTCGTAGAAGGCGTCCCTGACTCCCTGGGTTCGCAAGTCCCCGTGATGGGACTGAAGCCCTCCTAACCTACCCTCACGGTCCTGTGTTCGACGCCCTTCTGCGGCATAGACTCATGAGGAGTAATGCCATGGAACCGATTAGTCATCTCTTCTCAAAGACCAAATTGTTTACCATACTCGGAGTGATCTCGTTACTGGGCATGTTTGCCGCCTGTGGGGATTTGGAACGCGATCCAGCCGGCAATCCCGGTCCGAATCACGAGCCCGAGCTGTTGAGTATTATCGAGACAGCCGAGGCGGCCGGCGACTTCACGATACTTCTCGCGGCTCTGACCGAGGCGGGGCTTGCGCCCATCTTCGCCGATGACGATGCCGGCCCGTTCACCGTCTTCGCGCCGACGGACGCTGCGTTCTTGGCTTTGCTGGAAGCGCTGGACATTTCAGCAGAGGAGCTGCTTGCAAGCGAAGATCTAGTTACAATTCTTCAATATCATGTCGTGGCCGGAACGCTCTTGGAAGCTGATGTTAGCAACGCCATCTGTGCTGGAGGCGGCATAGCTGCGGTCGAGACGCTTGCCAACGAGGCCATCACGGCGACGATCGAGGACGGCGTGATTGTCATCAACGGTGTTGCGAATGTGATCGCCACCGACATTCAAGCCACCAACGGCGTAATCCATGTAATCGACGAGGTGCTATTGCCGCCCGCCAAGCCGGAGCTTCTAAGCATCCTCGAGACGGCCGAAGCCGCCGGGGACTTCACAATCTTGCTCGCGGCTCTGACCGAGGCGGGGCTTGCGCCCATCTTCGCCGATGATGACGCCGGGCCGTTCACCGTCTTCGCGCCAACCGATGCTGCTTTCTTGGCTTTGCTGGAAGAGCTGCAGATCTCGGCGGAAGAGCTGCTTGCGAGCGATGATCTCGCCACAATCTTGCAGTATCACGTCGTGGAAGGCGAGTTGCTCGAAGCTGATGTTCTGGCCGCAATCAATGCAGGTGACGGCAAGGTGAAGGTCGAGACGCTCGCCCAAAAGCCCATCAAGGTGGAGCTGAAATGCGGGGTGTTGGTCATCAATAGAGTGGCAAACGTGATCGCTACCGACATCTCGGCAACCAATGGCGTCATCCATGTCATCGACGCTGTCCTCTTGCCGGATGTATGTGACAAGCCTCCCAAGAAGTGCAAATCGAAGTAGCATTCGGTGTGTATGAATTCATCAAGTCGGGGGCCGGTCCCATTCGGGATCGGCCTCTGGCGCTCAGCCACGCTTGGTGCCAAGTCATCGGCCTGGGAACTAGGAGGCAGGCGCGGTCAGGCTCAATGACAAGGCTCTTCGATCGAGATGGTGGCTCCGCTAGGTGGGAGGGACAAGGCCGGACGACCTGGATCTTCGGCTGTTGCCCACCTCGGGAAGACTTCGGGCAGGCCGCCTGGATCCCATCTGCTCGGGCTCAATCCGAGTCGGCCCGGTACGGGTCCAAAGCCTCATCATAGCACTCGGGGGGAGCGGTCAGCGGATTGCACCGGCCCGGCTGATCATGCGGTATGCCCTCGAACTCCATCACGAAGTCCACATCGGGGAGCGGTACGGGATAGTCGGTGCTGATGATCTGCGCCCCGCTCTCTATGGCCGCCTCTCGGCGCGTGGTATCGCCGGTTAGGGCCTCATTACCGGGCGTGTCGGAACGTGTTCGAACTATCAGGCCTTTTTGGACCCATTCCTGAATGCGTTCCTGATTCCTGATCGGGTTGTCGATCTTGGAGATGGCCAACACCGGAGTGTCGGCCGAGGCCAACGGGAACATGAGCCTGCCCTCTGTGGTCGTTTGTCCCTCGGTGTACTCATCCCGGTAGGCGCTGCCGTCCAAATGCACCAGCATTATTCGCCCGCGAACCTTGCCGAGAGTCGGCCATCCCCTCTCCGTGACCGCCTCGTAGAGGCTGTCGTAGTCGCCCCGGACCTCGTCGGGGGTGATGAGCTGCTCCTTGGGGAAGACCTCGGTGATTGCGCGCTCCACAGCTTCAAGCTGGAAATCGGCCTCATCCGGAGTGAAGTGGGAGTTCTTGGTTTCGATGAACACGAATATCGGGAGATGCAGCGGATGCTCGTCGGAAAAGCGACGGATGATCTCGAGGCATTCGGTGAATTCATCACACGTGCTCAGCGGGTCGACCACCGGAGCGTGAAGAACATTGTGACAATCACGCTCGTAGTCATAAAACAAATCCAGCTCTAGCTGTCGCACACCCTGCTCAGCCAACTGCACGTCCAGCTCGGCGTGACCATAATTGAAATCATCCGGCACCTCGTCATCGTAAAGCTCGTGCGGAATTAGCTTGTAGCTGTTGTGCGTTCCCTTGACTTGAATGTGGTTCAGCCGGAGCACATCGTCCAGGGTAGGTGACCATTCAGAGTCACAAGCCGTTACCGAAAAGCTTACCAGCACGAACGCTACGATGACCGGGCGCATTGTTGAAACCTTTCGTATTTCTCCCGACCGGCTCCGTGCGCCGGCTATTGATTCACAACAACACGTGATCCCTACCATACTGTGCTCCTATCGCTCGTCCGTCCACTCGTCGAACACCTCGCCGTGGGTATCCACCACGCGGAAATGTCTTTCCGAACCGTGCAGCGAGACGATGACGCCGTGTAACTTGGTCGCATATTGGTCAATATACCAGCGCTCGGAGTCGACGGAACGCGGCACCACACCCCACGCGCCGTCACCCACGTAGATGACGCCGTCGGGGTCGATCTCTCCTTCAAGGATCGGATGCGTGCGCATGTAGGTGTGGTCGTGCCCCTCGAACGCATATTTGACTCCGTGCTCCTCGAAGAGCGGCACCCAGTTTTCGCGAACGAGCGTGGAGATTAGTTCGTCCTTGTCGCGATGCGACGGGTATGCCGGCACATGGTAAAACGGAAACACATGGGGAACGCCGGCATCGGCACGCTCCTTCAGAACGCCGGCCAGCCATTCTGTCTGCGCGCCTTCCACGGGATTGGTGTGCTCGGAGTCCAAGGCAATCATCGTCAGATATTCCCCGAAATCGAGAGCTTCATACCCGGGCTGGCCGGGGAACGAGAAGATACTGTAGAAGTAAGGGGCGACGCTCGCTCGCCATTCATCGGTCTCCTCCGCGTCATCATGGTTGGCGAAGTAGCCGTCGAGAACCTCATGGTTGCCGATGGCGACCAAAATCGGCACGATGCGTCCACCCGGACCGATGAGCGTATTATGGTTGGCCTCGAACCAATCATCCCAGTGATGGGCCCGCTCCGGTTCCCCATCATCCATGGCCAGATCACCGGCCCACGCGACGAAGGCCGGATCGTACCTCATTACGACCTCGTTCATGGTCTCGAGCATGATTTTCGCGTGCATGGTATCGCCTCCCGCCGCGAACACCAGGGGCTCATCGTCTATGCTCTTGGGCATTGTTTCTATCTTATAGCGACGTTCGAACTCCCCCGCGCGAAAGCGATACTCAGTACCCGGTTGCAAATCCTCGAGCGCTACGCGATGAATGATCCGATCGGAGTGAGGGAAATCGTGACGCTCTGCCTCCACCAAGTGCTGCCAGCCTTCAGCGCCCACCTTCTTGTAGCAAAAACTTCGGTCCGCTTCGTCGCCCGGGCCGACGTGCCAGTCGATTATCATCGTGGTCGTCGGATCCCGCTCCCACGTCGCCAGCACACCGAGAGGCTCCTCGGCCGACGGCTCCCGGCAATCGACGAACGCCGGTTCCTTCTGACCGTTGCAGCCGGCCGAAACCAGCAAAGCAAGAATCGAAACCGTCCCAACACCAACGGGCAATGAACGAATCATGGTTCTAAGCCTCCTTGGAAGTTGTCTCCCGGCGCCTTCCGGCGGCGAGGCTCAGCGGCCGCGGGGTACAATCGTAGAGTCCTCGTCCTCTTCATGTTTGTCTTCGTCCTCGTCTTCATCACCCGATCGTTCGGAGTAACCCAGGCGGATTTAGTGCGGAGTTCAGGCCGCGTGCGCTCATCTTCCTCGAGCAAGAGACTACGCAGAACCCGATACCCGGTCTAGAATCGCTTTACAAGAAAGGTCGCGCTTCATTTTCTGTCTCGCCGGACGAGGTACCTCTGTGCCTTGCCGGGCGGGTATTCTGTGACTCCTCTGCAACGCTGCGATGCGCGGAGGCGCGCCAGGGGGCTGGAGCCCTCCACGATGAGCCCCGGCTTGTCCGCCCAATACGAATCCCTATCTAAGGCGCGAGGTATGCTTGCTAGCCGTGCACAAGACACGGCTGGTGCAAGCCCCCTCCGGCAGTTTACGCCACTTGACGTGAGCCGGCGCACAGCGGGCTCTCCCTCGTATCCCAAGGAGGTAGTACTATGACTACTCCCACGGGTGGTCCCAAGGGTCCCACTGGGCCTACCGGCCCGACGCCCCCGGAGGGCACCAAAGGGCACTATAAGACCGAAAAAAAGCACTACAGGACCGAGTACGTCGAACGCCGCCCCACGACCAACGTGAGTTGGGGAGGCATCTTCGTCGGGCTGTTTGTCACCCTGGCAACCGGTCTCGGCCTGTTGGCACTGGGGGCCGGACTCGGCCTGAGCGCCGTCGATCCCGCCGCCGCCGACCTTGGTACGATCGGCTGGGGGACCGGCTTCTGGTCCATCTTGACCGTGATTCTGGCAACGTTCGTCGGCGCATTCGTCGGCGTGAGGGCATCCAACCTGCGCACTAACATGGATGCCGGCGTCCAGGGCGCGGCGACTTGGGCCTTCTCGTTCATAGGCATGACATTGTTCGCGGGTCTGGTTGCCCTAGGCGGAGCAGCCGCGGCCGTGGCGGCCGAGGCGCCGGTCGTCGCCCCAATGGAGGTTGGCGAGGCGGCGTCCTGGGGCTACTTCATAGCGGCCGTCCTTGGAGCGGCCTCAGGCGTGTTAGGCGGTCTTGCTGGCTATCCGGCCAAGGCCGTACGCAAGCGCGAAGCTCGCGAGCGCGAGCCAGGTGGCCGCGAGTACAGGCCCAGCGAGGCGTAATCCACTACCGTATCGGTTCTTGCCGGGGGGCGGGTCGGCCGCCCCTCGGCTCCCGCTTCGGGTCCTTCGTGTCATTTCCATCTACGCTGGGGGCGGTGTAGTCGGCTCCCTTGCCTCACGCCGGCCGGCGGCCGAGGGCTCGGCTCTCTTCTCGAGCACCTTGAGCATGGCTCTCGCGAAGGCGGGCAGATCCGAGGGCCGGCGCGCCGACACGATATTGCCGTCGACCACCGCCTCCTCGTCCACGAAGTGCGCTCCAGCGTTCACCAGGTCGTCCTTTATGGCCTTGGTAGCCGCTATGCGCCTTTCTTTTACGATGCCCGCTGAGATTAGCACCCATGGGCCGTGGCAGATGGTGGCTACCATGCCGCCTTTCGCATGCACGCCCCTGACCAACTCCAGCACGTCGGGATCGGTTCGTAGCTTGTCGGGCGCATAGCCGCCCGGCACCATTATCCCCGCGAGATCGTCGGCCTTCATGTCGGCGGCCGCTGACTCGGCCTTGGCTGGATAGCCGTACTTGCTCATGTACTCTCCCTTGCGGGTGCCGACCAGCGGCGTCTCGAAGCCGGCTTCCTCCAGCCGGTATTTCGGGTACCAGACCTCCTGATCCTCGTACATGGGGCCGACCAGAACTGGGATGATGCGGGCCATGGTCATCTCCTTACTTGGATTGGGTTCAACGGATCTCCGTCGTCGGCGTCGCTTCGGGCCGCCGATGAACGTTTGGGCCCAGTGACAATAGTGTCGCCGTTCCAGATGACCAGGGCCGATGTGACTGTCGCAGCTTCTGGAAGTCCGAATCCTTCGGACTTCGAAGCAATACCTTCGCAGCGGTTGATTTGGGCTCTGCAGCACCACACCTCTGCCGCAGCTGTATCCCTCCTACGATCTTCTGGTTTAGTATATTGTGAGTTCAACTCTCACTGGAGGACCCCGATGAGGATCATCTTAGCTTTTGCTGCGGCATCTCTACTTCTGCTCTCCTGCGGGGAGAGCGACAGTTTCTCGTTTACGCTGGTCAATCATGATGACGATTTGACGCTCGATGGAGGTGACAACCTCTTCTTCATAGAGATGGAGAGCGGCTCTCGAAGCCTCGATCCGACGAGACTCAACGTCACCCTCCAAGAGCCGGGCGAGGATCGGTTTCAGATGAATCATGTGCTTGATACCGACACGGAAGATGACGGCCTCTTCGGCCCCGGTGACCGTCTCCTCGTTAGAGAACCTGGTGTGAGCTTTGTGGGCCCGGAGGCCGAAGGCACCTCCTTCCAGGTAGAGCTTTCGGAGGAGGACGAGGACAACCCCACCTTCGTAACGCGGCTGTGGACCGGCACCTGGGAGCCCTAAACGGCTTGGACGGTTCCAGCACTTCCTTACGGGCGAGAACCGTGCGTCGGTCACGTATTTCGGGCTGCACTCCCTCTCGTGATGCCTTGCATCCGCGCTTCGACGATCGGGAATTACGACGACCGTGTAGCAACATTGGAACGTCATGAGCCGAGATACGAATGACGCCGTAGAAAGGGCTTTGCAAGACAGGCGGCCTCTCCATCAGATGTTCGTCGCCGTGCCCAAACGGTACGATCTGGTCAACCGCGCCATCACCTTGGGCTTGGACCTCCGATGGCGTAGGGAAGCATCGAGAGCTTGTCTGAAGGACTCACCGAGGCGGGTGCTGGACCTATGTTGCGGCACCGGCGATCTTGCGGCGGAGCTCTCACGCTATGCTCCGAGGGAGACGGCCGTGATCGGTCTCGACTTCAGCAGGCCAATGCTCAGGCTGGCGCAGCGGAAGGTTGAGGCCCTAGCTCGGCCCGTGACTTTCGTGCAGGGAGACGCCTCCGCCATGCCCTTTCCGGACGGCTGCTTCGACGGCATCGGCATCTCCTTCGCATTTCGTAACCTGACCTTTAGGAACCCCCTCTCGAGCAGGTACCTTGCCGAGATCCGCAGAGTGCTGGCCCCGGGAGGGCGCCTGGTCATCGTGGAATCGAGCCGCCCTCGATCGCGATTCGTTCAGGCCGCCTGGAAGACTTACCTGAACCTCTTCGTCGCGGGTGTCGGCTCCATGCTCTCGGGAAACCGGTCAGCCTATCACTACCTGGCACAGTCGGCGGCTCGCTTTTACACGCCTGAGGAGATTCACGATTTGCTGCGTGGGAGCGGTTTTCAGAAAGTCACAACCAGGCGGAGGTTGTTCGGGGCGGTGGCCATTCACATAGCGAGTTAATGCGGACGCGCATCTAACCTTACTTTCCAGGAACGCAGCAGGAGCCCCTATGAGGTGCCCTGAGAGGTGCCCCCCCTGTGCCCTGTGAGGTGCCCTGTGAGGCCCTGTGAGGTGCCCCTGTGAGGTGCCCCTGTGAGGTGCCGCCCGAATAGAAAGCCCTGTGAGGTGCCCCTGTGAGGTGCCCCTGTGAGGTGCCCCTGTGAGGTGCCGCCCGAATAGAAAGGGCCCGAATAGAAAGGGAATGGAGAGGCCCCGAAGTAGTAGGATGTCCGGGGGCCCTAGTTGGCGGTCTAGGCGTACGAACTCGAGCATGATCGCTTCACTTGGGCCAACAAGAATTCGAGCTTGTTGAGCAAGAGAGCGCCGTAGGGGCTGGTTTTAGCCAGGATCCGGACCAACTGGAAGAGCCGCGTATCAGCGGCATCTCTAATCTAGAGAGTCGTTCCGCGAGCGCCGCACGGAGTTTGAGTTCGAATGGCTACCTCGCCTCCAGGACCGCGAAGGCCATCACCTGCGAGTGCATGGGGAAACCAAGGCGTGGCAGCCTCTTCGCGAGGTTCTCTGCGGCTGCTCGGTAGCTCGCAACAAAGGCTCCCTGTGAGGTGCCCCCTGTGAGGTGCCGCCCGAATAGAAAGGCCCGAATAGAAAGGCCCCCTGTGAGGTGCCGCCCGAATAGAAAGGGCCCGAATAGAAAGGCCCGAATAGAAAGGGAATGGAGAGGCCCCGAAGTAATAGGATGTCCGGGGGCCCTAGTTGGTGGGATGGACGGACGAACTCGAGCATGATCGCTTCACTTGGGCCAACAAGAATTCGAGCTTGTCGAGCAAGAGAGCGCGGTAGAGGCTGGTTTTGACCAGGATTCGGACCAACTGGAAGGGCGGCGTATCAGCGGCATCTCCAATCTAGAGAGACGTTCCGCGAGCGCCGCACGGAGTTCGAGTTCGAATGGCTAGCTCGCCTCCAGGACCGCGAAGGCCATCACCTGCGAGTGCATGGGGAAACCAAGGCGTGGCAGCCTCTTCGCGAGGTTCTCGGCGGCTGCTCGGTAGCTCGCAACAAAGGCTCGGTA
Organism: Deltaproteobacteria bacterium; assembly: GCA_007130885.1. Classification (GTDB taxonomy): domain Bacteria; phylum Myxococcota; class Myxococcia; order SLRQ01; family SLRQ01; genus SLRQ01. The sequence goes on from SLRQ01000038.1 coordinate 18,961, forward strand.
AGCTTCCCTGAATGCAAGAGCCACAGCCTTACTTGCCGCGTGGCATAACGGAGCAACTCCCTTTTCCAATCTCGAGGGCCGGTGGTGAGGGCTCCTTGCCAAAGCTCTTGTTCTTTTCTTCGTTCGCTTTCTCGTTTCTGGCGGAACTGACCCGGCAGCATCGGCGACGAGTTCCGCTGCGTTCTTGTGTCGTTGCTTCCTCGGCATGCGTTCCCATAAGGGAATGGGGTCGAGCGCCAGCCTACACTTTGTCGCGAAGTTTTCTTCATTGACCTCATTCCTATTCGGGGCTCTATGCGCAATATACAAGGCTGTTCTATTCACCCAGATGCCTTCAATGGTCTTGCCTTTGGTCAAGGCATCGACAGCATTGAGTCCCGCCCATTTTGCTGGATGGGAAACCAAACCCTCCTTGCAGCCATTTTCAAAGATGTAGCGCA